>DXGQ01000005.1 GCA_019113845.1 Candidatus Anaerobutyricum avicola
GAGGGCGTTCATAATAAAAGATGGCAGGCCAAAGGCAAAAATACGGCGGATCATCTGTTTCTGCAAGTGAAAGCCTTTGATTTTTATCTGCACTTTTTGCTTTTTGTCCAGCAGCAAAGCAAACGCCAAAATCATGGACAACAAATAGCCCGCAACAGTAGCCACCGCAGCACCGCGGATTCCCATAGCCGGGAAAATACCAATACCAAAAATCAGGATGGGATCGAATACAAAATTGACCACCACGCCCGCAATCTGAAACCACATGGGAGCAATCATGTTCCCGGTGGCCTGTATCATCTTCTGGATTGCGATATGCACCATATTGGGGATTTGCATGAACGAACATACACCCATATAGGCAATACTCAACTGATAGATTTCTTCATTACTGGTGAATGCCCGAAAGTAGGGTTTCATAATCAGCAATGCCAGAAGATTGAGCAAAGCCCCAATTCCAAAGGCCAGTAATAATCCATGTGTGACGGTGGCATTCGCCTCATCCTGCTTTTTCTGTCCAAGATACCCCGCAATCAACACATTCACACCAACGCCGATCCAAATAGAAGCTGCGTTCATCAGAGTTGTAATGGGAAACGACAGGGAAACCGCCGTCAACGCATTCTCACTCAGCCGCGCTACAAACGCGCTGTCTATCAGGTTATAGGAATATTGCAGGAACATGGACATCAGCGGCGGTATCGACATTTGCCAGATAAGCTTTCCAACGGGAGCGACCGCCATTTTATTATTGGTCTGCATGCTTTCCCTCCTCTCCACAAATTGTCCGGCGCAAAAACATTGCGCCGGACAGCAGGACATTAAATCCGAACAATATAGTTTTGTTTGCGTGCTGCGGGTTGACCGGCTTCCTGGGCTGGATAACCCAATGCAATCGCACCGACGCCGCGCAAGGTTTCCGGCAGCTTCCACTCCCGCAGGAGAGCCTTGCCTTTTTCACTGTCAAAAATCTCACGTTCCCGATGCACCCATACGGTTCCCAGACCAAGGGCATGGGCAGCGAGCATCATATTTTCAAGAACGCAGCTTCCATCCTCGACAAAGGTGCTTGCGGAGCCATCTGCCAGAACCAAAATCACGACAGGCGCGCCATAATAGGGGTCTGCATTGCTTCCCATCACTTCTGCATTTAGTTTTGCAATCTCCTGTCTATATTTGGGGTCTGTAATTGCAATGATAGTGGGAGATTGATGTCCTCCGCCAGTAGGTGCGTAAGTCCCCGCTTCCAGTACAGCGTCCAGCGCCTCGGAAGGGACAGGCTCCGATTTATAAGCCCTTACACTGCGGCGCGTCTTGATCAGAGATAAGAAGTTGTTTTCCATAAAAAAATCATCCTCCATTCTGTCAACATTTCCGAGATACGGGCAACAAAAAAGCCACACAACTATTACAGAACAGTTGTGTGGCAAAAAGATGACCGAATCCGGAAAAGTCCACTCAAATTTTACGATTATCATTATAGTGAAGTCTCAGGAGTCTGTCAAGCGTTAATTAATGTGATTACAGAATGGTAGCGGTGGCTATCTATTGTTTTTGATGTTATTTTACGGTGTATAAGCATTGTAAGCCGTGATGTAATCAATGCCTTTAGAGCGTAACCTTCACAACCCTGTCCTCCGTTAAGGTGAAGATCAGGTGGCCGCCCCGGCAGACCTTGACGGACTCCACCAGCTTATTCCACCTCTCATCGGTATAGACAGGATTTGAGTCGCCATATTTTTGCAGCATTTTCTCAAACGCCTCTTTGACTTCCTCATCCCGGAGTCTGGGAGACTCGCAGGCCTTATCGCCATCGTACTTGTGGTTACAGTACCAGACGTTATAACGTTCGCCCGTACTGCGCAGCCGCCAGACTTTGTGGCCATAAAAGGAGCCGCAGTCGCCACAGATGAGTCTCCCGGCAAAAGGATGCTTGGTGCGTACTTTTGCCCGGCGCTTGGTGGACTCTGCTAATATCTCCTGCACCCGGTCAAAAACCTCTGGTTCTATGATTGGCTCGTGGGAATTGCGCACACGGACGGATGGCACCTCGCCGTTGTTTTTCCGGACTTCTTTAGTCAGATAGTCTACGGTAAAGGTTTTCTGGAGCAAGGCCTCACCTTTGTATTTCTCGTTGCTGAGGATACTACGGACAGTGCTGACGCTCCATTTGGTTCTGCCTGCTGGCGTCAGGACGCCCATACTCGTTAGGATGGCGGCAATCTCATTGATGGTCTTGCTGGAAATCCCGTTATCTGAGTAGATGGCAACCAGCTCCCAGTCCGGGTGCGCCGCAATATAATTCTGGTAGTATTCCGTCTGGGCTTCCAGTGAGTGGAAGGCGGCATCCTTATCGGAAGAAACCCGGGCATAGGCTGCCACGCGGGTGACCTTTGGCTTCTTCGGACTAGCCGGTATTTCTTCAATACGCATAATCTTTACCTCCTGCCACCATTCATCACTCTCTTGCCCGGAGAAGTCAAGTCCTGATCTCCGTAACTTTCCGGTTTTCTCGGTACCATTTGGTGCGGCAATAGTCTGAGCAGAATAGCGCTCCCCGCCGCTTTGTTTCCGGCAATCTATGAAAGACAGACATTAGAATCTGGCGGGACAATGCCCGCCAGATTCTACTACCGTATTTCACTTATGCGCATGCCCAGTGTCTCGTCGCCTGTAGCGGGATGATCCATTATTACCGGATTGGCACATTTCTCCGTCGTAAAATTCTGCCGATTGTGCTACAATGGCAACCATAGCATTTAGCTATTGCGGCCATTGTCATGTCCTTTTGATACAGGTTTTCTATTTTAGTCTGTTCGTCCATGGTGAAAAATTTCTGCTTTATACGCAGTTTTTTGACAATTTTGGTATCCTCATCGTAAAGGTATTTTCGTTCAGGCTTGTCAATAGATAACGCACCCCTGTCGAGCCTTTCAAGTATTGAGGCGCGGCACTCCCAAGCTCTATTGACTTTTTTAAGTTTGGTGTAAAAGCAGGCTTATGATAAAAAAGCCCCAAAGAATTACTTGCAATCATAGTGGTACAAGCGTATAATTCGAGGGGCAAAAAAGCTCTGGGTGGAAAAAGTTTGAAGATAAACTTTCAAATCTACCATTATTGACGCAGCAAATGTGTCAGGAAAGGGGAAACGATGAGTGGAAATCAAAGGGTCTGTATCTGGGATAATCTGAAATGCTTTCTGATGCTCTCTGTGGTGATCGGACATTTCGTCAACCAGTATCCGGATTCCTCTTTTATGAGAAGCATGTCTATTATCATTTATTCGTACCACATGCCCCTGTTTATTTTTGTGGGGGGACTATTGCAGAAGAGATGGACGAAGGAACGGCCCTTCCGATGGGATAAGCCGGTGTATTATATTATCCTCGGATACCTTCTGAAGATTGGTATCTATGTGATCAAGGTCGCTTTTGGGGAGGAAGCGGTATTTTCCCTGTTTACGGATACAGGGATACCGTGGTATATGTTTGCCATGGCTGCCTACATGGTGATCACCTTTGGCATAAGAAAATGGAATCCGAAGGTTTGTCTTACGGTTTCCGTACTCCTTGCCCTTCTGGCAGGTTATGTAGTGCAGATTGGAAGTTTTTTGTATCTGTCGAGGATACTGGTCTTTTTCCCGTTCTATTATGCCGGTTATCTGCTGGATTCGGAGACAGTCTTCGCGTTCACCCGAAAGAGATGGGTGCGGGTGCTCTCTGTTTTTGTGATCGCAGCGGGGGTTTTTGTCAGCTTTTACTGGATCGATGACATTTTCTCAATCATCCGTATGTTTACCGGAAGAAATGCCTATGCGTTGATCCGGGTGGCAAATTGTGGATGGCAGCATCGTGCGCTCTGTTATGGTATTTCGGTGATCGTCAGCGTGGCGATCATCAGCCTGATGCCGGGAAGACGGCTTGCCTGGGCGGAAGCTGTGGGAAAAAATACGCTGCAGATCTATTTCTGGCATCGTTTGATTCTCTATATCATGATGTTTTCTGGTTTCTGTGATGCTGTCCGTGCATATTGCGGCCCGTTCTGGATTCCGGTTTACCTGCTTCTGGCGGTCGCTCTTACCTTTGTGCTGGCGCCGGATATCGTCGGTTGGCCGCTGCGAAAGGTCAAGGAGCTGCAGATGCGCGTGAAAGACGCTCTGTGAAACTGTACTGTCCGTATGATCATCCGATACAAATTATAATTAGAAGAAATCCATAAAGAATCCCCTTTGCGGTAAAGATACCCGCTGTCTGGCGGCTGCCGCAAAGGGGTTTTTTGTGTTGCCGGCTTATTCCCGTCCCTGTCGGATACGTCCGTACATGGTGAGCATGTAAAGACCGGAGAGACCGACCAGATCATAGATGAGTCTGCTGAAAAAGCTGGACTCTCCAAAGAGGGCGGAGACCAGATTGAACTGAAAAAGTCCGATCACGCCCCATACGATCGCTCCGATGATCGTGAGCGTCAAAGCGGTATAATCAATCCATTTCATATAGATACTCCTTTCTGTGTTCTGTTATCCAGTATAACCAGAAGTCTGAAAAATAATCCTTGCTGTCAGAAAAGAAAACAGAAAAAAGGAAGCAAAATGAAAATAAAAATTCTTTCGTATAGAGGGAAAAAATGTGCGGATACTACGGAGTGTACCGGCAGGAAAACAGCGGCAAAACGGCAGCGGACGGAGAAGATTTGTCCGGAACATGTTTGCTGCGGAAAGGAAATTTTATATGAAGAATTTTAAGAAGAAACTGAAAAAAAGTGCAATGATCCTTGTATTTATCCTGGCGACGGCCTGTCTGACGGCGGGGTGCGGCAGCCAGACGGACCGGCAGGATGACAGTGGTGTCGGCGCTTCCACAGAGGACAACAGGACCACGGAAAATACGCAGGTGCAGGATTCCGGCCAGACGCCGGACACATCCGGTGACAGAGAGGATGCGGCGGAAGACGCGGGTGATGTGACAAAGGATGCAGTGGAAGACGCAGGCGATGTGACAAAAGATGCAGTGGAAGATGCAGGCGATATGACAAAGGATGCTGTGGAAGATGTGGGCGACGCGGCGAAAGATCTGACGGATGGAGCCGAAGATGCGGCAGATGACGTGGCAGATGGTGTCGGAGATGCGATTGATAATCTGGGCGGCGGTTCCTTTGATTCTTACGGGGAAGCAAAGTCCTATCTGCTGGAAAAATTAAAGAAGGATAATGCCGGCGCCGACTATGAAGTGCGGGAGGAAAAGGAGGAACTGACAGCCTATAACAGCAATGACCCGGGAGCGGAAGGGTATGCATTTTCTGTGTATGAGACGGATGGCAACGAGAAGATCGGGATTTATTATGTGGACAAAGACACAGGAAAGATTTACCGGTATATGGGAAAAAATTCAATAGAGGCGTATTAAGGCGCGCTTCACGTTTCGCAGAAAATGAGACGGGGAGGAGATGGGAATGGGAAAGGGGATATCTGTCCCTGGACCTGTCCCGTTTCCTGCCTGTTTGAGGTGAAATGAGCAGAAAAATAGAAAAAAACATAATATTTTACTGGAAATAAATTACAAATATGGTATAATAAAAAATATCAAAATTAAAAGGAGGTTATATTATGATGAGTTTTGAGGAGTTCCAGTATTATATTGAGGAACACATTTTATGCGGATGGAAGGAACAGGCGGACGTCTACGTTAAGGAGACGAAGAAAAATAACGGGATTACATACCAGGGACTTTATATCCGGGAGCAGGAGGAAGGGATCGCTCCCTGTATTTATCTGGAAGAGTTCTATGAAGAGTATAAGAAGGGCGAGGAGATGGATACGGTCATTGAGAGGATCCGGCAGGAGTATCGCTGGGCGATGGAACGGGCCTCCTCCTATGAGGTAGATGTCCTGCGCTATGAGGATGTGAAGAACCGGATTATTTTTCGCCTGATCAATTATGACAGAAACCGGGAGCTTCTGACCAACTGTCCCTTTATTCAGATGTACGATCTGGCATTGACGTTCCGTTGGCTTGCCCATACGGATTCCGTCGGTATTTCCACAGCGCTTATCACAAACCGGGAGCTGGATCTCTGGGGTGTCTCCGTGCAGGAACTCCTGCTGGTGGCCAGAGAGAATACCCGCCGTCTGTTTCCGCCGCGGGTTGGCTGTATCGATTCTTTTTTGCAGGAGAAAGATGCGGAGAAGGGGAAGCTTATGTATATCATGACCAATGAACAGCAGATCAACGGGGCGACGGTGCTGCTCTATGATAATCTTCTGGAGGACTTTGCCGGGAAGATCCGGGATGATTTTTATATCGTGCCGAGCAGCATCCATGAACTGATCGCCATTCCTGCCAGCGAGTTTTCGGATCCGGAACCTCTCATAAAGATGGTGGCGGAGGCAAATCGTTTCATTGTGTCCGCGGTAGATATTTTATCGGATTCCGTGTATTATTATAATAGAAGGAATCATCGGCTGACCCCGGTCCCGGAAGCGGGAGAAGATCCTGCACAGGGAGAAAAAACAGAAGTACAGAAATAAAAATCGGCCGGTGGGGGTTGATATGTCCGGGGGATATTGCTATACTGATACAAAAAGGATAAAATGTAAAAGATTGGAAGGTGTATTCATGAAAAGATGGCAGATTGGTTTGAACATCATTGGGGAGATCTTGATTTTTCTTATCTGCGCCGTGCTGCTTATCTTGCTCGTTCCGAGACTGCTCGGATTTTTCTGGCCCTTTGTGGCAAGCTGGATACTGGCAATGCTGGCATCGCCCCTGTGTAATTTTCTGGAGAAGCATATCAAGTTGAAGAAACAGTGGGCATCAGCGTTTATCATCATATTTGTTCTTCTGATCATAGCGGGACTTGGTTATCTGCTGATCACGAAGCTGGGGAGAGAGATGATCTCGTTCCTGTCGGATGCGCCGGTTTATTATGGCTATTTCCGCAATACGATCGAGATGATCAGCAGCAGATTGAATGATATGATCGCGCCTATTTCCGGAGATATTGGCAATCAGATAGAGACGGCGTTTAACGATCTGCTTCTGCAGGCAGGAACGGCGGTGAATAACTTTGCGCCGAAAGGAGTGGAGGTTCTGGGAAGTGCGGCCGCCAATATCACCAATGGACTGGTCGGCACGCTGGTGATGATTCTTGCCGCTTATTTTTTCATTGCGGACCGGGAGAAGATCACCGGGCAGCTTCTGCGGTTGATTCCGGCAGATATGGAGGAACATGTGCGCAAGATCAAGGACAGGCTGTTTTCGGCTCTGGGAGGTTTTCTGCTGGCACAGTTTAAGATCATGTTCGTGATCTTTCTGATCCTTCTGGCAGGTCTGTTGATCCTGCAGAATCCGTATGCGCTCTTTCTTGCTCTGCTGATCGCCTTTCTCGACCTTCTGCCGATTCTTGGTACGGGGACGGTGCTGATCCCGTGGGCGGTCATCGTATTCTTCGGTGGTCATTTCCGGCAGGGACTGATCCTGCTGATCATTTACGTTGTCTGTCTTCTGACAAGGCAGCTTCTGCAGCCGAAGATCATTGGTGACAGCATCGGTATGGGAACGATGACCACCCTGTTTCTCATCTATACAGGCTTTAAGCTCCGGGGAGTGGCCGGGATGATACTGGCGCTTCTGGTCGGAACGATCGTCATTACCCTCTATCGTCTCGGGCTGTTTGACAGGAAGATCAGGCGGATCGCCGCTCTTGTCGATGCCTACCGGCATTATAATGACAGAATTGAAGAGAAAAATAAAGAAGGGAAGAGACAGTGATGCGTATCTATCTGGTACGTCATGGAGAGACGGATCTGAACCGGAGGGGTTGCTATTATGGAAGAACGGATGCCCCCCTCTCTCCCGAGGGGAGAGAGCAGGCGAGGATGCTTGGACAGTTTTTCCGGGAAATCTCGTTTTCGGCTGTGGTGACGAGTCCTCTGTGCCGGGCGGTGGAGACGGCGGAGATCATTCTGGGAGAGCAGATGATAGAACTATGCCGGGATGAGAGATTATGCGAACAGGATTTCGGTATCTTTGAGGGATACACGTATTCGGAACTGATGAACAGATACCCGGACGAGATGCGTGCGTGGAATCAGGATTTTTCCGGCTACCGGATTCCGGGCGGAGAGAGCTTTCTCGATGTCCGGAGGCGAACGGAACAGTTCCTCTCGGAGATAAAACGGCGGGCGGGAGAGAGCAGGCGGGAGACAGCGGTGCTTCTGGTAGCCCACAAGGGGACGCTGGGACATTTTCTGGCGGCCTGTCTCGGACTGCCGCCGGAAGGTTACTGGAATTTTGTCTTTGACCAGGGCTGCTACAGTCGTGTGGATCTGGAGGATGGTTATGCCATCATCCGGAAGCTCAATCAGAGTGTGGAGGATGCCGACTGCTGACAGGCCGGGATCTCAGTGTGATAAAGCAGGTTGCCGTATTTCGCTGACCGGAATGTGTCTGCGATGCAGTAACATATGTATAAGAAGAAACAGGAGAGAAAATCGATGGATTTGTTTGATTATATGCGGATGGAGAGGAAAAAACAGGAGTCTCCGCTGGCAGTGCGGATGCGTCCGCGGACACTGGATGAGGTGGTGGGACAGTCGCACATCATCGGAAAGGATCGTCTGTTGTACCGCGCGATCCAGGCGGATAAGATCAGCTCGCTGATTTTTTACGGGCCGCCGGGAACCGGAAAGACGACGCTGGCCAAGGTTATCGCCAATACCACGAGTGCGCAGTTTGTGCAGATGAATGCCACCACCTCCGGGAAAAAGGACATGGAGCAGGCGGTCAGTCAGGCGAAAGATATGCTTGGAATGTATGGCAAGCGGACGATTCTCTTTATTGATGAGATACATCGCTTTAACAAGGCACAGCAGGATTATCTGCTGCCTTATGTGGAGGACGGGACGATCATACTGATCGGAGCGACCACGGAGAATCCGTATTTTGAGGTGAACAGCGCCCTGTTGTCACGTTCTAAGATCTTTCATCTGGAACCGCTGTCCACAGAGGAGATCGCCGGACTGATACGGATCGCCGTCTCCGATGCGGAGAGAGGGATGGGCGCTTACGGCGCGGTGATCACGGACGAGGCGGTGTCCTTTATCGCGGAGATGGCGGGAGGAGACGCGAGAGCGGCCTTAAATGCGGTGGAACTTGGCGTCATGACCACGGAGCCGGATGAGGAAGGGAAGATCGTCATTGATCTTGACGTGGCGCAGGAGTGTATTCAGCGCAAAGCGGTCAATTATGACAAGAGCGGGGATAATCATTATGATGTGATCTCCGCCTTTATCAAGAGTATGCGGGGGACGGATCCGGATGCGGCAGTGTTTTATCTGGCGCGGATGCTCGACGCGGGGGAGGATCCGAAGTTTATCGCCCGGAGGATTATGATCTGTGCCTCGGAAGATGTGGGAAATGCTGACCCTCAGGCGCTGCAGGTGGCAGTGGCGGCTTCCCTGGCTGTGGAAAGGGTAGGATTGCCGGAGGGAAGGATCATCCTCTCGCAGGCGGCGTCCTATGTGGCGAGCGCGCCGAAGAGCAATGCCTGTGTGATGGCCATTGATAAGGCGCAGGAGATGGTGAAAAGAGAAAATACCGGTCAGGTTCCGCCGCATCTTCGGGATGCGCATTACGGCGGCGCGAAAGAGCTGGGGCATGGCATCGGTTATAAGTACGCGCACGATTATCCGGAGAATTATGTAAAGCAGCAGTATCTGCCGGACGCTATCCGGGATGAGCGTTTCTATATCCCGACAGACAATGGCTATGAAAAACAGATCCGGATGCGGCTGGAGCATCTGAGAAACAGGGAGGATGAATAAATGCGCAGGTTGAAACGGATCGCCGCGTTGCTTCTGGTGATCATTCTGGTGGGACTGGTCTTTCTCACTCTGTATTGTGCTGTGACAGGGAGCCGGTACTTTATGGCTTCTCTGATGACCGCTCTTTTGCTGCCGGTTTTACTATATGCCTATATGTTTATTTACCGGCTGTTGAAGAAAAACGGGGAAGAAAATGAACAGAAAAAATCAGAACAGAAAAAATAATTCGGTCACTATTGACAAGCCCGGCAGAATGGAATAATATAGATATCAGTAGTTATTACTATTTTACTTTATCTTTATCTTATATGATAAGTGGGAAAGAGAGGTTTATCATGCCAAATTTAAAAGGAACAAAAACAGAACAGAACTTAATGACCGCATTCGCTGGAGAGTCTCAGGCTACGAATAAATACACCTATTTTTCCAGCAAAGCAAAAAAGGACGGCTATGTACAGATCGCTAACATTTTTGCAGAGACAGCAGCAAACGAGAGAGAACATGCAAAAATGTGGTTCAAATTATTAGAAGGCGGCGCTATCCGTTCTACAGCAGAGAACCTGCAGGCGGCAGCAGATGGTGAGAACTATGAGTGGACAGACATGTATGCTCAGTTCGCAAAAGAAGCCAGAGAAGAAGGTTTCTATGAGATCGCTGAGAAGTTCGAAGGCGTAGCAGCTGTAGAGAAAGAGCATGAGGCAAGATATTTAAAACTTCTTGATAACGTAAAGAAAGAACTCGTATTCTCCAAAGATAACGACGTTATCTGGCAGTGCGCAAACTGCGGACATATCTGCATCGGTAAGAAAGCTCCAGATGTATGTCCGGTATGCGATCACCCACAGTCCTACTTCCAGGTAAAACCGGAGAACTACTAAGAGGATATCCGGCAAAAACCGGTGAATGAAAAAGTATTTTCAGGGAATGATATAGTTGTCCTGCATCTGTCTTTTGTCTGTTGTTTTCCGGTATCTGCGCGTCGGTAAGATATTTTTTGCGGACATGCATATATTCCGGGAGATCAGGCAATAATGATACTATCCGATGGGGACATCGGATATGACAGTCGTCAGGAAAAAACTTATATCCTCCCCTTTCGAACAGGCATCTGTTTTGTAACAAGACAGATGCCTGTTTTCTTGTTTCACAGGAAATGACGTTCCTGAGAAACAAAAAAACGCTTTGCTTTTTCAATTTTGCAAGGAAAAGTACTTGACAAATGATCTGGTTTCCCATATAATCATCCTCGGTAAAGGGAAAACACTTTACATGAGGTGATGATAATTGGACAGAATCGTGGAGAAGGCTCTGCTGTTTGATTTTTACGGCGAGCTTCTGACACAGAATCAGAAGGAAGTGTACGGCGAACATATTCAGAATGACCTGTCAGTTTCCGAGATCGCCGATTTGCGGGGCATCAGCAGACAGGGCGTATACGATATGATTCGAAGATGCGAGAAGATTCTTGCGGATTATGAAGACAGACTCCACCTGGTAGAACATTTTCTCAAAGTGAAGAAGATGGTCGGCATCATACATCGCTATGCGGAAGAGATATCCGTCTGCGATGACAGGGAGAAGATGCAGGAACGCATCGCGGACATTAAGAACATTTCCAGCGAGATTCTGGAGCAGTATTAGATTTCAGCATTGACAGGAGGCTGTTATGGCATTTGAGAGCCTTACAGATAAATTGCAGAATGTCTTTAAGAATTTAAGAAGCAAGGGCCGTCTGACGGAGGCTGACGTAAAGGAGGCCATGAAGGAGGTCAAGAGGGCTTTGCTGGAGGCGGACGTGAATTTCCGCGTGGTAAAGACATTTATTAAGACGGTGACTGACCGCGCCATCGGGCAGGATGTTCTCACCGGACTGAATCCGGGGCAGATGGTCATCAAGATCGTAAAAGAAGAGATGGAAGCCCTGATGGGCTCCGAGACGACAGAGCTTGTCATCAAGCCGGGCAATGAGATCACGGTGATTCTGATGGCTGGTCTGCAGGGCGCCGGTAAGACGACGACGGCGGCCAAGATTGCCGGACAGCTGAAGAAAAAGGGAAAGAACCCGCTTCTGGTTGCCTGTGACGTATACCGGCCGGCAGCGATCAAGCAGCTGGAGATCAACGGTGAGAAGCAGGGAGTTCCGGTCTTTTCCATGGGAGATAAGAAGAATCCGGTGGATATCGCCAGAGCGTCTGTTGAGTACGCCAGAGAGAATAACAAAAATATCGTTATCCTCGATACGGCGGGACGACTCCATGTGGATGAGTCCATGATGGAAGAACTCCAGAATATCAAGGCGAACGTAGACGTGACGCAGACGGTTCTCGTGGTGGATGCCATGACAGGACAGGACGCAGTCAACGTGGCAAAGACATTTGAAGATAAGGTCGGCATCGACGGGGTGATCCTCACGAAGCTGGACGGCGATACGAGAGGCGGAGCCGCACTCTCCATCCGTGCCGTGACCGGCAAGCCGATTTTATATATAGGTATGGGTGAGAAGCTGGAGGATTTACAGCAGTTTTACCCGGACCGTATGACCAGCCGTATCCTCGGCATGGGCGATGTGCTCACTCTCATTGAGAAGGCGCAGAACGCAGTGGATGAGGAGTCCGCGAAAGAGCTGGAGCAGAAGCTCCGGAAGGCGGAGTTTGGTTTTGATGATTTCCTTGCGCAGATGCAGCAGGTGAAAAAGATGGGAGGCATCGCAGATCTGCTTTCCATGATCCCGGGCGTTGGCAGTCAGATCAAAAATATCGACATTGACGACAGCGCCATGGACCGCATTGAGGCGATTATCTATTCGATGACGCCGGAAGAGAGGTCCAACCCGAATATTTTAAACCCGTCCCGCAAGAAGCGGATCGCCAACGGAGCCGGCGTCAGCCTGCAGGAAGTGAATAAGCTGTGTAAGCAGTTTGAGCAGTCCCGCAAGATGATGAAGCAGATGAACGGCATGATGGGCAAGGGAGGGCGGCGAAGAGGCGGCTTCGGACTGGGAGGCATGAAGCTTCCGTTTTGATCACGCAGGACACCGGGAGATTTCCGGTTCCACATAGATGAAAAATATGAAAGAGGTGAAATCACATGGCAGTAAAGATGAGATTAAAGAGAATGGGTAAAAAGAAAAATCCTATCTATAGAGTTGTTGTTGCAGACGCAAGATCTCCAAGAGATGGAAGAAACATTGATGAAATCGGTTTCTACGACCCAAATCAGGAGCCAGCAGTCGTTAAGATCGACGAGGAAGCTGCAAAAGCATGGCTTGGAAAAGGTGCGCAGCCAACAGACACAGTTGCAAGATTATTAAAGAATGCCGGTATTGAGAAATAATAACTGGGGGCTTGTGTGATGAAAGAGTTAGTGAAAGTTATCGCAGTATCTCTGGTGGACCACCCGGAAGAGGTTGTCGTCACAGAAAGAGAAACCGACCACTCCATCATTCTGGAGCTTCATGTTGCTCCGGATGACATGGGAAAGGTCATCGGCAAGCAGGGACGGATCGCGAGAGCGATGCGTACTGTGGTGAAGGCTGCGGCTTCCCGGGAAGATAAAAAAGTGATAGTTGATATCGCGCAATAATTGGCATGAAACTGTTACCTGTCTGACGGGTAGCAGTTTTTTCGTTCTGGAAAAGGATGTGCAAACATACCGGTACATTTTCCGGCAGAACATCTGTGTGCTGCGCGGGAAAAACACGGTATATACAGGAGTAAATGTATGGAAGACTTATTACAGGTGGGAGTGATCACCGGAACCCACGGACTGAAGGGAGAAGTCAAGGTTTTTCCCACAACAGACGACAAGGAGCGGTTCCTGGATCTGGAAGATGTTTTGCTGGATACGGGAAAAGAGCTTCTGGAATTAAAGGTAGAGTACTGCAAATTTTTTAAAAAGTTTGTTTTTGTCAAGTTTGAGGGACTTGATGATATCAATGAAGTAGAAAAATACAAGCGCTGCCCGCTGCTGGTCACCAGAGAAAATGCGGTGGAGCTTGAAGAGGATGAATATTTTGTGGCAGATCTGCTGGGACTTACCATCGTCGACGACAGTGGCGTCACGATCGGCCGGCTGGAAAATGTGATCTCCACAGGCGCCAATGACGTTTATGAAGTACTGACAGAGGATGGCGGACGCATCCTTCTTCCGGCCATCAAGGAGTGTATCCTCGATGTGGATATGGATGAGGGGATCATCCTGGTACATTTGATGAAAGGGCTGACAGACTGATGAATTTTCATGTTCTTACGCTGTTTCCGGAGATGATCCGGCAGGGATTTGACACCAGCGTCACCGGACGTGCTCTGGCCAACGGTCTTCTTCATCTGAACGCAGTGGATATCCGGGATTATTCCCGGGATAAGCATAAACACGTGGATGATTACCCTTACGGCGGAGGCGCGGGGATGGTCATGCAGCCGGAACCGATCGCGCTTGCCTATGAAGATGTGGTAAAAGACATGGAAAAATGTCCGCGGGTCATCTATGTCACTCCGCAGGGACGGGTATTTAACCAGTCCATGGCAGAGGAGCTGGCAAAGGAAGAAGATCTGGTTTTTCTCTGCGGACATTACGAGGGAGTCGATGAGCGGATCCTGGAAGAGATCGTGACAGATTATGTCTCCATCGGAGATTATGTGCTCACCGGCGGAGAACTACCGGCGCTGGTCATGATGGACGCCGTGTCCCGCCTTGTGCCGGGCGTGCTTAATAATGAAGATTCCGCGGAGTTTGAATCTTTCCACGATAATCTGCTGGAACATCCGCATTATACCCGTCCGGTGGAGTTCAATGGAAAGCGGGTGCCGGAAGTTCTTCTCTCCGGGCATCACGGAAATATTGAGAAGTGGCGGCGGGAACAGTCACTGAAACGGACGCTGGAGCGTCGTCCGGATTTGCTGGAGACGGCGGCTCTCACTTCGGAGGATAAAAAATATCTGAGAGAGCTGGGGTATACCTGTTTGGAATAACAGAGTCTGTGCCGTTTTCGTCCGGTTTCTGTGTTCGCCGGGTGACGCCGACAGCGAGAAGAGCACGGCGTGGCAGAAAAACAGAAAAAATCATACAAAAAATGTTGAAAAAAACTTGCATGGTGGCAGAATCCATGCTATTATCTTATAGTTGTGAAAAAAGGTGGTCCGCTGTTACGAGAGGTATTAAGAACACCAAGATGATATAGGAGGTCACACATGAAAGACATTATTAAAAGCATTGAAGATGCACAGTTAAAACCAGAAGTTGAGAGCTTCCGTGTCGGAGACACCGTTCGCGTTTCCGCAAAGGTAGTTGAGGGAACTCGTGAGAGAATTCAGGTATTCGAAGGTACTGTAATTAAGAGACAGAACGGCGGAGCAAAAGAGACCTTTACAGTAAGAAAGTTCTCTAACGGCATCGGTGTTGAGAAGACCTGGCCGGTACATTCTCCAATCGTTACCAAGATCGAAGTGATCAGAAAAGGTAAAGTAAGAAGAGCAAAACTTTACTACTTACGTGACAGAATTGGTAAGAAGGCTAAGGTTAAAGAGTTAGTTAAATAGTATCAGAGGATGAGAAAGGGGCGAGTATTTGTGTATACTTGCCCTGTTTTTCCATATGGAGATTTTGTTATGGCAGTAAAAAACTATCGATATTTGGAGAGAAGAAACCGGATGCTGCGCCGGATCGGACTCTGGGTGGGAGAGATCGCCGCGGTGATCCTGTTTGCCTTCGTGATCGTGCAGTTCTGCTTTCAGACAGTAACGGTACATGGGGAGTCCATGCAGCCTTCCTATTATGAGGGGGATGTGCTTCTGGTAAATAAGTTGAGTTACCGTATCGGCGCACCGAAACGATATGATCCGGTCCTTCTGGAGATTGAGAATGGAACCGCCGTCCATTACACAGTAAAACGTGTCATCGGGCTGCCGGGAGAGACCGTGCAGATCAGCGGGGGAGAGATTCTGATCGACGGGGAAGCGCTGGATTATTCCTTTGAGGAAGAGATTTTGTCGGCCGGCCTGGCCGCCTATGGCGTGGAGCTGGGCGAGGATGAATATTTTGTCATGGGAGACAACTGTAACAACAGTGAAGATTCCCGGGTGGCAAACATCGGAAATATAAAACAGACACAATTTGTCGGTAAGATCGCGGGAAGGATCAAAAGCGGCCGGTGATCGGAGATAGAAAGAACAGGAAAGAAACGGCTGTGGACAGATGCAGCCGGAAAGTGGGAGGACAGGTATGCATTTTCAGTGGTATCCGGGCCATATGACGAAAGCCCGGCGAATGATGCAGGAAAATATTAAGCTCATTGACCTGATGGTGGAGCTGGTGGATGCCCGTGTGCCTTACAGCAGCAAAAATCCGGATATTGATGAGCTGGCAAGAAATAAATCACGCCTGATCATTTTAAATAAGACAGATATGGCGGATGCGCAGGTGACAAAAGAGTGGGAGGAGTACTACAAAGAAAAAGGGTTCTTTGTGGCAAAAGTGAATTCCCAGAAAGGCGCCGGCATCAAAGAGGTAAAAAAACTGGTGGAAGAAGCCTGTCGGGAGAAAAAAGAACGAGACAGGAAGAGGGGCATCCTGAACCGCCCGGTCCGCGCCATGGTGGCGGGAATCCCCAACGTGGGTAAGTCCACCTTTATCAATTCTTTTGCCGGAAAGGCCTGTGCAAAAACCGGCAATAAGCCGGGAGTGACAAAGGGAAAACAGTGGATTAAAATAAATAAAAATGTGGAACTGCTGGATACCCCGGGTATCCTGTGGCCAAAGTTTGAGGATCAGCAGGTTGGTCTGCGTCTGGCGTGGATCGGTTCCATCAAGGAAGAGATCCTCAACACAACCGAGCTGGCGGCGGAGCTGCTGCAGTTTCTGTGCGTGCAGTATCCGGGCGCGCTGAAGATGCGTTATGGCATAGAGGAAGAAGGAGAAGCGGTGAAGCTTCTGGAAGAGATCGCCCGTGTCCGCGGCTGTCTCACAAAGGGAGGCCAGGTGGATGTGGAGAAGGCGGGACTTCTCGTTCTGGATGATTTCCGTTCTCTGCGCCTGGGGCAGATCTCTCTGGAGCGTCCGGCAGATTTCACGGAAACAGTCTGATGGGAGGAACGGAACATGGAAGGAAATGTAGAAGAAAAGAAACAGCAGGGACGGACGGAAAAAGGGAAAAAACATGATTCGGCAGAAGATAAGAAAAAGAGCATCGCGAGAGAGGTGATCGGTACCATCACCTATGTGGCAGTGATCTGTCTTGTCGTTTTTCTGGTTCTCAGATTTGTCGGACAGAGGACTGTGGTGAATGGTCATTCCATGGACACAACCCTGGCCAATGGTGAGAATCTGATCATGGATAAGCTGTCCTATCATTTTTCGGATCCGGAACGGTTTGATATCGTGATTTTCCCGGGACCAAAGGAAGAAGGAGAGCAGTACTTTATCAAACGTGTCATCGGACTGCCGGGAGAGACCGTGCAGATCATGGATGGAAAGGTTTACATTGACGGCGAGGAGCTGACGGGAGATGTCTATGGTATCACCGATTACATCGAGAATCCGGGCATCGCCGCGGAACCGCTGACACTGGGTGAAGACGAATATTTCTGTCTGGGAGACAACCGGCCGGTCAGCTACGACAGCCGCTACGAGGCGGTAGGTCCCGTGCACCGTTCGGAGATCATCGGCAAGGTGTGGATCCGAATCTGGCCATTGTCAAAATTTGGTCCGGTGGAATAAGAAAGCGGGCCCTTCCAAAAATGGCGCAGGAGAAAGAATGTTTTAAGAGCGTCAGTAGAGATATACAAGAGGAAATATTATGTCAGTAAAAAGTATACGGGAGATCAAAGAGGAGCTGAAACAGATTCCTCCGGAGAGACTGCCGGAGTATCTGGCACTGTACCGGGATGATGGGAGAAAAGGCGTGCAGGACGTTCTGAAAACGCAGGAGAATCGCCTGAAAAAATACGAGGCGGAACTGGCACGGATTCAGACACTCACTTTTTTTGAGAAAAGATATGAAGAGTATACGTACATTTGCGGGATCGATGAGGTGGGACGGGGTCCTCTGGCAGGCCCGGTGGTGGCCGGAGCAGTGATCCTGCCGAAGGACTGCCGGATTCTGTACATCAATGATTCCAAGAAGCTCTCCGCAAAAAAGAGGGAGGAGCTGTCGGAGGAGATTCACCAAAAAGCGGTCGCCATCGGTATCGGGCTGTCCACGCAGGAGAGGATTGACGAGATCAATATCCTGCAGGCAACCTACGAGGCGATGCGAAAGGCCATTCGGGCACTCTCTGTAGCGCCGTCGCTGCTCTTAAATGACGCGGTGACGATTCCGCAGGTGGATATCCCGCAGGTAGGCATCGTGAAGGGGGACGCCAGAAGTGTCTCCATCGCTGCTGCCAGCATTGTGGCGAAGGTATACCGTGACAGGATGATGGAGGAATATGACAAGATGTATCCGGGCTATGGTTTTGCGTCAAATAAGGGCTATGGTTCCAGAGAACATGTGGAAGCGCTGCATCGTCTTGGTCCGTGCCCGATTCACAGAAGAAGCTTTTTAAAGTCAATCTTATCATAAAGGACGGGGATGTCCGGGGCAGACGCACTGCCGGACAGTGTATTGATCATATTATAATAGGAAGAGGAAAGAAAAAATGAACAGAAAAGAGCAGGGACGCGCTGGAGAGACCGCGGCGGCTTCTTTTCTGGAAAAGCAGGGAGTGTCTGTTCTGGAGAGGAATTTTTTCTGCCGGTCCGGGGAGATCGACCTGATTGGAAGAGAGGGAGATACTCTTCTGATCGTGGAAGTGAAGATGCGCACGGACAACCGGCAGGGCAGTCCCTGTGAGGCGGTAGATACGAGAAAACAAAAGAAAATCTGCCGTGTTTTTGATTACTATCGGATGAAGCACCGGCTGGATGAATACGTGCCGGTGCGCTTTGATGTAGTGGAAGTGGACAGTCAGTATCACTGCCGCTGGATAAAGAATGCATTTGAGTATCTGTGGTAAGAGGTGTGTCTGTTTCAGAGCAGGAGAAAAGGAGAGCAGGATGGAATGGATATATGCAAATGACAATCATTCAACCATAGTCAATGAGAAAAATGGCGTCATCTATCTGACATTTCCCAAGCTTGCGGCCGCTGGTGTGCGGCATGGGTTTTCCACCCGCATGGGAGGGGTCAGCAAAGGAAATCTCGGAACGATGAATCTGTCTTTTACCCGGGGAGACCGGGAGGAGAATGTGCGGGAAAACTTTCGCCGGATCGCCGATGCCATCGGATTTGAGGCAAAAGACCTGGTGTTTTCTGCCCAGATTCATGAGACAAAGCTTCGGAAGGTGACAAAAGAAAACCGGGGAGAAGGAATTCTCCGGGAGACAGTGCCGGGTATCGACGGGCTTGTCACCAATGTGCCGGGAGTTCCTCTGTATACTTCCTATGCGGACTGTGTGCCGTTGTTGTTTTATGACCCGGAACAGAAAGTCATTGCCATGGCTCACTCCGGCTGGAGAGGGACTGCCGCGCGCATCGGCGCAAAGATGATCCATTTGATGGAGGAAGAGTATGGAAGTCAGGCAGAAAATATCATAGCTGCCATCGGACCGTCCATCTGCCGTGCCTGCTATGAGGTCAGTGAAGATGTATGGGAGGCGTTCGGAGAGACATTTTCCGCAGAACAGCTCCCGCAGATTTTTGACAACAAAGGGCAGGGCAAGTATCAGCTTGATCTGTGGGAGGCGAATCGGATCATCCTGACAGAGGCGGGAATCCTGCCGGAACATCTGGATATCACAGATCTGTGCACCTGTTGTAACCATGATAAGTTGTTTTCCCACAGAGCCAGTCATGGCAGACGGGGGAATATGGGCGCCTTTCTGTGCCTGTAAACAGAGGAACACGGAGACCGTTCCGTGTCTGTTGACCAGCATATTTGCAGTGGAAGATTGCTTTGAACAGAGACGACAAAAGTGCAGGGAGAGAAATTATGATTAAACATTGGCACCTTATCACCGGGGTGGAGCCGGACAGCATCGCGGAAGAATGCGGGCTGGAGCCGGGTGACCGGATTGGTTCCATCAACGGACATGAGATAGAAGATTTTTTTGATTACCAGTATTATATAGAAGAAGAATATCTCGAGATGGAAGTCCTCACAAAAGACGGCGAAGAATGTACCCTGATTATTGAGAAAGAAGAGGAAGAAGATCTGGGTCTTACGTTTGAATCTTTTTTAATGGATGAGTACAATTCCTGCTGCAATAAATGTATATTCTGCTTTATTGATCAGATGCCTCCGGGGATGCGGGAAACGCTTTATTTTAAGGACGATGATTCCCGGCTTTCGTTTTTGCAGGGGAATTATATCACGCTCACGAATATGAAAGAAAAGGATATGGAGAGAGTGATCCGGTATCACCTGGCGCCCATCAATATTTCTGTGCACACGACGAATCCGGAGTTGCGCTGCCAGATGCTTCATAATCGGTTTGCGGGAGATATTCTGGAAAAAATCCGCCGTTTTTATGAAGCGGAGATTCCCATGAACAGCCAGGTGGTCTTGTGTAAGGGGATCAATGACGGCGAAGAGCTGGACCGGACCATCCGGGAGCTCGGGGAGTTCCTCCCTTTTATGGAGAGCCTGTCCGTGGTGCCGGTGGGACTGACGAAATACCGGGAGGGATTGCCGGAGCTTGCGGCATTTACGAAGGAAGATGCCAGAAAGATACTGGCGCAGATTCAGGGCTGGCAGGCACATTTTCTGGAAAAAAACGGAACCGCTTTCGTCCATGCCAGTGACGAGTGGTTTATCCTTGCTGAGGAGGATTTTCCGCCGGAGGATTATTATGAGGGATTCGGTCAGCTGGAAAATGGCGTTGGTATGATGCGCCTCCTCATGCAGGAAGTGGAGGAGAGGCTTGCGCAGCTGTCTGGCGATGAGAGAGAAAAAACGGTTTCCATCGCCACGGCAAAGCTGGCGTTTCCGACGATAAAGGAGCTGGCCGGGAAGGTAATGGAGAAGTATCAGGGAATCCAGGTGCATGTGTACTGCATTGAGAACCGGTTTTTCGGGGAGCTGATCACGGTGTCCGGTCTTCTTACCGGGCAGGATATCCGGGAACAGCTTTCTGAGAGAGAGCTTGGGGAAGAACTTCTGCTTCCGTGCAACGTGCTGAAAGCAGACGAGGATATTTTTCTTGACGATATGCGGCTTTCCGAGCTTTCCGAAGCTTTACAAGTCCCGGTGAATATTATACAATCAGAAGGACAGGATTTTGTCGATAAAATCATCAATAAATAAAAAGACTGTTTTTTGACAGTGCTGCGGGAGCCGACCCGGAGCTGTATCTTGGTCGAAAACACAGTGGATACAGAAAAATGGAGGTAAAACATGAGTAAACCAGTTGTAGCGGTAGTGGGCCGTCCGAATGTGGGCAAGTCCACGTTATTTAATGCGCTGGCGGGAAGCAGGATTTCCATCGTAGAAGATACCCCCGGAGTAACGAGAGACAGAATATATGCGGATGTTTCCTGGTTGAACTATGCATTTACGCTGATAGACACCGGAGGTATTGAGCCGGAGTCCAAAGATATCATTCTGGCGCAGATGCGGGAGCAGGCGGAGACAGCCATTATGACTGCCGATGTCATTCTGTTCCTGACCGATGTGCGGCAGGGGCTTGTGGATGCGGACTTTAAGGTGGCGGATATGCTGCGGCGTTCCGGTCGTCCGGTCCTTCTCATCGTCAATAAGGTGGACAGTTTTGAAAAGTTCATGCCGGATGTGTATGAGTTTTATAACCTGGGACTTGGCGACCCGATCCCGATTTCCGCAGCGGGCAAGCTCGGTATCGGCGATATGCTTGATGAGGTTGTGAAACATTTTCCGGGAGCGGCAGGAGAGGAAGAAGAAGACGAGCGGCCGAAGATCGCGGTGATCGGTAAGCCAAATGCCGGTAAGTCTTCTATCGTCAACCGTCTTCTGGGAGAAGACCGGGTGATCGTTTCTCCGATCGCCGGAACGACGCGGGACGCCATCGATACGACCGTGACAAGAAACGGACAGGAGTATGTGTTCATCGACACGGCAGGTCTTCGCAGGAAGAGTAAAGTAAAAGAAGAGCTGGAGCGATACAGTATCATCCGTACGGTCACGGCGGTGGAGCGCTGTGATGTGGCGGTCCTGGTCATTGACGCGGAGGAAGGCGTCACAGAGCAGGATGCCAAGATCGCGGGCATTGCCCATGAGAGAGGCAAGGGGATGATCATTGCCGTCAACAAATGGGATCTGATCGAGAAAGATAATCATACCATGAAGGAGTTTACGGAGAAAATCTGGGAGAAGCTTTCCTACATGCCATATGCGGAGCTGATCTTCCTCTCCGCAAAGACCGGGCAGAGACTGCCGAAGCTTTTTGATATGATCGACGCGGTCATCGCCAACTGTGCTCTCCGGGTGCAGACCGGTGTGCTGAATGAGATCCTCACGGAGGCGATGGCCATGAAACAGCCGCCTTCCGATAAGGGAAAGAGGCTGCGGATTTATTATATCACGCAGGTTTCGGTGAAGCCGCCTACATTTGTGATGTTTATTAATGATAAGAATCTGACGCATTTTTCTTATACCAGGTACATCGAAAATCAGATTCGTACCACTTTTGGTTTCCGGGGAACGCCGATCAAGTTCATCTACCGGGAAAGAAAGGAGAAATAATGACAGGGTATATTGGTTACTTTATAGTGGCGATCATTGTGGGTTACTTTCTGGGCTGTATTCAGACAGGATATTTTGTCGGCAGGCTCTGCGGACTCGATATCCGTCAGTACGGCAGCGGCAATGCCGGGACGACGAACGTTCTTCGGACTCTCGGAAAAGGCCGCGCGTTGATCACGTTTCTGGGAGATGCCTTAAAAGGCATGATCCCGGTCCTCATCATCAAGTTTGCCATCGGACCGGCAGTACCGGGACTGAACTCTGAGCTTCTGCAGCTGGTCCTCGGATTTGCAGTTGTAATCGGTCATGATTTTCCTTTTTTCCTGCATTTTAAAGGAGGAAAAGGAATTGCCACTTCCGCGGCGGTCATGATGGGATTTGACTGGAGAATGGGTCTTTGCTGCCTGGTGATCTTCGTGGTGGTCGTGGCAGCTACCAGATATGTTTCTCTGGCATCTACACTGCTTTCTGCAGCTCTCATCGTGGAGATTCTCATTTTCTATCCGGGACGCTGGGATTTGTTTGTATTGATCCTTCTCTACGCCGGATTTGCGATCTACCGTCACCGCGCGAACATCAAGCGACTGATGGCAGGAACGGAGAGTAAACTCGGACAGAAAGTGGAAGTGAAGAAATAGGGATTGGTCGAGATGAAACTGTGGTTTTGAGAGAATCTGAGGATGTGGAAACAGACGAGATTTGCGACGCTGTATATACCATAGAAAAACTCAGGCAGGAAGCTCTTCTCCTCCACCTCGGCAGGCTGATTGTGGGAACAGCATCATAATATTCTCATGACGCCTGCGCTCACAGCCGTCGCCGACCTTTCCCGCTGTGTTTTTCTACCTGGATAGTATGCCGCAAATCTCTGTCTGACTTCATCAATAAGATTATGACAAGATGCCGTTCCATCTCGAGCGCATCTACAGTATTGTGGCTGGCTCTCCGGAGATACCAGAATTCTTTGTTTCTTATCCCCTCAACAAAATAACTATCTATATCTATAGCCTGCTGTTTTGCCAGTATACACAGGATTCTTGTAAAGATGAAACAGTGTTTCCAAATATCCAGATGCCATTCGGAGTGCATACAGTTTCCGACCGCGAGCTGTGAGGGAGGACTGGCTAAGACTTGTGGACGGCAGGGAGCAGGATTGAAAAAGGGATGGCTCCCGTGCTTGCACGAAGGAGCACACCTTTTTAATCCTGTAAGGCGCAGCCGAAACCGCAAAGCGGTTTCTCCCTGCCAATCAGAAAACGCCTGTAGTCCGAGTGAGGGTCGAGTCGGGAGGAACTGTATGAGAACGGATGGCATCGTCTGTTATATAAGAACGCTGTTATCGCCTTTACAAATCCCCATCTTATTCTTCGGAGAGTTCCTCCCATTTTTCATAGAGTTCCAGCAGAGCTTCTTCATTTTCTTCGTATTGTCTGGACAGTTCCATGAGGCGGCTGACGTTGCTGCCGATTTCCGGATCGTTCATTTCATTTTTGATCGTTTCATTTTCTTCTTCCAGTCGGCTGATCTCTGCCTCGGTTTTTTTGAGTTCGTTGGCGCGTTTTCGCTGTCTGGCGGCCTCCTCCCGGGAGCGTTTCCAGTCTTCTTTGGAAGAGCCGGAGGAAGGATTGCCTGCGGATGATGCGGCTGTTTCGTCGCTGCCGGCAGGCGGCGAGAGGACAGAGTCGCTGTCTGCCTCGATATTGCCGGCTTCTTTCTGTTCCAGATAATAGGTATAATTGCCCTTATAGTTGACGATGCCGTCCGGGGACAGATCCAGGATCCGGGTAGCTGTCTGATTGATAAAATACCGGTCGTGGGAGACGTAAAATACAGTACCCTCGTAATCATTGATGGCATCTTCAAGGATTTCTCTTGACTGGATGTCCAGGTGGTTGGTTGGCTCGTCGAGGATGAGGAAGTTTGCGTTTGAGAGCATCAGTTTGGCAAGGGATACCCGTCCTTTTTCTCCGCCGCTTAAAGTACCGATCTTCTGGAAAACACGGTCGCCGGTGAAAAGGAAGGCAGCCAGCACATTTCGGATGCGGGTGTTCGTCAGTTTCGGGTAGGCGTCGGATATCTCGTCAAAAATAGTGTTTTCATCATTTAATACATGCTGTTCCTGATCATAATATCCGATGGATACTTTGGCTCCGTAGTGAATCTTTCCGCTGTCCGGCCGGAGATGGCGGTTGATGATCTTAAGGAGGGTAGTCTTACCGGTGCCGTTGGCGCCCAGGAGACCGACCACTTCTCCCCGATGAATGGAGAGGTTTAAGTTGCGGAAAAGAGGTTTGTTCTCAAAAGATTTTGAAAGATTTTCGATGGTGAGAACGTCGTTGCCGCTTATGACCTCCGGTTCCAGAGAGATGCGCATCCGGCTGTTTAAGACGACCGGTTTGTCCACAAGCTCCATCTTGTTCAGCATTTTTTCCCGGCTCTCGGCGCGGCGGATGGATTTTTCCCGGTTGAATGAGCGGAGTTTTGTGATGACGTCCTCCTGATGTCTGATCTCCTGCTGCTGATTCAGATAGAGCTTCATCTGTGCGTCCCGCTGTGCTTTCTTCTTCTCAGCGTACTGGCTGTAGCTGCCGAGGAAGGTCTGACTCTTTCCTGCTTCTATTTCAATGACTTTGGAGACAACCCGGTCAAGAAAGTAACGGTCATGGGAGACGATGAGCACAGCGCCCCGGTAATTGCTGAGAAAGGTCTCCAGCCAGCGGATGGCGTCCATATCCAGATGGTTGGTCGGCTCGTCCAGAAGGATGATATCCGGCTGCGTGAGAAGGATCCGGCTTAAAGCCACCCGGGTTTTCTGTCCGCCGGAAAGTGTGTGGATCGGCGTATCAAACTCGGCTTCTGTGAAACCAAGACCTTTTAAGACGCCGACGATCTCGCTCTTCCAGGCGTAGCCGTTGGATTTCTCAAAACGGTCTGTCAAAAGAGAATAGCTTTCCATGGCATTTTCCAGTTTTTCGCCGGACAGGCGGCTGATGTCCTGTTCCAGTGTATGGATTTTCTGTTCCATTTCTATAATGTCCTTTTTGGCGTCGAGCATCTCCTCGTAGATAGTCCGGCGGGAAGTCACATCAATGACCTGAGAGAGGTATCCCATGGTGGCTCCCCGCTGGAGTACCACCTCGCCGCTGTCTGCCTCATATTCTCCGGTGATGATCTTTAAAAGGGTTGTCTTTCCGGCCCCGTTGATGCCGATCAGAGCCGCCTTTTCCCCCTCATTTATGATAAAATTTATATCCTGTAAAATGGTGTCGCCACCAAAGGCTTTTGTTATTTTCTGACATGCTAAAATCATAAAAAACCTCCGTGTATGTCGTGCATAAAAATCAAACATTGGCTATTTTAACATGAAAGAAAAGATAAGGAAAGAGGAAAAACCGGTTTGACAAATGTATAAAATCTGAGTATAATTGATGTGCTGTGTAATGAAAAGAATGCGAAAGTTTTGTCAAAGGAAGGATAATATGGAAGACAAAAAAGGAAATGCAAAATCAGCAAATGAAAAAGTGATTTCACCTGCTGTTATCAAGAGATTGCCAAGGTATTACCGGTATCTCGGTGATTTGCTGAAGAACGATGTTGTCCGTATTTCCTCCAAGGAACTGAGTCAGAAGATGAATGTGACTGCTTCACAGATTCGACAGGATCTGAATAACTTCGGAGGATTTGGTCAGCAGGGATATGGATATAATGTAGAATTTCTCTATAATGAGATGGGAAAAATACTTGGCCTTGACAAAACAAATAATATAATTATTCTGGGTGCCGGTAATCTGGGACAGGCGTTGGCCAATAACCAGGAGTTTGAGGAGAACAGTTTCAAGATCATCGGTTTGTTCGACGTGAATCCCCGTCTGGTGGGGATGACAGTGCGCGGTGTTGAGGTGTATGACATTGACATGCTGGAAGAGTTTCTGTCAACACATGAGGTTCGCATCGCTGCGCTGACTCTGCCGAGAAGCAAGGCGCCGAAGATTGCCAGAGAGCTTGTAAGTCTTGGGGTGAAGGCATTCTGGAATTTTGCTCCGATAGATCTGAATCTTCCGGAAGATGTTATTGTCGAGAATGTACATTTGTCAGAAAGTATTATGACACTTTCCTATCGTATTCATAATATAAATGAATAGCAGGCAGAAAGATGGAGGACTGAGGTTTTTCATCTTTCTTTTTATTGCCTGAGAAATGGAGGAGAAGTTTGAAAGTAAACTTTCAAATCTGCCATTATTGACGCAGTAAATGCGTCAGGAAAGGAGAAACGATGCAGTATATTGGTTCAGGAGATGAAATGCAGCGGATTGACGCATACAGTATCGAGACGGTGGGGATACCGGGAATTGTTCTTATGGAAAGGGCGGCTCTTGCCATGGAAGAGGAGATTGTCTGTCGTTTTCCATCTCCGGTTTCCGTGACGGTCATCGCGGAGCGGGGAAATAACGGCGGAGACGGTCTGGCACTGGGACGGCTGCTCCTTGCCAGAGGGTACACGGTGTCCTTTTATGAGATCGGCGGTGTCCGCCATGCATCGGAGTCTTATCAGACACAGAGGAAGATCCTTGAGAATCTGGGAGTACATTTTCTGGAAAAGCTGCCGGACAAAGACAGTGACATCTGGGTGGACGCTGTGTTCGGTGTGGGATTGAAACGTGATGTGGCGGGCATTCAGTGGGAAGTTCTTGAGGAGGTAAATACCCGGAGCGGTTTTAAGATCGCTGTGGACGTCCCTTCCGGGGTGGATGCTTCCAGTGGAAAGATACTGGGGTGTGCTTTTCAGGCAGATCTGACAATTACCTTCGGGCTTTCCAAGATCGGGCTGGTCCTTTATCCGGGCGCTTCTCTGGCAGGAGAAGTGGTCGTAAAGGAGATTGGATTTCCGGAGGAGGCGGTGGAAGCGGTGCTTCCAAAGACAATCCGGTATACAAAAGAGGATCTGTGCCGTCTGCCAAAGAGATGGCCATGGTCCAATAAAGGGTCCTACGGAAAAGTGCTGCTGATCGTTGGTACAAAAAATATGGCGGGCGCCGCCTATCTCTCGGCGACGGCGGCGTACCGGACGGGGAGCGGTCTGGTGCGGATCTTTACCTGCGAGGAAAACAGAGAAATCTTACAGAGCCGGGTGCCGGAAGCAATCATGACGACCTATGCCTCGGACGAAGAAGCTCTTGCGAAACTGCCGGAAGCGCTTGACTGGGCTACTGTCATCGGTATCGGGCCTGGACTTGGACAAAATGCACGGACGGCCCGTCTTCTTACCGCCGTGTTGCAGCGGGGAAGCTGCCCTTTGGTCATTGACGCCGACGGGATCAACACGCTGGCGGCATTGAAACAAAACGGTTCGGTGTCGTCAGAGTATGATTCCTACGGGGCTCCGATCATCCTTACCCCGCATCTTAAGGAGATGGAGAGACTCACCGGGAAAAAAGTGGCGGAGATCCAGAATACACTCATGGAGACAGCCAGGGAAGCGGCGGACGCCACACACATTTTCGTGCTTAAAGATGCGAGGACCATTGTATCCGACGGCAGCGCCCCGACATATATTAATATGAGCGGGAATAACGGTATGGCGACCGGCGGCAGCGGCGATGTGCTCACGGGTATCCTCTGCGGTCTGCTCGCCGGAGGCCTGTCCGCCCTTGAGGCAGCCCGCCTTGGCGTGTACTGCCACGGCCTCGCGGGGGACGCTGCGGCCAAAGAAAAGGGATATTACGGAATAACGGCGGGCGATCTGCTTACGTATCTGCCGGATATCATCCGATAGATCAGACGAAAAGGTTTCGGCAGAAAGAAATATGCCTGCAGAGGGGAACGCGTTCCTCCCGGGATAAAAAGAATACTCACGACATTTTTGGGAAATACTTCAATTAAAAAAGAAAATGGAGTGAGTGAAATTGATGATAAAAAGAGGCGACATTTATTATGCAGATCTCCGGCCGGTGGTCGGGTCCGAGCAGGGCGGCGTGCGGCCGGTGCTCATCATTCAGAATGATGCCGGGAACAGACACAGTCCGACCGTCATCTGCGCGGCGATCACCAGCCGTATGAACAAGGCAAAGCTTCCGACCCATGTGGAGCTTTCCGCGGCGGAGTGTGATATCAGCAAAGATTCCGTCATTCTTCTGGAACAGATCCGGACCATTGACAAGCAGCGGCTGAAAGAAAAAGTCTGTCATCTGGACGGGAAGACGCTGCGCCGGGTGGACCGGGCATTAAAGATCAGTCTGGAACTTATTACATAGGAAAAACCTATGGTATGTAAAATATAGAGAAAACAGACCATATTGAAGGAGGACGCAGTGTGCCGGATGATTCTGCCGGGTCTGGGTTGTGGACACCCGGCATGAAGCAGATCCGGTCTGTGCCAACGCATATATGTGGTACGATATAAGCGGAAAGAGAGGATATACATATGCACTTTGAAGCAGCCGACAAAATGAAGAATTTTGAGGCGGGCATCTTCAATATTCTTGATGATAAGAAAAAAGAGCTGGAGAGACAGGGACGAAAAATCTATAACTTTTCTGTGGGCACGCCGGATTTTGAACCGGAAGAATCCGTCATGCAGGCCGTCGCAGAGGCCTGCCGCCATCCGGAAAACTATCGCTATGCACTGAGCGACAGAGACGAATTATTGGAAGCGGTCATTCGTCGTTACAAGAACAGATATCATACGGACATTGAGAAGAATGAGATTATGTCTGTCTACGGTTCCCAGGAGGGGATGACGCACATTTTTCTGCCGCTCATCAATCCGGGCGATGTGGTGCTTCTGCCAAATCCCGGTTATCCGATTTTTAACACGGGGGCATTTGTGGCGCAGGCGAATCAGTGGCTCTATCCACTGACAGAGGAAAACGGTTATCTGCCGGACTTTGCGGCGATCCCGGATGACATAAAAAAGGCGGCAAAGGTCATGGTCGTCTCCTATCCGGCTAATCCGATCTGCAAAACAGCGCCGGATTCTTTCTACGAAGAACTCATTGCATTTGCCAGAGAAAATGAAATCCTGATCATCCATGACAATGCGTACTCAGATATTATTTATGATGGCCGTGAAGGGCGCTCTTTCCTCTCTTTTCCGGGGGCAAAGGAAGTGGGCGTGGAGTTTTATTCCCTGTCCAAAAGCTACAATTACACAGGCGCCAGAATGTCCTTTGTCATCGGCAATGCGGATGTGGTCGCCCTGTTTAAGCGGTTCCGTTCCCAGATTGATTACGGTATCTTTCTGCCGGTGCAGGCGGGAGCCGTTGCCGCGCTTTCCGTCGATGACGCCGTCGTAAAAGAGCAGTGCCGCAAGTACCAGGAACGAAGAGACGCCCTGTGCGGAGGACTTCGGGAGATCGGCTGGAACATTCCGGACAGCGAGGGAACGATGTTTGCCTGGGGACCGCTTCCGGAAGGATATACGGATTCCGGCGCCTTTGTGATGGAACTGATGGAGCGCACCGGGGTCATCTGCACGCCGGGCGTAAGCTTCGGAAGCCTCGGGGAGGGACATGTCCGCTTTGCCCTGGTGCTCCCTCCGGAAAAAATCCGGGAGGCTGTCGCGAGCATTAAAGAATCCGGTATACTTGACGATGGGAAAAAACAGTGCTAAACTTTAAAAGTATGTCTTTTTCCAGAAAATGAAAAGAAATCATAAAAAGAAACGAGGAGAGAATTATGTCTGGACATTCCAAATTTGCTAATATTAAGCATAAAAAAGAGAAAAACGACGCTGCCAAAGGTAAGATCTTTACCGTCATCGGCCGTGAGATCGCCGTAGCGGTAAAAGAAGGCGGCCCGGACCCGGCCAATAACAGTAAGCTCCGTGACGTGATCGCCAAGGCAAAAGCCAATAACATGCCGAACGATACCATTGAGCGGGGCATCAAGAAGGCCGCCGGCGACGCCGAGTCCGTCAACTATGTGCAGAATACTTACGAAGGCTACGGCCCGAGCGGAATCGCGATCATCGTGGAGACGCTGACCGACAACAAAAACCGTACCGCCGCTAACGTCCGTGCCGCCTTCTCCAAAGGAAAAGGAAACATCGGAACCAGCGGCTGCGTGTCCTTCATGTTCCAGAAGAAGGGACAGATCATCGTCTCCAAAGAAGAATATGAGACAGACCCGGATGAGTTCATGATGCTGGCTCTCGACGCCGGAGCGGAAGACTTTGTGGAAGAGGAAGACAGCTACGAGATCACCACAGACCCGGATTCCTTCGGCGAAGTCCGCGAAGCCCTCGAGAAAGAAAACGTGCCGATGGCATCCGCGGAAGTGACCATGATCCCGGATACTTACGTGAAGCTCACCAACGAAGACGACATCAAGAACTTAAACCGTATCCTTGACCTTCTGGACGCCGATGACGACGTGCAGGCAGTCTACCACAACTGGGAAGAAGAATAGAAGAGCGTGAACTCCTTTCTGATTATCTTTTTGCAGTCGGAAAGGAGTATTTTCTCATTTAAATACTTAGAAAACTAAGTAATTATTTCTGGGAAGAAATGGCACATTCTGACGAAATAAAAATTCCCCTGAAATAATGTACATCTTAGAGAGTGAGGGCAATGAAACTTGGAAACGGGAATGATCATCAATAAAATATCTCATCGCCTGAGGAGACGTTCGCAGGCGGTACAGGAATCCATCGGCATCAGCGAGGCACAGGGCCGGATTCTCAACTATATACTGGCAGCGGGCTTCAGCCGTGACGTATATCAGAAAGATATCGAGGAGGAGTTTGATCTGCGTCCGCCAACGGCAAGCAGTATTTTGCGGAGCCTGGAAAAACAGGAGATGATCTTGCGGGTGCCGGATGAAAGAGACGGGAGACTCAAAAAGCTTGTCTTTACCGAAAAAGCAGGACGGATCCGGAAGGCACTTGAGGAGGAGATCGTGGAGACAGAGCGTCGGCTTCTTACGGGGATCAGCGAGGAAGAGAAGGAAACCTTCCTTCGCCTGGCGGAGAAAATGCTTCATAATCTGGATGGATAGAAGAAAAGCACTCTATTTACAAGGACATGAGAGTTATTTATAGGACAACAGGAGGAGATCTCGATGAATGAACATGAACTAATGGCGGAGGTGAAGGTGTCAAAGGCAGTGGCGAAAATGGCGATTCCGAGTGTCATCAGCAGTCTTGTCACCGTCATCTACAATATGGCCGATACATTTTTTGTGGGACAGACCGGGGATGCCCTGCAGGTGGCTGCGGTCAGTCTCACAAACCCGATTTTTATTTTGCTGATGGCATTTGCCAACATGTTTGCCATGGGCGGTAGCGCCGTGGCGTCGGTGGCACTGGGAAAGAAAGACGAAAAGAGAGTAAAAAATGTCACATCCTTCGTGTTTTACGCGTCGCTGGCTGTGGGCGTGGTTTTTATGATCGTGCTTCTGATTTTTATGCGGCCGGTCCTGACATTATTTGGCGCTGACGCGGACACTTACGAATATGCCCGGGGATATACCCTCCATATTTCTTACGGCGCGCCGTTTATCATCTGGTCCGCGGCGTCCAGTTTCATACTCCGGGTGGAGGGCGCCAGCAAGGAGGCCATGATCGGAAATATGATCGGAACGATCGCAAATATCGTGCTGGACCCGATTTTTATTTCCGGGCTGCATATGGGAGCGGCCGGAGCAGCCATTGCCACCACGATAGGAAATGTGCTGGCGTGTCTCTATTATCTGTGGTACTTCCTGAAAAAAACAAAGATTTTTTCCATTCATTTCCGGTACTTTACCTACCGGGAGAAAATTCTCAGTAGAGTATGCACCATCGGACTGCCAACGGCAATCTTTTCCGGACTGATGAGCGTTTCCACCATCATCCTCAATCAGATCCTTGTGGCTTACGGCAACGCGCCGGTGGCGGCCATCGGCATTGTGTTTAAAGCAAATATGTTTATCACATTTTTACAGATGGGACTTGCCAACGGTGTTCAGCCTCTTCTGGGATATAATTACGGGGCGGAAAATGAAAACCGCTTTCAGGAAGTGGAGCGGTTTACAAAAATGTGCTGTATCATAGTAGGAATTGCTTCGGTCATCTTCTATTATGTATGCAGGGAACCGATCATCCGTATATTTATCAACGACAGCGAAGTGATCGCCTACGGTGTACAGATGCTCATCGGTTACATGCTGTCCGGGCCGGTCATCGGCATTCTGTTTATGAATATGAATTGCATGCAGTCGGTGGGACATGCCTTCCCCGCCACGGTACTTTCCGTACTGCGTCAGGGTATCCTGCTGATCCCTCTTTTGTATCTGCTGAACGCGCTGTTCGGACTAAACGGAGTGATTTACGGACAGAGCATCACCGACTATATCGCGGTGATTTTGTCGGTGATATTGTGGCAGCGGATAAAAAAGAATCTCAAGACAAAAAAATAGTCCGCCATCAGAGAGTTGTTCCCGTGTGCTGCTGCCGTTATGAAAAAAGAAATGACGATACCCTCTGACGATGCTATAATAAAGCTTATAGGTATAGAACACAGCCGTCAGGGAAAGCGGCGGCGCATTGGTCTGTGGAAAAAGGAGGTTCCCTATGAAAGTAGACAAAATGATCGACAAGCTTATCAAGAAATCCGTATATGTCATTGACCCGCTTCCGGAGAAAGTTCCGAAAGACAGCCGAGGACAGTATCTCACCATAGAAAATTTCTGGCACGAAGGCAGCGAAGCAAAGAAAATCTGCCGCAAATTTGAGCGGATTATTTTTAAGCTGAACTGCTACTATGACATGGACGTCAAGTTCAGGGGAACCTGCACGAGAAACCCTGAGCCGAAAAAACTGCAGACATGGATCAGAAAATGTGTCTCCGGCAAGAAGGACTATATGAATATCCTGCTCAATGACGGAGAGGCCATGGTCATTTTAAATGAAGACGACACGATTTTGAGCATATACAACCCGGATAAAAGACTGCTCTCCCTGATAGAAAGACTGTCGGCGGCGGAGGGGCTGTTCGTGCGGCAGATATGGGAAGATAAGTGAGACTGTGAACCTTATTATGATAATCCCATGGAGGATGTGATTTATTTTAGAAAAAACTCTTGACTGTAAACCCGGTTCATACTATATACTGATGCCTCATAACAGGATAAAAGGAGGCGCACTATGACCATAAAGGAAGTGGAGGAGCGGACAGGGCTTGCCCGCTCCAACATACGATTTTACGAAAAAGAAAAACTGCTTCATCCGTCAAGAAATGAGCGAAACGGATACAGGGACTATTCGGAGAGTGATGTGGAAGATCTGAAAAAGATCGCGTATCTGCGAACTCTGGGGATAACCATCGAAGACATACGCAATGTAATTCAGGAGAAGGTTTCTCTCCCTGAGATTCTGGAGCGGCAGAGCGAACGGCTGAATGAGCAGATGACGGATCTGGATAGGGCAAAAGCGCTCTGCAATCAAATGCTTCATGACCGGGAACTCAGCTACGAAACGTTGCAGGTGGAGCGGTATGTGAATGAGCTGAAGGATTATTGGGAGCAGAATCAGCCGGTGTTCCGTCTGGATACCGTCAGTTTCGTCTGGTTTTGGTGCAGCTTCCAGACATGGATAATACTGACTGTTTTGTGCCTGCTTGTGGGCATCTTGTTTTACAGCAAGCTGCCGCCGCAGATTCCGGTACAATGGAAGCTGGGCATCGCAAGCACGCTGGTACGAAAAGAGTTTATTTTTGCTTATCCTCTTATTTGCATTGCCATCCGCTACTTTCTCAGACCGTGCATTTATGTAAAGGTACAGATGAACACGATTTACGGAAAGATCATATCAGAATATCTGAGTAATTCGCTGTGTTTTGTCGCTCTGTCGGCAGAAATCTTCAGCGTGTTGTTTGTGTTTGGACTGGCAGAAAATATCGTGACAGTTTTTCTGGCAGATGCCGTCGTGCTCCTCGGCCTGCTGGCGGTAGGACTTGTGAAAATGGATCTGAGGGGCTTTGGGAGAAAAGAATAATACTTTTCCAAACAGAAACCTTTGAAATAAAAATGGATTTAAAGTAAAAATGGAGATATAGAAAATGAACATAAATGTGTTAAGAGCAGAAGAACTCTGGCAGCAGGCGGGCGCCTACTATGTGCGAATCCAGGCCATGGCAAGACAGTACCATATCACGCTTCGGGAAGAATTTGACGAATATGACAGCCCGGAAGCCAAATATATTGTGCTGTTGGACGATGAATTTCCGGTGGCTACCTGCCGTCTGTATGAACTTTCCGGTGAGCCGGTTCCCACAGTGATGCTGGGGCGTGTCGTGGTTTTGCCGGAATACAGAAAGCAGGGGCTCGGACAGAGGGCGGTAAAAGAAGCAGAACAGTGGGCCAGGGAACTGGGGTATCAAAAGTCAGTTCTGGAGAGCAGAGATGTGGCCGTGGGTTTCTATGAAAAGCTTGGTTATGAAATCTGCGACGGACAGATTATCCACGGCGACACTTTTGACTGTATCCGGATGGAGAAGATGCTGTGATTATTATGATGCCATCCAGTCGGTGCATTTTGGAAGCGGAAAAAATATGGGAAGAACCACTGGAAGGTATTGAAGAAGATAAATTTATCACCCATACTGCCGCATATTATTATGATATATTTGCGGAACAGACTCCAGAAATTCATATGTGGGTGACGGATTACTGCCATATCATGCAAAACCATGAGCAGATCCTGGACTTTTTGAGAGGAGCCGCGTTTACACCATATCAAAGCCGACTTGACGAAGAAGAAATGCAGGTGTTTGCAGAGGAAGTACTTGCCCGCATAAAAGAGGAATACCCAACCCGGAAAAACGGGACGGTGCTGTTTCCATTCCGAAGATTATTTTTGACAGGGCAAAAATAGAGGAACAGGAAATGTGAAGCAAACGTTATGACGGAGGTGCGATATGAAGCTGATTCCTGTTGATAAAGACAATAGAAATGCTTACCGAAAATTTGAAAATGCAGAAGATTTGTCGTGTTATTTGTCCAGAATATATCCGGACTTAGAAGCTTCCTATCTGAAGTGGATGTATATTGAAGAAGATGGAAATTATATTGGAAGCGTATGGTTGGAAGGGCAGAATATTCATCAGGCCAAACTGGGGATTTTCATTGCTGATCCAGCGTATCGTGATAAAGGCATTGGAAAATATGCAATCCAACAAATGATTTCTTTGGCAAAAAGTGACGGCATAGATATAATCACCCTGAATGTCAGGGTGGGGAATCTGCGTGCCAGAAAAGTGTATGCTGCTTGCGGTTTTAAGGAAGAGAAACGATTTAAAAAAGAAAATGGCATAGAGGTGTTTTCTATGGAATTGGTATTATAATATATGAAGTGAATTGCAAAAAATCGCTGTTCTTTGATACCCAGACGGCGTACTATGCGTCCATGTCCTTTGAACCGTCGGCCTGTGAAGGAGGACATGACACAGACTATGGAAAAGCAGGGAGCGGGAAAGACGATAAAGCGGCTGCCCTGTGCTTGCACTGAGGGCGAAGCTTTTCGTCTGACCGTGAGGCGTCAGCCGGGAACCGCAGTAAGCGGTTCCTCCCTGCTTGATTCATAAAATATCTAATGTCCGAACTGAGGGTGTCGGCGGGCAAAGCGGCATGGGCGCTCCCGCCGTCGTTTGCTTGACTGCACTTCTATAAATCAGAACATTACGGAAGTGATTCTGAATCATTTCTCACAATTTTCCCTTGCTTTTTCCCTTTTCTTCGACTATAATACTTTACTAGAGTAGATTGATAAATCTCTGAATTAAAGAAGAAACAAAATGTGAAGGAGAAATATGTTATGAAAAAGTTTATTGCTATGGCATTGTTTTCTGCAATGTGCGTTACATCTCTGGCCGGATGCGGTAATTCCAATGGAACAAATGGAAGTGGGGATGCTTCTGCCGAAGGCGGCACACAGGCTGCGGCTTCGGATGAATCTGATTGGGCGGATATCAGTGCCAAAGGTGAGATGACCATCGGTATGACCTTATTTGCACCGATGAACTATTATGATGAGGACAACAACTTTGTCGGTTTTGATACAGAGCTGGCGCAGGCTGTGGGCGAGAAGCTGGGTATCGATATTAACTTCGTGGAAATCAACTGGGATTCCAAGGAGATTGAGTTAAATTCCAAAAATATCGACTGCATCTGGAACGGTATGTGCAGCACAGCGGAGAGACAGGAGACCATGACGCTCTCTGAGCCGTACCTGTACAATACACAGGCGATGGTTATGAAGGCTGACCGCGAAGATGAGATTATGCAGAGTGTGGACGGACTGACTGTTACGGCAGAGAAGGGGTCTACCGGCGAAGGTAAACTACAGGGAACCATCGCTGATGATGATACTGTGGAAGTATCCGCACAGGAATATTTTGCAAATGCGAATTATGTGGCTTCTGATTCCATGGCAAAGGCTCTGATGGAAGTGAAGGCAGGAACCGCCGATGTGGCGTTGGTGGACAGTGTGGCTGCTTATGGTATGGTTGGTCCTGACACTGATTATTCCGATATGGTCATCAATGTGGATAATAACTTTGGTCTTCAGGAATATGTCATCGGATTCCGTAAAGGAAGCGATTTGGAAGAGCATGTGAGCGCTGCCATTGATGAGCTTTACGCAGACGGCACCGTTGCACAGCTCGCTGAGAAATATAATCTTTCTGATCTTCTGATTGAAAATGACGCGGCAGCTACCGAGGCAGCTCCGGAAGCAGCGACAGGGGATACCGCAGCAGAGGCAGCAACCGCAGTCGAGTAGGGGACGTTGTACCGACAGCGCCCTGAAACGGGCAGATGCCGGAGGCAGGCGTCGATGGAGTCTGTCGGTCGTGAAATTATATGTGTTAGATGAATCATATCGAGATGCAATGGATCATACAACGCATAATAAGTAAATAAAAATCAATGAATCCGGATTTCCGGCATCCTGCATTGTGGTGGGAGAGTGGAAAGCCGGATTCTTATTGTGAAGATACGGAACCGGACGAAGAGTCCGAATACATAAAAAGGAGAGATACGCTATGTTGGGAGCTAATCCGATCGAGTCGCTGACCAGCGGATTTTTGTTAAACTTGGAATTGTTCGTGGTGACATTGCTTCTGGCGCTTCCGCTGGGACTGATCATCACATTTTGTTCTATGTCCAGATTCAAACCGTTGAAATGGATTACGAAAGTATTTATCTGGGTGATCAGAGGAACTCCTCTGATGCTGCAGCTTTCCGTTGTCTTGTATGCGCCGGGTCTTCTGTTTGGAATCCCGATGTCCTCACGGTTTACGGCGGCGGTGATCGCCTTTGTCATTAACTACGCAGCTTATTTTTCAGAGATTTACCGCGGCGGGATCGAGAGTATTTCCGTGGGCCAGTATGAGGCCGGAAAAGTACTGGGTATGACCCGGTCGCAGATTTTCTTTAAGGTCGTTTTGCTGCAGGTGGTAAAGCGGATCGTGCCGCCGATGAGCAACGAGATCATCACTCTCACAAAGGATACGGCTCTGGCACGAGTGATCGGTATCGGCGAGATCATCATGAGCGCGGAGAGATTTACCAAAATGGGTCTGATCTGGCCGCTGTTCTCCACAGCGCTGTACTTCCTTGTGTTTGTCGGCATTCTCTCTCTGCTGTTTGGCTGGATTGAGAAAAAGATGGATTATTTCAGAGTATAAGGAGGCGCGGACATGGCAATATTAGAAGTAAGTAATCTGAAAAAGAATTTTGGCAATCTGGAAGTGTTAAAGGGGATTGATTTTTCTCTGGAAAAAGGAGAGTCTCTCGCCATGATCGGCGCGTCAGGAAGCGGAAAGACGACACTTCTTCGCTGTCTGAACTTTCTGGAAAGACCGACCAGCGGACAGATTCGTGTCAATGATAAGGTGGTCTTTGACGGGGCCGACGCACGGACATTAAGTGAGGCGGAGATTCGGAAGAACCGCCTGCATTTTGGCCTTGTTTTTCAGTCCTTTAATCTTTTTCCGCAGTATACGGTGTTGAAGAACTGTACGCTGGCAAAAGAGCTTATGGCGAAGGAACGCCCGGATTTTAGGGCGAACAAGAAACAGATTCTTGACGAGATTAAGACGGAGGGGGAGGCGGTGCTTGCCAGCGTCGGCCTGCAGGAAAAAATGGATTACTATCCGCATCAGCTTTCCGGCGGTCAGCAGCAACGTGTGGCGATTGCCAGAGCTTTGATGCTTCAGCCGGATATCCTCTGCTTTGACGAGCCGACTTCGGCTCTTGACCCGGAGCTTACCGGAGAGGTGTTAAAAGTAATCCGCGGTCTGGCGGATAAGAAGACAACCATGGTCATTGTCACCCATGAGATGCAGTTTGCCCGCGACGTCTCCGACAAGGTGCTGTTCCTCGATAAAGGAATGGTTGCCGAGTACGGCAGTCCGGAGCAGGTATTCGAGCACCCGAAGGAAGAGAGAACGAGACAGTTCCTGGAAAGATACTTCGAACAATAGAAAACTGCATTCATAAAAGAGCAGTCGGTTATCTTGCAGCGATATGCCTTCTGTCAGTCAGACAAGAGAGAAAGCTTGTTTCTGTCAGAAGGGAGCGCAGAGAAAAACAGCTGCTCTTTTTATTTTTTTATCGCATCCGCTTATGGCGCGATGTCTGTTCCGGATATTTTGCAGACAATCTTTATTTCAGATATTCTTCTGCCAGTTCTTTAAAGACCGGCAGAGCTTTTCTTATACGTTCCGTCGGCACGCAGTAGGCGATCCGGAAATGTCCCGGACAGCCGAAGATGTCGCCCGGCACAAGTATCAGATTCTTTTCTCTTGCTTTTTCGCAGAAAGCGTAGGAATCCGGTTCCAGAGAACGCGGGAACATGTAAAAGGTTCCGCCCGGCTCCACGCAGGAATACCCGTAGGAGATCAGAGCGTCATAAAGAATCTTTTTGTTTTCCTCATAAACAGAGAGGTCGGAGGTGTCGCCGCATACGTCAATGATCGTTCTCTGCATGAGGGAGGCAGGACCGTTCTGGCCGATGGTTCTTGAAATCTGCGGACAGATGGCAATGATATCCGCCGCGCCCTCGCAGTCCGGATTCACAGCCAGATAGCCGATACGTTCGCCTGGAAGGGATAAGGACTTGCTGAAAGAGTAGCAGGTCAGTGTGTTCTTATAATAATTGGCAATGTACGGGCTGTCCGTTCCCGTGAAGACAATATCCCGGTACGGCTCGTCGGAGATCAGATAGATCGGATGGCCGAACTCTTCTGATTTGGCGTTTAAGATGGCGGCGAGTCTCTCGATCGTTTCCGTGGAATAAACGATCCCGGACGGATTGTTCGGAGAATTGATGAGCACCGAGGTCACGGCAGGGGTGAGCATTTCCTCAAAAGCCGCAAAGTTGATCTGAAAACTGTCGGTATCCGCCGGGACGATGGATAATTTCAGAGAAGCGCCGGCAGTATAAGGCTTATATTCAGAAAAGCATGGCGCAAAGGTCAGCACCGTATCTCCCGGATTGTTCACGGCGCGGAAGGCGTGTGCCAGCGCTCCGGCGGCGCCGATAGCCATGAAGATATTTTCTGCCTTGTAGTGGCAGCCGTATTTCGCATTAAGGCTTTCCGCGATGGCGGCCCTTGCCTCCGGGACGCCCATTCCCGGGCTGTAGCCATGGAGGGAGAGCGCGTCCAGTTCCCGGACATTTTTTATGATGGTGTCGTTGACGCTTGCCGGCGCCGGAACAGAAGGATTGCCAAGGCTGAAATCATAAATATTTTCTGCGCCCACAATCTTTGCCTTTTCCTGTGCGTATTGGAATATTTCAAAAATAACGTCTTTTTCAGACAGCATGGATGTGTAATATTGGTTGATCATAGTATGTCTCCTTTCTCATTGCTGTCATTCGGGATTGCCCGAACCGACCTTATTTTACCACGGAAAGCGGTGTCCCACAAGATTACGAGGGATACGATTGTGGCGTAAAATGAAGACAGAGGTGTCAGACGAAAATACAGGAAATCCCTGTTCGACGTTGACGGATAAAAGGACTTTGTTTATAATACGAAGAGAAATACTCATGTTTTGGAAACAATAAACAGTACACAGACAGGAGAATTATACAAAAAAGGAGTACATCATGGAAAATTATACGATATTGCCGGTTCCTTACACAGTGGGACCGGAGGCTTATGACAGCATTACGGAATACACCCGTCTGTACGGCACGAAGGCGGTAGTGATCGGCGGAGAGAAGGCGATGAACGCTTCCAGAGAGAAGCTTCTTGCTGCCGTCAGAGATACGGAGACGGAGATTCTTGATTTCGTGCTTTTCGGGAAGGAATGTACCTTTGAGGCGGCGGCAAAGCTGGAAGAGCTGGACGCAGTAAAAGAGGCGGACATGATTTTTGCTGTCGGCGGAGGAAAAGCTATTGACACGGCAAAGCTGGTGAGTATTGACCTGAAAAAGCCGTACTTTGCCTTTCCGACCATCGCGTCCAACTGCGCGGCGGCTTCCGCAGTGTCCATTGTCTATAAGGAGGACGGTTCCTTTGCGGACTTCGTACATTTTCTGGACGCGGCAAAGCATGTGTTTATCGACACGGATATTATCGCCCGCGCGCCGGGGGAATATCTCTGGGCGGGTATCGGTGATACCTACGCCAAATATTATGAGGTGAGCATTTCCGCCCGGGGCGAGAGCCTGCCGCATTATATGGCGCTGGGCGTCAATATGAGCCGTATGTGTATGGAGACGCTGGTGGAGCACGGAGCGCAGGCGCTCCGTGATAATGAACAGGGCATTGCCTCTTACGATTTGGAACAGGCGGCGCTTGCCATTATCATCACCACAGGATGGGTGTCCATGCTGGTGGCGAGAGATCACACCATGGATTACAACGGCGGCGTGGCACATGCATTCTTCTACGGCCTCTGTAACCTGCCGGGATTTGATGAAAACCATCTGCACGGCGTGGTCGTTGCCTTCGGCGTGTTGCTCTTGCTTGTGATGGATGGCAGAGAGGAAGAATGTCAGAAGCTGATCGAATTTAATAAGACGGTGGGGCTGCCGACCTGTCTTTCGGATATCGACGTCACCGTGGAACAGGTGGCTGCCTGCGCCCATGCCATGACAGAAGATGAAGACGTCGAACATTATCCGTATAAGGTGACGGAAGAAATGATTCTTGACGCAGTGCGGAAACTGGACGTGTGAGAGAAGATTTTCGTCTGGTGTTATTTTGTCGGAAAATGTGAAAATATTTCTGCAAAGACAGCGCGCAGGACACAATATAAACATAATTTGCCCGTATAATATTCCGAAACCTGTAAAAGATTTGCAGGTGTATTCTTTACATTGCATATACATAATAAAAATGAGTCATCGCATATGGAATGTATGGACGAATTGATGTTGCCCCGGGAGACTTCCGGACAGTCAGAAGATCCCCGGCAACGATGGGAAAGGTGGTATCACTATGTATTATGGATACGGTATGGGCGGTTTCTTCTGGGACCCGACCTATATTTTAGTTATTATCGGTGTGGTCATTTGTCTCATCGCCTCGGCGAGAGTCAAAAGTACTTACTCGAAGTTTGAAAAAGTGAGAAGTCACTCCGGTGTCACGGCAGCGGAGGCGGCACAGCAGATTCTGCACGGCGCGGGCATCTATAATGTCCGGATTGAACATATTTCCGGACATCTGACGGATAATTATGACCCGAGAAGCAAGGTACTTCACTTGTCAGACGCGACCTGGCGCTCCACCTCGGTGGCGGCTATCGGCGTGGCGGCTCATGAGTGCGGGCATGCCATTCAGGACGCGAGGGATTATGCGCCGCTTCGGATCCGGGGAGCGATCGTTCCGGTGGTTAATTTCGGTTCAGCGTTGTCCTGGCCGCTCATCATTATCGGTATCCTGCTGAGCTTTAATCACTTTCTGATTACTTTGGGCATTGTATTATTTTCTCTTACGGTGGTCTTTCAGCTTGTGACCCTGCCGGTGGAGTTTGACGCGTCCTCAAGAGCGCTGCGGATTCTGGGAGATTCTCATATGCTCTATGAGGAGGAACTGCGGGGCGCGAGAAAGGTGTTAAGCGCGGCGGCGCTTACCTATGTGGCAGCAGCGGCTTCCACGATCCTGCAGCTTTTGCGTCTGGTGCTGCTGTTTGGGAGAAGAGACGATTAAACAGGATATATGAGGGAAATGGCGCAGGCGGATTATGCCTGCGCTTCCTTTGTGTGTGATACGAATGAGAATTGGAATCAGAATGGAGAAAATATGCAGGGGATAAAGATACTGTGTGTGGGAAAAGTAAAAGAAAAATATTTTCGGGATGGTATCGAATGTTATGTCCGGCAGGTTCGCCGGAAATATCTGATGGAGATCGTGGAGTGCGACGATGAGCCGACGCCGGAGGGAGCTTCAGCGGTGATGGAGCGTCAGATCCGGGAAAAAGAAGGGGACCGGTTGTTGCAGAAAATACAGGAGGGCGACTATGTCATCGCTCTCTGTATTGATGGAAAACATTATTCTTCTGACGTCTGGCGGGAGCGGATGCAAAAGTGCGCGCGCCGTATTTCCGGTTCGCTGGTTTTTGTTATCGGAGGTTCTCTGGGCCTTTCGGATGCCGTAGTGAAGAGGGCAGATGAGAAACTCAGTTTTTCCGCCATGACGTTTCCACATCAGATGATGCGGATGATTCTCTGTGAGCAGATCGCCGGCATTTTTACAGATTGAAAGAAAGATACCGGAATCCCGTTGATGGCAGATCGTGGAAAATATGCAGGTGGATTCACACGGAAAAACGTTCTACCAGGCATTGTATACTCATAAAAAATGCACAGTAGAACAGCCCGCAGATGATGAGCATCCAAAAAGGATGGAGCCCCCCACTCAGGAGGAGATACTGGTACAGATGCTCTGAGAGCCATCCTCCGGCGAGAGACAGGGCGGCGGGCAGAAGCAGCGTCTTTTCCACGGAAAAAGGGAAGGTCGTGATCTTCAGGATACAGAACAGGTCGAGGAGGATCTGCACGATATACCCGGCTAGAAGACCGTACAGGTAACCGCGGATGCCGCAGGACGGGATCATGGTCAGGATAAAGAAAATCCGCATGGCCATGCCCAGCAGATTATGGTACAGTGTCTGACGGGTGCTGCCAAAGCCGTTCAGGATACTGGAAAGGGTCTGTGCCGCATACATAAACGGGCAGAGGATAGCGAACAGATAGACATAGTGTCCGGCCTCTTCGCTGCCAAATACCAGGTTACCCAGAATATTTCCGTAAATAAGAAAACCAAAGGTGCTGAATATACCGATGATGATGCAGTAATGAAGACTTTTTGCGATAGTGCTTCGTATCTGCATCATTTTTTTCTGTTTATAAGAAAAGGAGATGGCAGGCAGCAGCATCACGGACAGAGAATTAACGATAGTCGCCGGAAAAAACAAAAAAGGGAGGGCCATGCCGGTGAGTGTTCCGTAGCACTCCAGCGCCCGGGTCTGACTGCCAAGATACGAAACAAGCATAAAGGGAATCAGCATATTTTCCAGGCTGTTTATGATGGTCAGAGAAAAATGGTTGATGGTCAGAGGAATACTGAAGGAGAAAAATTCCCGGACCATAGTGGAAAACGGCTGTGTTGAGCGGGAAACAAAATCGTGCCGGACGGAATGCTTCCGAAAGAGATTTTTTTCGCTGACCAAGCTGGTATACAGATAGGCGAATGCCGTGTAGATGGTCGAGGCAATCTCTCCGACGACCATACCCCAGGCGGCGATGCGCGCATCGGCGGTAAACAGATAGACAGAGATGGAGAGCAGATAAATGCTCCCCACCCGGGCGCACTGCTCCACCAGCTGACTGGCGGCCGGTACGCTGGAACGGTTTAATCCGATATAGTAACCGTGCAGACAGGACTTCACAGCGACAAAAGGAAGAGACAGGGCGGCGATGCGAAGGGCAGGCGCAGCGGAAGTCTCATGGAGCAGATGAGTGCTCAGATAACCGGCGCCCTCCCAGAGAAAGGCGAGGAGAAACAGGGAGAGCAGGAAGGAGAGGGTGCATGTCAGGCGGATCAGACGGTGGATATTTTTGCGTTCCCCCATGGCATAAAAACGGGAGGCAAGGTTGGAGATCCCTGTCTCAAACCCATGGCAGACCAGAGTAAAACAGAGCATATATACCGGAAAGATAAGCTGGTAAATGCCCAGTTCTTTTGCACCGATCAGGTTGGAGAGGAATATCCTGTTATAGAACCCCAGAATTCTGGAGAGAAATCCGGAAAAGGTGAGAATCAGAGTTCCGGTAAAAATGGTTTTTTTGTAGGACATAGAAACACCTGGGGATGGGTTCTCTTGAATATATGAACCGGACAGATCAATTAGACTATAAAGCGGGAAAGAAGTAAAAAGGAATCCTGATCCGGCAGAATAAAAACAGAAAAAAGAAAGGTTGGTGCGACGATGATTTATCTGGATAATGCTGCCACGACTCCGGTGCGGCCGGAAGTGTTGGAAGCAATGCTTCCGTATCTGAAGGAAGAGTACGGCAATCCCTCCGGGCTGTACCTGACTGCCGTCAAGGCGAAGGAAGCGGTGGAGAAAGCGAGAAAAACTATAGCGGACACTCTGGGCTGTGAAGAGGAAGAGATTTATTTCACTTCCGGTGGGACAGAATCGGATAACTGGGCGATAAAATCGGCCGTGCAGACTGCGGCAGAACAAAAATCGGAGGGCAGTAACGAAAAAGAGAGAGAAGGAGAGACAGAACGGGCGGATCTTCTGAAAAATTGTCATATCATTACAACACAGATTGAGCATCATGCCGTTCTCCGTACCTGCCAGGCGTTGGAGCGGGAAGGCTGTGCAGTCACATATCTGAGGGTCAATGAGATGGGGCAGATCTCATTGAAAGAGCTGGAAAAGGCTATCCGCCCGGAGACGGTCCTCTTCTCTGTCATGATGGCAAACAACGAGGTGGGAACCGTACAGCCGGTAAAAGAAATTGGAGCAATCGCCAGACGCCGTCACATTTTCTTTCACACGGACGCCGTGCAGGCATACGGGCATCTGCCGATCTCCGTAAAAGAGATGAACATTGATATGTTGAGCGCCAGCGCGCACAAGTGCGGCGGTCCCAAAGGCGTTGGTTTTCTCTATGTGAGACGTGGTGTGAATCTGCCGCCATTTATGCACGGGGGAGGACAGGAGAGAGGGCGGAGAGCCGGCACAGAAAATGTACCGGGAATCGTCGGTTTTGGGAAAGCAGCCGAACTGGCTGCCGTGCAAATGAAGCAGACAGAAAAAGAGACGGCGCTCATGAGAGATCATCTCATCCGCCGTCTCCTGACAGAAATCCCGTATGCCCGTCTGAACGGAAGCTGGAAAAACCGCCTGGCAGGCAACTGCAATATCAGCTTTCAGTTCACAGAAGGCGGTGCGCTCCTCATTCTCCTGGATGAAGAAGGAATCTGCGCTGCAGCAGGTTCCGCCTGCAGCACAGGTTCCAAAGAACCATCCCATGTGTTAAAAGCGATGGGAATCCCGGATGACATTGCCCGCGGGACCCTACGCCTGACCATCGGCCATCAGAATACGATGGAAGAGATGGACCAGGTGGTGGAGAGTATGAAAAAATGTGTCGCGAGACTCCGGAAAAATGCGGGAGAATATGAAGACTTCAGAAATCATATGCCGGGATAAACACAATTATAAATCTAACTCTTCTGCCACACTCTTTAGTGTTTTTGCAGACTCCCGGAGCTTTTGCTGTTCCTCTTCGTTCAGAGAGATCGGCACGTGCGTCTCCACTCCGTCGAATCCTACGATGGCCGGCATACTGAGTGCAATTCCTTCGATGCCGTACTCTCCGTGCATCATGGAGGAGATGGACAGAATGGAACGCTCATTGCGCACGATACATTCGCAGATACGTTTTACGGACATGGCGATACCGTAATAAGTAGCACGTTTCTTTTCGATGATCTCGTAGGCGCTGTTTTTAACGGAATCGGCGATTCGCTTCATGGAAGCCTCATGATTGAAATGTCCCCTCATTTCACAGAAGGTATTCAGTGGGATACCGGATACATTTGTGCTGCTCCATGCGGCGATCTCGCTGTCACCGTGCTCGCCGATGATGAAAGAATGAACGCTGCGGCTGTCCACACTCAGATGTTCGCCAAGAGCGTATTTCAGCCGGGCGGTATCGAGAACAGTACCGGAACCGATGACTCTGTTCTCCGGTAGTCCGCTGAGTTTTAATGCGACATAGGTGAGAATATCCACCGGATTGGAAACGATCAGTAAGATTCCCTGGAAATCCTGCTCGGTGATCTGAGGAATGATACTTTTGTAAATTGCCACATTTTTATGTACAAGATCCAGTCTGGTCTCATTTGGCTGCTGGTTGGCTCCGGCAGTGACGATCACAATACCGGCATCCGCGATATCTTTATAATCTCCGGCATAAATCTTCATCTGGCCGGCAAACGGGATGCCGTGCGCGATATCTTTTGCCTCGCCGTCAGCCTTATCATAGTTGGCGTCAATGAGAACGATCTCAGAGAACAGGCGGCTCTGCATCAGAGTAAAAGCCGTTGCGGAGCCGACAAAACCACAGCCGATAATGGCAGCTTTTCTTGGATTCATAATAAGCACCTCTTTCATTTGATTTGTATCAGTAATGACAACGGAGTTATTATAGCACATTTTTGAACAAAAGCAGTAGTAATTGCAACAAAAAACGGTAAAAAAGAATCTGTTTAATGACAAAAAATTTTCAAAAAAAGATAATTTTCTGCCTCTTTGAAATTTTTGAAAAAAACCCTTGCAAATTGTGTGAAAATATAGTATTATAAACGCCGGAAGTTTTCTTCCATGGACCAGTAGCTCAGTTGGATAGAGCAACGGTTTCCGGAACCGTGTGTCGGGGGTTCGAGTCCCTTCTGGTTCGTTTTGTATGCCTGAATATATTTCGGGCATTTTTTTATTTCATAGGATCAGGGTGCCAGAAGGTTCATCACTTTTGACACTCTGATCTTTCATAAGAAATTGTGTTCCTGTGAAACAAAAAACGCTCCGCGGGGATCATACTGCGGGAAAAAGATGGCTTTATTTCCACTTTCCACGGAAAAGGCTGCTGGAACCGGAATAGTAATTGCCGTCTGCTTTCCACCCCATATAGTTTTCCATCATATCTGCTTTTTTGTTGTATTTATAACAGAGCTTTTCTCCCTGGCTGTTTTTTAAGCGGATGACGTAACCGCCCTTTACCTTTTTACAGCCATAAATTTTCATGCTGTCGATGCATTGCCCGGTAGTTCTGTCAAAAATTTTCATTTTTGTCCGGGTGAACTTGCGGTCCGTGCCGCCGGAAGAGACATTCGTCCACCAGCCTTTTACCTGACGGTACACCTTTTTGCTCAGTTTAAATGTCTTTTTCTTTGCCATGGTCTCCATCTGCACAGATGCCGGAGTTGTTTCTTTTGCGTGAAGCGCAGTGCCCGGAAATGAAACGGACAGCAGTAAGGAAAAAATTACAACAGATATCCATATTTTTTTCTTCATGAGAATCCTCCTTTTTATTATGATAACTTCATTATACTATAGTGGCAGAGAGAAGAAAAGAAGCTTTTATTTTGTATTTTTTAGTTGTGCTTTCTTCGCGAAAGAGAGTATAATAAGAACGGACTTTACGTGTCCGGCAGGCGATGCATGCCGGGATAAAACAGAAAAAAGGAGTAAAAACATGGCAAAATCAAAAGTATATTACACAGATTTCAGAACAAAATTAGGGGAAGGACTTCCAACCAAATTAAAAAGACTCATCAAGAAGGCCGGCATCGGTGATATCGATATGGATCAGAAGTTTGTCGCCATCAAGATGCATTTCGGCGAATTGGGTAACCTCGGATTTCTTCGTCCAAATTACGCAAAGGCAGTGGCTGATGTGGTAAAAGAGATGGGCGGACTGCCATTCCTCACCGACTGTAATACCTTATATCCGGGCAGCCGGAAAAATGCGCTGGAGCATCTGCAGTGCGCCTGGGAGAATGGGTTTACCCCGCTGACCGTCGGATGTCCGGTGATCATCGGCGATGGTCTGAAAGGAACCGATGATATCGACGTTCCGGTAGAGGGCGGCGAATACATAGAGAATGCAAAGATCGGACGAGCTGTGATGGATGCCGATATCTTTATCAGCCTGACACATTTTAAAGGACATGAGATGACCGGATTCGGCGGAGCCATCAAAAACATCGGTATGGGCTGTGGTTCCCGCGCCGGAAAGAAAGAGCAGCACTCCAACGGAAAACCGAGCATTGACCCGGAAGCATGCCGCGGCTGCAAACGCTGCCAGAAGGAATGTGCTAACAACGGTCTGGAATTCAACGAAGAGACAAAGAAAATGACGGTCAACATGGATAACTGCGTGGGCTGCGGAAGATGTCTTGGCGCCTGCACCTTTGATGCCATCGAGTTTGTCAACGACGCCGCGACAAAAGAACTGAACTGCCGTATGGCGGAATACACAAAGGCAGTCATCGACGGTCGTCCGAACTTCCACATCTCCCTCATCGTGGACGTTTCCCCGAACTGTGACTGTCACGCGGAAAACGATGCGCCGATCCTGCCGAATATCGGTATGTTCGCGTCCTTCGACCCGCTGGCGCTCGACCAGGCTTGCGTGGACGCCTGTCTGAAATGCGACCCGCTGCCAAACAGCCAGCTTTCCGACCGGATGCACAGAGAGGACTTCTGCGACCATCATGACCACTTTGAGAACACCACACCGGACTCCGAGTACAAGACATGCCTTGACCATGCGGCTAAGATCGGCCTTGGAAACCGCGAGTACGAGCTTATCTTTGTAAAATAATCAGGATACGGCGAAAAAGCAGGAAATGTTTAGGTGGTTTTCGAATATTTCCTGCTAATGTTTACAGCAAATGAGTTACAATAATGAAATATGAAATTTATATTTTTGAGGAGGTCAAAACGGCCTCCTTTTATAAAAAAGCTATCGAAGAATACGAAAAACGGCTGAGCCGTTATTGCAAAATATCCTGCCGTTTTATAAAAAAACAAAAAGAATGGGAGAAACTTCTGGCAGAGTCTGAAGGCGCCGGCGACGCCTGCTTTGTTCTGGCCGGACCGGATTCTGTATCCTCTGAGACTTTCAGCCAGGGAATCGGGCGATGGGAAATGTCCGGTCAGGGCAGAAAACGCTTCTTTATACCGGCCGCATACCTCGCCTTTACAGAAAAAAATAAAGAAGGAAAAATGGCGGTCATCAACCTCTCCGACTTTACCATGAACACGGCTATGACAGCCATGATCCTCTATGAGCAGATATATCGGGGATATCGGATATTGAACAACCATCCATATCATAAATAAGAATTTGTAAAGGTGATAACAGGTTTCTCCTATAACAGACGACGCCATTCGTTCTCATACAGTTCCTCCCGACTCGACCCTCACTCGGACTACAGGCGTTTTCTGACCGGCAGGGAGAAACCGCTT
>DXGQ01000031.1 GCA_019113845.1 Candidatus Anaerobutyricum avicola
TGTTATGTCGAGGGGATAAGAAACAGATAATTTTACACAGCACAGATGACGTTCCGGACACAGACAGTCTTCGACTGCGAGCTGTGAGCGAGGACGGTTATATTCCCCGCAGAGCTGATTCTGTCGTTCCGTCCGAGTGAGGGCCGAGCAGGAGAACCTGTCTGTGTTCCAGCGTCATCGTCTGTGTTACAAGTTATATTTCTTATCACCGCGACAAATCCCCATTTTTATAAGTGGATAAAATTACCATTGAAAACAAACGTTTGTTCTGATAAAATATACAGAGAACGGATGTTTGTTTTTTCTTTCGGAAGACTTTTTGGATGTCCGGGACAACATCTGAAATACGTTTGTTTGCGACGGAGTGATTTACTTTATTGGGAGGCGGAAGTGATGAAAAAGGAGAGGCAGTATGTTTGCATTGATTTGAAGTCGTTTTACGCGTCGGTGGAATGTGTGGAGCGGGGTCTTGATCCGATGACCACGAATCTGGTGGTGGCGGACGCGGAGCGCACGGAGAAGACCATTTGTCTGGCGGTGTCTCCATCCATGAAGGCGAGGGGCATCCCGGGGCGGTGCAGGGTGTTTGAGATACCAAAGGACATCCGCTATATCATGGCGACGCCGCGGATGCAACGCTACATTGATTATTCCGTGAAGATTTATGATATTTATCTGCGCTACATTTCCAAAGAAGACATCCATGTATATTCCATTGACGAAGTATTTATGGATGTGACGGACTATCTTTCCCTGTATCGGATGAACGCGAGAGAACTGGCGGCAAAGATCATGAATGATATCCGGGCGTCCACGGGGATTCCAGCGGCCGCCGGGGTAGGAACGAATCTCTATCTGGCTAAGATCGCGCTGGATATCATCGCGAAGCGGTCGAAAGATTTTATCGGAGTTTTGGACGAGGAAAGCTATTGCAGTCTTTTGTGGAGGCATCGGCCGCTGACGGATTTCTGGCGTATCGGGGAAGGGACCGTGCGGCGGCTGGCGCGGGTGGGGATCACTACCATGGAGCAGATCGCGCTGGCGGATGAAAGAGCGCTTTACAAAATGTTTGGTGTGGACGCGGAGCTGCTCATTGACCATGCCTGGGGACGGGAAACGGTCACCATGGCGGATATCAAGGCGTACCGCCCCAAAGTACATTCCATTTCCAACGGACAGGTGCTGCCGCGGGATTATGGCTACGAGGAAGGAATCCTCATTGTAAAAGAGATGGCGGATGTGCTGTGTCAGGAGCTATTGGAAAAAAGGCTGGTGACGGACTCCATCACCCTGCATGTAAGTTATATGGGATATTCCGGGAAAAAGTCCGCGCACGGAACGATCGGGCTGCCGGCAGCCACAGATCTCTCCGGACGGATCATGGAGTCTGCGGTGGTATTGTATCACAGGATTGTGGACGGGCAGACGCCGATTCGGAGAGTATCACTCACCTATAATCATGTGGAACCGGAAATGTATTGTCAGTACGATATTTTTTCCAGTCCGGCTCAGGTAGAAAAGGAACGCAGGTTGCAGCGGGCTGTTTTGGATATTAAACACCGTTTTGGGAAAAATGCTGTATTGAGGGGAATGGACTTTGAGGACGGGGCGACGACCAGAGAGAGAAATCATCAGATAGGAGGTCACAGGAGCGGTGCATGAGATGAACAGGGAAGAAAGAGCGAAACAATTCATGCCCTTCGGGGCGCTGAAAGGATATCCGGAAGCGCTAAAACGCCGGGAGAAAAAGCCTCTTCCCCGACGGGAACTGTCGGAGGAGAGCCTGGAAGAATTAAACCGGAAGTTTTTGAGACTCACACCCGGCGACAGAGTGGAGATCTTATATTATTTTCACGGGGAATACCGGACGTTTTCCGGTACGTTTTCCGGCGTGGATGCGGCCGGGGGAAAGATGTGTGTCGGCGGGGAAAAAATCGCCTTTGACAATATATACGATCTGAGGGTGCTGTCAGATTAAAAAAGTTCTTTGCCATATCTTATATTGTGCGGATGCCGGGGTTGTGTTATAGTAAATGTAAAGAATTTTTCTGGATGATTTAGAAGAATTTTGGCTGCTTGCTGACGATGCATGTTTATGGGATATTTTGGATAGCGGACTTTCGGCTGTCCATGATGATCCAGGGAGGGTAATTATGTTTCAGGTAAAAAATTTTACGGACAATGATGATGTGAAGATTCTTGATCAAAAAGGTGCGTTTACCGTGCTCGAGTACCAGAGAGATCTCAGTGTGACGCCGGGCTCCGCCATCACTGCGTACTATTGTTCGCAGATGAATGTCCGCAAGAGACAGGTCATGTGCGATGTGAGTAAATCAAACATTACGCTGCAGGCCGGCGCCATGCAGTGGATGCTGGGTGATGTCAACGCGACCACCGGCATCAAAGGTGTGGGCGATCTGTTCGGAAAGGCTGTCCGGGGAAAGGTCAGCGGAGAGTCGGCCATCAAGCCGGAATATACCGGAACCGGTCTTCTCGTGCTGGAGCCGACATACAAGTATCTGATCCTGATGGACGCCGCGGACTGGGGCGGGTCTGTGGTGCTGGATGACGGCCTGTTTCTGGCATGTGATTCCCGTCTGAAACACAAAGCGGTCATGCGCTCCAACGTATCCTCCGCAGTGGCAGGCGGCGAAGGACTGTTCAATCTGAGCCTGAACGGTTCCGGTGTGTTCTGCATTGAGTCTGAATGTCCGCAGGAAGAACTGATCGAGGTCACTCTGGAAAATGACGTGTTAAAGATCGACGGCAACTATGCCATTGCCTGGAGCGGAAGTCTGAACTTTTCCGTGGAGCGTTCCGGCAAATCACTGATTGGTTCCGCGGCCTCCGGGGAGGGACTGGTAAATGTATACCGGGGAACCGGAAAGGTGCTTATGATGCCGACGGCGAAGATGCCGAATATTTAATGGTATCCGCACAGACAGCGAAAAGATATTTACACGGAAGGCACATAATCTTTACAGGAACAGGATAGCAGGACAATCTGGTATCTGTTATGATGGGTATACTACCCGGTATCGTTGTGATTCAATACGATCATGAAAAGCGTTACGGCGAAGAATATAATAATATAATATAGATAAAAAACGGGTATCGTAAACGACAGAACAAAAAGACAGAATATAGGAGGATACTATATTATGGAAGCATTGCGGAATAAAGAAGGATTCATCTGCGACATGGACGGTGTCATCTATCATGGAAACCGTTTGCTGCCGGGAGTAAAAGAATTCGTGAACTGGCTGACGGAAAATAAAAAGAACTTTCTTTTCCTCACCAACTCCAGCCAGTATACGCCGAGAGAGCTGCAGAACAAGCTGGCGAGAATGGGACTGGATGTGGATGAGACACATTTCTATACGAGCGCGTTGGCGACGGCCCTGTTTTTGGATACCCAGTCGCCGGGGTGCAGCGCCTACGTGGTGGGAGAACACGGCATTTTAAATGCACTTTACGATAAAGGTATCATGTATAACGACGTGGACCCGGATTATGTGGTAGTGGGAGAAGCTTCTTCCTACAATCTGGAACAGATCACCAAGGCAATCCGCCTGGTCAACGCCGGGGCGAAGCTCATCGGAACCAACTACGATCTGACCGGACCGACGGAGACGGGCATTGCGCCGGCCTGCCGTGCCTTGATCGCACCGATCGAACTTGCCACGGAGCGGAAAGCATACTTTATCGGCAAGCCGAATCCGCTGATGATGCGGACAGGGCTGCGCCTTTTGAACGTTCATTCCGCCAATGCCGCCATCATCGGCGACCGCATGGACACAGACATCATCTCCGGCATTGAAACCGGACTTGATACGGTGCTCGTGCTGTCCGGCGTGACCACACCGGAGATGATCGAGAGATATCCATATCGTCCTCGTCTTGTATTAAACGGTGTGGGAGACATCCCGGGCTGAGAAAAATAAACGAAAAAGCGGCAGTCGCAAGTCCGGATCGTCGGATATGCGGCTGCCGTTTTTGTGGATCAAGAGTACGTCAATAACATAAAAAGGTTTTACCCCCTCTGAAACAGCGTCTCAAATGCTGAGCTGATCTTATCAGACAGGCAGACGATCACAGACTCCCGGCAGGACGGGACAGCCCGGAGTGTGAGAGGCCACATGTGCTGACAGATGATGGCGCGCTCCCGATGGTTCAGATCAAACAGACGGCTGGCATTGTGAAGCGCCCGCTTTGGGTGGGTGAAACCGTGGAGTTTGTGGGAACCATCTCCTTCCTCGTGCCAGTCGTAGAGGTAAAAATCGTGAAGAAAGGAGCCGGTGACCAGCGACTTCATATCAGCGCCCAGCCGGAACTTCTTGTTAAGAAAATAGCTGAGCCGCACCACATTCATCACATGATCGTAAGTGCTGACCGCGCCGTGCTGGCAGAAGTCCTTCATGGATTGGGCTTCTTTTGTGTGGATATACTCATGAAGATATGTGTGGATCTCTTTCAGTTCCGAAGGGGTTAAGGTGACCATGGTTTCCTCCTGAATAAAAAACGATAACTGCCTTCACTATAAATGATAATGAAACAGCTGGCCTTTTCGGGGCCAATGGCATAAAATTGACTTCTGTCTTCATTATATAAAGATGAGGACAGAAGTCAATAAAGAAAAGATTACGATTTTATTTATGGTCAACGCGGCCATGTCCGGCATAAGAGTTCCGGCTGGCGGAATTGTGTTGCCGTATCTCAGACCTTCCAGAACACCACGCTGTGCGGCGGCAGTTCATAGCCTCCCTCAAAAGTGACAGTCTCGCCGGCAAGAAGGTCTGTGCCTTCTGTTGCCTGGGCGTCAAACGGAGCGAAGTATGGATCATCGTCAATATTGACTGCCACGAGAATCCGCTCTTCGTCGCAGGCTCTCTCAAAGACAAGCTGTTTGCTCCAGACGTGGAGGTTGCGGTAGCCGCCGTCATAGAGTGCCGGGTGCTCCGTGTGGAGTTTTGCGTAGGCGGCGATGGCGTCGGTCAGTTCGTTCCACTTCGGTTTCTCAATGGCCGGACGGAGCGCTTCGTCGCCGTCTTTCTTGCGCCCTTCGATTCCCCACTCGCTGCCGTAATAGATGGCCGGTACGCCCGGCATGCCGAAGAGCAGTCCGTAGATGACCGGCAGATTCTTTTTATCTTCAAGGATGCTGGCAATCCGCTCCACATCGTGGTTATCCACAAAACTTAACAGATGTTTTCTGCGATAGATGCACCAGTTCTCATAGCCAAACTGTCTGTTCAGGCTGTAGCTGATCTCGTGCATGTTGGCGCTGTTGAAGCTGGAGTAAAGTCCTTTGTAACATTCATAGTTGGTGACCGAGTGGCATTTCTCATCGCTCATCCACATATTATAATCGCCGTGGAGTGTCTCGCCCATGAGAACAAAGTCTTCTTTTACTTCGTTGGTAAAGCTCCGGAGCGCCCGAAGATAAGAATCGCTCAGACAGTAGGCAACGTCAAGGCGCAGTCCGTCGATGTCATAAAGTTCGATCCATTTGCTGATAACGTCATAATGATACCGGCGCACATCCGGATTATCCAGATTCAGCTTTACAAGTTCATTGTGTCCTTCCCAGCCTTCATACCAGAAACCGTCCCCATAGTTGGTGTCGCCGTCAAAGTTGATGTGGAACCAGCCACAGTATGGGCTGTCCCATTTCTTTTCGATGACGTCCTGAAAAGCCCAAAAGCCACGGCCTACATGGTTGAAGACGCCGTCGAACATAATCTTCATGCCGGCATCATGAATGGCCTTGCAGACTTCCTGCAGGTCTTCCTCGGTTCCGAGGCGGGGATCGACGGTAAGATAGTCCCGGGTGTCATAGCCGTGATAGTCGCTCTCCATGAGAGGATTGAACAGCACACAGGTGGCGCCGGTCTTTTTGATATGATCCACCCAGTCCAGTACGCGCAAAATACGGTGTCCGGCGTCTTTTTTGTCAAGCGCTCCACAAAGTCCCAACGGGTAGATCTGATAAATGACTGCTTTGTCAAACCACATAATATATTCCTCCTGAAAGTGTCATTGTTCCGGCCTGTCATCCACAGCAGACCGGCATATATTGCCATGGCATGTGATATAAAACTGCCATGATGTTTTGACATTCAAACTATTGGAAAGTCAAAAAATCCTTAAAAAACAGGAAAAGTGCCCAATGCACATGCAGAGGACACTACAATAATATAGCATAATTCATAATAGATAGCAATAACAAAAAATGAAAGGACAATGGCTGCGAAACTCAGGCAGCCAGATAAGGGGTGATCGCTTCCACGATCCTGTCCATCTCATTCTCGCGCTCCATGATGCGAAGGTCGATGGCCTCTCTGAGATTCATGGTCATCACGCCGAGAAGGGACTGCGCGTCAACGACATATTTGCCGTAAACCAGATCAAAATGGCTGTGGAAATCCTCGATCGCTTTTACAAAAGAGGTGGCATTATCAACAGTTTCAAATTTCACGGTAAAAGTTTTCATCTTTGTATCTCCTTTTCCTAATTAAAAATGTATTTCTTTTCGCACGGTGAAATCGTGTTCACTATATGCGATTATGCAAATTTTGTCAACCGTTTTTCTTTGGAAAAAAACAATATTTTTTTGACCGGGAAAAAACATAAATGAATAAATTTTTAAAGGAAAATTCATGTTAATATTAAGGACAGATGGAACAGGGAAGAAGAGAAATGCCTGCTGAGACCGTGCATGACCGCACCGGAAACAGAAAAAATTAAGAAAGAAAAGGGGAACGACTCCTAAAGTAAAGAAAGAAAAAAACAGGAGGAAAAATACCGAAAAGTGTATGTTTTTTGAAAGTTTCTTGCAATTTGCTTCTTTAATAGATATAATAGGTACGTGATGTTGAAAAAGAAATAACAGAAAGGAAGGAATTCACATGAAAAAATTCTTATCAATGGCTTTGATTGCAGCGATGACTTTATCACTGGCTGCATGCGGAGGTAACTCCGGCAACGAGGCAGATAGTACTGGAGCAGACAATGCATCTTCTGATAAAACTTACGTGATTGCAACAGATACTGTTTTTGCACCTTTTGAGTTTACGGATGAAAATAATAACTTCGTCGGTATCGACGTAGATATCCTGGCTGCCATCGCGGAGGATCAGGGATTCAAATATGAACTCAATTCTCTGGGATTTGACGCTGCAGTGGCATCTCTGGAGTCCGGACAGAGCGACGCGGTCATCGCCGGTATGTCCATCACCCCGGAAAGACAGGAAAAATATGATTTCTCCGACAGCTACTATGATTCTTATGTGGCGATCGCAGCGGCAGAAGGCAGCGATATCCAGGGCCTTGACGACCTGCAGGGACAGACAGTGGCAGCTAAGACCGGTACCCAGGGTGCTTCCTGTGCAGAGAGCTTAAAAGACCAGTACGGTTTTGAGATTCAGTATTTTGATGAGTCTTCTCTGATGTATCAGGATGTTGTCACAGGCAATACCGTGGCATGTTTTGAGGATTATCCGGTTATGGCCTACGGCGTTTCCCAGGGCAACGGACTGAAGATCGTGGCAGAGGAGAAAGATGAGTACTCCACTCCTTATGGTTTCGCCGTACTGAAAGGTCAGAACAGCGAGCTGCTTGAGATGTTCAACACAGGTCTTGCCAACATCAAAGCAAACGGTACCTACGACGAGATCATCGCAAAATATACTTCCGCAGAATAATTAGGAAGAGGTTGATTCGTTATGAATTTGATTCAGGTTTTGAGTGAAGTCTACCCAACCCTTTTACAGGGGCTGGGTATGACTGTCCAGATTACGGTATTATCTCTGCTCATCGCCATGGTGCTGGGCATTTTTGTATGTTTGATGAATATTTCTCACAATGTCGTTCTGCGCGGCATTGCGAAGTTTTATATCTGGCTGATCCGTGGAACGCCGATGCTGGTGCAGGCATTCTATTTCTATTTTGCCATGCCGCAGCTCATTCAGTCTGTGACAGGTTCCCAGTTCAGAATCACGGTATTTACGGCCAGTCTGGTGACGCTGACGCTCAATGCGGGCGCGTATATTTCCGAGATCTTCCGTGGCTCTATCGAGTCTGTCAACAAAGGACAGATGGAGGCGGCGAGAAGCCTTGGTTTGAGCTATGCCAAGTCCATGCAGAAGATCATTCTGCCGCAGGCAGTGCGTATCTGTCTGCCATCCCTGGTAAACCAGTTTATCATCACGCTGAAGGATTCCACGATCCTGTATGCCATCGGTTTATCAGAGATCATGTACAACGCGAAGATTTATGTGGGCCGGACCATGGAGTCCTTTGCCACTTATACATGGGTAGCCGTGTTCTTCCTTTTAATCGTCACGGTTCTGTCATTCATTTCAAGAGCAGTTGAAAGGAGGATGAACGCGTAATGGACAACAATATCAAGATTAAGGTAAAGGGACTGAAGAAAAGTTTTGGTTCTCTTCATGTATTAAAAGGAATTGATGCGGAGATCTCCGCAGGAGAAGTGATCTGTGTGATCGGACCATCCGGTTCCGGTAAGTCCACGTTCCTTCGCTGTCTGAACCGTCTGGAAGAGGCGACAGAAGGCGAGATCCTGGTAGATGGCGAGAGCATCACCGGAAAGAACAGTGATATCGATAAGATCCGTCAGCATATCGGCATGGTGTTCCAGCAGTTTAACCTGTTCCCTCACTATACCGTGAAGGAAAATATCATGCTGGCTCCGGTGGAACTGAAGTTAAAGTCCAAAGAAGAAGCCGAAAAGAAAGCCATGGAGCTGTTAAAGAGAGTCGGTCTTGCCGAGAAAGCGGACGCCAAACCGAAGGAGCTGTCCGGCGGACAGCAGCAGCGTGTGGCGATTGCCCGGGCGCTTGCCATGGAACCGGATATCATGCTCTTTGACGAGCCGACTTCCGCTCTGGACCCGGAGATGGTCTGCGAGGTTCTGGACGTTATGAAAGAGCTGGCGGCAGAGGGTATGACCATGGTCGTGGTAACCCACGAGATGGGATTTGCCCACGACGTTGCCGACAGGGTATTTTTCATTGACCAGGGCGTGATCATGGAACAGGGTACCCCGGAGGAGGTCATGGATCATCCGAAGAACGAGAGAACACAGAGCTTTTTGAGCAAAGTGTTATAATAAAAACACACGTTTCCGGAGCGCTTGTCCGGGAGAAAATGCTGATACCGTTATGTGCGGAAGGCATTTGATAAAAAAGTATTTATGGATAAGAGGGGCTGCAGCGGAATATGGGAATGTATTTTGCCGCGGCCCTTTTTGCAGGAGGAAGTTATGCGAATCGTAGTAAAAGTGGGAACATCCACTTTAACTTATGAAAGCGGACGGATCAATATCCGTAGAATCGAGACATTGTGTAAGGTATTAAGCGATATCAAAAATGCCGGCCACGAACTGATCCTGGTGTCATCCGGAGCGATCGGGCTGGGTGTCGGCAAGCTGAATATGAAGGATAAACCGGAAGATATGCCGACCAAACAGGCGGCGGCTGCCATCGGTCAGTGTGAGCTGATGTACTTATATGACAAGAAGTTCCTGGAATACAATCATATCGTGGCGCAGATACTGATCACCGGTTCCGATTTTGACAATGAAGTGAGCAGCCAGAACTTTCACAATACGGTGAACCGTCTTCTGGAGCTCAATGTGATGCCGGTCATCAACGAGAATGATTCCATCGTGACCGACGAGATCTCGGTGGGAGACAACGATACGCTGGCGGCGATCGTGGCAAGAAAAGTGGAGGCGGATCTTTTGATCGTGTTAAGCGATATTGACGGACTTTACACCGCCAATCCGCGGGAAGACCCGGATGCGGAAGTCATTGATGTGGTCTTCTCCATCACGCCGGAGATCTATGACCTGGCCGGAAACAAGGGGACCAAGCTTGGTACCGGAGGCATGGTCACGAAGATCAAGGCGGCGGAGATCGCCATGGAGGCAGGTATTGATATGATCATCGCCAACGGAACACATCCGGAGAATCTCTACCGGATCCTGGACGGAGAGAAAGTCGGAACAAAGTTCCGTGGGAAAAAATAAAAAGCAGAGTACTGCCACCGGGACACTCTGCATGTCGGAGAAAATAAAAAAGACGGCAGACAAAGAGAGCAGGAAAAGTGGCAGGCAGGAAAGGGAGGGTAACGACATGACGACAAAAGAGATACTGGAACAGGCAAGAGAGGCGAAAACCGTCATCAACGCGGCGGATGAGCAGACAAAAAATCTTGCGCTGCAACTGATGGCGAGCCATCTGGAAGCGGAAACGGAGAAGATTCTCGCCGCTAACAGAGAAGACATGGAGCAGGCAAAAGGAAAGATATCCGATGTGATGCTGGATCGTCTTCTTCTGACAGAAGAGAGGATTGCCGGCATGGCGCAGGGAATCCGGGAGCTGATCGCTCTGCCGGACCCGGCGGGAAGGGTGATTCGTTCCATCACCAGGCCGAACGGTATGGTGATCGAGAAGACAGCGATTCCGCTTGGTGTGATCGCGATCATCTATGAGAGCCGCCCGAACGTGACCAGCGACGCGGCTGCTCTCTGCATCAAGAGTGGAAACGCCTGTGTCCTTCGAAGCGGCAAGGAAGCGTGGAAGAGCGCCCGGGCAGTGGTGGACGCCATGCAGAAAGGTCTTGTTGAGGCGGGACTGCCAAAGGGAAGTGTCAGTCTGATCGAGGATACGACCCGGCAGAGTTCCACAGAGCTTATGAAGGCGGTTGGATATGTGGATCTGCTCATCCCTAGAGGAGGAGCCGGACTGATTCAGGCCTGTGTGGATCAGGCGAAAGTGCCTTGTATTCAGACGGGAACCGGTATCTGTCATGTGTATGTGGACGGGGCCGCTGACCTTGAGAAAGCCCTTGCCATCATAGAAAATGCGAAGACCAGCCGTCCGAGTGTCTGCAATGCGGAAGAGGTCTGTCTGGTACACAAAGACATCGCCGGTACATTTCTTCCGATGCTCAAAAAGCGTCTGGCAGATGACCGGGCGGCAGCGGGAGCGGTTCCTGTGGAACTGCGCCTTTGTCCGAGAGCGGCAGCCATCATCGACGGTACGCCGGCGGGGGAGAACGATTTTGATACGGAGTTCCTCGATTACATTCTGGCGGTGAAAGTGGTGGACAGCGTGGAAGACGCTGTGGCACATATCGCCGCCCATTCCAGCGGGCACAGCGAAGCCATTGTCACAGAGGATGCGGCGGCAACCGAATATTTCATCAGAAGAGTGGACAGCGCCGCTGTGTATGTGAACGTATCCACCCGGTTTACCGACGGCGGAGAGTTCGGACTGGGATGCGAGATGGGAATCTCCACCCAGAAACTGCATGCCAGAGGACCGATGGGCCTGGAAGAACTTTGCACCTATAAATACATCATCCGGGGAGACGGCCAGATCCGGTAAGGATCAAATAAAAAAGCAAAAAGCTGCTGTGAAAATATAACACGGCAGCTTTTTCTTGACTTGAGGAAGAGGATACTTTATCATTACAGAATGAATCGGCATGTCAAAGAATGTCGAAAAAACTACAGGGACTGACAAGGGAGAAAATCATGGAATATACAGGATATGAGATACTTTGGCTGTTTTTCGTGTACAGCTTTCTGGGATGGGTGCTGGAAACCGTCTCCGCCGCTCTCAGGCAGAAGCAGTTTGTCAACCGGGGGATTGTCAACGCACCGCTCTGCGTGATCTACGGAATAACTGCCGCCGTGATGACGGTGTTTTTCGGAGAGCTGCACGGCGTCTGGCTGTTCATGGCCGGGTTTATCGTTTCCACCCTCATTGAATGGATCGCGGGACATGCCATCGAGCGGATGTACCATGAGCGGTGGTGGAATTATTCCGGAATGAAATGGAATCTGGACGGATATATCTGTCTGACGGTTTCCATCTTCTGGGGACTGCTTTCCGTTGCCGCCATGGAGTGGGGCAATCCGCTCTTTGTAAAGCTTTACAGTCTGATCCCTTCTCTGCCGGGAAAGATTCTCGTGCTGGTGCTGCTGGCCATATTGTTGATCGATATCGTCGCGACCCTGTGCATTTTGTCGGGGAGAAGCCGGAGAATGGAGCAGTGGGAGGAAGTGGATTCCTGGCTGTCCGGTATCAGTTCCCGGCTGGGACGATGGATCTACAGGCTGACCGACAGGAGAATCCGTCGGGCTTACCCGAATATTATCCACCGCAAAAAAGAAAAAGAGGAGACCGGGCAGAAGGTATTTGCTGCCGGATGCGGCTTTTATAAGTTGTTCTGGCTGCTGCTCATCGGTTCCTTTCTGGGAGATATCGTGGAGACGTTGTTTTGCCGCCTGAAGATGGGCGTCTGGATGAGCAGGAGCAGTGTCGTGTGGGGCCCGTTCAGTCTGGTGTGGGGAGTGGCCATCGCGGCGGCCTCCCTCCTGCTCTATAAATACAGAGATCGCTCCGACCGCTTTCTGTTCCTGGCAGGCACTTTTCTCGGCGGCGCCTATGAGTACATATGCAGCGTCCTTTCGGAGCTTGTTTTCGGCAAGGTGTTCTGGGATTATAGCCAGATGATGTTTAATCTTGGCGGAAGGATCAATCTCTTATACTGTTTTTTCTGGGGTATCGCGGCGATCATCTGGATGAAAGGGCTGTATCCGGTGTTTTCCTGTTGGATCGAGAAGATACCGATGCGGGCGGGCAAGATCCTCACCTGGATCTTCTTCGTCTTTATGGTTGTCAACATGGCGGTGTCCGGTCTGGCGCTCATCCGAAGCGATCAGCGGGCGGACGGGATTCCGGCCACAAGCCAGTGGCAGAAGGTCATGGACACCCATTTTGATGACAAAAAACTGCAAAAAATCTATCCGAACGCCAAAGACGCAGAGGATGTGGGCGTGCCCGTTAATACCGGCGGTTCGGATGACAGTACAAAAAACGAATAAAATCTTTCTTTTTTTCTCAGACTATATCTGCGGGAGCGTCGGAGGAAGAAGATGTCTTCCTGCTCCGGCTTTCCCGGACGAAAAGGATAAATTACTGAGAAAAGGAGAGAATGCGATGCAGAAACAGCATTTGGCAATGGCAGAGATTCTTGTGCAGGAAATGGACGAGCTGTATGAGCCGGAACAGGCTCTGGCAGCGGGAACCGTCTTTCCTGCTCTGAACCTGCCATTTTTTGCTATCACGGAAGAGATGATGGAGAAAGCTCCTTCCGCGAAAAGCTATCAGGGAAAAACTGAGGCACAGCAGAAGAAATTGAAAAAACTGACGGAGATCAGCTTTGTGGCGGACGATCTGAATCTGTACCTGTGTACCCATCCGGAAGATGAGAAAGCCTTCGAGATTTTTCAGGAGTATGCGAAGCAGAAAAAACAGCTTCTGGAAGAACTGGGAGAAGAGCATTTTCCGCTGTGCGCGGAGGATGCCGGAGAGCTGGCGGACCGGAAAAAAGCGCCGAGTCCGTGGAAAGGAGCGGATGCGTATGTGGTGTTATGAAAAACGATTGCAGTTTCCGGTCAATATCAAGAGGACCTGCGCTAAAACGGCGAAGCTTATCATCAGCCAGTACGGAGGGCCGGACGGAGAGCTGTCCGCTTCCCTCCGGTATCTTTCCCAGCGCTATACCATGCCGTTAAAAACGGTGGGCGGCCTACTCACGGATATCGGCACGGAGGAGCTTGGGCATATGGAGATGATCTGTGCCATGGTCTACCAGCTCACAAAAGATCTGTCGGTGGAAGAGGTGGAAAAAGAAGGATTTGCCCCATATTATATCGACCACACTACGGGGATCTGGCCGCAGGCAGCGGCAGGGCTTCCGTTTTCAGCGGTGGAATTTCAGTCCAAAGGAGATGCGGTCACAGACCTGATGGAGAACCTGGCGGCGGAGCAGAAAGCCAGGACAGTCTACGACAATCTTCTCCGCGTCATCAAAGAACCGGATGTGCGGGAGCCGTTAAAATTCTTAAGAAGCCGGGAGATCGTTCATTTTCAGAGGTTCGGAGAGGCGCTGGAGCGCACGAAAGAAAAACTGAACAGCCGGAACTTCTATTATTTTAATCCGGAATTTGACAAACAGTTTTTGCAGTGAGTGTTTGCAATTAAGGATACCGGTCAAACCGGTACGTTGTGACAAAGCCGCCCGGGGACAGCAAAATCGTCCTCGGGCGGCTTTTTGGAAAGACCGACACGTTTTTATTATGTTTTGTGATTTTTTCATGCTTTTTCTGAGATTCGACAATTCATTGGATGTCGATATCCAGCGGTTCATCCAGATGTTCGGATACATATTTGCCGTTTTTTTTGCGCTGCCGGACACATTCCGTGAGGAGATACTCGATCTGTCCGTTGACAGAGCGGAAATCGTCCTCCGCCCAGGCGGCGATATCGTTATACAGCTTTTCCGAGAGCCGGAGAGGAACCTGTTTCTTTTTCTTTTCATTCATAAACAACACTTCCGTCTAAAATAGAAAGTAACAATGTGCTGACCCGTTCATTTTCAGCATAATGGCATTATGCGAAATGTAAGCAGGTCAGTACAACTAGTACAGGGAGCCTGTGTTGACGATCGGCTGTGCTTCGTGGTGTCCGCAGAGGACAACCAAGAGATTGGAGACCATGGCGGCCTTTCTTTCCTCGTCGAGTTCCACGATCTGGCTCTCGTTCAAGTGCTCCAGAGCCATCTCCACCATTCCCACGGCTCCGTCCACGATCATCTTTCTGGCATCGATCACAGCGGAGGCCTGCTGTCTTTGCAGCATAACGGCGGCAATCTCCGGCGCGTAGGCGAGATAGGTGATCCGTGCCTCGATGATCTCCAGGCCGGCATCCGCCACTTTTTCCTGCAGATGTTCCTTGATGCGCTGTACCACGATCTCACTGGAGCCGCGCAGGGAACCGTCGTCCGCCTGTCCGTCCCCGGTGGTGTCTACGTTTGGCGCTACGTCATAAGGATAGATACGCACGATATCTCTCACGGCGCTGTCGCACTGTAAGGAGAGATATTCTTTGTAATTGTCCACGTTAAAGACCGCTTTGGCGGTATCTGTGACTTTCCACATGACGGCGATGCCAATCTCCACCGGATTGCCGAGGCAGTCGTTGATCTTCTGCCGGGCGTTATTCAAAGTCATCACCTTTAAGGAAATCTTCTTGCTGGACAGATCCATGTTGGCGGAGGCGCTCTCATTATTCAGAGAGAAAGTCAGTCCGCCCTTCCGGCTGCCGCCGTCCACATCGGCGCTCTGGCCGAGTTTGGTCTTTGCCGCCGGATTCACGCTGGTACAGAAAGGATTGACAAAATAGAATCCCTCGCCCTTTAAGGTGCCGACATACTTGCCAAACAGAGTGAGGACCAGAGCCTCCTGTGGTTTTAACACTTTCAGTCCGCACAGGAGAATCCATCCCAGAGCGATCCAGAGGATGCTGATGGTCAGAATCACCGGATTCCCTCCAAAATCCAGTCCCGCGATGCTCGCGCCGCAATAAAAAATGGTGGCGGCGTAGAGAAGAATCGTCAGTAAAAGTACAAACATACCGTTCTTTTTCGTGCCTGTGATTTTTTCCTTCATAACAAAACCCTCCTTGTTTGAATAATCTTGTTGATACTTGAATGATATCATTTTGATATCTAAATGTCAACAAGAATCGTAAAGAAAAAACTGCCATATGAGGACAGTCATGAAAGACGTCCCGATATGGCAGTTTATGTGATGCAGTTTGTATTTAAAAATATAATTGTGCCAGCGCTGCTTCTGCGCTCAGCATATCTGTTCTTGCTTCCCTGCGGGAGAAAGTGTTTAATTCCCGCATTTTTTCATCAAGCCGTCTGGCGTAATCCCGGTAGTTATCGAGGGTAATCCCCTCAATCTCTTCGTCAGAAAGAATCTGAGAAGGATAATACCGGCGGAACATCGCCTTCAGATAGGTGAGAGTCGCCTTGTCGGTGATCGCCTGATACATCTCAATGATCTTATCATGATCCATGTCTTTAAGCGCCTGATACAGCGTATGAAAATATGCGTCATTGACGCGGAGAGCAGTGAGCGTCTCCTCAACCATCTGATCATCATTTTTAAAAAGAGAGAGATATCCGAACAGATACATGAGGTTGCGGAATCCCCCGGCAAAATCAGATAGATGATACTCTTTAAAAAACTCGTCGAAATACAGCTTGCAGCGGTAAACACTCTCAATGAGGAGTCGCCGGATGGAAATCTCCCGGTACGGACCCGGCAGCTGTACCTTATCCATATGTACGGAAGTCAGAGTGAGAGACTCGATAAAGCGGGCCAGAGTAACCCGGCAGGCATGATATTCGGAGTAGGCGTTCATCCACATGATCATCGGAAGTTTTTCTTCATAAGGACAGTGGATAAAATCGTAAAAATGTGTGAATTCATGGAAGAGAATGAACTTCACATAATTCTCAGAGTACAGATGTACGTTGGGATTCAGGTGAAGAATGTATTCTCCGTCCAGAAGTTCCAGAAGATTAAAACAGCCCTCCACGTACTTGTCTGTATCATACTTGACAGCGGTGATCTTCGCGTCAATGTCAATCTCGTATTTTGCCTTATATTCTTCCCAGAGAAGATTGATCTGTGTCAGATTCATAACCCACGCCCACTTTCTTTTCCATACATGTCACATATAGATAAATTATACAGCGGAAAAGAATATTTTACAAGATGATTCAGACAATTTTACAGAAAATAGTGAAAAAAACTGTGGAGTAAAAGCAGCAAAATACAGTTGCTATCAGTATCTGTGTATAAAAATGGTAAGAAATTCTTACGGTTCTGTCATTTGTAATCACCGAAACTTTGTAGTAGAATAGAAACCATGTGTCCGGCAGACGAATAAAATGCCGGAAAATGAAAAATCATAAGAAGGAGTTAGGGTAAACGAAGACATGGAGCAGAAGAAGAAAGTATTCAACGTGGTGGAGGACATGCTGAAGACCTCCTTTGGGGAGAAGGTACGCCAGAGGATGTTTGAGGAGCTGACGAATCAGGAGATCATCGAGTTTTTAAAAAGTCAGACAGATCCTTTTAATTCTCTGATGGCGTATTATAAATGCGCGCTGATGGAGATTGAGACGAAGTTCCGGGTACTCAACGAGGAGTTTTCCCTGCAGCACGACCGCAATCCGATCGAGTCCATCAAGACGAGGCTGAAAAGCGTGGACAGCATTGTGGAGAAAATGCACAGAAAGAATATCCCGTTTTCTGCGAAGAACATAGAGGAGAACCTCACAGATATCGCGGGTGTCCGGGTCATCTGTTCCTTTCAGGAGGATATCTATTTTCTGGCCTCCTGCCTGCTTGGTCAGGACGACGTCTTCCTCATTGAGAAGAAGGATTACATTGCCAACCCGAAGCCAAACGGGTACCGGAGTCTGCATCTGATCGTGGAGACGCCGATTTTTTTAGGTTCCCACAAAAAGATGATGAAGGTGGAAGTGCAGCTGCGCACGATCGCCATGGATTTCTGGGCGAGTCTGGAACACAAACTGAAATATAAAAAGAACCTGGAGATCGCACAGCTTACGAAGGATTTAAAGGAATGTGCCGACGAGAGCGCCGTCCTCGATGCCAAGATGGACGCTATTCGCAAACGGATCGAGCAGCTGCAATATGAGACGGAGGAATCCACGGAGAAGAACGACTGACAGGACAGAAAAACATTTTTGCGGAAGAAGAGATGTGAGTCAGAGATCATATGAATATTTCGCAGAAAAAAGACATAGGTAAATGATATACGATGGAGGTCAACGTATGATTTATGTGTCTTTTTTCGTGGGACTCCTGCTGATCTGCAAAGGAGGAGACTGGTTTGTGGATGCGGCTTCCGCCATCGCCCGGGCGCTGGGGATCCCGAAGTACATAGTCGGAGCGACGATAGTCAGTTTTGCCACCACCATGCCGGAGATTCTCGTGTCGGTGGCAGCCGCTCTCAAAGGGAGCGCAGTCATGGCGATCGGAAATGCGGTTGGTTCCGTGTCCGCCAACACGGGTATCATTCTTGGCGTCAGCCTTTTCTGTCTTCCGTCCGTGATCGACAGGAGAGAATATCTGACGAAAAATATCCTTTACCTGGGATGTCTGCTTCTCTTGTTCATAAGTTTCCGGGACCGGAGTTTTGATGCCGGAGACTGTTTGTTCCTCCTGGGCGGCGGGATACTGTTTCTCCTCATGAATGTGAAAAATGCCATGACGGGGCGGACAGAGCGGGAGCGTCTGCCCGGAGGAAAGAGGGCGCTTCCGGGACGTCTTTGTTTTTTTGCTCTGGGCGCTGCCTGCGTGGTCGTCGGTTCAGAGCTTCTCATTGACTCGGCCTGTGCGCTGGCCAGACAGTTTCAGATCTCGGAGGAGATCATTTCCGTCACCATCCTTGCCATGGGCACTTCCCTTCCGGAGTTTGTCACCACCATTACCGCTATTTTGAAGAAGGAATCCTCCCTGTCGGTGGGCAATATCGTGGGAGCTAACGTTATTGACACGGCATTTATCCTTCCCATCTGTACGCTGCTCACCGGGCAGCCTCTGTCTGTGGCGCCGCAGATGGCAGAGATCGATATGCCTATCTGTATCCTTCTGTCCGTAATGGCCCTGACACCGATGCTGGTGCGGGGGCGAAGCAGACGGGTGGACGGAGCGGCAGTGTTTGCCGTCTATATGGTTTATTTTCTCATCATTACAAAAGGAGTATGGGGCTGACAGCCCGGGTGTCACAGAAAATAAATTTATAGATAAAACAGGGAAAGTTATGGAAAAAATGACTACAATATGTTATAATGCATCTGTCAACAGGTATATTTATAGATTTGTAAGAGAAACTATAAAGTGTATTTTGTCAGACGGCAGAAGACGGAGACATACTCCGCAAAAGAAAACAGGAGGGATAGAATCATGAAACTGAAATATTATATCTGTGAGAGCTGCGGCAACATCATCACAAAAGTAAAAGATTCCAAGGTGCCGGTTGTGTGCTGCGGACAGAAAATGAAAGAGATCGTACCGGGAACAACGGATGCAGCGGTTGAAAAACATGTACCGGTATACACCGTAGACGGCAATACGGTCAGCGTTCAGGTTGGTTCTGTAGAGCATCCAATGGTAGAAGAACACTACATTGAATGGATCGATGTTCAGACATCACAGGGATTCCAGCACAAGGTGCTGAATCCGGGAGACAAGCCGCAGGCATGTTTCGCTCTCTGTGCGGGAGAGACAGTGGAAGCTGTATACGCATACTGCAACCTGCACGGCCTGTGGAAAGCGTGAGTTTTATTTTAGATCATTAAGGTAGAACGACGGGACCGCCCCGCGGAGATATCCTTTTTACAGGGATATGCCGCAGGGCGGTTTTTGCGTAAGGCAGCTGCCATGCCCGCAAGTGGCTGTTTGCAGGGAAAGAGCATTGCTGAAAGGGGAATCTTATGTTATTACAGAAGGAAAGAGAAGACGTGGTAAAATACTGCAGAATGCTCATCGAGCATGGCCTGACCAGGGGAACGGGCGGAAATATCAGTATCTTTAACCGGGAGGAGGGACTGTTTGCCATCAGCCCGAGTGGGATCGATTACTTTGAGACGGAGCCGGAGGATGTGGTGGTCATGAATCTGAAGGACGAAGTGGTGGACGGGAAAAGAAAACCGTCCAGCGAACATGAACTGCACCGCATTTTCTATGTGAAAAGGGACGATATCAACGCGGTAGTACATACGCATTCCGTGTACAGTACGGTTCTGGCAGTGCTCAGAGAAGAGCTGCCGGCGTCCAGCTATCTGGTCGCTTTTGCCGGAGGCCCAAATGTGCGCTGCGGAGAGTATGTATCTTTTGGAACGCCGGAGCTTGCAGAGGTCACCTTTGAGGCGATGAAGGACAGAAACGCGGCGCTGATGGCCAACCATGGTCTGATCGCCGGAGGAAAGGATATCCTGAATGCATTTAATATTGCGGAGCAGATCGAAGGCTGCGCGGAGGTGTATGTCAAGGCGAGAGCCATCGGAACGCCGGTTCTTCTTTCTGACGCAGAGATGGAGAAAATGGTGGATGTGTTCAACAATTCCTATGGACAGAAAAAAGCAAAAAAGGATATGGATGTATAAATAAGAATTAGCACTCGAGTATTGACATGGCTAATAATTTTGCTATAATAAGGGGAGGAAGGAGGGATACGATGTTTTTTTGGAAGATTGATGATGAGACGATACGCTGCCTGATCCACAAGGAGGAGATCAGCAATATGGGCTTTGACTTACAGGCGATCAGCACGGACAGCCGGCAGATGGAGGAGTTTCTGAATGCGATTGTCACAAGCTCGAAGAATTACATCGACTGGCATACGGAGAATGGTATACAGAATTACATCGCCAGATCCCTGCCTGCAGACCAGCTACTGGTGACCATAAGCTGTACATTTCCAGACGTAGCCATTGACAGGGATCTGGATCAGATAAAGAAGATGACGACCGCTCTTAAAGATAAGATCACAGATGAGAGGCTGGCGAAGGTATACGCCCTCTCCGGTGAGGAGAAGGAAAAAGCCTTTGAGGAGATATCCAGAGACCTGCAGGAGGTCTGTATGGGCAGAGTCGATGTGGATGAGGACAAAAAGACGGAGGAGGGAACGGAAGCTGTTTCCGCACAGACGGAAGACGGAAAGCAAAAGACCGATTTTCCGCCGAGAAAACTGGTTTTCGGAGATTTCTCCCAACTGGTCAGATTTTGTTCTCTGCTCGGAGAGAAAGCACATCTGTATTCCACGCTGTATAAGGCGGATGAGGAGTATGTGATGCTGGTTGACTTCTCCGATTGTGAGTCCGATGCCCAGGCGGTAGCCTTCATGATCACTGCGGAAGAATACGGAGGCAAGGCCGGAGAGCTGCGCTATGAGGAAGCGTATCTGGAGGAACATGGACATCGGATGATAGATGGCAATGCCATTGAAGTATTAAGTGAGATGAGCTGAGAGTAAAGCGGGCTGCTAACGACAGAGAAAATTTGTCGGCGGCAGCCTTTCTTTGTGTAAAAATGCATGGTATGATAAATATCATGCAAATATAGAGACAGAAAAGAGGAATACCAGATGGAATTATCAGAAGTCAGAAAAAATATCGACCGGGTGGATGGTGAGATCCGCAGACTTTTTATGGAAAGGATGTCTCTGGCTGATCAGGTGGCCTGCATCAAGGCAAAGACGGAGGATGTTATCTATAAACCGGACAGAGAAGAAGCCATAATCAGGAAACAGACGGAAGGGATGGACACCCGGTTGGTGCGGGAGTACACAGCGCTCATCAAGCGGATCATGGAAGTGAGCCGCAAGTATCAGTACGGCCGGACGATGGAGCTTCGGGACTGCTTTCCGTTCTCGTATAAAAAAAAGGCGGATACGGCGGGGAAACTCTGCATGGTCAAAGAGGAACTGTATCTCTGCATGGATCGCTCGAAAGATGATGTGCTCCTGGCAGATACCTATGAGGAGATGGGAGAGATGGTGCGAAGCGGCCGGGCAGACGCCGGCATGGGGATCATCGAGGAAGTCGGTGTGGGCGTGTCCGATGCGATGCATCAGCTTCTGTTGGATAAAGGACTGTATATCAACGGATGCCGCGTGCAGACGGAAAGGAGCGGGGCAGTGATGGAAAAAGATGGTTCCGGACGACAGCACCCTGTCCGCCGTAAGGTGATCACCTTTTCCCGCCAGCTGGTGGTCCTGCCGAAGCATAATCGCATCAGGATCATGTTTGAATGTCCAAACCACAGCGGCAGTCTGAGCAGCATTTTGTCGATGATCTCCGATTACGGCGTGAATCTGACGGAGATTCATTCCCGGCCGTTTGAGGAAGGCGACACCTGGAATTACCGGTTCTTCGCGGAGCTGTCCGCGAATATGGACACGAAAGAAATCCGGGCGTTGCTCTACCAGCTCTCCCAGGAGACGCAAGAACTGCGAATCCTCGGAAGTTACCGGTGCGAGGGGGATTTTTAACTTTCACAGAAATGGCAGGAAATGCAAAATGACAGCCGGACAGGCGCCGCTTTGATAAGAAGACGGGGAGAGTCGGCGTAAGATAACGGGAGAGGAGAATTATGGAAGAAAAAAAGTATTTTTTGGAGGAGAAAGGTTTTGACCGGGATGGGTATGACACCTGTCTGCGGCGGCTGCATTACGACGACCGGGATGTGGTCATGTACGAAAATATGCTGGCGTTTCTCTGGGAGTATGCGGTGCAGCCGGGATGCCTGGAAGATTATGAAGGTTTGCTGGAAGAATACAGCCGATGTAACAGGCAGATGATCGATAAATGTTTTTACCACCTGCCCCACGATCTCCCTTATGCCAATATACGCCGGGCGTATGAGAGTGTGGTCCAGCTGCTCCTGGGCCGGCTTGAAGAGGGGATGGCGCAGTTTGACGCTATCGGCGAGACAAACTTCCAGTACGATGGACGGGCGCCGAAGCTTCTGATGACGAAGCACGGCAAACGGTTTGTGCCGGTATCCAAGCTGTTCCTTCTCTATAATTATCACAAAGTGCTGGTGCGGATCGATAAGGAGAGGGCGAAGGCGTTCCGGGAAAAGTATTCCTTCGCATTCACCGTCTTTGGAGATGAAGAGCATGCGGAGCATGACCGGTTTTTGCATGAACAGCTTACGGTACATGCCGACTGCATTTTTTATCCGGTTTTTGAGCGCATTTACAAAATGCCGTGGACTCCGCCGGATTTTTATATGTATTTTGAGGAAGATAAGAGTATCCCGCTGTCGAAGCTGGATTTTTTGGCGGGAACGTGATAGTATATTTTTCAGCGGCAAAAAATTCCTGTGACTGCTGCACGGATGAGAGAGCGGCAGGAAGGGAAAATGGATGGCGGTGAACACCGGATCCGGCGCCGACCAAGAGAGTGATAAGGAGGATAGACATGAAAGAATATTCATTAAATACGAAATGTGTGCAGGGAGGCTATACGCCGGGCAACGGGGAGCCTCGTCAGATTCCGATCATACAGAGCACGACGTATAAGTATGCGACCAGCGAGGACATGGGAAAGCTGTTTGACCTGGAAGAGGAGGGCTATTTTTATACCAGACTGCAGAATCCGACCAACGATTATGTGGCAAAGAAGATCTGCGAACTGGAAGGCGGAACGGCAGCGATGCTGACTTCTTCCGGACAGGCAGCTTCTTTCTATTCGGTCTTTAATATCGCTTCCTGCGGGGATCATATCGTTTCTTCCGCCTCCATTTACGGTGGAACGTACAACCTCTTCGCCGTGACCATGAAGCGGATGGGCATTGAGTTTACCTTTGTGGACCCGGACTGCAGCGAGGAAGAGTTAAACGCGGCCTTCCGCCCGAACACCAAGGCAGTATTCGGAGAGACTATCGCCAATCCGGCGCTCACCGTGCTGGATATTGAGAAGTTTGCGAAAGCAGCGCACGCCCACGGAGTACCGCTGATCGTGGACAATACGTTCGCGACGCCGATCAACTGCCGTCCGTTTGAGTGGGGCGCGGATATCGTGACACATTCCACAACAAAATATATGGATGGCCATGGCGCCGGCGTCGGCGGCTGCATCGTGGACAGCGGAAAGTTTGACTGGACGAAATATCCGGATAAATATCCGGGACTCTGCACACCGGATGACAGCTATCACGGTGTCATCTACACAGAGCGTTTCGGTCTGGAAGGCGCCTATATCACCAAGGCGACCGCACAGCTGATGCGAGATTTCGGTTCAATCCAGTCTCCGCAGAATGCGTTCCTCTTAAACCTGGGTCTGGAAAGTCTTCATGTGAGAGTAAAACGGCATTGTGAAAATGCTATGGCAGTGGCACAGTTCTTAAAAGATCACGAGAAAGTTACTTATGTAAATTACTGTGGTCTGGAAGGAGACAAATACCATGAACTGGCGAAGAAATACCTGCCAAATGGTTCCTGCGGCGTGGTAAGTTTTGGCGTGAAGGGCGGCAGAAAGGCTGCGGAGAATTTCATGAAACATCTGAAACTGGGCGCGATCGAGACTCATGTGGCAGATGCGAGAACCTGCTGTCTCCATCCGGCGAGCGCAACGCATCGTCAGATGAACGACGCGGAACTGGAAGCGTGCGGCGTAAAACCGGATCTGATCCGTTACTCCTGCGGTATCGAAGATGCCGATGATCTGATCGCCGATCTGGCACAGGCGCTCGACCAGATTTAAGAGAATATCATGGCAGCGAAGTTCGGCATTGGACTTGTCTGACGTATTTTTCAGGAAAGATATCTTCCCCGGATACGGAGAGGAGATATCTTTCTTTTTTTGTTGTTGGACTTATTGCGAACATATTTCCAGTATATAATACTTTCGTAACATATTTTTGAAAAATGAGACACAATAGAAAAATATGTGGCATAAAGCGAAAAAAATATGTTGAAAGGAGAAATATTGTGAAGAAAAAATTAATGATAACTCTGCTGATGGTGATCATGGGCCTGGCATGGAAGGCAGTGCCGACGCAGGCGGCCAGGATTCCGGTCATCATTAACGGCAGAGCAGACAGTCTGAGAGGAACCATCATCAATGTGCGGTATAGCGGGGAGGATGTTTCCCTGGCATCGACAGCCGCCGAGGCGCCGTCAGTGAAGATTGGTTCCACCATCTATGTTCCCTGCCGGACACTTTTTTCCGATAACGGCATTCACGCCGTACATAGCCAGAATGGCAATAAGGTGACCCTCCGCTATGGTGCGAGAAAGGTCGTTTTTTATGCCAACAAGAAATATGCGAGAGTGAACGGCACGAAGATGAACCTCAAAGTAAAGCCGTATTTTGTCACCTTCCAGGAGAGCAATGTGAGTGATCTTCTGGTGCCGGTGAATCAGGCGGCTTCTTTTTTTGGCCTGCAGTATTCGTATAACAGCGCGGCAAAAACAGTAACGCTGCAGGTTCGTCCGGGTATCTCTCAGACGGCGACACAGGCAAAAAGTATCGCAAAAGCAGATTTTATCGAAACCATTGGTCCGATCGCCAGAGAAAATTATAAGCGCACTGGCATCCTCGCTTCCGTCACCATGGCGCAGGCGATACTGGAAAGTGGCTGGGGACAGTCTTCCCTGGCGAAGAACGGCAACAATCTTTTTGGGATGAAAATGAACCTCTCCGGTAACACCTGGGGCGGTTCCGCCTGGGACAGCGTGAACTTTTATAAAAAAGGTACTTATGAGTACGGTTCCGGCGGTCGTTACAGGATCACGGCGAAGTTCCGCAAGTACTCCTGTGTGGAAGACTCCGTGGAGGATCACTCCGCGTACCTTCTGAATGCCAGAAATGGCAGCCGGAGACGTTATGCGGGGCTGACCGGGACAAAGAGCTACAAAAAGCAGCTTAAGATCATAAAAAGAGGCGGCTACGCCACCTCCGGTTCCTATGTGAGTCAGCTTTCCCGCGTGATCCGCACTTACAATCTCACAAAATGGGATAAATAACGAAGAAAAAGTACCAAAAGTACCGGAAGAGTATCTGTCACTCTTCCGGTACTTCAAATTTGTAGCCCATGCCCCAGATGGTCTTGATGTACTCACCCTTATCCCCCAGCTTGCTCCGCAGCTTTTTGACATGGGTATCGATCGTTCTGGCATCTCCGAAGTAATCGTAGTTCCAGACGTTATTGAGAATCTTCTCTCTGGAAAGGGCCACACCCTGATTCATCACGAAGTAAGTCAGCAGCTCAAACTCCTTGAAGCTTAAGGAAATAGACTTTCCGTTGATCTTGACTTCGTGGGCGGCGATATCCAGTTCGATGCCGCCGGCCTTTAACACTTCGCCGGAAGCCAAAGAGTTGCTCCGCCGGAGAATCGCTTCCACCCGGGCAACGAGGATCTTCGGACTGAACGGCTTGGAAATGTATTCATCGACGCCAAGGTCGAACCCGTTCAGTTCATCGCTTTCCTCACCTTTGGCGGTCAGCATGATGATCGGCACCTGGGAATACTGGCGGATCTCTTTTACCACCTCAAAGCCGTCGATCTTCGGCATCATCACATCGCATATCACAAGGCTGATGTTCTTGTCCTCAAAAAATATATCCAGCGCTTCTTCGCCGTCGCCGGCTTCCACGACTTCATAGCCTTTCTTTTTCAGGAAGTCGCCCACGAGCTTGCGCATTCTGCTCTCATCATCCACTACAAGGATTTTTAACTTTTCCATAAACATCCTCCATCCCTTATGTGTCGTTTTGCTATAAGTTTTTCTCAGTAAATAAAATATCGTTTACTAACTCTACTTTATCATAAGCATTCTTTATGAAAATATTGTGAAAATCGGGAAAATGCGGTTATCTTTTTGTCAGTTTCCTGATGAGCCGCCAGATGGCAAGAATGATCTCTCGGATGACGGCAAAGATGACAAACATCAGCAAAAAGCCCACAATACCGAAGATCACATCGTCAAGATCCATGGTTCCGCTGCCGGAATACCATTGTCCGATCTCAATGGCAAATGTAAGAACCAGGATCAATGTAAAGACATAGATAAATACGATGATGAGCACATGATTCTGACTCAGAGCTTTGAAAAGCGGATAAATGACCAGGACCATCGCAAGTCCGATCAGACCGATCACCAGAAAATGCAGCTGTTTGTCTGTAAAATTCTTCTCATAAGCATCATTCAGCGACAGGATATAGCTGTGTGACTTTGCGATGAGAACAACAAGAGCCTCCAAAATAGATTCCATATTTTCTGTTTCCTCCTTCCCTTGTCCGAAGCGGTCAAAGCCTGCGGTGCTTTCGCTCCGGTCCCTCTTAAAGAAGAGTATAGTATAAGTCCGGCTTTGTCGTCAAACCGTTTTATTTCGGAATTTTGTCCGTAAATGTTCCGTACAGAAAGTTTTTAGAAGAAACCGGATTTCGAAACACGGATTAAACACAGAAAAAAGATATAATAAAAATACCGGTACGAGCGTATATCGGGAGGATACGGAAGGACAGAAAGGAAGAGGAAACTGCTATGAAATATTATTCCATACGGTTTAAGCTGACGGCCATCCTTATTTTTATCGTTGGCTTTGTGATTTACTTTACCTGGTTTTTGAACAATGCATTTGCGGAAAGTTATTATATATCTTCGGAAAAAGAAAATATCGTGAACACATTTCAGAAAGTGAAGGATGTGCTCCGGGAGGCGTCCTCACAGGATACGATCAATGAGGAGATGGAACAGATATCTAACAGTACAAATATTAAGATGATGATCGCGCAGTCCAGTGATTTTTATTTCACGCAGGTTGTGATCTTCAGTAATCTGGTGGATGGGGGGAAGACGTACGAGGAGATCCTCGGTTATCTGGATCAGATACGCAGTCAGGTTATTTTCGGAAGAGAGGAGGGGATCTTTGATGACTATCCCCGCCAGAGAAGACATTTTCCGTGGGAAAATACGGAGGAAGATAATCTGGTGACTCTCATTGAGAAAGGATACTTTGTCACACAGCTCACGGACCGTGCCAGCGGGCAGAAGGGGATCTATCTTTTCGGATTTACTGACGACGATTATCTGATTGCCATGCGGGTCTCCCTGGAAGGCATTCAGGCGAGCGCGCAGATCAGCAGCCGTTTTCTTGCCTACATGGGACTGTCCGGCATCCTGCTCGGAAGTGTGATCATTTTCTTTGTGTCCACCCGGTTTACAAAGCCGATCAAGGATATGGCGATAGTGGCCAACCGGATGAGCCATCTGGATTTTGACGCCAAGGTCCATGTCGATACCGGCGATGAGCTGGAAGTGCTGGGAAATTCCATGAATCAGATGTCGGAGAAACTGGAATCAACGATCGCGGACTTAAAGGCGGCGAACCTGGAGTTGCAGAAAGACATTGAAAAGAAAGAACAGATTGATGAGATGCGGAAAGAATTCCTCTCTCATGTCAGCCACGAGCTGAAGACACCGATTGCCCTGATCCAGGGGTATGCGGAAGGACTGAAAGAGAATATCAACGATGATGAGGAGAGCAGGGATTTCTACTGTGAGGTCATTGCCGATGAGGCGCAGAAAATGAATACCATGGTGCGAAAGCTTCTGACGCTCAATCAGATCGAGTTTGGCAATCAGCAGCTGAATATGCAGCGATTTGATATCTGCCAGATGATCCGGAATAAGCTGGCGTCCACGCAGATCCTTTTTGCGAAGAAAAATAATACGGCTGTCTTTGAGGAAAAAGGGCCGGTATATGTCTGGGCGGATGAGTTTATGATCGAGGAAGTGTTCAGCAATTATCTTTCCAATGCGCTCAATCATGTCTTCCAGGATGGAGTCATCCGCGTCTGGTTCGAGAGAAGAGAAAAAGAGCTGCGGATCCATGTTTATAATGACGGCAATCCGATTCCGGAAAAGGATCTTGAGAAGCTCTGGATCAAGTTTTATAAGGTGGATAAGGCGCGGACGAGAGAGTATGGCGGCAGCGGCATTGGGCTTTCCATCGTGGCGGCGACCATGAACGCGCATGGCAAACAGTTTGGCGTGAGCAATGTGGAGGGCGGCGTTGACTTCTATTTTGACCTGGACTGCGGAAATTAAAAAAATACCCTTCGTGGAACTGTATCCGCGAAGGGTATCTTATCGTTTGGTCACTGTACTTTTATTCTTCGTAAAGAGGGAAGCTTCCGCTCTCATCATCGTTAAATACGTAGTAAACTGCATTTTCTTCTGGTTTAACATAGAGATCCATCTTCAACAAGTCTTTTACTTTTCTGTTCTGATTACCCTCATCAACCCAGACCTTCTTAGCGGCAGCGATGATTTCCTTGCTTTCGACAGAGTTACCACCAAACTGTACGTTGAGTGTAGATTTCATTTGAAATTCCCCTTTCATAGTACAATAATTAAAAAATTATATTATTGTTATCACTATAATATTACAATCCTGCTGAAAAATCAATAAATAATTTATGATTCGTTTTTTTGCAGTTACAAAGTACATTCATATTGCATAATTTAGGGAAATCGACTAGAATAAATAAGGTAAAACGAACGTATTCCTTAAAATATGGATAGAAGCGCGTTGCATAAATATGATAAAAACAACAAGATATGCTACATATTTAATCATATGGATATGTGTGCGGACAAAAAACGGAGCAGAAAAATTCTGCTCATAGAAGGAAAAAGAGAAAAGAAAGGATACATAAAATGTCAGTTTCAGTGATCGATTATGACGCGGGGAATATCAGAAGCGTGGAGAAGGCGCTTGCGTACCTGGGTCAGGAAGTGGAAGTAACAAGAGACAGAGACAGGATTTTGTCGGCGGACCGGGTGATCCTGCCGGGAGTGGGAGCATTTGGTGACGCCATGGGTAAGATTCGAAGTTATGGACTGGAGCCGGTGATCAAAGAAGTGGTACGGCAGGGCACGCCGTTTCTCGGCATCTGCCTGGGGCTGCAGCTTTTGTTTGAGGAGAGCGATGAGACACCAGGCGTGGCAGGACTCGGTCTTCTGGAAGGAAGAATCCGGCGGATTCCGGACGGGGAAGGCCTGAAGATCCCGCATATGGGGTGGAACTCTCTGGACGTTCGGGAGGGAGCCTCTCTGTTTCGGGGCATTGAGGGACATCCGTACGTGTATTTTGTCCACTCCTATTATCTGGCTGCGGAACATGAGGAAGATGTGGCGGCATCCACCTTTTATTCCACAAAGATTCATGCTTCGGTGGAGCACGGCAATATTTTTGCCTGTCAGTTTCATCCGGAGAAGAGTGGTGAAGTGGGCCTGAAGATACTGGATAATTTTATTCATCTGGAAAATAGATAGGAGGACGCGATGTTTACAAAGAGAATTATTCCCTGTCTCGATGTGCACGAGGGACGGGTGGTCAAAGGTGTGAATTTTGTGAATCTCCGGGATGCCGGGGATCCGGTGGAGATTGCGGCGGCATATGATAAGGCCGGAGCGGATGAGGTCGTTTTCCTCGATATCACCGCTTCCTCCGATGCGAGAAATACGGTGGTGGATATGGTGCGCCGGGTGGCGGAGAAAGTGTTTATCCCGTTCACAGTAGGCGGCGGTATCCGCACGGTGGATGATTTCCGTGCTATTTTGCGGGAGGGGGCTGATAAAGTATCGGTGAATTCTTCCGCCATCATGCGGCCGGAGCTGATCAGCGAGGCGGCCGATAAGTTTGGAAGTCAGTGTGTGGTCGTCGCCATCGACGCCAAAAGGCGGGAGGACGGCAGCGGCTGGAATATATTTAAAAACGGCGGCCGGGTGGACATGAAGATGGATGCCGTGGAATGGGCGATGCGGGCGGAGAAGCTGGGCGCCGGAGAGATTTTGCTCACCAGCATGGACTGTGACGGCACAAAAGCAGGGTATGACCTGGAACTCACCCGCGCCATTTCCGAAAATGTCAATATCCCGGTCATCGCCTCCGGCGGTGCGGGGACGAAAGAACATTTTTATGAGGCGTTTACGGAAGGAAAGGCGGACGCGGCGCTGGCAGCCTCTCTGTTTCATTTTAAAGAGCTGGAGATCATGGATCTGAAACGGTATCTCTCCGATAAAGGAATCCCGATGCGGCTGTAGAAGTGCGCGGAGCCGGATGGATTAGAAGGTTTTCAGAAGCAGACGTTACCCCGGTCCTTTTATTTTGACCGGGGTTTTCCGGTGGAGCGCCGCACGATAAGCTGCGGCTCGTATTCCAGACGCATGAGCGGCGTGTTTTTCTGTGGCCCATCTTTCAGTCGTTTTTTCTGATTGGCGAGCATCTCCACAGCCTGTGCGCCTTTTTCATCGATACAGTGGTCGATGGTGGTCAGTGAGATGCCGGAAAAGGAGGAGACCAGAGTGTTGTCAAAGCCACAGACGGAGAAGTCGCCGGGTACAGTGTATCCGAGCTTTTTCAGAGCGTCGATGATGCCGATGGCGACGAAATCGTTGGTGCCCACGAAGGCGGTGACAGCGCCGGAAAGATGGCTGTCAGCCGGATAGTCTGTCGTAAAGCCCCCGTCGTTCCGGGCGGAAGAGTCGGGAGAGCCCGGGAAAATATCCGGACCGGGAGAGGTCTTCCGGTGACGGAAATAATCGAGGATCAGCTGGTACCCTGTTTCATAATGTTTATTGCCGACGGCAGTGCTTGGTTCCTTCTCCGTTCTGGCTTCCAGGACATGAACAGAAGAGGAAGACAGACCCTGCCGTTTGTATTCTTCTTTGATGCCCTGCAGACGCCGTAAACGTGGGACTTCCGCGGGATTTAAGGGAGTGGTGACATAGGCGATGTGCCTGTGACCCAGATGGAGAAGATGTCTTGCCAGAAGGTGGCCGGACTTTTTGCTGTCAAGCTCCAGAAGCTCCAGTTTCAGCTCCGGATTGTAATCATTGATCATCACGATGGGCAGCTTCCGGTACAGCCGGTTTAAAAAGGCCACCGCCTTTGGGGCAAAGGTATAGATGATGCCGTAGTAAGCATTATCTTCTGCCATGTGGAGATAATACATTTCCCGTTCTTCCAGCCGGTCGGTGTAGGCGACCAGCACATACAGACTTTTTTCCTGTGCCGCCTGCGTGATGGCCTGGATCAGCGTGGTGTAATACTGCGTGGAGAGAGACGGGCACATGATCATGATGGTGGACTTCATATCCGTTTTCACACGTCGGTTTCTGGGCTTGTAGACGTATCCCATCTTTGCCGCGGTTTCCTGTACGAGGGCGATGGTCTCTCTGGAAAAATGCATATCTGTCCGTCCGCTCAGGATCATCGACACAGCGGACTGGGAGACAAAGCAGGCTTTTGCGATGTCTCGGGTCGTCGTTTTCTTTTTATCTGACATAAGTGAAAGCACTCCTTTTTGCTTGTTCGCTTTTCGCTGATCAAATCTGAAAAATTAATCGGAACAGGGAAAAACAGAAAATTTGCTTTGATTAGTAATCAAAAGACGGCTTTTTCACTGTCTTTTTTCTGAAAATAATTAATCAGATTTTTGATTAATTTTAATATAGATTTGATTAGTAATCAAGACCTTTTGGACATATTGACGAAATATTTTTTTGCGGTAGAATGTAGAAAACGGACAGGAAACACGCAGCGGTGAACAGAAAATGTATGGTCAGACTGCAGAGAACGCCGCAAAGAAAAGGAGGAGTCATTATGACAAAAAGCAGTAATCTTTCACAATATCTCGGCAAGGATATGCATTGTGCCTGCGGACGGGTTCACAGCACAAAGCTTAAGAAAATAGACATCGAGGAGGGAGCGCTTTCCCGCCTTCCGGAACATATCAAAGAATTTGGATATAAAAATGTTTTTATGGTATGCGACGTCAATACCTTCGCGGCAGCGGGAGAAGCGGCAGAGCGGGAGCTTGCCGGAGCCGGCATCCGTCACTATACACTTGTACTGCCGGAAAAAGAACTGGTTCCGGACGAACAGGCGGTCGGAAAGGTGATGGAGGCATACGAGAAAGGAACGGATCTGATCCTGGCGGTCGGTTCCGGAACCCTCAATGATCTCTGTAAGTTTGTGAGCTTCCAGCTGGAACTTCCTTATATGATCCTGGCGACAGCGCCGTCCATGGACGGATTCGTTTCCGTGGGAGCCGCGCTCATTCACAATCATGTAAAGACGACTTATCAGGCGCATGTGCCGGAGGCGGTGATCGGTGACCCGGCAGTACTTTCCGCCGCGCCGATGGAGATGATCGTGGCTGGTCTCGGTGACATCCTGGGAAAATATACCTGCCTTGTGGACTGGAAGATGGCGCATCTCATTGAGGGAGAGTATTATTGTGAGACCATTGATAAGATGGTGAAAGAGTCCATCGAGATCGTGGTGGAAGAGAGTGAAGGCATCAAAAACAGAGACCGGAATGCGGTGAAACATCTGATGGAGGCGCTGGTACTCTCCGGCGTGGCGATGAGCTTTATCGGCAATTCCCGCCCGGCGTCAGGCAGTGAGCATCATCTCTCTCATTACTGGGAGATGAAGTTCCAGATGGAAGGAAAGAAACCGATCCTCCACGGCATTAAAGTCGGAGTCGGTATGATCGCCGTCACAAAGATGTATGAGATGTTAAAGGAGGAGCACCCGGATTTTGCCGCGGCAGCCAAAAGGCAGCCGGATTATGAGAGCTGGAAAAAGAAAGTGTGCGATTGTTATGAGGATGCGGCGCCGGGTATCCTGGAACTGGAAGAAGAGTGCCATAAAAACAGTGTGGAGAACAGAAATAAACGACTTCAGGTTATGGAGGAGAAGTGGCCGGAGATCTGCGCGCTGATCGAAAAAGAGATTCCGTCTCACAGGGATATGGAGAAAATGATGGCGTCGCTGGGAGAACCGGTCAATCCGCACCAGATCGGGATTTCTTCAGAGATGGTAAAAGATGCGGTGATCTTGGCGAAAGAGGTCAGAAACCGGTTTACGATCCTGCAGGTACTCTGGGATCTGGGGCTGCTGGAAACGTACGCACAGAAGATAGCGGATTATTTTGACACGGAGCAGGAAACGGATCAGGGATGACAGGCAGTGATAGGAAATGCTTGAAAGTAAACAAAAGAAAACATGGACGGTGTCAGGCCGGAAATGGTAAAATAAATCAAGAAGGTATGAAAGGAGAAGGAACATGAGTAAATATGCAATTGGAGTGGATTATGGAACTCTGTCTGTGCGGGCGCTGATGGTGGATATTCACACAGGAGAAGAGGTGGCGACCAGCATCTATGAATATCCGCACGGAGTTATGGAGGAGAGGATTCCGTCCGGGAAAAAACTGGCGCCGGGCTGGGCGCTGCAGGACCCGCAGGATTATCTGGAGGGGCTGATCATTACCGTGAGAAATGTCATGGCACAGCAGAAAGCATTTCCGGAAGAGGTCGTTGGTATCGGTGTGGATTTCACCTCCTCCACGGTTCTTCCGGTAAAGGCAGATAAGACGCCGCTGTGTCATCTGGAGAAGTTTAAGGATGAGCCGCACGCTTACGTAAAGCTCTGGAAACATCACGGTGCGGAAAAGGAAGCGCTGCAGATTGATAAGATCGCCAAAGAAAGAGGAGAAGAATGGCTGTCTCTTTATGGCGGAAAGGTGTCCAGTGAGTGGATGATCCCTAAAGTTCTGGAGACACTGCATCATGCGCCGGAAGTGTACAGGGAAGCGGACCGCATGATGGAGGCGCTTGACTGGATCATCTGGGAGATGACGGACGAGGAGACGAGAAGCGCCTGCGGCGCCGGCTATAAGGCATTTTATCGCCATGACACCGGCTATCCTTCCAATGATTTCTTTAAAGCGCTCGACCCTGAGATGGAACATTTCATCGAGGAGAAGATGGATGCGCCAATCAAATCCATCGGCGAGACAGCAGGCTATCTCTGCGATTCCATGGCAAAACAGCTGGGTCTTCTGGCAGGTACACCGGTCGGCACCGGCATCATTGACGCGCATGCTTCTCTGCCGGGATGCGGTATCGGAGAGCCGGGTGTGATGATGATCATCGTGGGAACTTCCTCCTGTCATATGATGCTCTCAGAGACGGAGGCCGGCATTCCTGGTGTCGGCGGTCTGGTAAAAGACGGTATCATGCCGGGATATTTCGGCTATGAAGCCGGTCAGTGCTGTGTGGGCGATCATTTTGCATGGTTTGTGGATAACTGTGTGCCGGAAAGCTACGCGCAGGAGGCAAGGGAGAAAGGAATCTCCGTACATCAGCTTCTGACGGAGAAGCTCAAAGATTATAAAGCGGGACAGAGCGGACTGCTGGCTCTCGACTGGTTTAACGGTGTGCGTTCTCCTCTTATGGACTTTAACTTAAACGGTCTGATCATGGGCATGAATCTTCTGACAAAGCCGGAGGAGATCTATCTTTCTCTGATCGAGGCGACTGCTTACGGAACCCGTATGATCATCGAGTCTTTTGAAGATGCGGGCGTTCCGGTCAATTCCATCGTATTAAGCGGCGGTATCCCGGTGAAGAACCAGATGCTGGTGCAGGTATATGCAGACATCTGTAAAAAGGATATCCGTGTTTCCGCGACCACACAGGCCAGTGCTCTCGGCGCAGCCATCCTCGGCGCGGCAGCAGCTTCCGAGCAGGTGACTGGTTATAAAAATGCCAGCGAGATCGCGCAGAAGATCGGTCAGGTGGAAGATAAGGTGTATACGCCGAATCCGGATAACACAGAGGTATACGACAAGCTTTATGAGGAGTACAAGACTTTACATAAGTATTTTGGAACCGGAGAAAATGATGTGATGAAACGTCTCAACAAGATTCGTGAGGAGAGAAAATAATCTTCCGGAGATCTGTGAGTACAGCTTATGACAGTGATGAAATGCATAGAATTATTTGAAGAAAGCCGCAGGATTTTGGTCCTGCGGCTTTCTTCCGTCAGAGAACAGTGCTCCTGACAGGAGACTGTAACCTGACAGGGAACGGTGTTCCTAAGCGTCTTTCTCTTTTTTGAGCTCATCTTCCAGATTCTTCTGGGCGGTGGCGAGCATCAGTTTGATACGGTTGACCTGATTGACTTCGCTGGCGCCCGGGTCATAGTCGATAGCGACGATGTTGGACTGCGGATATTTTCTCCGGAGTTCCTTGATAACGCCTTTTCCGACTACGTGGTTCGGCAGGCAGGCAAACGGCTGCGTGCAGACGATGTTCGGCGCTCCGCCTTCGATCAGTTCGATCATCTCGCCGGTGAGGAACCAGCCCTCGCCGGTCTGGTTGCCGAGGGAGACGATCGGGGAGGCATATCTTGCCAGATCTTTGATGTGCGGCGGCGGGTCGAAGCGGTTGCTCTTCTCCAGCTCTTTCCGCAGGAAGCCCCGGTATAATTCGATGGCCTGGATACCGATATTGCAAAGCTTCGCTGCCCAGGAAGATTTGCCAAGGTACTCGGACTTAAAGTTCGCGTTATACAGGCTGTAGAACATGAAGTCCAGAAGGTCCGGCATTACAGCCTCAGCGCCCTCGGATTCCAGCAGATCGACCAGATGGTTGTTGGCGTCCGGGAGGAACTTGACCAGAATCTCGCCGACGATGCCGACCCGTGGTTTCCGCTCGCCGGTGATCGGCAGAGTGTCGAAATCCCGGATAATCTGTCTTACATTTCTTTTGAACTCGCCATAATGCGCTTTTTCCAGAGACTTGATACAGCGCTTCTCCCACACTTCATGCAGGTGGTTGGCGGAACCTTTGACCTTTTCGTATGGACGCACACGGTACAGCACGCGCATGAACAGGTCGCCGTAAATGACAGCCTGCAGCATACGGATCAGCAGCGGAGGCGTGATCTTGAAGCCTTCGTTTTTCTCGATGCCCTGCACGCTGATACTGATGACCGGGATGTGTCCGTAGCCGTTTTTCGCCAGCGCCCTTCGGATAAACCCGATATAGTTTGTGGCACGGCAGCCGCCTCCTGTCTGGGAGATGATCACGGCTGTCTTATTTAAGTCATATTTGCCGGAAGTCAGCGCCGTCATGATCTGTCCCACGACGATCAGGGACGGATAGCAGGCGTCGTTATTTACATATTTCAGACCGGCGTCCACGGCCTTTTTGCCCATCTGTGGAAGGACGTCCACGTTGTATCCGCAGGTCCGGAAGACCGGCGCCAGCAGATTAAAGTGGATCGGTGACATCTGCGGAACGAGAATCGTGTAATCCTTACGCATTTCCTTTGTAAACTCCACTTTCTCAATATTGGCCGGCACGATTTTCGGCTCAATATGTCGCTTGTTCCGGATACGGACAGCAGCAATCAGAGAGCGGATACGGATGCGGGCCGCACCCAGGTTGTTGACCTCGTCGATCTTTAACACAGTGTAGATCCTTCCGGAGTTGGAGAGAATGTCGTTGACCGCATCGGTGGTGACGGCGTCCAGACCACATCCGAAAGAGTTCAGCTGAATGACTTCCAGCTGCTTATTTTTCTTTGCGTAGTTGGCAGCTCCGTACAGGCGGGAGTGATACATCCACTGGTCGGAGACGATGAGCGGCCGCTCCACATGACCCAGGTGGCAGATGGAATCCTCGCTCAGTACGGCGATGCCGTAAGAATTGATGAGCTCTGGAATACCGTGGTTAATCTCCGGATCAATATGATACGGACGTCCGCAGAGGACGATGCCCATCTTTCCGGTTTCTGCCAGGTAGGCCAGTGTCTCCTCGCCTTTCGCCTGAATGTCCAGACGAACCTGTTTTGACTCCGCGTAGGCGGCGTCTACGGCCTCGTTGATCTCTTCTTTTGTCACATCGTAATGCTGGCTCAGTTCTTCCAGGAGACGAACTTTCAAAGCGTCCGCATTGTCGAGGGCCAGGAAAGGATTCATGAATAATACGTCCGGATTCCGCAGTTCTTCCATGTTGTTTTTGATATTTTCCGCATAGGAAGTGACGATCGGGCAGTTATAATGGTTGTTGGCGTCCGGCGTCTCGTTCTGCTCATACGGAACACAAGGGTACCAGATGGTCTTGATCCCTTTTTGTAAGAGCCACATCACATGACCGTGGGAGATTTTTGCCGGATAACACTCGGATTCACTCGGGATGGACTCAATGCCCAGCTCGTAGATCTTCCGGGAAGATTTCGGGGAGATGACCACCCGGAAGCCAAGCTTTGTGAAGAACGTATGCCAGAACGGATAATTCTCATAGATATTGAGTACCCGCGGGATACCGATCACACCTCTTGGTGCTTCCTCTTCTTTTAAGGATTTGTATCCGAAGATCCGTTTATATTTGTAATCGTAAAGGTTCGGCACGTGTTCATGATTGCGTTCCAGACCGAGGCCCCTCTCACAGCGGTTGCCTGAGATGAACTTCCGGCCGTTGCCAAACTCGTTGATAGTCAGAAGACAGTGGTTGTTACAGTGCGGACAGCGGCTCATGGTCGTATCGTAGTTCAGTTTCAGAATCTCGTCCATGGAGAGCATGGTAGTCGGGCCGGTCTCGTCAGCACGCTCTCTGGCGATCAGAGCCGCGCCGAAAGCCCCCATGATACCGGCGATGTCCGGGCGTACCGCATGGCAGCCGGAGATTCTCTCAAAGGTACGGAGAACTGCGTCATTATAAAATGTGCCGCCCTGCACAACGATCTTGCTGCCCAGCTGTTTCGGATCGGTCAGCTTGATGACCTTAAGGATCGCGTTCTTGATGACAGAATAGGCAAGACCGGCGGAGATATCGCCGACACTGGCGCCTTCCTTCTGCGCCTGTTTTACTTTGGAGTTCATGAAAACCGTACACCGGGAGCCGAGGTCGATCGGAGATTTGGCAAAGAGAGCCACTTTGGCAAAATCTTTCACGGAATAATCCAGTGACTTGGCAAATGTCTCGATGAAGGAACCACAGCCGGAGGAGCATGCTTCATTTAACATGACATTGTCCACGGCATGATTTTTGATTTTGATACATTTCATATCCTGTCCGCCGATATCGAGGATGCAGTCCACATCCGGCTCAAAAAAGGCGGCGGCGTAATAATGCGCCATGGTCTCCACTTCTCCGTGGTCTAACTGGAAGGCGGCCTTGATCAGTGCCTCTCCGTATCCGGTGGAGCAGGAGCCGGCGATCCTGGCGCCTTCCGGAAGAAGCTTCTTTAACTCGCCGATGGCGCGGATGGAAGTCTTCAGCGGGCTTCCATTGTTATTATCATAGAATCGCCATAAGAGGGAACCGTCCTCTCCGACCAGCGCCAGCTTCGTGGTAGTGGAACCGGCGTCGATACCCAGATAGCATTTTCCTCTGTAGGAAGCCAGATCTCCTTTTTTTACGTTGAAACGGTTATGTTCTTTAATAAAGGCATCGTACTCGGCCTCATCTTTAAATAAAGGCTCCAGACGTTCCACCTCGACAGCCAGATGCATCTCTGACTCAAAATAGCTGAGGAGCTCGTCAAAATCCATGGCACAGTACTGTTTTGCGTTTAAGGCAGCGCCCACAGCCGCAAATAAGTGAGAGTGCGGCGGGTCGATGATATGCTCGTCGTCCAGATGAAGCGTCCGGATAAACGCGTTCTTAAGCTCCGGCATGAAATGAAGCGGACCCCCTAAGAAGGCAACATAGCCTTTGATCGGTTTTCCGCAGGCAAGGCCGCTGATCGTCTGGTTGACCACCGCCTGAAAGATGGAAGCCGCCAGATTTTCCTTGGTCGCCCCCTCGTTGATGAGCGGCTGGATGTCGGTCTTTGCGAATACACCGCAGCGGGCGGCGATCGGGTAAATGGTGTCGTAATCCTTCGCGTATTCGTTAAGACCGGAGGCGTCTGTCTGCAAAAGACTGGCCATCTGGTCGATGAAAGAACCGGTTCCTCCGGCGCAGACGCCGTTCATCCTCTGTTCAATACCGTTGGTAAAATAAATAATCTTGGCGTCCTCTCCGCCAAGTTCAATTGCCACATCTGTTTTCGGCTCGTAGTCCTGTAATGCATGCGAGACGCAGACAACCTCCTGACAGAATGGAATATGTAAATATTCTGAGATCGCCATGCCGCCGGAGCCGGTTACCGTCGGATGGACGGTGGCATTGCCGACCTGCGCCCTGGCCTTTGTCAGAAGTTCCTGCAAGGTCTCCTTTATATTTGCGTAATGTCTCTGATAATCGGAGAAGAGAACTTTATGGCTGCTGTCGATGACAGCGACCTTTACAGTGGTAGAGCCAATATCAATTCCTAATGAATAATCCATTAATCCTTGTCAACTCCTTTTTACTAAATCATGTAAGCCGCGCGCCTCTCAGATCCCGCGCGGCAACTTTATCGAAAGTCCCAACTATTATAAACGAACTTTTTTTAAAATACAACAAAATTCGAAAAAAATAAGCGGTGACCAGAATCTGCCATGCATCATACAGTAATGTAAAGAAGTTTTTGAGGGGATTATGGTGAATAAAAAAATCTATCTGAGCATGTGCAATAAAAACAGCTGTCCGGGGCCGGTACACGTGGTGGAACCGGGAGATACACTCTACGGGATCGCCCGGAAACATCACACGAGGGTGCGCGTCCTTCTGGATTTAAATCCCTTTGTCGATATATATAACCTGCAGCCGGGAGATGAGATCTGTATTCCACCGGACCGTCCGTCCGACCAGGCGGGATTTCGTCCGTACGTGGTAAAACCGGAGGAGACGCTGGGAGAGATTCTGAAAAAACTTTCCATGTCCTTTGAGGAGCTGGCGCGGGTCAACAAGGTGCTGTCCGATCTGAAGCTGCGCCCGGGAACGATTCTTCTTGTGCCGACAGGAAAAAATTATTCTTGACAAGTCCGATTCCTGTGGTAATATAACAGTAACGATTCTCATTATTGTTAAAGGATCGTATAACGGAAAAAACACAGGGAGGATTTAATTATGGTGAAATATCGTTGTACAGTTTGCGGTTATATTTATGAGGGAGAGCTTCCGGCAGATTTCATCTGTCCATTATGTAAACAGCCGGCATCTGTTTTTGAGAAGATCGAGGAAGCGCCGGCAGAGGGTAAGAGCCGCTATGCAGGAACAAAGACAGAGAAGAACCTGATGGATGCATTTGCAGGCGAGAGCCAGGCAAGAAATAAATACACATATTTTGCAGCAGTCGCACAGAGAGAAGGTTATGAGCAGCTGGCTGATATCTTCTTACAGACAGCCCGCAACGAGCAGGAGCATGCCCGCGTATGGTTTGAGGAGCTTGGCAATCTCGGAACAACTGCTGAGAATTTAAAAGCAGCGGCAGAAGGTGAGAACTACGAGTGGACAGATATGTACGACCGTATGGCAAAAGAGGCAGACGAGGAAGGATTCCACGATCTTGCAGAACGTTTCCGCAAAGTAGGCGCCATCGAGAAAGCACATGAAGAGCGTTACCTTGCTCTCCTCAACAACGTCGAGATGCAGAAAGTATTTGAGAAGTCTGAGGAGACAATGTGGGAGTGCCGTGTCTGTGGTCACCTTGTAGTTGGCAAGAAAGCTCCGGAAGTATGTCCGGTATGTAAGGCATCTCAGAGCTTCTTCGAAGTAAGAAAAGAGAATTACTAATCAGCAGTCCGTTCTCTATTATATAAGGAAGGATTTGCTGTTGCGGTATGACCTGTTAAATACAGCAAAATAAGATACAATATATATAGAAGGAATCGGTATTCTTTTTGAGAAGAAACCGGTTCCTTTTTATGTTGAAGCACAAAATGTAAAGAGAATGTACAGGGCAGGAAAAAACTTTTGGTTGGGTTTGACAAAGGATAACAGATTCTTTATAATGGTAACAACGGTTTCCATGATGTGAGGAGTTCGGACGGGCGCCTCCGGTTGCATTGCCGTAAAACAGACAAACGCTGAAAGAGGGAAATCTCATGATAAGAATATTTAAGACAGTGGAGGGGAAGCTCCAGAAGATTCCTACGGCAGAGGAAGGAAGCTGGGTTGCGATGACGAATCCGACACAGGACGAGCTGATCAGTATCTCGGAACAGTTTCTGATCGACCTGGATGATCTGAAAGGCCCTCTCGATGAGGAAGAGCGCTCACGTATCGAAGTAGAAGAAAACTATACTCTGATCATTCTCGACATCCCCACAACGGAAGAACGACAGGGAAAGGAATACTTTCTGACGATTCCTTTCGGTATTTATATCACAGAAGAAAATATCATCACCGTATGTCTGGTGGATACACCGATTCTTGCAGTATTTATGGACGGCAGGATGCGGAATTTCAAGACACAGAAGAGAACCCGTTTTCTGTATCAGATGCTTTACCGCAATGCTTCCATGTTCCTGCAGTTTCTGCGTATCGTTGACAAAAAGAGCGAGGAAGTGGAGAAACGTCTGCATATCTCCCAGAGAAATCAGGAGCTGATGGATATGCTTGAGCTGGAGAAGAGCCTGATCTATCTTTCCACCTCTCTAAGGGGAAATGAAGTCGTGCTGGAGAAGCTGATGCGCAATACTTCTATCCCGAGATATGAGGATGATGAAGAGCTTCTGGAGGACGTTATCATTGAGAATAAGCAGGCCATCGAGATGGCGAAGATATATAGCGATATCCTGACGGGCATGATGGATACATTTGCATCCGTAATATCGAACAATCTGAATATCGTCATGAAGATCTTGTCGGTGATCACCATCGTGCTGACGATCCCGAACATTATCACCAGCGCCTTCGGTATGAATGTGGGAGGAATCCCGCTGTCCACCCATCCGCTGGGATTCTGGATCATCTGTGGTCTGGCGCTGGCGCTCACGCTGATCGTCGGTATCATCATTGGAAGAACCAAGAGTTTTCGTTAGAGAAAAATAGAGGAGGAATTGATATTGAACTGGTTATACCGGCTGGAACGGAAGTTTGGAAAATATGCCATCGCCAATCTGCCATTATATATTGTCGTGCTGTATGCCATCGGTGCGGCTTTTGACATACTGTCGCAGGGCACGGCGTACTATGAGTACCTGAGCCTGAATCCGTATCTCGTTCTGCATGGACAGATCTGGAGGATCGTCACATTTCTGGCGGCGGCGCCGAACACAAATATCTTTTTTCTTGTGTTTGTCCTGTTGTTTTATTATTCGATCGGACAGTCGCTGTCACAGGTCTGGGGCGCTTTCAAGTTTAACATGTATGTTCTTGTGGGTGTGCTTGGGACGATCGCGGCGGCCTTTCTTGCGTACTTTGTGACCCGCAGTCCATTTATCTTCATGGACACGTATTACGTGAACCTGTCCATGTTTCTCGCCTATGCGGCGATTTTCCCGGAGATGCGGGTGTATCTGTACGGGATCATACCGATCAAGGTAAAATGGCTGGCAATCCTGGATGTAGTTGTGCTGGCAGGTTCCTTTATTCAGGGAGGAATCAGTGTCAGGATCGCGATTGTAGTCGGACTTTTGAATTTTATCTTATTTTATTTCTCCACGAGAAACTACCGCAGAGTATCGCCGAAGGAGATGCACAGGAAGATTAAGTTCAGGCGGCAGATGTCGCAGAATACAGATGGAGCGAGACATCGTTGTGCGGTCTGTCACCGGACAGAGCTGGATGATCCGAATCTGGAATTTCGGTATTGTTCCAAATGTAACGGCAATTATGAGTACTGTAATGAACATCTTTTTACGCATACGCATGTAAAGTGAAAATGAGCAGCGGATGCCTGCGTTGATGATTCAGCCTGGAAGAAACAAAAACCGGGCTGAATTTTTCTCATTTCACAGAGGTTTCTTTTGTGATCTCAGAAAATTTCTGAAAAAGACCGGCAGAGATAACCTGTCGCCGGGACGATGTATGCGGGATACGTGTCTGAGAAGAAGAAAGAAGGGAAGATATCCGTGATTATTTCAGAAAATATCATGATCGGTGAGAGCATTGCTTACCGGGCGGACAGCATCGTAAAGTCACTTCGGGAAAAGAAGCCTTTCGGATACCCGGTCTGGTACGGGATCACCACTGCACAGGAAGACGAGAATCTGTTTTATATTCTGAGCGGTCTGGAAATCAGACACGAGTTTTATCTGAACAGCGATATAAAGCTTCTGGGACTGGCAGGCTCGAGAGAAGAGGCGGGAGAGATCGTGTTAAATCTTGTGCAGGAGGGGTATAATAAGGGTGAACTTTTTAATATGAAGCAGTATCTGCAGACAAGGTAAATGTATGGGAGGAAGAGTTTGTTGCATGTAATACTTATTCTGTTCAAAATAATCGGAATCATCCTGGCGCTGGTACTTGGCCTGCTCGTGCTCGTTTTAGCAGCGCCGGTCCGCTATTCTTTCCGGTTTCATACAGACGAAAACGCGCCTCCCGGCGGACAGGTAAAAGTAACGTGGCTTCTTCATATCCTCTATGTAAGAGCCAGTTACATAGATAAAATGCTTGATTACCGGGTTCGGATCTTCGGATATCAGATCATGGGGAACCAGAAAGAATTCCTGGAGAAAAAGAAGAAACGGGAACAGAAAAAACAGCAAAAAAGGCAGAGAAAAGAAGAAAAAGATCAGAAAGATAAAAAAGAACAACCGGAACCGGAGCTTCAGGCCTTGTCTCTTCCGGAGCCGGAAGCAGTTTCTGAAGCGGAGCCAGAAGTCAAAGAGAAAGCGTCATCCGGTGAAACAGAGGTGTTAAAAGACGATGTGGTTGTCGAAGCGGAGCCAGAAGTCAAAGAGAAAGCGTCATCCGGTGAAACAGAGGCGTCAGAAGATGATGTGGTTGTCGAAGCGGAGCCAGAAGTCAAAGAGAAAGCATCATCCGATGAAACAGAGGTGCCAAAAGAGGACGCGGTTGTTGAAGCAGAAGAGAAAGAAAAATCTGCAAAAACGGCGACTCGTGAAAAGTCCGGTGACGGACAGAAAAAGACAGCCGGAGAGAAAACAGGCAGAAAGAAAACGGTGAAAGGAAAGAAAAAACGGCGGGAGTCGCTCGGCGATAAGATTGTTGCCGTGCGTACTGCCTGGCAGGAATATCATGGCAGACAATTGCTGGATTTCACAAAAAAGAGTATAATAAAGATACTGCGGCATGTACTGCCGAGAAAGATGCGGGGATATATTCATTTTGGGTTTGACGACCCGGCGGTGACGGGGCTTGTCACGGGAACTGCGGCGATGTTTTATCCGAAATACCGGAAAACATTTACGTTGGAGCCGGATTTTCATCAGACCTGTTTTGAGGCAGACTGCAGTGGACGGGGGAGGATCCATCCCGGATTTTTCCTGTACATCGGCATTACGGCGCTGATGAACAAAGATGTGAGAAACCTGATCAAAAAGATGCTGTAGGCGGTCATAAAAATGTGGACAGCAGCACGATACTACTATAGACAGCATGCAGATGGTAACAGAGGTAATACAGGAAGACGATAACAGGAGGGAATTATGGCAAACAGTAATTTTGACCAGACAGTACAATCATTATTTCAGGGGCTGGATCATGTGATCTCAACGAAGACGGTGGTGGGTGAGCCGCAGGTGATCGGGGATACCATCATCTTGCCATTGGTGGACGTGTCCTTCGGTATGGGAGCAGGTGCTTTCAGCAAGGAGAATTCCAGCAATGGCGCCGGAGGTATTGGCGGAAAGATGTCTCCGAGCGCGATCCTCGTCATTCAGAACGGGCAGACGAAGCTTGTCAATGTGCGCAATCAGGATGCTGTGACTAAGGTACTTGATATGGTGCCGGAGGCGGTCAATAAGATTTCTTCCCTGATCAAAGGGGACGGAAAAGAGGAAGATCCGATCGTCAAAGAAGCGGCGGAGAAAAAAACGGAGGAAAAATTTTAAAAATTTCTCTTGCATTTCAGGCTCATTTCTGATAGTATAGACTCGTTGTAAGTCTGTTGCTGTGCTTATCAGACGGGTGGATTATGCTTGGATATTTGGAAGACAGCACGCCGGACTTAAGTATATACGCAAGGAGGTGCTATCATGGCAAGATGCGCTATTTGTGACAAAGGTGCTCATTTCGGTATCAAAGTGAGTCATTCTCATAGAAGATCTAACAAAATGTGGAAATCCAACATTAAGTCTGTAAAGGTGAAGGTTAACGGAGCTGCAAAGAAGATGTATGTTTGTACTTCCTGCTTAAGATCCGGCAAAGTAGAACGTGCATAGTTCCTTCTTTACCGATATATGAAGAATGCTTGACATTTGCATACAGCAAGTATACGGATGTGAGATTACAGGACTGCTGCATAAGCCGCAGTCATATAAGATGGTATGTGTACTCTTCGGAGGACATGGTGTTTTGTATGACGGGAGGCTTTCGCGCAGTCCTTTTTTCGTTTCATGAGAAATTGAACTTTTTGTAGCACGATATCCGGTCTGCCGGATGCTTTCCGGTGGGGACGTCAGCAGAAGTGATCGTGAAAGAGAAGGTATCCGAGGATGGTGCCGGAAAGCAGAAGGATAAACTTTATGGCAAAGCCGGAGAGAAAGCAGCTTAAAAATAATCCCAGGGAGAAACACAACAGACCAAATCCACATACTTTTTTCACGGCGTCTCCCCCAAACAGTTTCTTCTCTACAGGATATGCAGAGAGGCGGCAGTCTGTGCGGCCCGGCTTTTTATATTTTTATATTTTTTGTGATTTTCATGAGAGCAGAATGTATTTTAGAGTTTCTTTTTCTGCGGAAAAAGGGTATACTATATCCAAGTATCAAAGAGGTCAGAATACCTTTTGACCTTAATATCATCATTAATGGAGGTACGTGAGAATGAAGGGTCAGATGCAGACAGAGTTCGGACAGGTTGTCATAGATGAAGAAGTGATCGCAAAATATGCCGGAATGAATGCCCTGGAGTGCTTTGGTATCGTGGGCATGGCTTCGGTCAACATGAAAGACGGACTTGTACGGCTCTTAAAGAGAGACAACCTTACTAAGGGAGTGAAGGTGAAACTGCAGGATAATAAGATCACGATTGATTTTCATATTATCGTAGTTTACGGCGTATCCATTGCGACAGTGACGGAGAATCTGATTCAGAGCGTAAAATACAGAGTGGAGAAGTTTACAGATATGACGGTGGAGAAGATTAACGTCTATGTGGAAGGCGTCCGCATTGTCGACTGAGCCTGTAAACAGGCAGGTCTGTAGAGCAGACGGCTCTTTGGGGCTGTTTTCCCAACCTGTGTGTACACTTGTGGGGAAGGACCGTTGGTCATAGTGAGAATAGATGTGTATAAGGAGGAAATGCTGTGGATACGCACAACATAGATGCAAAAGCTTTTCAAAAACTTTTTTTAGCCGGTGCAAACCGCATCAATGAGCAGAAAGAATATATCAATGAGTTAAATGTTTTTCCGGTTCCGGATGGTGATACGGGAACGAATATGTCTCTGACGATCCTGTCAGCGGCGAAGGAAGTGGAGAAGATATCCGAGCCGACGATCTCCTCTCTCTGCAAGGCCATCAGCGGTGGTTCTCTCCGCGGGGCGAGGGGAAATTCGGGCGTCATCCTCTCCCAGCTTTTCCGTGGGTTTACCAAGGCGGTTTCCAAAGCGGACAGTCTGGGAAAAGAAGAGATCGCCGCCGGCTTTGCCCGCGCTGTGGAGACGGCTTACAAGGCGGTCATGAAGCCGAAGGAAGGAACGATCCTCACAGTGGCAAAGGGAATGGCCGAGAAGGCCGAGGAGCTCTCGGAGAGCGATCTTTCTCTCATCGCCTACTGTGAAGCCATCGTATCCTGTGGATATGAAGTGCTCGCCAGAACTCCGGATATGCTTCCGGTGCTAAAAGAGGCGGGAGTGGTGGATTCCGGAGGACAGGGCCTGATGGAAGTGTTACAGGGAGTGCTTGACGCTCTCACAGGTAAGGTGACGGATGTCGTGATCCCGGAGGGACCGGCGGTGGCTGTCCCGGTGACCCCTGCAAAGAGCGGGGACTATGTTCCACCGGCCGATATCAAGTTCGGATATTGTACGGAATTTATCATCATGCTGGAACACCCGCTTTCTTCTGAGGAAGAACAGGAACTCAAAGAATACTTCCTCGGCATGGGGGATTCTCTCGTGCTGGTGGCGGATGATGAGATCTGCAAGGTACATGTTCACACGAATCATCCGGGGCAGGCGTTTGAGAAAGCACTGACATACGGTCCGCTTTCCAACATGAAGGTTGACAATATGCGTCTGGAACATGAGGAGAAGCTGATTAAGGATGCGGAAAAGGTGGCGGCGCGCCAGAGAGAGGAAGAGGAGCTTGCCAGACAGGAGGCAAAGAAGCAGCCGCCGAAGAAGATGGGCTTTATCGCTGTCTCTATCGGAGAAGGTCTCAGCGAGATTTTCAAAGATCTGGGCGTGGACTATCTCATTGAAGGCGGACAGACCATGAATCCGAGCACGGAGGATATGCTGGAGGCCATCGACCATGTCAATGCGGAAAACATTTTCATTCTTCCGAATAATAAAAATATTATCCTGGCGGCAGAGCAGGCAGCAAAACTGACTGCGGAAAAAAGAATTATCGTGCTGCCGACGAAAACAATTCCACAGGGTATCTCCGCCATGGTCGGATACATGCCGGAGCTGGATGTGGAAGAAAATATCGACAGCATGGAAGAATGTTATCAGAATATCATGAGCGGGCAGGTAACGTACGCTGTCCGGGATACGACGATCAACGGCAGAACGATTCGCAATGGCGACATCATGGGGATCAATGACGAAGGCATTCAGGCAGTGGGAAGCGATGTGGAACAGACGACACTGGATCTGATTTCCAAAATGGTGGATGCGGATTCCGAGCTGATATCCCTCTACTACGGGGAGACTGTTACCAAAGAGCAGGCGGCAGCGCTGACAGCAAAGGTAGAAGGAAGATTCCCGGATGTGGAAGTGGAGACAAACTTTGGCGGACAGCCAATTTATTATTACATGGTATCGGTTGAATAAGATACGCACGCCGGTATGTTCCGGCCGGAGAGAGGAACATGCCGGTGCTTTTCAGTGCCTTTGTGGAGAAAGCGGACGCCTGTGCCGACTTTCTCTTTTTTGTGTGATGAAATATGTATCAGAAAGAGAAGGAGTGTACCATGAGTATTTCAGTACGTACTATAAAAGGAATCGGAGAAAAAACGGAAAAATTACTGAAACGACTGCAGATTGAGACAGTGGAAGAACTGGTACACCATTATCCCCGCTGTTATGTGACGTACCCGGAGCCGGTTTCCGTCAGCGAGGTAAAGACCGGTGTGCGCTGTTCTATCCTCGCGCAGATTGCCTCGCCGGTACATCTGAAAGCGGCCGGAAAGCTTAAACTGTGTACCTGCCTTGCTGCCGATGAGAGCGGGCAGATTTTTCTGCGATGGTTTAACATGCCTTACCTCAGAAATACGCTTAAGCAGGAACAGCGCTATGTGTTTACCGGGACGCCGGTTTACAAAAACGGGCGGGTGATGCTGGAGCAGCCGGAATATTTTTCGGAGCAAAAGTACAGAGAGATGATGGAGACATTTCAGCCGGTGTATCCACTCACTTCCGGACTTTCCAATAAGACATTACGAAAAGCGCAGGCGGCAGCCTTTGATATGTACTGTGCGGAAGAGTTTCTTCCGGAAAATGTAAGAAAATATTATGAGCTGGAGGAGGAAGCGGAAGCACTTCGGGAGATTCATTTTCCGTCGGGCGCAAAGGCGCTGGCGGAGGCGAGGAAGCGGATCATCTTTGATGAATTCTTTCGGTTTTTCAGCGCCCTGGCCCTCCTGCAGGAAAAGGAGCACAAAACGCTCAACCATTATGTGATCCGGATGGGACCGGAGATCACGGAATTTATCCGTTCCCTTCCTTATGCGCTGACCGGCGCGCAAAAGGAGACGCTCCGGGATATACGGGGAGATATGGCGGGGACCAGCGCGATGAATCGTCTGGTACAGGGAGATGTGGGCTCCGGAAAGACGATTGTGGCGGTGATCGCTCTCTATGCGGTAGTTTTAAACGGATATCAGGGCGTTTTGATGGCGCCGACAGAAGTTCTGGCGCTCCAGCACTACGAATCCTTTCGCAAATTGCTGGAACCGAGAGGTGTGCGGATCGGTCTTCTGATGGGGTCCCAGAAGGCGGCAGAGAAGAGGGAGAGCAAAAGGCTCTGTGAGAGTGGAGAGGTGGATATCGTCATCGGTACCCATGCGGTCATCCAGGAGGATGTGCGGTTTCAGAATCTGGCGCTGGCAGTGACAGATGAGCAGCACCGATTTGGCGTAAAACAGAGAGACGCGCTGATGCATAAAGGGATGGAACCCCATGTGCTCGTGATGAGCGCGACGCCGATCCCGCGGACTCTCGCCATGATCCTGTACCGGGATCTGGATATCAGTGTCATGAATGAGCTCCCGGCTTCCCGGCTTCCTATCAAGAACTGTGTGGTGGGGCAGAAAGCCCGGCCGGCAGCCTGGGAGTTTATCAGAAAACAGACGGCGCTGGGCCGGCAGGCTTATGTGATCTGTCCGATGATCGAGGAGAGTGAGACGCTGGATGTGGAAAATGTCACTGCCTATGCGGGGATGCTGGCACAGGCTATGCCGCCTTCTGTCCGTGTGGAAGCGCTGAACGGAAAGATGAGTCCCGCTGAAAAAAATGAGATCATGGACCGGTTTTCCAGAGGAGACATTCAGGTCCTCGTGTCCACCACCGTGGTGGAAGTCGGTATCGACGTGCCAAATGCCACGGTCATGCTCATTGAAAATGCGGAACGGTTCGGTCTGGCACAGCTTCATCAGCTTCGTGGCCGGGTCGGTCGCGGCAGGGAACAGTCTTACTGCATTTTCATTTCCGGTTCTGAACAGAAAGAAGCGCTGGAGAGACTGTCAGTCGTGGGAAGGTCGAATGATGGTTTTCATATCGCAAACGAGGATCTGAAGTTGCGGGGCCCGGGAGAGTTTTTTGGCACCCGGCAGAGCGGAACGATGAATTTTGCGCTGGGAGACATTTATGAGAATGCGGATATCCTGAAATCCGCCGCGGAAGCCGTCGACTTTTTAAAGGAGTCGGGGTATAATTTTAGAAAAATACATCAGTATGCTCTGGAAGAACATCTGAATTATGCAAGAAATCTATAAGAGAAAACTTTTGTGGGCGGGATGTCCACAGGAGAAAAGAGACAGGGGAGACAGCAGAAAATGAAAAGAAATGCACTTTTGGATTACAACAGACTGCCGATGGAAAAGGCATATAATGTGCGGGAGCTGGGAGGTTATGCCGCCAGAGGCGGCTCTGTGACAAAGTATCATCAGTTCCTCCGCACTGACAATCTGACAGATATCACGGAGGAAGATAAGAACTTTTTGCTTGCCTACGGGCTGCAGGCGGTGATCGATCTGCGGGGAAGAGAGGAAACGCTCATCTATCCGAATCCTTTTCGGGAACATCCGATGGTATCGTATATCAATCTGCCGTTTATCACGGATTCCGTCCTTGATATGCGCGCGGTAAAGGAGAAGGAATTTCAGCCGGCGGAGTTTTACATCAACCTGGTAGAATACAAAGAGATGGTGGCAAGGCTGTTCCGGTTTATCCTGGAACATGTGGACGGATGTGTGCTCTTCCACTGCCAGGCCGGGAAGGACCGGACGGGGATACTCGCCATGCTTCTTCTCGGTATCTGCGATGTGTCCAAAGAGGATATCATCGCCAATTATCAGGTATCGCATACATATCTCAAAGACCATGTGGAACTTCGGATTCATGATGGACTGGAAGAACTGGAGTATTCCAGACCGGAGTGGATCGAGGCGGCATATGAGCATATCATGACGGAGTACGGCAGTTTTCGGAAGTATCTTCTGGCGGCAGGATTGAAAAAGAAAGAGATTCGAAGAATCCGCAGAAAGCTGGTCCTTTAGGAGGCTTTTTTCCTTGACAAAAGGGAAGGATATTATAAAATAAAAGTAATGCTTATACAATTTGCACAATTATAAAAAGAGACAGGAAGAGGGATGTTATGAGAGTGATCGCCGGCACAGCGAAGCATTTAAAACTGAAGACCATGGAAGGGATGAATACCCGGCCGACGACGGACCGTATCAAGGAGACCCTCTTTAATATGCTCTCTTTTCATGTGGAGGGCAGCCGGTTTCTGGATCTGTTTGGCGGCAGCGGCGGTATTGGTATCGAGGCGCTGAGCCGGGGAGCCGACGAGGTGGTCTTTGTGGAACATAACAGAAAGGCGGCCTCCTGTATCCGGGAGAATCTGGCACATACCCATCTGGAAGATCGGGCGGTGCTTCTCTGTGAGGATGTCATGCAGGCGCTTCGGCGGCTGGACAAAAAAGGAGAGTCCTTTTCTTTTATTTTCATGGATCCCCCTTACGGAAAGCTTCTGGAAAAAAAGGTTCTGCTCTTTCTTGCGGAGTCGTCCCTCTGCGGACCGGAGACAACGATCATCGTGGAGGCGGATCTGCACACGGATTTTTCCTATCTGAAAGGGACGAAGCTGTCCATTTTCCGGGAGAAAAGATATAAGACGAATCAGCACATTTTCATCAGACAAAATGAGACTGATGATGTATAATAAATCGTTCTGCGGGAAGCAGAACTGTCCGGAGAGCGGCAGTGTGCCGGTACCGGATGAGAATACGAGAGAAAGGTAAGAAAACATATGGCGACAGCAGTATATCCGGGAAGTTTTGACCCGATCACATACGGACATCTTGATATTATCCGGAGAGCGGCAGAAGTATTTGACAAGGTGATCGTCGGGGTACTCAAAAACCAGACAAAGACACCTCTTTTTGATTTTGACGAGAGAGTGGAGATGATCCGGGAGGTTGTGAAAGAGTTTCCCAATGTGGAGGTGGTATCCTTCCATGGATTATTGATCGAGTTTACAAAAAAAATGAACGCGGATGTGATCGTCCGCGGAATACGGGCAGTTTCGGATTTTGAGTATGAGCTTATGATGGCGCAGACCAACAAACAGCTCAATCCTGAGGTGGAGACGATGTTTTTTGCGACCAGCGCAAAATATTCTTTTTTAAGCTCCAGCACAGTGCGGGAGCTGGCTATGTTTGACGGAGATATCACCCCGTTTGTGCCGGACTGTGTAAGAGAGAGGATCAATGCGAAGATTCAGGCGAACCGAGCCTGAATGTGAGTGCCATAAAATGCGAAAAGCGGCAGGATGCAGGAGGAAAAACAGATGAATATAGACCAGTTGATTGATGAGATGGAAGTATATATTGATAACTGCAAGACAACAGGGATGCTGAGCGGCGGCAGCATGATCAAGGTGAATCGGGAAGAACTCCTGGCGATGCTGGATGAGCTGCGGGCGCAGCTTCCGAGAGAGCTGGCGGAGAGCCGTCAGATCATTGAGACAAGAGAGTCCATCATCACAGATGCCAGAGCGAAGGCGGAGCGGATCGTGCAGGATGCCGCCAGAGAGGCCGGCGTTATGATCGACGATAATGAGATCGTGGCTCTCGCCAACATGCGCGCGGAGGAACTCGTCAATGATGCGCAGGCACAGGCGGATGATATCGTAGGACGTGCCAGGGAGAATTCCAGAACCCTGCAGACCGGCGCGCTTCAATACACACAGAATATGTTAAGCGGCCTGGAATACATGTACAGCAGCATTATTGACCAGGAAAAGCAGTACTTTGAGTCAGTCATCGCAAAGCTCAGAGAGGAACATCGCCAGATCGTGGAGGATAAGCATGAGATCGACCTTCAGCTTGGCAGCGGCGCGCGCAGCGCCAGAAGTAAGGAAGACTTTGAGCGGAAAGAGGAGGAGACACAGGAAAATTAGTGTGCTGACCTGCTCCCGTCCACATAATGACTTGCCGGTCTTTCCGTCAGCGGTGTTGTCATTGAACGGTGCGGCGCTCACCGGACTTTATCCGGGTACATTTTCTGCCAGAAGAAAAAAGAGCAGGGAGGACAGAAAAGCGCATTTTCCTTTGATAAAGAGATATCGCCTCATGGAAAAGTCGCTTGAGAAGGTCGTGCTGTAGACCTGAGCCATCGTGCACAGACCACCGAGGGAGACGGCGGCAGCCATGACGGCGCCCCGAACCGTGCCGGAGAGCGCAGACATTTCGGAGAGCCAGGCGATTCCGGTGGTGATCTCCAGATTAGAGAGGACAATCTGCGCAGCCGTATGGTGAAGAAGCGGCTCGTGGAGAGTAAGTCCGAAAAGAATAGAAAAAAGCATCATATAGATTCCGATGGTAAATATGATCTCCAGAGAAGACAGCCATATATCCCTCAGCGAAGAGGGGCGGGCTGTCTTTGGCATTTCTGTGAGAGCGGCTTTGCGCCCTGTGACAGCGTGACGATATTTTTTGTTCTCTGTATGGTCTGCGGTTTTCCGGAGGACCCCGGGAAAGCAGACGAAAAGAGGCAGATAGAGACTCAGGACAAAGAGGATCCAGGTGATACCGTGATAGCCGGTCAGAGGGTGGACGTACCCCAGAAGAAACATGGGACTTATGAAAGAGCACAGAGGGAGAAGTTCTTCTGCCGCCCGTTTTGGAAGGATTCCTTCTTTATAATAATGCTGGACAAAGATCGCACCGACAGGGAAACCGGAGGAAAGTCCGAGAAGCAGCACGGTGATGCACAGCGCCGCCTGCCGGTGAGAAGGCAGAGCCCTGCCGGCTACGCTGTAAAAGAGCTGTGGGATATCATAATAGATCCAGAACTTGGACAGGATAATGAAAGGGAGAAGAACCGGCAGTACAGAGCAGGCCCAGGAAGACAGCCCGGCTTTGGCATAGGCAAGAATCATGGAAGAATGTGTCAGAAGAAAAAAGAAAGCCAGAAGGCACGCAGCCTGGCAGATTCGAAGAAAAAGGGAATGTTTCATGGCGTCTTCCTGTGGCAGCTTTGTGTATGTATATGCTTTCTGACGGAAGAATATGAGAACTTTGCCTTGACGGAAATGCTTTAATACGGTAAACTGATATCAGTATAAAAACTATTATATTATATAACTTTCTCTGTCCGGTCAGGACAGAGAGATAGAAGAAGGAGAAACCAATGAGCAGAGAGATTCCATACAAGATTTATCTGGAAGAAAATGAGATGCCAAAACAGTGGTATAACGTCCGCGCGGATATGAAAAAGAAACCAGCGCCCCTGTTAAATCCGGCGACTGGAAAGCCGATGACGGCAGAAGAGCTGGGCGTGGTATTTTGTGACGAGCTGGTACAGCAGGAGCTGGACGATACGACGGCATACATCGATATCCCGCAGGAGATCCGTGATTTCTATAAAATGTATCGTCCGTCACCGCTGGTGCGGGCATATTGCCTGGAGAAGAAACTGGATACTCCGGCAAAGATCTACTATAAGTTTGAAGGAAATAATACGAGCGGGAGCCACAAGCTGAATTCCGCCATCGCGCAGGCTTACTACGCGAAAAAACAGGGACTTAAGGGCGTGACAACGGAGACAGGCGCCGGTCAGTGGGGAACGGCCCTTTCCATGGCATGCGCTTATCTTGATCTAGACTGCAAGGTTTACATGGTAAAGGTCTCCTATGAACAGAAACCGTTCCGCAGAGAGGTAATGCGCACGTACGGCGCCAGTGTGACGCCATCCCCGTCCACGACCACAGAAGTCGGAAAACGGATTCTGGAAGCTCATCCGGGCACCACAGGAAGCCTGGGCTGTGCTATTTCCGAGGCGGTAGAGGTAGCGACGACCAACGAAGGTTACCGTTACGTGCTGGGCAGCGTATTAAATCAGGTGCTTCTGCATCAGTCCATTATCGGTCTGGAGTCGAAGACTGCCATGGACAAATACGGGATCAAGCCGGATATGATCATCGGTTGCGCCGGCGGCGGCTCCAATCTGGGCGGATTGGTCTCTCCGTTCATGGGAGAAAAGCTCCGCGGAGAGGCAGATTATGAATTTATCGCTGTAGAGCCGGCTTCCTGTCCGAGTTTTACCCGCGGCAGATACCTCTATGACTTCTGTGATACCGGTATGATCTGTCCGCTCGCAAAAATGTACACTCTGGGCAGCGGCTTTATCCCGTCCGCAAACCATGCCGGCGGTCTTCGTTTCCACGGTATGAGCTCCACCCTGTCCGAACTGTACGACCAGGGACTGATGAGCGCACGCGCGGTAGAGCAGACAGAAGTTTTCGCCGCCGCAGAAGAATTTGCCCGCGTGGAAGGCATCCTTCCTGCGCCGGAGAGCAGCCACGCCATCAAAGTTGCCATTGATGAAGCGCTCAAATGCAAGGAGACCGGCGAGGAGAAGACAATTCTTTTCGGTCTGACCGGTACCGGATACTTTGACATGACTGCCTACCAGAAATTTAACGATGGAGAGATGACAGACTACATCCCGACAGATGAAGACCTGGAGGCAGGCTTTGCAGGTATTCCGAAGATTCCGGGGATTCAGTAGAATCCCCTTTGGGAATCAAGAAAAATTACTTGACAAAGAAAAATCACCTGTGTATAATACCAAGAGTATGAGTACGAAAGGTTGCTGATATTATGACTATTAATATATCGGAAATCTTGGCTAATCCATCTGTGGTCAGAGAGTTCAGTGTGGAGCCGTCATTTGATGCTCTTGATTTGAGACAGGGATGTTATCCGGTCAGCCGGAAAGAACCCTTTACTCTGACGGTATCAAAAGAGGCGGATAAACTTCACATTGTCGGAGAGACGGAGATTCATCTTCTGATACCCTGTGACCGATGTCTGGATGAGGTGGATACAGCCTTTCCTATTCGGATTGACTACCGCTGGAATCCTGATCAGGAGGCAGATGGTGCGGAAGACGTAGATGAAGTTACTTTCATGGACGGATGTATACTGGATGTAGACAAGCTTATCTCTGACGAGATTGTGGTTGCACTCCCTACAAAGGTTCTGTGTAAAGAAGATTGTAAAGGATTGTGCAGTGTCTGTGGTCAGAATCTGAACCATGGTACCTGTAACTGTGACCGCCATGTCGGCGATCCCCGTATGGCAGCGATCCAGGATATCTTCCGAAGCTTTAATCAACAATAAGGAATATATATCCAAATGTGTATACGTTTCTGCGTCTGTAATGATATTGTACAAGAGGAGGTGTGACCATGTCTATTTGTCCAAAGAATAAATCTTCCAAAGGAAGAAGAGACCGCCGTAGAGCAAACTGGAAAATGTCTGCGCCTACACTGGTTAAGTGCAGCAAATGTGGAGCATTAACAATGCCTCATAGAGTATGTAAAGCATGCGGCAGCTATAATAAAAAAGAAATTATTTCTGCTAACTAATCGTCTCAGAGCGTATGGATAAGCCATATTTTAGATTCATGATTATGAATGTGTTATGAGTTTAGCCCATTTTTAGTCCAAACGAGGGCTATGGCTTTATGACTGAGAGGATGGCTATATGATATGATAGTCGTAGGGATAGGTGATTACCTGTCCCTATTTTTAATTTCAAAGAAAAACAGGACGTTTCATGAACCTTCTGAGATTGCCATACGAAGATTGCATTGCCCCACAAACCGTCTCTGTGTTATAATTTTTTTGATATAATTTGTAAAATAGCAGAAAGAAAAGAGGAGGTTGCCCATGAAGCCTTATGTATTAAGCTGCTGTTCAGGAGCAGATTTGTCCAGAGAACATTTTGACAGGAGAGAGATCAGATATCTGTATTTCCATTTTGAGGTGGGAGGCATAGAGTATCAGGATGATCTGGGAAAATCCATGCCGCCGGAAGAACTGTATCAGAGGATGATCGCGGGAGAGAGCACAAAGACATCACAGGTGAGTATCGGGGAGTATACGGAACATTTTGAACGATTTTTAAAAGAAGGACAAGATGTGCTTCACGTGACCCTATCCAGCGGGATATCCGGTACCTTTAATTCTGCCCGTCTTGCCGCGGAGGATTTGGCGGAGAAGTACCCGGAGCGCAAGATTTATGTGGTGGATTCTCTGGCGGCGTCCAGTGGATACGGGCTTTTCATGGATGCTCTGGCAGATCAGAGAGACAGAGGGATGGATATTGACGCGCTGTACCAGTGGGCGGAGGAGCGCAAACGGCATCTGCATCACTGGTTTTTCTCCACAGATCTGACCTTTTTTATCCGGGGAGGCCGGATATCCAAAACAGCTGGGTTTATCGGAACGATGCTCAACATCTGTCCGCTGATGAATGTCAATCATCTGGGGCAACTCATCCCGAGAGAGAAGGTTCGCACGAAGAAGAAGGTCATCAAACGGATCGTGGAAAAGATGATACAGCATGCGGAAAATGGAGTGGATTATGACGGAAAATGCTATATCTGTCACTCGCTCTGCATAGAGGACGCAAAGGCAGTGGCGACCCTTGTCAAAGAACGATTTCCGAAACTCGACGGCGATGTGGAGATTTATCCGATCGGCGCAACGATCGGAAGCCATACAGGCCCAGGTACGGTGGCACTGTTTTTCTGGGGAGATGAGAGAACAGATTAGCGCCGTGGCTTTCGCCTGATACGCTCATAAAAAAGCGGACATTTACAAAGAATGGAAAATATGCTATCATGTCGGGAGGTCTCCGAAAGTTTTATTCCGTAAATAAGCCGGGGTAACTTTCTTATTTGAGGAATAAAGGTTCCGGAGACCGTTCCGTAAAAGCAGAGACAGAGCTTTAGAAAGGAGTTATTATGAATTTCAGTACAGTAATCGCCCTGGACGCCATGGGCGGCGATAATGCGCCGGAAGAGATCGTCAAAGGTGCGGTCAATGCGTTAAATGAAAGAAATGATATCAAGATTCGCCTGTACGGTGATAAACCGCGCGTGGAAGCGGAACTGAAAAAATATACGTATGATTCGGAGCAGGTGGAGATCATCCACACAACAGAAGAGATCAGTTGTGATGAGGCTCCGGCAGCTGCCATCAAGAAAAAGAAAGATTCCTCTCTGGTCGTGGCGCTGAAAGCGGTAAAGAGCGGAGAATGTGACGCGATCGTATCTGCCGGAAGCTCAGGGGCCATCCTGGTGGGCGGTCAGGTGATCGTCGGGAAATGTAAAGGCGTGAAACGTGCGCCGCTTGCGCCGATCGTACCGACGGAAAAGGGAGTTTCCCTTCTGATCGACTGCGGCGCCAATGTGGATGCCCGCCCGGAGCATCTCGTGCAGTTTGCCCAGATGGGTTCCATCTATATGGAACATGTGGTGGGGATTCCGAATCCGAAGGTTGCCATTGTGAATATCGGCGCCGAGGAGGCAAAGGGAAACGCTCTTGTCAAGGAAACTTATCCGCTCTTAAAAGAGTGTCAGGGGATCAACTTTGTGGGCAGCATTGAGGCGAGAGACATCCCGAAGGGAGATGTGGATGTCATCGTCACAGAAGCATTTGTGGGAAATGTAATCCTGAAGCTGGAGGAAGGTCTGGCGAAGACGATGATATCGGTAGTCAAAAAAGGTATGATGTCTTCTCTGGCAGGAAAGATTGGCGGTCTTCTGGCAAAACCGTCTTTAAAGAGAACATTGAAAACCTTTGATGCTTCTGAACATGGCGGAGCGCCTCTTCTGGGACTGAAGGGCCTTGTGGTGAAGATTCACGGAAGCGCTACGGCCAAGGAGACAAAAAATGCGATCCTGCAGTGTGTTTCCTTTAAAGAAGCAAGAATCAATGAGAGAATTATGGAGTATCTCGCCCCGGCAAAGGAAGAAGCCGGAGAGAGCGCGAGGTAGGGAGGCGTATGATGAAGCCTGTGAAATTAGCGGAGCTGGAGCAGAAGATCGGCTATACATTTTCAGACAAAAACAAGCTGCTGCTGGCCGTGACACACAGCTCCTATGCCAACGAGCATAAAGGAAGAAAAAAAGAAAATAATGAGCGTCTGGAGTTTCTCGGCGACGCTGTGCTGGAGGTGACAGTCTCTGATTATCTGTTCCATCAGTACCCGTCTTACGCGGAGGGAAAGCTGACCAAACTGCGTTCCAGTCTGGTCTGTGAGTATACGCTGGCCATCTGCGCCAGAGATGTGAATCTGGGCAACTATCTTCTTTTGAGCAAGGGAGAGGACCTGACCGGAGGACGGGAGAGAGATTCCATCCTGTCTGACGCTTTTGAAGCGCTGATCGGCGCCATCTATCTGGACGGCGGTATTGAGGAGGCGGGGACATTTATCCGTAACCATCTCTTAAAGGATGTGGAGGATAAGTCCCTGTTCTATGACGCCAAGACGATTCTGCAGGAGATGGTGCAGTCGGAGGGAAGCGGTCAGCTTTATTATAAACTGGTGCGGGAGACCGGTCCTGACCACAATAAGGAGTTTACGGTAGAGACACACATCGGAGACAAGGTATATGCTGTCGGTGTGGGAAAGACCAAGAAGGGGGCGGAACAGGTGGCCGCCTACCAGACGATTCTTTTGCTGAAAAAACAGCAAATGTAAATTGTGGCAGCAGGCAGGTGCATGAATGTATTTAAAAAGTATAGAGATAAACGGATTTAAGTCTTTTGCCAACAAGATCGTGTTCGAGTTTCCACACGGCATCACCGGCATTGTGGGACCAAACGGCAGCGGAAAGAGTAATATCGGCGACGCGGTACGCTGGGTGCTGGGGGAGCAGAGCGCAAAACAGCTGCGGGGTTCCCGGATGGAAGATGTCATTTTCTCCGGCACGGAGAACCGGCGGCCGCTGGGTTTTGCCTACGTGGCGATCGTCTTTGACAATCATGACAGAAGGATCGCCCTTGACTACGATGAGGTAAAGGTGGCGAGGCGGGTGTATCGCTCCGGTGAGAGCGAATACCTGTTAAATGGCGCTGCCTGCCGGCGGAGAGATATTGTGGAGATCTTTTATGATACCGGCATCGGGAAAGAAGGATACTCTATCATCGGACAGGGACAGGTGGAAAAGATCTTAAGTGGAAAGATTGAGGACAGCCGGGAGCTTTTTGATGAAGCTGCCGGTATTGCCAAGTATAAGAAGAATCGTTCTGTCACGGAGAAATCTCTGGAACAGGAAAGACAGAATCTTGAGAGAGTGACGGACGTTTTGCGGGAGCTTGAGGAGAGAGTCGGTCCCCTGGAAAAACAGAGCAAGACCGCAAAAGAATACCTGAAGTTGAGAGACCGGGAGAAGGAGCTGGATATCCATCTTTTTCTTCATGAGTATGAACAGACGCAGAAAGAACTGCAGGAGAACGGACAGCGGCAGGAGATCGTGACAAAGGACCTGGAAGAGACCAGGGTGAAGCACGAAAGCATTAAAGAAAAAAATAACGCTCTGCAGAAGGAGTCCGAAGAACTGCTGGCAAAGATTGAGGAGACAGAAGAGGAAAAAGAGAAGCTTTCCTCGCAGAAAGAGGAGCTTGACAGCAAACAGCTTTTTCTTCGCCATAAGATAGAGTCCAATGAGAGGATGATCGCCCATTACGAGGAGATCATCGGGCAGAATCAGGAGGACAGAAAGGCGAAGGAAGAAAAAGTCAGAGAGCAGCAGCGGCTGCAGGCAGAAGAGAAGGAGAAGCTGTCCGCAATGGAGGAAGAGCGGGCGCGCCTCGTACAGGAAAAAGAAGCACGCAATGCGGAAAAATTGAAGGCGGCGGAAAAACTGTCCATACAGAAGGATGCGCTTTTTTCCATGATGGACGATCAGCTTGATACCAAGGAGAAGATGAGCCGATATGACACGATGGAAGAACAGCTTCTGATCCGCAATGCGGAATATAACAGCCGGCTGATCGCGCTGCAGTCTGATCTGAAGGAATACAATAAAAAGAATGCTGCGCTGGAAGAAGAACTCCAAAAGACCCAGGCAGACTACGACGAAGCACTTGCGGCGCTTGCGGCGGAACAGAAAAAGGGGCAGGAGATTTCAGAAGAGGAAGACCGTCTGAATACGACGCTGGCTCAGGAAAATCAGGATTTTCTGCGTGCCCGTTCCCGCTATGAGACGCTGGCAGGCATCAATGAACGCTATGAGGGATATAATCAGTCCATCAAGCACATCATGGAGCAGAAAAAGAAGAATCCGGGCATCATCGGCGTGGTGGCGGATATTCTGACGCTGGATAAAAAGTATGAGACGGCCATTGAGATCGCGCTGGGAGGATCCCTGCAAAATGTGGTCACAGAGGACGATCAGGTTGCAAAGAAGATGATCGCCTTCTTAAAGCAGAACCGGTTTGGCCGGGCCACTTTCCTGCCTCTCACCAATATCCGCCGGCGAAACAGCGGTATTCATCCTTCCATTCTTGAGGAGGAGGGTGTCATCGGTCTTGCCAGTGATCTGGTACACGTGGAGTCCCGGTTTGAGCCGCTGGTGCAGTTCCTTCTGGGACGCACCATTGTAGTGGATACCATAGAAAATGCTCTGATGTTATCCAGAAGAAATAACTACAGTCTCCGGGTGGTCACCATCGGCGGAGAACTGTTAAATCCGGGCGGTTCCATCACCGGAGGCGCTTACCGGCACTCCGGCAATCTTCTGGGAAGAAGACGGGAGATGGAAGAAAGCCGTCAGAAGATGGTCCAGGCGCAGGATGCCTGCAGAACATTGCAGGGACAGCTGGAAGAGATTTCTGCCAGGAAAACAGAGAGTGAAAGCCGGACAGAAAAGAGGCAGGAAAGTGTGACTGCCCTGCAATTGGCGCTTCATGACCTGGGACACCAGATTCCGGACCTTCTGGAGAAGGAAAAAGGGCTCAGGGAAAATATTGAGACGCTAAAAAAGGAGCATGCTTCTCTTCAGAAGCAGCTTCTGGAGATTCAGGCACAGAAAGAGATTCTGGCAGAGAGCCAGCGCAGCCATGAAGAGATTCATGAAAAGAGCAACGATGCCATGGACAGACTGGAGAAAGAGATCGCAGCTCTGGACGGGCAGATTCATGATATGGAAGTACAGGAGAATCAGCTCATCCTGCACATTTCCCAGACAAAACAGCAGATAGAGTTTTATCAGGCGGACTGTGAGCGTCTGCGGGGTGAGATACAGAACTGTGACAGCAGTATCGAGGGAAATGCCAGTCAGAAACAGGAGTTGCAGCGTCAAAATGAAGAGGCGCAGACCAGACAGCAGGAGGCAGCCGGAGAGACAGAAACGTTGTCTGAGCGTATCCGGGAGGTCTCCGGGGAACTGGAAACACTGAAAGAGGAGCAGCGGGCAGTCTCCGGAAAACATACGGTCATCTTCCGCGAGCTGGAAGAACAGAATGACCGGATGCTTCTTCTGGAAAAAGAAAATGCCCGTCTTGCGGCAAGGAAAGAAAAGCTGGAAACAGATCTGGCGGGCCGGGTGGATTATATGTGGGACAGCTACGAGCTTACCTATAATTACGCGCTGGAATTAAAGCATCATGATACAGATGAGAGCGCGGCAGCGGCATACCGCCAGGAGAAAAAAGAGATCACCCAGCAGATCAAACGCCTTGGCAACGTCAATGTGGGCGCCATCGAAGAATATAAAACGGTGGGCGAGAGATATGAATTCCTGCGGGGACAGTACGACGACATCAAGGAAGCGGAGGAGAAGCTTCTCACGATGATCGATGAGTTGAATGCCGCCATGCGGGAACAGTTCACAGAAAAGTTTGCCGAGATCCGGGAAATGTTCACCAACGTCTTTCGGGATCTGTTTGAAGGAGGCACAGCCGACCTGGAACTGATGGATGATGACAACATGCTGGAATGCGGTATCCGCATCGTGGCGCAGCCGCCGGGTAAGAAGCTGCAAAATATCATGCTGCTGTCCGGTGGAGAGCGGGCGCTCACCGCCATCGCTCTTTTGTTTGCCATCCAGAAGCTGAAGCCGTCGCCGTTCTGTCTCCTTGATGAGATCGAGGCGGCGCTGGACGACGCCAATATCGTTCGCTTTTCAAAATATTTAAAACGGTTATCCGCCGACACGCAGTTTATCGTCATCACCCACCGGAGGGGAACGATGAGCGCGGCGGAAGCTTTATACGGCATCACCATGCAGGAAAAGGGCGTGTCGACGCTGATCTCTGTGGACCTGATCGACAAGGAATTGGAAGCCTGACATATCTCTGACACGGATATACTGTCAGGACGCGGTCAAAAATAAAAAATATTTTAAAGGAAACATTTTCAGATACAGGAAGAAATATATCAATGCGGGAAAATGCCGGAAAACGACAAAGAACTGTCCCGCGATAAAGAGGGAAAAAATATGGGAGAGAAAAAAGGATTTTTCAGCCGTCTGGTCAGCGGACTGACCAAGACGAGAAAAAATATTGCTTCCGGACTGGATGCGATTTTCAGCGGATTTTCTAAGATTGACGATGAATTTTACGAGGAACTGGAAGAGATTCTCATCATGGGAGATCTGGGTGTGGATACGACCATGAACATCATTGAGAATCTGCAGGAGAGAGTCAAAGAGGAGAAGATCAAAGAACCGGCCCAGTGCCGTCAGCTTCTCATAGACATTATCAAAGAGCAGATGAAGGTGGACGAGACAGCGTACGAGTACGAGAACCGGACGTCCGTCGTGCTGGTGATCGGCGTCAACGGTGTCGGCAAGACGACCACCATCGGAAAACTTGCCGCACAGTTGAAAGCGCAGCACAAAAAGGTCATCATGGCGGCGGCAGATACCTTCCGGGCGGCGGCGATTGAACAGCTCACCGAGTGGTCGCACCGGGCCGGCGTGGATATCATCGCCCAGCAGGAAGGCTCCGACCCGGCGGCAGTGGTCTACGACGCCTGCCAGGCGGCCAAGTCCAGAAATGCGGACGTACTGCTGTGCGATACGGCGGGACGTCTCCACAATAAAAAGAACCTGATGAACGAGCTTTCCAAAATCCGCCGGGTGATTGAGAGAGAGTTCCCGGAGGCTTATCTGGAAACGCTCATCGTTCTGGATGGAACGACCGGACAGAATGCCCTTGTGCAGGCGAGACAGTTTAAGGAAGTGACCGATATCTCCGGCATCGTCCTTACGAAGCTTGACGGAACGGCAAAGGGCGGTATCGCCATCGCTATCCAGGCAGAGATGGGGATTCCGGTAAAATATATCGGTATCGGCGAACATATCGAAGACTTACAGAAGTTTGACTCCGATTCATTTGTAAATGCATTATTTGAGAAGACCGAAGAGGAAGAGGTTTGAAAGTGAATGTTCAAACCTGCCGTTATTGACGCAGTGAATGCGTCAGGAAAGGAGAAAAAATGAATCAGTTGACATTGGAAAAATTTGAAGAAGCCTATGAGAGAGTGCAGGAGGTCGTCCTGCCGACCAACCTGATCAAGAGTGATTTCTTTTCGGATATCACCGGCAATAAAGTATATTTAAAGCCGGAGAACCTGCAGCTCACCGGCGCTTACAAGATCCGCGGCGCTTACTATAAGATCAGCACCATGAGCGAAGAGGAAAAACAGAAAGGGCTTATCACCGCTTCCGCCGGAAACCACGCTCAGGGCGTGGCCTACGCGGCAAGAAAGTTCGGCGTGCCGGCGACCATCGTGATGCCGGTATCGACTCCGCTCTTAAAAGTAAACCGCACCAAAAATCTCGGCGCCCAGGTGATCCTGCACGGCAACGTCTACGACGAGGCCTGCGAGAAAGCACTGGAGCTGGCGGCAGAGCACGGCTATACCTTTGTGCATCCGTTTGATGACCTGGAAGTGGCAACCGGACAGGGTTCCATCGCCATGGAGATCGTAAAAGAACTGCCGACAGTGGACACGATCCTCGTCCCGGTGGGCGGGGGCGGACTGGCCACCGGCGTTTCCACCCTGGCAAAAATGCTCAATCCGAAGATTCACGTCATCGGTGTGGAACCGGCGGGCGCCAACTGCCTGCAGGTATCCCTTCGGGAAGGAAAGGTGACGACGCTTGACAAGGTGGACACCATCGCCGACGGCACCGCCGTAAAGACGCCGGGAGAAAATATCTTCCCGTATTTACAGGAGAATCTTGACGACATCATCACTATCGAGGACGATGAACTCATCGTCGCCTTCCTGGACGTGCTGGAAAACCATAAGCTTCTGGTGGAAAACTCCGGCCTGCTCACCGTGGCGGCCTTAAAGCACCTTCCGGCGGAGAATAAAAAAGTCGTTTCGATTCTTAGCGGCGGCAACATGGATATCATCACCCTGTCCTCCGTCGTACAAAACGGCCTGATCCAGCGCTCCAGAATCTTCACCGTTTCTGTGCGCCTGCCGGATGTGCCGGGACAGCTCAACAAAGTATCTAAAGTCATTGCCGATGCCAACGGAAATGTCATTAAACTGGAGCATAATCAGTTTGTCAGCGTCAACCGAAACAGTTCCGTGGAGCTGATCATCACCATGGAGGCTTTCGGCGAGGAGCATAAAAAAAGCATCATAAAAGCGCTTCAGGACGCAGGCTTCGTGCCGGAGGAGAAAAATCCGAGAGCGTTGTATTAGAGTATGAATCAGCACTATTGTGAAATCAGTAGTGCTGATTTTGTCATTTTTTTATGAGTAATTAAACTGTCAATCCGAAAAAAGTGCTATATTTTTTTCGGTTTTTCTCATATTGTCACAGATAAAAGATGGAAAGAATCATGGTATAATCATAGTATGTAACCTTTCATATCTTTATCAGAAATGTGATCAGAAAGAGGCGGGAAATATGGGAATCGTTTACAACAAAGAAAAGAAAACCATCACGTTACACACAAAACATTCATCGTACCAGATGAAGATCGGCAATCTGGATTACCTGTTCCATCTGTATTATGGCCCGAGTATCTGCGATGCGGATATGTCTTATCAGATCAGGCAGTATGATCGCGGATTTTCGGGCAATCCTTATGAGTCGCGGAATGAGCGGACATTTTCTCTGGATGCACAGCCGCAGGAGTTCAGTACGCAGCAGCAGGGGGACTTCCGCACAACCAGCATTGAAGTGGTCAACAGTGACGGAAGTTATTCTTTCGGGGGAAAAGCCGTTGATGTTACCATTACCGGCGGAAAGTATAAGCTGAATACGCTTCCGACTGTGTTTGCCAATGAGGGAGATACGGTGGACAGTTTGGAAGTGATCTTATCCGATCCGGTCACAAAGGTGCAGGTGATTTTATTATACAGTGTGTTTGAAGAAGCGGATATCATCACGCGGGCGGTGAAGGTGAAAAATGCGGGGGATACACCAATCCATTTAAAGAAGATCATGTCCGTCTGCCTGGACTTTATCAATGGTTCCGGTTTCGATCTCGTCAGTCTGCCGGGACGGTACGGACAGGAGCGGCAGGTGGAACGGCAGAAGATCAATCATCATATTCATACGATCGGAAGCGTGCGTGGTTCGTCCAGTCATCAGCAGAATCCGTTTGTGATTCTGTGCGACCATGACGCGACGGAAGATTTTGGAGCATGTTATGGCTTTTGTCTCATGTACAGTGGAAATTTCCTGACGGAAGTGGAACTGGACCAGTATGATCAGCTTCGTCTTGTGATGGGGATCCATCCAAAGCAGTTTGTGTATGAAGTGAAACCGCAGGAAGTGTTTGAGGGTCCGGAAGTGATCATGGCATTTACGGAAAACGGATTTACCGGTCTTTCGCATCTCTATCATGACTTCTTCCGCTCCAATTTGTGTGAGAGTAAGTTTGTCAGCAAGGTACAGCGCCCGGTATTGATCAATAGCTGGGAAGCGGCTTTTATGGATTTCGACGACGTCAAGCTTGTGAATATCGCAAAAGCGGCAAAGAAGATGGGCGTCGACCTGCTTGTCATGGATGATGGCTGGTTTGGAAAAAGGGATGACGATAACAGCAGTCTCGGCGACTGGTATGTCAATGAAAATAAGATAAAATGTGGCCTGCATAAGCTGGTGGAACAGATCAATGATCTCGGCATGAAGTTCGGTATCTGGTTTGAGCCGGAGATGGTATCGGAAGACAGCGACCTGTACAGAAGCCATCCGGACTGGGCGATGCAGATTCCGGGACGTCCGGCGGTTCGCAGCCGGAATCAGATCGCGCTTGACATGAGCCGGAAAGATGTACAGGATTATCTGATCGAGAAGGTCAACGCGATCCTGGATGATGCGAATATTTACTATGTCAAATGGGATATCAACCGTTCTCTTACCGACATCTGGTCCAATCAGCTTCCGGCGGAGCGGCAGGGCGAGGTGTATCACCGGTATATTCTGGGGCTTTACCGCGTGATGGACAACATTATCAAGACCCATCCGGATATCTTATTTGAGGGATGCAGCGGGGGAGGCGGCCGCTATGACGCAGCCATGCTCCACTACTATCCGCAGTACTGGGTCAGCGACAACAATCACCCGATCGACCGGCTGAAACTGCATTACGGCACATCCTTTGTCTACCCGATCTCGACCATGGGAGCGCATATCTCAGACAGCGGTCGTCTGGTGCCGATCAAAACGAAAGCGGTTGTCGTCATGTGCGGAACGTTCGGATATGAACTTGACGCCACGCATCTGTCCGAGGAAGAAGTGAAGATCTGCAAAGAACAGAGCGATCTGTTCCGCAAATATTATCACATTATTTTTGGCGGAGATTACTATCGCCTGAGCAATCCGTTTGAAGTGGGCAATATGACAGCATGGCAGCATGTCACAAAAGACAAATCCGAGTCGCTCCTGAGCGTTGTCGTGACCAACCTGACCTGCAACGGACCGCAGGAATATGTGCGGGCAAAAGGGCTGAAACCGGACGCCATGTACAGCATCAACGGAAGCAAAGAACTCTATTCCGGTTCCGCGCTGATGCACGCCGGACTGCCGATCGAGCGGGAAGTTCCGGAGTATACGTCCTTCCAGTTTTATCTGAAAAAAGAGGGATGACCAATGTGAGCGTTGCATTAAAATGTTCAAAAGCTTTGGATTTTGCATACCGGAATTGTCTTGCGGATCACTCTCCTGTTCGATATAATAAAAATAGTTCATAAAAGATTTCAGATTCGGTGGGAGGAAAGGAAGAAATGATTATAGCATCAAAAACTTCAGGAAGAGTGAGGGAGTTTAACAAAAAACGCAGTGCGCTATCATTAAAAAAAGCTTACGTTCTAATTGAAAATTCCGTGTTAGCACCTTTTGTCGAACGGCTGATTTTATATGGAAGTACAGCAAGAGGGGAACAGACATACAATAGCGATATTGATTTGCTGTTAGTATTAACCAAAACAAAAGAATTACAAAACTATAAAAAATATATTTATATGCTAAAATCAGAATTGACATCTATGGATCAGGATTTGCCTGATGTCGATTTAAATATAGTTATAGGAAACGATTGGGAGAAAAATGAGGATTTATATTATCAAGATATCAGAAAGGATGGAATAGATATTTGGAAAAAAGAAATACCTATTTAGATTTTGCGGAAAATGATTATCAATTTTTTATGTATAATTTTAACCATGGTGTGCTTGGGACTTCCATGGCTGCATTGGGACAAAATATATGTGAGCGGTATTTAAAGCATATTATTTCAGAATATGCACAGCCATGTAGTATGGAAGAAGAAATGAATAAAAAAGCTGTTTTGCACGCACATAGTTTAAAAAAGATTATGCATTTCATCAAAGAAGAAATGCATATTGAGATTCCGTCAGATGCATCTAATGCAATGAAAATTATTGATGGTTTTTATTTCACTACAAGGTATCCTGGGAATGATAGTTTTATTGCCGGAGAGGAAGAAATTGCAGATGCTGCGGAAGCGGTGCAATTGACAAGAAAATTTGTTTTGGAAATGGTAGAACAATTAGAAAATGCCAACTAAAATATGCGGAAGTTTTGTTAAAAGGAGTTATGACATGCAATACACCAGCTATTACAGCTCGCCCCTGGGCAATATCCTGCTGGCGGCGGATGAGATCGGATTGACGGGTCTGTGGTTTGAGGGGCAGAAATATTTTGCCCTCCGTCTGGATAAAGAACATGAGGAGAGGGAGATTCCGATGCTTAACACGGCAAAACGCTGGCTGGATGAGTATTTTGCGGGAAAGGAGCCGGATTTCTCCGTACCGCTGCATTTGACAGGGACGGATTTTCAAAAAGATGTGTGGGAGATTCTTGGCACGATTCCTTACGGTCACACGATGACTTATGGTGAGATCGCAAAATGTATGGCGGCAAAAAAAGGGGTATCGCACATGTCCGCTCAGGCGGTGGGCGGCGCGGTTGGGCACAATCCCGTTTCTGTGATCGTGCCCTGCCACCGTGTTGTTGGGGCGAACGGGAGCCTGACCGGATATGCGGGCGGTATTGACAAGAAAGAGAAGTTATTGGCGCTGGAAAAAGCGGGTATGAAAGTGCAGGTTTGAAATGTGAAAATTTCTTTACACATTTTCGGCGGAGTATGGTATAATCGTCTATATCTGCGGATATAACTGTGTCGGAACCGTTGGTGAACAGGTGCCTGATACAGAGTAAAAAAGCGTATACTGTAACAAAGGAGGCTTTTATATGTCGGCAGTATTCGGAGCATTTATGCAATACGTTTTGACGGCGGCTTATTTTATCGCCATCGCCGGACTCGGAATCTTTGCGGGAAAGAAGCTTTTGGAGAGGAAAAAGGGTCGGGCAGAGGGTTGATACGTTCTGTCAGACAAAGGTCCGGAAGTATCAAACAGAAGTGGTTTTCGTCCGTCAGGACGATGAGCGACAGACTTCGCAACAGCGGGTGCGGAATGATGTGTCAGAGGATGCGTTTTCATTCTGCACCCTTTACCCTGTATGCAGGGGACGCGTCAGGGTGGCGGATGCCATCCGGAAGTTTTGCCGGAATGGTGTAAGTGTGAGCCTGAGGGATGCGTCATAGTGGCTTTGGCTGCTTGGGCGGCGATAGCCATATATATAGTAGAAACAGGAGGATGAAACATTGAAAAAATATGGAGTAAATGAACTGCGGAAAATGTTTCTTGATTATTTTGAGAGCAAGGGACATCTGGTGATGAAGAGTTTCTCACTGGTTCCGCATAATGATAACAGCTTGCTTTTGATCAACGCCGGTATGGCTCCGCTCAAGCCATACTTTACCGGACAGGAGATCCCGCCGAGAAGACGGGTGGCTACCTGCCAGAAGTGTATCCGTACCGGTGACATTGAGAACGTAGGTAAGACGGCGCGTCACGGTACATTTTTTGAGATGCTCGGTAACTTCTCCTTTGGAGATTACTTTAAGAGGGAGGCCATCCACTGGTCCTGGGAGTTTCTCACGGAGGTCGTAGGACTTGACCCGGACCGTCTTTATCCGTCCGTGTATCTGGAAGATGACGAGGCGTTTGCTATCTGGAGAGATGAGATCGGCATCGCGCCGGAGCGCATCTATAAGTTTGGCAAGGAAGATAACTTCTGGGAGCATGGCGCAGGTCCTTGCGGCCCGTGTTCCGAGATCTATTATGACCGCGGCGAGAAATATGGCTGCGGCAAACCAACCTGTACGATAGGTTGTGACTGCGACCGGTACATGGAAGTGTGGAACAACGTATTTACTCAGTTTGAAAATGACGGTCACAACAATTACACACAGCTGGAGCAGAAGAACATCGATACCGGTATGGGTCTGGAGCGTCTGGCAGTGGTTGTCCAGGATGTGGATTCCATCTTCGATGTGGACACCATCCGTTCCCTGCGGGACAAGGTCTGCGAGATGGCGCACAAGACTTATAAAGAGAAGGAAGAGGATGATATCTCCATCCGTCTGATCACGGATCACATCCGTTCCGCCACCTTCATGATCTCTGACGGTATCATGCCGAGCAACGAAGGCCGCGGCTACGTGCTCCGCCGTATCATCCGCCGGGCAGCCCGTCACGGAAAGATCCTTGGTATCGAGGGACAGTTCCTGGCAGAGCTCAGCAAGACGGTGATCGAAGGCTCCAAGGATGGTTATCCGGAACTGGAAGAGAAGAAAGAGTTTATCTTCAATGTTCTGACGCAGGAAGAGAGCAAGTTCAGCAAGACCATCGACCAGGGGCTGAACATCTTAAATGAACTGGAAAATGAGTTAAAAGAGAGTGGAAAGACAGAGCTTTCCGGCGAGGAAGCGTTTAAATTATACGATACGTACGGATTCCCTCTGGATCTGACCCAGGAGATTCTCGGAGAGAAAGGTTACACCATCGACGAGGAAGGCTTTAAGGCCTGCATGGAAGAGCAGAGAGTGAAAGCGAGAAAGGCGAGAAAGACGACCAACTACATGGGCGCCGACGTGACCGTATACGAGTCCATCGACCCGTCCATCACCACGGAATTTGTGGGATATGACCATGAGGAGTACGATTCCAAGATTACCGTCATGACCACGGACACGGAGATTACCGAGGCGCTTACCGACGGACAGGTGGGCACGATCTTTGTGGAGAAGACGCCATTTTATGCGACCGGCGGCGGACAGCATGCCGACACCGGTGTGATCCGCTGCAAAGACGGCGAGTTCGTGGTAGAGGATACGGTCAAGATGCTGGGCGACAAGGTTGGCCATATCGGACGTGTGACGAAGGGGATGTTCAAGACCGGCGATACCGTGACACTGTCCATCAATACGGAGCAGAGAAACGATACGAGGAAGAACCACAGTGCGACCCATCTTCTGCAGAAAGCGCTTCGTGCTGTGCTGGGAAGCCATGTGGAGCAGGCCGGTTCTTACAATGATAAAGACCGTCTCCGTTTTGACTTCTCCCACTTCCAGGCAATGACGCCGGAAGAGATCGCCGAGGTGGAAGAGATCGTCAACAAGGAGATTGCCGCCGGACTTCCGGTCGTGACACAGATCATGACAGTGGACGAGGCAAAGAAGACCGGCGCCATGGCTCTGTTTGGTGAGAAATATGGCGAGAAGGTTCGCGTGGTCAGCATGGGAGACTTCTCCAGGGAGTTCTGTGCCGGTACGCATGTATCCAACACAGGCGATATCAAGACCTTCAAGATTATTTCCGAGACAGGTGTGGCAGCCGGGGTGCGCCGTATTGAGGCTATCACAGGAAATAACGTATTGAAATATTATCAGGAGGAGGAGCAGACGCTTCTGGAGGCAGCGAAGGCGGCCAAGGCAGACCCGCATAAGCTTGTGGAGCGGATTCATGCCCTTTTGGATGAAGTGAAAGCGCTCTCCTCAGAAAACGAAAAACTGAAAGACCAGATCGCCAAGAGCGAAGTGGCAGACGTCATGAGCCAGGTGGAAGAGACCGGTGCCTTCAAGGTACTTCCGGTATCGGTAAAAGACGTCGATATGAATGCGCTTCGTACTCTGGGAGATGACCTGAAAGAAAAGATCGGCAGCGGCATTGTCATTCTCGCTTCCGACATGGGCGGCAAGGTGAACCTGATCGTCACAGCCACCGACGACGCGGTGAAGGCAGGCGCTCACGCCGGTAAGATCATCAAGGAGGCCGCAGCCCTCGTTGGAGGAGGAGGCGGCGGACGTCCGAACATGGCACAGGCCGGCGGAAAGAATCCGGCAGGCATTGCCGACGCTCTGGCAAAGGCAGTGGAGCTTGCCAAAGGACAGCTGGCGTAAGATGATACGGACGATACTATTTGATATTGACAATACGCTGTACGATTACGACCGGGGAAATGAAGCGGCGCTCTGTGTTGTGTGCGCGTATTGTAAAGAACATTTCGGCTGGAAGGAAGAGGTAACTTTTTTAAGACAGAAGCAGGCGAGAAAAGATGTGGAGGCGGTCATAGGGACAAACTGTGCGGCCTCCCACAACCGCCTCATCCGTTTTCAGCGGATGCTGGAGAAAGAGAATCTTCCTCTGGAACCCCATGTGATGAACCTGTATCACGGTTACTGGGATACGCTGATCGATACGATAGAGCCCACGGAGGATGTGACTTCCTTTTTCCGGTGGGCGAAGGAAACGCACCGGCGGATTGGCATTGCCACCAATATGACTGCCTATATCCAGTATAAGAAACTGCAGAAGTTATCTGTTCTCCAGGATGTGGATTTTATGGTGACCAGCGAGGAGGTTGGAGCGGAAAAACCGGACCCGGCGTTCTTCTCCTACTGTATGGGAAAAGCCAACTGTGCTACGCAGGAGTGTCTCATGATCGGAGACAGCCTGAAAGGCGACGTGCTGGGAGCCAGGAATGCCGGTTTGCAGGCGCTTTGGCTGCAGGCGTATGCATCGGAAAATGAACTCCGGGCACAGAACGGAGAAGAAACTGCGTTTCAAAGTCTTCGGGCGTGCCGGGAGTGGATAGAAGAGCAGGCATTGTGAACGGATTTCCTGTGCAGTGCTGTGAACAGGGACAGATGAAAAAGCTCCCTGCATATCTCCTTGATGGGATGTGCAGGGAGCTTTTATGTGATATGTCCGGAAAACAGGGGGAAATTGTTTTCCCCCTGCCCGGTTCTGCCGCTATTCCGGATGCAGTCTTTTATTCCAGATTCAGCTTCTTTGTCATAATATACTTTGTCACAAAGAAGCAGACAAGAGTGGCGATGATCTCACACAGCAGGATGATGAGAAACATCGGAGTCAGAAGATTGCCGAGATAGTAGGTCGCTTCCGCGCCGGTCATGCCCGTGGTGTCGATATTGGCGACGCCAAATCCGATTCCGCTCAGTGCCAGAACGAAGGTGGAGAGGATCTGTATGGCGACATAACTTATGATGTAGACGCCGATCGCTCCGAGAATCTTATGATTCGGGACAAGGCTTCCCACTGCCACGCAGAAATATAGGTGCAGGATCGTCAAAAACGGAGATAAAAGCAGCATGATGAGGAAGATCCAGCAGAATGCCGGCAGCGCGGACAGATACTGGAAGAAACGTCCAAACGCCGGCAGCAGCACGGACATGAACTCTCCGGTGGCAAACATGATGAGCAGAGCCGCGGCCAGCACAATAAGATCGATGACGGTCCACAAAAGACCGGTGAGTCCTTTGGAGACGATGATCTGCGTCGGTGTGACCGGCAGAGTGTTGGTCAGGTATCCCTGCTCGGTAAATACATTTTTATAAAAGCGGTAACCGATGTACACGGAAGTGAACATGGCCGCGCAGAAAAGAATCAGTACGGTAAAGAAGATGAGGAGCGCCGCGATCACGCTCACGATCTTCCCGGCTCCCGCCGATGTTGCCACATCAAAGCCTCCGCTTGCCTCAAAGAAGATGCGGGACAGTATGGCAAAAATAAGTATAAATCCGTGGAGAACGAGCAGCAGCTTCGATATCGATCTCCATTCCTGTTTAAATAGCTTTCCTAACATTTGAACACCTCCCGGAACAGATCGTCAACAGATTTGCCCTCTTTATCACGGATAGTCTCCACTTCTTCCTGCATGGTGATGTGGCCGTCTTTGATGAAGACCACTTCGTCCAGAATGTTCTCCACATCGGTGATGAGGTGGGTGGACAGCAGGATGGTGGCATCCGGTTCGTAGTTGCCGATAATGGTACTTAAAATATAATCTCTGGCTGCCGGGTCCACACCGGCGATCGGTTCATCGAGACAGTAAAGCTTCGCCCGGCGGCTCATCACCAGGATAAGCTGTACCTTTTCTTTGTTTCCTTTGGACAGAGTCTTAATGCGGGCGGACGGGTCGAGGTGGACCTTATTTAACATTTGTTCCGCCTTTTTCTCGTCAAAATCCGCGTAAAAGTCTTTAAAATAAGCGATGGCCTCCGCGATCCGCATGGATTCGTCCAGGTACGTCCGCTCCGGTAAGTAGGAGACGATGGACTTAGTTTTTACGCCGGGCGCCATGCCTCTGATGAGGATCTCACCCTCCGTCGGTGTGAGCAGACCGTTGATCAGTTTGATCATCGTCGTCTTGCCGCTGCCGTTTGGTCCCAGAAGACCGATGATACGGCCGGGACGAAGGGACAGATTGATATGGTCAAGGGCTGTCTTTCGGCCATAGCGTTTCGTTAAATTCTTACATTCCAGGATGGTATTCATGCCTCCCCCTCCTTTATGATCTTTTCAATCAATCCGATGGTTTTTTCATTGTCAAAACCCATCTGATGCATTTTTTCCATAAACTCTTTGATCTGGGCTGTCGCCAGTTCCTCTCTCATTTTTTCAATCATCGCTGTGTCCTCCGTGATAAATCTCCCGCTTGTTCGCTCGGAGTGTACCAGGTTCTCCCGCTCCAATTCTGCCAGCGCCTTCTGCATGGTGTTGGGGTTCACTCCCGCCTCCGTGGCGAAGTCGCGGACAGAGGGAAGTCTGGCGCCGGGTTTGTACTTGCCGGCAATGATGTCAAGGGAAATCCTCTCGACAATCTGTGTGTAGATCGGACGGCTTGAATCAAGATTCCATGCCATAGAGTCACCTCCTTATAAGTTTATGCCGGGACTGCGGCTGTTTTTTGCCGTTACCCGGAGAGTAATGTGGTTATTATTATCAGAGATACATTTGGAAGTTCTCTCATGTACTACTGTATTAATAACTTAGTACAATAATACATTCATACAATAGAAATGTCAAGAAAAATTTTTAGTGATTTTTTGGAGAAACATTCTTGCGATTGCTTATTCTATATAAAAGGGTTCAAATAAGTGTAGGTATCCGCAAAAAAGCTGTGTTGACAGTTCTGTGGATATTTCTTACAATAAAAAGGCAGTCAAAGACAGTATGATAAACAGTACAGAGATCATAAGAAGAAAGGTGCAGTATGGATAAGAATGAAAAGTGGCTCCAGTGGGCCGTGGAACTGCAGAGTATCGCGCAGACAGGACTATGGTACGGAGAAGGAGTCTTTGATAAGGAGCGCTATGAGAGGATCCGGGAGATCGCGGCGGAGATGATCGCGTATAAGACAGAGATCCCGCTTGATAAAGTGAAGGATCTGTTCTGTGATGAGAGCGGCTATCAGACGCCGAAGCTTGACACCCGGGCGGCGATCTTTAAAGAAGATAAGATTCTTCTGGTGCAGGAGAGCAACGGAACCTGGTCCCTTCCGGGCGGATGGGTGGACGTGGATCTCTCCATTAAGGAGAACACAGTGAAGGAAGCCAAGGAAGAGGCGGGACTCGACGTCACCGCAGATCTGGTCATAGCCATCCAGGACAGGGAGAAACATAATCTGCCGGTGTATGTGCATAAGATCATCAAGGTCTTTGTGCTCTGTACGGTGACCGGCGGCTGTTTTGAGCCAAACATTGAGACGATCCAGAGCGGCTATTTTTCCCTTGACGAACTGCCGCCGCTGGCGGAGGAGAAAAATAACGCGGAACAGATCGCTATGTGCTTCGATGCATATCATCATGCCGATACGTGGAAGACGATTCTGGAGTGACAAAGAACGCGTGCTTTGTTTTATGAAAGGATTCCCAAAAGATCGTCGGGAGTAAGGAGGCAGGGTAAGCCGCACCGGAAAGATCGAAAAAAGAAGACAGACGACATTTTCCGGAGATTTTCCTGTTTTTTTCTTCAAAAAGATATTGACGAAAGAGGATGTTATGGTATAATATAAAGCAGTGCGAAAATACCCAAACAGTTGTATTAGGCACAATACGCAACTGGAGGGAGGTTAGGTGAGTCAATGTCAAATATTATCGTTAAAGAGAACGAATCTTTAGACAGCGCTCTTCGCAGATTTAAGAGGAGCTGTGCTAAGGCAGGAATTCAGCAGGAGATTCGCAAGAGAGAGCATTACGAAAAACCAAGTGTTAGACGTAAAAAGAAATCCGAAGCTGCAAGAAAAAGAAAATATAAATAATTGTGCTGTAAAAGGAGTATCCGTGAGGATACTCCTTTTTTTCGTAAAAAAATATTCTTTTTTTGTTGTGACCGGAGAATCGCGATTCTGGAAGTCACGAAAAAACCATAAAAAATTATAGATAATAACGGGAATATCGTAAGATTTTCAAGATGGATAGTAAAATTTTCTATATAATTTACGAAAAATTTACGTTAAACTGTCATTGTAAACAAAAAGCGTGCGAGAAACGTTGAGAAAGGAGAAAATGTAATGAGAAAGAAGATCTTAATGACAGCGATGGCAGCAGTGCTGGCAATGTCCATGGCAGCATGTGGTTCAAGCGGCGGAAGTACCGGCGGCAGCGAGGGAGACACCGGCGCGGCACAGCAGGAGGCAAGCGGAACATCCGCGAACAAAGACAAACCGCTCGTATGGTTTAATCGTCAGCCTTCCAACAGCTCCACAGGCGAGCTTGACATGACAGCCCTTAACTTCAATGATAATACGTATTATGTAGGTTTTGACGCAAACCAGGGTGCTGACCTGCAGGGAACGATGATCAAAGAGTACATCGAGAAGAACATCGATACCATCGACCGTAACGGCGACGGCGTGATCGGATATGTTCTGGCGATCGGCGATATCGGACACAACGACTCCATCGCCCGTACGAGAGGTGTTCGTAAAGCGCTCGGAACCGCAGTGGAAGAAAACGGTGCGATCAACAGCAGCCCGGTCGGAACAAACACAGACGGCTCCGCGACAGCAGTAAAAGATGGCGAGATCGAAGTAAACGGACAGACTTACGTGGTTCGTGAGCTGGCTTCTCAGGAGATGAAGAACTCCGCAGGAGCTACCTGGGATGCAGCGACAGCAGGTAACGCTGTGGGAACCTGGGCTTCCTCCTTCGGCGATCAGATCGATGTGATCGCTTCCAACAATGACGGTATGGGAATGTCCATGTTCAACGCGTGGTCCAAAGATAATCAGGTACCTACCTTCGGTTACGATGCAAACAGCGACGCGGTGGCAGCCATCGCAGAAGGCTACGGCGGAACCATCAGCCAGCATGCGGACGTACAGGCTTATCTGACACTCCGTGTTCTTCGTAACGCATTAGACGGTGTGGATGTAAACACCGGTATCAGCACAGCCGACGATGCAGGAAACGTACTGCAGGAAGGCGTTGACTATGCATACAACGCAGACGAGCGTTCCTTCTACGCATTGAACCTGGCAGTTACCGCAGACAACTATCAGGAATTCACAGATTCCACCAAGATCTATGAACCGGTATCTGCACAGCTTGACGAAGGCGCACATGCCACAAAGAAAGTATGGCTGAACATCTATAACGCGGCAGATAACTTCTTAAGCTCCACTTATCAGCCATTACTGGAACAGTACGACGATCTTCTGAACCTGGATGTTGAGTACATCGGCGGCGACGGCCAGACAGAATCCAATATCACAAACCGTCTTGGAAACCCTGGCGCATACGACGCATTTGCCATCAACATGGTGAAGACAGATAACGCGGCTTCCTACACATCCATCCTCAGCCAGTGATCGGACACAGCAGTGTGGATATGAAATAGAAGCACAGTTACTTAAGTCAATTTCATTGTTTCATTTTATATAAGGAAAGAGGAGGATTGGGGAGGTTTTTCCAATCCTCCTTTGCAACCTGGGTATTTTACAGAAACGGGGAAGACGAGGAATCGGAACTTGTGTAAAGTATCCAGGAACAGATACAGGAGTAAAAAATATGGCAGAGAAGAAAGATAATATTGTCTTATCCATACGCAATATGAGCAAATCTTTCGGACGGAACCGGGTGCTTGACCACATCAATCTGGATTTAAAGAAGGGAACGGTCATGGGACTCATGGGCGAGAACGGCGCCGGAAAGTCCACCATGATGAAATGTCTCTTCGGAACGTACCAGAAAGATGAGGGAAATATTTACCTGGATGGTAAAGAAGTAAGTTTCTCCGGTCCGAAGGACGCGCTGGAAAACGGGATCGCCATGGTGCATCAGGAGCTGAACCAGTGTCTTGAAAGAAACGTGGTGGACAACCTGTTCCTCGGGCGGTATCCGGTCAATTCCATGGGCGTAGTGGATGAAGGAAGAATGAAAAAGGAAGCTTCTGAGTTGTTCAGAAAGCTGGGGATGACCGTCAATCTGACACAGCCGATGCGGAACATGTCCGTATCGCAGAGACAGATGTGTGAGATCGCCAAGGCAATCTCCTATAACGCCAAGGTGATCGTTCTCGACGAACCGACTTCCTCCCTGACCGTACAGGAAGTGGATAAGCTCTTTGAGATGATGAATATGTTGAGAGATCAGGGCATCTCCCTCGTATATATTTCCCACAAGATGGATGAGATCTTTACCATCTGTGACGAGATCTCCGTGCTGCGGGATGGTAATCTTGTCATGACGAAACGTGCCGAAGACACCAATATGAATGAACTGATTGCTGCGATGGTTGGTCGTTCTCTGGAAAACCGATTCCCGCCGGTGGATAACACACCGAAGGATGTGATTTTATCCGTGCAGCATCTGTCCACAAAATATGAGCCGCATTTGAAAGATATTTCCTTTGATGTGCGGGAAGGCGAGATCTTCGGACTGTACGGTCTGGTGGGCGCCGGCCGTACCGAACTTCTGGAGACGCTCTTCGGTGTCCGCACGAGAGCGGCGGGACGTATGTACTACAATGGCAAGCTGATGAACTTTAACAGCGCCAAGGAAGCTATGGAACATGGATTTGCCATGATCACGGAGGAGAGAAAGGCAAATGGTCTTTTCTTAAAGACAGACCTGACGTTCAATACGACCATCGCCAACTTAAATCATTACAAATCCGGCGTCGCCCTGTCCGATACGAAGATGGTGAAGGCGACGGCTGATGAGATTAAAGTCATGAACACGAAATGTATGGGACCGGACGATATGATCACCAGCCTTTCCGGCGGAAACCAGCAGAAGGTGATCTTCGGCAGGTGGCTGGAACGTAATCCGAACGTATTTATGATGGATGAACCGACCCGTGGTATTGACGTCGGCGCGAAATATGAGATCTACGAGCTGATCATCAACATGGCAAAACAGGGCAAGACGATCATCGTGGTTTCTTCCGAGATGCCGGAGATTCTCGGTATCACAAACCGGATCGGCGTCATGTCCAACGGACATCTCTCCGGAATCGTCAACACGAAGGAGACGAACCAGGAAGAGCTGCTGCGACTGAGCGCCATGTACCTGTAATGTGCGACGATAACCTGTAAAATAAAACCTATAATAAGGGAGAAGAAGATATGGAGAATACAAAGATTCTTACGACAGAAGAAGAAAAGAAGCTCCGTCAGCCGATCGATGAATATGTGGGAAATATTCAGAAGAAGATCGATGCGCTGCGGGCAGACGGAATCGACAAAGTGATGTCTCTTCAAAATGCACTGGACGCGACGAATAGAGACCGCTCTTTAACCCAGGGAGAAAGAGAAAACCGCATGGCAGAGATCAGAAGCGGAATTGCAAAGGCAAAAACCGTGGAAGAACAGAACAAAGGGGAGATCTCCAAGCTCATCGCCGAGGCGGAAAGCTACATAAAAGAACATTTTGATGGAGAATACTATAAGCCTGTCAAAGCAAGCTGTGAGCTGGAAAAGGTGCAGGCGAAAGAAAAATATAACCGGAAGGTGCAGGAGCTGAAAAAAGAGCACGAGGCGAATCTGGCCGGCCTGTCCGACGCAAAGGAGAGAAAGGACGAGAACTATGTCTATAAGAACCGTCTCTTTGACGCGAAGCTCCAGCTGCAAAATGACTTACAGGCAGTAAAAGACCGGAGACACGAGGCGTTTTCTCACAAATACCATCTCATCGACCTGCTCCGCATGTCCAAATTTACCTTTGCGGAATCCAGAGCGCAGAAATGGGAGAACTATAAATATACATTTAATAAGAGAAACTTCTTATTACAGAATGGTCTCTATATTGCCATCATCCTCATTTTCATCGCGCTGTGTATCATCACGCCGATCGTAAAAGGCGCGCCGCTCCTGACATACAATAACGTACTCAATATTTTGCAGCAGGCGTCCCCTAGAATGTTCCTGGCGCTCGGCGTGGCAGCCCTCATCCTCTTAGCCGGTACGGACCTGTCCATCGGCCGTATGGTTGGTATGGGTATGACGGCGGCGACGATCATCATGCATCAGGGCATCAACACCGGCGGCGTGTTCGGTCATATCTTTGATTTTACCGGAATGCCTCTGATTGCCCGCGTGATCCTCGCACTGGTTGTCTGCGTGGTACTGTGTACTTTCTTTACGACGATCGCCGGGTTCTTTACGGCGAAGTTTAAGATGCACCCGTTCATTTCGACTATGTCCAATATGCTTGTGATCTTTGGTCTTGTAACCTACGCCACAAAGGGTGTATCCTTCGGAGCCATCGAGCCGACGATCCCGAATATGATCATCCCGAAGATCGGCACCTTCCCGACCATCATTTTATGGGCGGTGGCAGCTATCGTGATCGTGTGGTTCATCTGGAATAAGACAACATTCGGAAAGAACCTCTATGCAGTCGGCGGCAATCCGGAAGCGGCAGCCGTATCCGGTATCTCCGTCTTTGCCGTTACCGTGGGAGCCTTCGTGATGGCAGGTATCCTTTATGGATTCGGTTCCTGGCTGGAATGTATCCGAATGGTCGGTTCCGGTTCTGCCGCATACGGACAGGGCTGGGAGATGGACGCCATCGCAGCCTGCGTAGTCGGCGGCGTATCCTTTACCGGTGGTATCGGTAAGATCTCCGGCGTGGTTGTCGGTGTATGTATCTTTACCGCACTGACCTACTCCCTGACCATCCTCGGTATCGACACGAACTTACAGTTCGTATTCTCCGGTATCATCATTCTTGTCGCAGTTACTCTGGACTGTCTCAAATACGTTCAGAAAAAATAAATATTTCCGATGTTTCGATGCGGTGTTATCCGGTGAAACAGATATGGATGATACAGGTATCAGTGCATTGGAAAAGAAAAAGGGCCAGATCTGCTTCTGGTCCTTTTCGCCTTGAAACCGGGCCGGACATTTGTTATGATATATTATATATCGTAGTAATACATGTTTGGTCTCTGGCACATCTGAATATAATCAGAAATGTACGGATATCAGAAAGATTCCACAGTGTGTGGAACAGTCCGGTGTCTGTCGGGATGGAACAGAGAGGATAGAGGAAAAGGGAGAGAAGAATGAGTACATACAGTCTGCTGTTGGTAGATGATGAGGAAGAAGTCATTCAGATCATCATCAAAAAAATGAACTGGGAGGCGCTGGGCTTTACGGTGGTCGGTTATGCCGGTAATGGTGTGAAAGCGCTGGAGATGGTCGAAGAGTATCAGCCGGATGTGGTGATGACGGATATCAAGATGCCATATATGGATGGCATCGAGCTGACCAGGCAGGTAAAGGAACGGTATCCGGAGACAAAGATTCTCGTGTTCACCGGCTTTGATGAGTTTGAATATGCCAGGGAAGCTGTGCATATGGGCGTGGAGGAATACATTTTAAAACCGATCAATTCCATGGAACTGTCTGAGATCTTTGCACAGCTCAAAAAGAAACTGGATCAGGAGATCAGCGAGAAGAGGAACGTGGAGACACTGCAGCAATACTATATGGAGTCACTCCCTCTTTTGCAGGCAAACTTTTATTCGACTCTGATCGAGGGACGGATTGCAGGGGAGGAACTTTCCCGGTATCTGAATGATTATCAGATCACCCTGGGGGGACCGTTTTACTGCTGCCTTGTCATCCACACTTCGGTCACGCAGGCGCCGCCGGATATCAATCCGGTGCTTCTTGATACGCTGGTACAAAAGCAGGTGATCGAGCGCATGGGAGAGAAGTGGGGGATGAAGCATTTTACGTATCTGGGAAACGGAGTGGCCATCGCGCAGCTTGCGGCAGAAAAAGAGATCGCGGCGCTCACCGACGACTGCGACCGCTTCTGCCATTACGCCAGACGAATCCTCGGCGCGGTGGTGACAGTGGGGATCGGCGCGGTATGCGACGATATCCTGCAGCTTGCCTCCTCGTATACCGGCGCCAGAGAAGCGCTTTCTTACCGGGTCATCTACGAGGCGTCCCGGGCCATCAATATTGAAGAGATCGCTCCGCAGAAAGGCAGCGCGCAGATGCCGGAATACAATGCACAGATCGCTGACCTGTTTAAAATGATCCGTCTTGGCGACCGGGAGCGCATCGGGGAGGCGGTACATCACTATCTGAGCCATCCGGTCTTTTCCGGACAGTCGCTGCAGCAGCATCATGTTGCGGTGATGGAGATGATCGGGGAGCTGTATCGTTTTGCTACGCACAACGATATTCCGGTGGAGGAGACGCTTGGAGATGTGAAGCAGCTTTGCGACTATCTTGTGGATCTGATGCCGGATGTTTTGGAGCGCTGGCTGAATGACCTTTGCTTTTCTTTCAGCGACAGACTGGTGCGGGCGAGAAATACTTCCTCTCGGTCCATCGTGGAAGAGGCGAAGGAATACATTTACGCCCATTACGCAGAGGAGGAGCTGTCCCTTGACGATATCTGCCGGGAACTTGGCGTGTCCGGTTCCTATTTTTCCAGTATATTCAAGAAAGAGACGGGAACCTCTTTTATCGGATTTCTGACAGAATGCCGCATGGAAAAAGCGGCGCGTCTTCTGCTGGAGACGGAGGAGAAAAACTATGTCATAGCGGGACAGGTGGGCTATGCGGACCCGAATTATTTCAGTTATGTGTTCAAACGGAAGTTTGGCGTGTCCCCATCCAAATACAGAACGGAGCATACGAAGCGTGAAGAATAAACTATTACAATTCTGGGGTGAGTTGAAACCCAGAGAGATTCAGTCGACCATCATGATCGCGTTTTCTTTTATCTCCATCTTTCTGATGCTGATCATGGGGCTTGTGATGTACAACCGTTTTGTCAATGCCTCCCGGGAGGAAAATGTACAAAACACGCAAAAGCTTATCGAACAGACCGGAAAGAGTCTGGAGGACTATCTGGTGAGCATGCGCCAGATTTCCGACGCCGCCTACTATAACACCATAAAGGAGAGCGATTTCTCTAAAGACGGTCGGGATATCCAGGAGAAAATGAACCTTCTTTACGAGGCGAATAAGGATAAACTGCGAAGCATTGCCCTTTATAATAATTATGGCAACCTTCTGATGGCGGAGCCGGTGGCAAACGAAAAGACCAATGTGGACGTGACGAAACAGGAGTGGTTCACCCATGCCATGAACCAGACGGAAAATATGCATTTTTCCACGCCGCATATCCAGAATCTTTTTGATGACGGGACCAGGAATTATTACTGGGTGATCTCGTTAAGCCGCGCGGTGGAACTGACCAGCCAGGGAAATGTGCAGACCGGCGTCCTGCTGGTTGATATGGATTTTTCGGGGATTTCCTGGATGATGAAACAGATCAACACGTCTCCGAACGGCCAGTATTATTATCTCTGTGACAGCAGTGGGAAGATCATCTATCATCCAAGACAGATTCAGATCACCGAAGGCATCTATAAAGAAAATACCATCGTAAACGGAAGATACCGGACGGGCGTCTATGACGAGGTGTTTGAGGGCAGCCGGAGAAAAGTGGTGGTGGATACGATCAGTTACACGGGCTGGAAGCTTGTGGGAGTGATCCCGTACTCGGCATTTACCCACGGGATGCTCAATATCCGGTACTTTGTCGTTTTGCTCACCTTGCTGACGATCATGATGCTCGTGGTGGTGAACCGCATCGTCTCCGCGCGTATCTCAAGCCCGATCATGAAGCTCAATGATTCCGTAAAAAAATATGAGGCCGGAGAAAAACCGGAGATCTATATCGGCGGTTCTCTGGAAATCCGTCATCTGGGCTATTCCATCCAGAAGTCGTATGAGAGGATCGACAATCTGATGAAGGAGATCGTTGTGGAGCAGAATGAGAGGAGAAAGAGTGAGCTGGATGCACTGCAAAGCCAGATCAATCCGCATTTCCTCTACAATGCGCTGGATTCCATCATCTGGATGATCGAGGGAGAGAGAAACGACGAGGCTTCCTACATGATCTCGCAGCTGGCGAAGCTGTTCCGCATCAGTCTGTCCAAAGGGCGCACGGTGATCCCGGTGCGGGATGAACTGCAGCATGCCAGAAGCTACATGAATATCCAGAAGATCCGGTATAAGAATACATTTTCTGTGGAATACGACATCGATCCGTCTATAGAAGACTGCTGCACGGTGAAGCTGATCTTGCAGCCGATTCTCGAAAACGCCATCAATTATGGCGTAAACGGCATGGAAGACTGTGGGGAGATCACGGTGACGGGAAGGAAAGAGGACGGATGCGTAGTTCTTACTGTGGAGGATAACGGCCTTGGCATGTCCGGGGAGGAGGCGGCGCTGCTTCTTACCGACAGCAACCGGGTACACAAAAAAGGGTCCGGTGTCGGTCTGGTCAACGTGGATAACCGCATCAAGATTCTATTTGGCAAAGAGTACGGGTTGTATGTGGACAGCGAGCCGGACGAGGGCACACGGGTGTCTATCCGGATTCCGGCGATCCCGTATTCCGAGGAGAACCGGAAGATCGTGGAGCAGGGACATATCCCCGGCAATGAGGAAAAGAAAACAATGGAACTGACAGTACCGGAAGAAGCGGAGCGAAAAGACGCAAAGAATGGACAAACAGAGAAAAAGAACGGGGAAGACAGACATGAAAAAAGATAAAAAAGTATTTATTTTGATAGAAGTCGTTCTGGCGATGCTGGTTCTTATCGTCCTTTTGTTCATGTTTCAGGAGCGGGCGGACCAGGGAGTAAAAAAAATCGCGGTCGTCGTTCCGAACTCGGACCATTCCCGCTGGGCGTCCTTCAAATACGGTCTTCAGATGGCGGAGACAGATTTTGATGTGGAGACCGTTGTGGTCAGTACCGGGGAGACGCTGACTGCGGAGGAAGAGGCGGAACTCATGGAGTCGGAGATTGACAATGGGGCGGATGGCATCCTTGTCCAGCCGGCTGCCGGAGACGACATGAGAGAGACGTTGGAGCGAATCGGGAAGAAGACGCCGGTCGTGCAGGTGGAGTCTACTGTGTATACAGACGAAGAAAATGTAAAGATTGCCTCTGTGGAACCGGAACATTATGCCATGGGGAAGACGCTCGCAGAGGAGATACTTCTTGATTATAACGGAAGTCTTGGCGGGAAGACGATCGGCATCTTATCCGGTGACAAGGGCAGTGCCGCGTCAGAGGAGCGAAAAGCCGGTCTGACAGCTGGTCTGAAAGATGCCGGCGGAGAGATCCTCTGGTCCGTAGACGGGTATCTGGATGCGGAGGAAATTTTGTCTCCGGCAGCTTATCCACGGGTGGATATTATCGTGGCGCTGGATGACAGCAGCTTTGTGGCTGTCGGAGAGATCAATGCGAAAGGCAGCCTGAACGGAGCAGTGCTTTATGGGATCGGCAGCTCCACGGAAGCCTTTTATTATCTTGACAACGGCTTTGCCGAATGTCTTGTGGTGCCGGATGAATTTCATGTGGGATACCAGGGGCTTGCGGTGCTGGCGGATGATCTGCGGGATTCTCATAAGGCGGAAGATTATCCGGAGGTCGCTTATACGACGGTGCGCCGGGAGACGCTTTTTACGGAAGAAAATCAGAATATTTTATTTACAATGATCCAATGAAACGATGCTAGGAAGGGAAAGACAATGAAAAAGACATTGTTAATGATTATTTTATGCGGAATGCTGCTGTTTGGCCTCAGTGGCTGCGGGGAGACTTCCACAGATACAGCCGGAAAGGTGCAGGTCGGCGTCACGTATTATAACCAGACCGATACCTTTCTCGGAGAACTTATCGACTGCTTTAAGAACAGTCTGGAAGAACATAATACCGGGGAGCTTGAGGTTACTGCCATGGTCCGTGAGGCGGCAGGCTCCGAGAAGACACAAAATGAACAGGTCCGGGAACTGATCGATGCCGGATGTAATGTGCTCTGTGTCAACCTGGTAGACCGGGCGGACCCGTCTGAGATCATTGATATGGCAAGGGAGAGTGATATTCCGCTCATATTTTTTAACAGAGAGCCGGTGGAGGAAGATATGCTGCAGTGGGAGCAGACGTACTATGTGGGCGCTCCGGCAAGACAGTCCGGACAGATGCAGGGTGAGCTGGCGGCGGATGTGATCCGGGACGGCGGCGTCGACCGCAACGGGGACGGACGAATTCAGTACGTCATCCTGGAAGGCGAGGCAGATCATCAGGATGCGATCATCCGCACGGAGAGCGTGGTAAACACCTTGCAGGAGAAAGGCGTTGAACTGGAAAAGCTGGATTATCAGATCGCCAACTGGAACCGCGCCCAGGCTCAGAACCGCATGCGGCAGATGATCGGACAGTTTCACGATGAGATTGAGCTGGTGCTCTCCAACAATGACGATATGGCGATGGGGGCAGTGGATGCTTATAACGCGCTGAATTACACGGAGGAGAACCGGCCGGTATTCTTCGGCGTGGACGGAACGGCTGTGGGGCTTCAGGCCGTGAAGGATGGAGATCTGGCCGGCACCGTCTACAATGACAAGGAGGCACAGGCGAATGTCATGGCGCAGCTGTCTGTGGCATTGGTGACCGGAGAGGGGCTTGATGCGATCGCGTTTGAAAATGAGCGATATATTTATGTGCCTTACCTGAAAGTGGATCAGGAGAATGTGGATACGTTTATAGAGCGAAGCGAGGCCCGGCCGGAGTGAGGCAAGGTCATTATGCTGAAAACGAACAGATCGCCACACTGGAAGAAAAAGAGGGGGCGGCAGCGATTACCGGAATGACGGGGGTATCGCTGCCGCCCCTGTTTATCTGCGGACGGACGGGTTGAGTGTCGGATGCTTATGCCGTTGTTTTCTCACCGTCCGTACCTGCGGACCGGGTTATCTGTCAATGGAGAAAGTGTAGACAATCTCCTTGTGAAACAATGTGCCTGCCGGACAGACCGGACTTGGAAATGCTGGTTTATGGATGGCGTCCGGGAAGAACTGCGGCTCAAAACAGACAGCGTCTCTCGGGTGGTAGACGGCGCCGTTTTTACCGTGGGCGTCCTCCAAATAGTTGGCGGTATACATCTGGATGCCCGGATAATCGGTGGAAAGATCCATGAGGATACCGGAAGATTCCGAGTACAGATGAACGGCGTAGCGCACGGCGCCGTCATAATCATCAATGACGTAGTTGTGGTCATAGCCACGCCCCTGCAGAAGCTGTGTGTAATCGGCCCCGATCTCTGCGCCGATCGCCTTTGGCTCACGGAAATCCATCGGGGTGCCCTCCACGTCAGCATACTCTCCGGTCGGGATGGACTGCGCGTCGGAAGGGGTGAAGCGGCTGGCGTTGATGACGACCATATGATCCAGAATGTCCCCGCTTCCGTTTAAGTTAAAATAGCTGTGATTGGTCATGTTGATGATCGTATCCTTGTCCGGAGTCGCTTCGTAGGAGATATGAAGTGTGTTTTCTTCCAGACGGTAAGTGACGGACATGGTGAGCGCTCCCGGGAAACCCTGGTCCATATCCGGGCTGTCCAGAGTCAGGGTGATGGCGGTGTCCGTGTGCTCTTTCACGGTCCAGATCCGTTTGGAATACTGATGAAAACCGCTGTGCAGGCAGTTTTCCCCGTCATTTTTATCAAGGGTATAAGTGGTGCCGTTCAGCGTAAAAGAAGCGCCGCCAATGCGGTTGGCGCAGCGGCCCACGTTGCAGCCGAGGCTTGCGGTGTCGTTCTCGTAGCCGGAGACATCGTCAAAGCCGAGGACCACGTCCCGGCTGCTGCCATATTTGTCCGGCGCAAAGAGACTGACTAAGATGGAACCAAAGTCCGTGACCCGGCATTCCAGAGTGTCATTTTTGATCGTGTAAAGGTGCGCCTGCACCCCGTCTTTTGTTTTTCCAAAATCTGTGGCGTTCATTTTTTCCCCTTTCCTGACACATTTCCTGCGTCCATAATGGCAGATTGGAAAGTTCGCTTTCAAACTTTCTCCCTCTCTCCATAGATAATTTACACCAACTATATAATAATTTTACCGAAAACACAATGGTTAATTCCGCACAGACCGGTCTTTTTCTTTATGAGATAAAGAAAAAGAGACAAATGTGTAAATTGAATGAAAAAATAGTTTTTTTAATTGACCTGTATATGCAAAAGTGATATTATTAGGAAAGGATGAAGGCAATAATTGTCTAATCTGAACTATTTTCAATGAATCAATAAGGAGGAGATTATTTTGAAAAAGATTATTAACGCAGTGGATCAGGTAGAGAACCAGATGATAGAAGGTATGGTTAAAGCTTATCCTCAGTATCTGAAGAAGCTTGACTGTGGTAACGTTGTAGTAAGAGCTGATAAGAAAGAGGGCAAGGTTGCTCTGATCAGCGGCGGCGGAAGCGGACATGAACCGGCACACGGCGGATTCGTCGGAAAAGGTATGCTGGATGCTGCTGTTGCAGGCGCTGTATTCACATCTCCTACCCCGGATCAGATTTATGAAGGAATCAAGGCAATTGACGCCGGCAAGGGTGTTCTGATGGTTGTTAAGAACTACACCGGCGATGTCCTGAACTTTGAGATGGCTGCTGAGATGGCTTCCGATATGGACGGCATTGAAGTAAAAGAAGTTGTGGTAAACGATGACGTTGCCGTACAGGATTCCTTATATACCACAGGACGTCGTGGCGTTGCAGGTACCGTATTCGTACATAAGATCGCCGGTGCTCTGGCTGAGACAGGTGCAAGCCTTGACGAAGTACAGGCTGTTGCTCAGAAGGTTATTGATAACGTGAGAACCATGGGTATGGCTATCCGTCCATGTACGGTTCCGGCAGCCGGAGAGCCTGGATTTGAGCTGGCTGACAATGAGATGGAGATCGGTATCGGTATCCATGGAGAGCCTGGCGTGGAGAAGAAAGAGCTGGAGACAGCAGATGAGATCGTTGATACATTGCTGGATAAGATTCTTGCTGATATCGACTACTCCGGTTCTGAAGTTGCTGTCATGATCAACGGATGCGGCGCTACCCCTCTGATGGAGCTGTTCATCGTCAATAATCATGTATCTGATGTTCTGGCAGAGAAAGGAATCAAAGTTTACAAGACTCTGGTTGGCGAATACATGACATCTCTTGAGATGGAAGGTTTCTCCATTTCCTTACTCCGTCTGGATGACCAGATGAAAGAACTGTTAGACGCAGAAGCAGATACTCCGGCTATGACAGTTGCTAAATAATGTAGTGGCAAAGAGGGCCGACAATTCACGTCGGCCTTTTCTTTTGGCGGGAGCAAAAAGGCCTGCTGCCCGGTTCGGCTGCCTGCGCGAAAGAACAGGGAAGGGGCACATTTTCCCGCATAGATTAATTCATGGAAAGAGGTATGATTATTATGGCTGATAGTGCAAAAGTAATTGAGATTCTTAAAAAGATCATCGCGGATGTGGAAGAGCAGAAGCTTTTTCTCACAGAGCTTGATAACGTCATCGGTGACGGCGACCACGGCATCAATCTTGCCCGTGGTTTTGACGCGGTCAACGATGTGATCGGAACCTTTGAGGGCAAGGATATCGGTTCTATCTTAAAGGCAGTGGGTATGAAACTCGTCTCCACCGTGGGCGGCGCTTCCGGTCCTCTGTATGGCACGGCGTTCATGAAGGCCGGCGCATACTTAAATGGCAAGATGGAGATGAACATGGATGATTTCATCGGCATGATGGATGTTGCCATCGAGGGTATCATGAAGAGAGGAAAGGCTGTCAAAGGAGAAAAGACCATGCTTGACGCCATGATTCCGGCTCTTGATGCCATGAAGGCTTCCTATGAGGCGGACAAAGACGCCAAGAAGGCTCTCGACGCCGGCGTGGCAGCAGCAGAGGAAGGAATTGAGTACACGAAGACGATCATTGCCACAAAGGGACGTGCAAGCTATCTGGGTGAGAGAAGTATCGGTCATCAGGATCCGGGCGCTACTTCCTTCACACTGATGCTTAAGGCAGTACAGGCACTGGCATAGGAGGTTTTTATATGGTTGGAATAGTTATTGTATCTCACAGTCAGAAGCTGGCGGAGGGGGTCGTTGACCTCGCTTCCCTGATGGCGCCGGAGACTCCGATGCGTGCGGCCGGCGGTATGGACGACGGCGGTTTTGGCACCAGTTTTGAGAAAATCAGCGCGGCGATCGATGAGATTTATTCCGATGACGGCGTGATCATTCTCATGGATATGGGAAGCGCTGTCATGACGACAGAGATGGTTCTTGAGATGATGGAAGACCGCAAGGTGAAGATGGTGGACTGCCCGGTCGTGGAAGGCGCTGTCGCAGCCGCAGTGGTGGCAGCCGGAGGCGCTCCGATGGAGGATGTCATTCAGGTTGCGGAAGCCGCTAAGACAACGGCAAAGTTTTAAACATCTCCAACAAAAACGACCAGCAGTATTGTTCATAATAACAGAATCTACTGAGATTTCTAATGGAAAGACCACAGGAACGGATGGTTTGATGACCACCGGTACTGTGGTCTTTTTTTGCTGCATAGGAAATTGCGTTTTTGTTCTGATTCTTCTTTTTTTCGCATAAGGTGGAGAGAAGGAAATTTCTGTATGAGAACAGGATGGTCGGCGGGGAGTGAGATCCGGTGTTTGGGAAAAAGAGAGAGAAAAAAGAGAACGGTAAGCCCTCCTGGAAGGAAAATCACAGGGCATTTGTCTGCACCATGAATGGAACGAGGGAGTTACAAATTGAGAATTACGGCTCTCTGGGCGACTATGATGAAGAAAAAATTGTGCTGCATTGCTATCAATGTAAGATGGTCATAGAAGGAGAGCGGCTGTGTATTGAGTATTTTACGGATATTGATATGAGGATCACGGGCAGAGTTCATTCTGTTCAATTTCAGAAGTGACAAAGAAAGAGAAAGGCAGTTTGCCCGCGTGGTGTATGAAAAGTTTTGCGTTCGGAACACATTTGTCGGGAGGATACGTCAATGATATTTTCCATACTGCATTTCCTGGGCGGATATTGTAAGGTCGTCTTAAGTGGAGGAAATCAGGAAAGGTTTTTAAATATATGTGCGGGGAAAAAGATTCTTTTGTGGAAGCTGACCAGAAAAGACGCCCATTACATGTTCTGCGTGAGCAGAGCGGGAATGGGAGAACTGGAGGAGATATCCGGAAAGACCGGCTGTACCTGCCGTATTGTGTGGAAGAAGGGGCTGCCGTTTCTGTTTGATCGCTATCGGAAACGGAAAGTCTTTCTGGCGGCTTTTCTTTTTTCTGCGGTCTGTCTTTACATCATGTCTCTGTTTCTCTGGCAGATTCAGACGGTGGGATGCCGGACACACACGGCGGAGGAAATGCTTGATTATCTGGAAGAAAACGGCATCAAAAGCGGAACCCGTTTATCCGAAATCTCCTGCCATGACTTAGAGGAGCAGATCCGTCGGGATTATAAAGATATCGCCTGGGTGTCCTGTGACTTAAAGGGGACGCTGCTCACGGTCACTGTGAAAGAAACCCTCGACAAAGAGGCGGTGCAGGCGGAGACGGAGGATGTTCCCTGTCATCTCATTGCTTCCAGAAAGGGGAGGATTGATTCCATTGTGGTACGAAGCGGCAGCGCCATGGTAAAAAAAGGAGATAAGGTGAAGCGGGGTGATGTGCTTATATCCGGCGAGGTGGGACTTTACGATGATGGCGGCGTCCTGACGGAGACGGCGCTTGTGAAGGCGGAGGGAGATATCACAGCCATCACAAAACGGAAATACGAAGATTCCTTTCCGCTGCTTCACTATGTGAAGGAATACACCGGGCGGTCGTTTCCGGTGTACCAGCTTCTTTTGGGAGAAAAACTCATCACCCTTCCGGGCAGAAAGGAAGTGTATCGCTACTATGATGAGAAGACGAAGCAGAACTTTTTGCACATCGGCCCGCAGCTTTACCTGCCGGCAGCAATCTATGTGACAACCCGCTCCGAGTGCCGTCTCAAAGAGAAAATGTACACGGAGGCGCAGGCAGTCCGGGAGGCCCAAAAGCGGCTTTCGCTCTTTTTGGATGAATACCGGGCGAAAGGAGTGGAAGTCGTGGAAGACAGGGTGGAGATCCGCTGTGAGGATGGAACCTGCACGGCAAAGGGAAAGATCATCCTGCGGGAAGCTTTTGGAAAAATTCAGGAGATCACGGCGCCGCCCGACGGCGCGGCAGGGCCAGCGGAAGAAAGGGGAGAAGAGGCGGGGGAATAAGTCTTATCCGCCTTCTCTCAGATGGGTAAATATTTCTTCGTATTCTGCGGAAAACACGCTGCCTTTTTGCCAGAGAAAAGAAAAGTCGTGCTGCAGGCGGAAGTCCCGCAATGGGATCTGCTGCAGCCTTCCTTCGCGAAGATAAGGCAGGACGGCGGTTTTATACAAAAAGGAAATGCCGCAGTCTTCCAGCAAAAGCTGTACGATGGCGTACATACTGTTGAGCTCCGTGACACGGGAAAAGGAAGACAGGGGGATGTTGTGAAGTTTTAGCGCCCGCTCCAGAATATCTCTTGTGCCGGAGCCGGGCTCCCGCAGGATCAGTGTCTCACAGAGAAGGTCACTCATCCTTTCCGGAGGCCGGGAAAAGGTATGAGAGGCAGAGCAGACGGGAATAAAGTCTTCCGTGCTGTACACCCGGCAGGCAAATTCCTCTTCCGGAAAGTATCCCTCGACGAGAGCAAAGTGGCAGGAGCCATCCCGCAGCCCCCCAAGGAGCTCTTCTGTATTTCCCATACTCATCTGGATGTTGATATCCGGCCGGGCGCGCAGAAACCGGGCAAGCGGTCTGGCGATGACGAATTCTCCGATGGTTGTCGTGACGCCGAACCGATAGGAAGCAATGCCGGAACCGGCATGCAGGAGCGCATCTTTTAGAAGAACCTCGTCATTTTGCATGGCGGAAGCTTTCTTAAGAAGGAGCTTCCCCGCGGCGGTGAGGGTCAGCGTTTTCCCGCTGTAGGAAAATAGCGACACGCCGAATTCCTTTTCCAGCCCGCGGATGTGCTGGGAGACGGCGGGCTGAGTGATAAAAAGCGCTTTGGCAGCCTTTGTATAATTCATATATTGACAGACCGTAAGAAAGGTCCGCAGACGATGATCGATCATATGGTGTTCTCCTTTTCCTGTCCCTGTGAGAAAAATGGTTCCGGGACTTTCGTATTATAAAAGTGAAACTCTTTCCAGATTGCAATATCATAACATATATTTATGGATAAATTTTATATCTAATTTTTGATTATCCGCATAAACACTATACATTCAAGCATTTTGAGGTATAGAAAAAAACTCATTTTACCACGAATTTACCACGATTGAATGAGCCTTGATATGACAGTAAAACCACTATGGGAGATAGCACAAATAACTGTGTATCTCCCAATTTTCTTTTATACAGTTGATTACTTCACTCGTATTTCAAATTTCAAGATTGCTTTCATCATATCTGTATAAACTTCTCCTTTTAGTTCTTCATCAACCTGCATAATGATTTTACCACTTTCACAGTGGTAAAACGGTCGCAAGCATAATTTAGAAATATAAGCGTCATAAAACTTCAAAATTTCTCTGATTGCCACCTCATCTCCGCTTGACGCTCTGCAAATCAATTCAAAAGAGGGATAGCCATAATCTTTGCTCATTCTTTTTACTTCCTTTCGCTTAAAAGCATTTTTAACTTCTTTAGTCCTCTACTTCTTCTGCTAAAAATAGCAGAACGTGATACATGGTACAATTCTGAAATTTCTCTGTCATTCATGCCTTGAAAATAACGTAATAAAATCGTACTACGCTGTTTTTTCGATAGCATATTTAAAGCTGTAGCGAGTTTTTCATCTGTTACACAAATCGTAAAATGAAAAACTTGAAACGATACATAATCATAAATGTATGTATCAACTGTTCCCTGTTCAAGCCGTTCTGTTTCTGACATTTCGCAAAACAGAACTTCATTTTTAGAGCGTTTCATAATCTGCTTTTTATGATATTTTACCCTGCCCTTAATGATAATCATCATCAAAGAATTAAACTGCAATCTGACAATATCCTTGAAAGAAGATGTATTCATAAGTTCACCCCCCCTTTCTGCAAAAACTGAAATATACAAACGGAATATTTCAATACGGAAAATAGAAATACCGTCTATACCTTTGGTTTCGTATCAGAAAAGAAAGTGTCTATGAAAAAAAGCCCGCACAAAACATATTGTTTTGCACGAGCCTTTATATTGAAAAATAAAAGTAAGATGTTTTAATTACTATTAGTATCTATCTTCTTTAACGCTTCTAAAGTTATATCTAAATTGTCTTTATGCCAATTTTCTAAAGTGATTCCAGCTTTTTTTGATGTCAAACTGCCAGAAGTTCGTAAATTGCTTAGCTCTTTTTGCTGTGTTGATAGTCGAATAATATCTGTATCTGTTGTAATTGAAATGATATAATTCAATAAATCTTCTGAAATCTCAATACTTTTAATTCGAGAATATGGAATTACTAAAAGTTCTTCTTTTTTTAACGTCATATTCAATGTCATAAGATTGAATGGTATTAACACAATTTCATGCTCACAAAGTTGTAGTACATAAAATTCCGAATTGAAAAATTCGAGAATCTTTGCACTCAAATTATGCGGAGCGTATTTTACAATAATACATTTGTTTTCAAGTGCTTTCAATCCAGCCTCATTTATAACCTTATAGACCTTTTTTTCTGTTGCCATAATACATTCCTCCTTGAGTTTTTATATTCGCCCTTATTTTATACTATTTCATTCTAAAAGTAAAGTATTTCTTACACGCTCGTATACTTTCATTTAAGAGTGCTTCCCCATCTTTTCCACCTTTACAATGAATCAAACGTTCAAAAGGAAGCAATTATAAA
>DXGQ01000006.1 GCA_019113845.1 Candidatus Anaerobutyricum avicola
AGTCGCAAAACGCAAGTCGTCTGCGATTATGCCATAGGTCCCACGCTTATTCAAAAAAATATGGCAGCGATTCCATGCAAAGCATGAATCCCTGCCATAGGGCATAAGCTGTTTTTGGTGCGACAGCCCCATAAAAATAAAAATATATTCCCTGACGCTATCTTACAAAAAAATCGGATTCGACCATGCGATTTTCCCATGGCGATCCACACACTCCACTCTGAGATAAGTTTCCTTGCCGCAAAGGGTAAACTCTGCATATGTCATATCGTCTTGTTCTGTTTTTGATAACACGGAGGCTCCGGCATTGACTGCATTTCCTGCCATGAAGTTCACTCTGCTTACCGGGCTGCATTGCACATAGGCAACGCCATTCCGGATGCCCCAGTCATATATCTCCGGCCCTGACGAGGAGTAATAATTTCCTCTCAGAATCGCCTCAATGATGGCTTCATGACTGAGTTCTTCTGCCTTCACCATGATGTATCCTCCCAGGCTGTCCGGGACTTCTCTGTTATGATTATCATCAGACGCTGTGGCAAAAATGCGGGTTCCATTGCGAAGCATCACATCCCACCGCAGTGAATCATATCCGGTAGCGCTCTCATTCACTGTGCCGTAGTTATATTTATACCAGTTTCCTTTCCCGCTGTACCCTTTTATCGTCAGACTCATCCAACCTTCCTCCGGTTTTTATTCCATTTTGGCTAAAATTTCTTTCAGCTTGCCAAGCACCGCATCTTCCTGCATGGGCGCTATCACTTCATACGCCGCCTGTTTTAACCCTTCGCTGGCGTTGCCAACCGCGTAACCGTATTTCGCCTGACGAATCAGCGGAATGTCATTATCCGCATTTCCAAACGCCGCTGTCTCTTCACTGGTGATGCCATAATGTTTCTGAAGGATTTCCAGACCTTTTCCCTTATTGCATCCCTTTTTTGTAAAATCCAGATAACAGCTTCCGGCAATACAGACATCCATCTTATCGGACCAGTGTTCTTTCATCATCTCCTCCACATCAGCCGGAATCCCATCCGGGTGATACAGGGAAACCTTACTGATATCCGGCAATGTCTTCAGATCCGACACCTTCTTTACCTGACAGCCGTATCCGAGAACAACCTGATAGAAATCTTCCCGCGCTTCATCGACAAAATTCCAGTCCGGCATGCTCGGCATGTATGTAAAACCACGACTGCCCAAGGTTTCCAGATCCTGCGCCAGCCTGACATAATCTTCTTTGGCAAATTTCATCGACTGCACAAAATTTCCCGCTGAAATATCCGTTCCATTATCAGCCAGATAAGCAATCTCATCCTGAATCGGCGCAAATACTTTTTTGATACTGACTTTCTGACGACCGCTGGCTGCCACAAAAATGACGCCTTTCTCCTGAAGTTTCTTTATCACCTCGAAATATTCCGGATTCAGGTCCATGGTACTTTCCGGTAATAATGTATCATCGACATCGGAAACAATTAGTTTTATCATGATTATTATAAAATCCTTTCTGTTTATTTTTTTCATTTTAGCATATTTCCATCAGAAATACAAAACCCCAGAAACCGAAGTCTCTGGGGGTGTATTTGAGTTCAATATTCTGTTATCAAACGCAATTACTGTAAAATATCTCACAACTACTATTTTGAAAACACAGCATCATTTCTGGAAAGAAGATATACGCAATATTGATTCATGCTGATTCCTTCTCTCTGAGAATGCTCTGCAAGTGATCTGTGCAGGCTTCGTGGTATCCTCAGTTTAAACTGTCCGGAATAATTTTCCAGGCTGTCAGGCTCATGAATCTCCACTCCTTCCTCAAGCGCAGCTTCAAGCCATGATTTCTTTGCATCCAATGCATTTGCCACTGCGCTTTCCACCGTCTCACCGCAGGTAATACAGCCGGGCAGATCCGGATAAGAAACTACAAATCCGCCTTCATCCTTATCCTCTACAATTTCCATGCGATAGGACATTGCCATATAATCATCCAGCGTCTTCATCATTATTCGCCTCGCTTTCCACTATCTGCCTTACCATTTCCACATATACTTTTTTAATCGGTTCATGCTTTGGTATTGTGATTGGCATACAGCCTTGTTTTCGGAATGTGTAATGACTGCTTCCACCTCTCGGAGAATTCATCTCATACCCACAACTTTCCAACACTTTTCGTAATTCATCAAATCGGAGGTCTTTTGAGAGATTACATATACGTGCTATCAGTTTATCCCATTTTGACATTCAACATACCTCCTGCTTATATTATATGTGGTGTCATATAAGGTGTCAATCAATTTTTATTTTGTTCTGTCCAAACATACTTCAGACCAAGCAGCAATGTGGCTATATTCTATATATTTGTCATTACTTTCCCGATTTCTTAATTATTTTATATATTACAAAACCCCAGAAACCGAAGTCTCTGGGGTTGTATTTGAGTTCAATATTCTGTTATCAAATATGAATTACTCGATGATGGAAGCAACACGGCCTGATCCAACAGTACGTCCACCTTCACGGATAGCGAATGTAAGACCCTGCTCCATAGCTACCGGGTGAATCAGCTCGATTGTCATCTCTACGTTATCGCCAGGCATACACATCTCTGTTCCTTCCGGAAGAGTGATAACACCTGTAACGTCAGTTGTACGGAAGTAGAACTGAGGTCTGTAGTTGTTGAAGAATGGAGTATGACGTCCACCCTCGTCTTTTGTTAATACGTATACCTGAGCGGTAAATTTGTGATGGCATGTAACGCTGCCTGGCTGAGCCAGAACCTGTCCACGCTGAATCTCTGTTCTCTGAACACCACGGAGAAGAGCACCGATGTTGTCACCAGCCTGAGCTTCGTCAAGGAGTTTACGGAACATCTCAACACCTGTTACGACAACTTTACGTGTCTCATCTGTGATACCAACGATCTCAACTTCATCGGATACGTGAAGTACACCACGCTCTACTCTACCAGTAGCAACGGTACCACGACCTGTGATGGAGAAGATATCCTCGATAGGCATCAGGAATGGCTTATCTGTATCACGCTGTGGGTCCGGGATCCACTCGTCAACGGCATCCATAAGCTCAAGAATCTTGTCGCCCCATTTGCTGTTCGGATCTTCCAGAGCCATAAGTGCGGAACCCTGAATGATAGGAGTGTCATCTCCCGGGAACTCGTACTCATTTAAGAGCTCACGGATCTCCATATCTACTAACTCTAATAACTCCTCATCGTCTACCATGTCACATTTGTTCATGAATACAACGATGTAAGGAACGCCTACCTGACGGGAAAGAAGGATGTGCTCTTTTGTCTGAGCCATAACACCGTCTGTAGCAGCAACAACAAGGATAGCACCGTCCATCTGAGCAGCACCAGTGATCATGTTCTTAACGTAGTCGGCATGACCTGGGCAGTCAACGTGTGCGTAATGTCTCTTCTCTGTCTCGTACTCAACGTGAGCTGTGGAGATTGTGATACCACGCTCTCTCTCTTCCGGAGCCTTATCGATGTTATCGAATGCTACGAACTCACCAAGACCTAATCTCTCGTGAAGAGTCTTTGTGATAGCTGCTGTTAAAGTTGTTTTACCATGGTCAACGTGTCCGATGGTACCAATATTACAATGTGGTTTAGTTCTTTCAAACTTAGCTTTAGCCATTTGAATTTCCTCCTTAAATATACGCCCCGACGGGCTGATTTAATATTACACAATCTGCCGCTCGGCCTCTCTGACCGAGCAGGCTCTGGTCATAGCCAAGCCGCGGCTTATCTTAGCCGCACCTGCTATGATTATATTTCATTTTAAGTTTATTTGCAAGTAAAATTTGGCTTATATCTGCATATTCTACTTACATATTTCTTACAAAATTATTTGCTCCGTGCGTCCAGAATCTTCTCCTGTACATTTTTCGGAACTTTTTCATAGTGATCGAAGAACATGGAGTAGTTACCACGTCCCTGTGTTCTGGAACGAAGGTCTGTGGAGTAACCGAACATTTCGGATAACGGTACAAAACCATGAACGATACGTCCGCCGCCCACGTCTTCCATACCTTCGATACGTCCACGACGGGAGTTGATATCACCGATAACATCGCCCATGTATTCCTCAGGCATTGTTACGTCAACCTTCATGATCGGCTCCAGTAATACAGGATCTGCTTTCTTCATGGCATCTTTGAACGCCAGAGAACCTGCCACCTTGAAGGCCATCTCGGAAGAGTCGACTTCGTGGTAGGAACCGTCGTAAACTGTAGCGTGTACGCCTACTACAGGGAATCCGCCAAGGATACCTGCTTTGGCAGCGTCTTCGATACCAGCGCCGACAGCCGGAATGTATTCCTTCGGAATTGCACCGCCGACAACCTCGGAATCGAATTTGAATGTCTCTTCACCGTTGACATCCATCGGCTCGAAACGTACTTTACAGTGACCGTACTGACCACGTCCACCAGACTGTTTTGCGTACTTGGAATCCACGTCAACCGCTTTGGTGAAGGACTCTTTGTAAGCAACCTGTGGTGCGCCGACGTTTGCCTCTACCTTGAACTCACGAAGCAGACGGTCTACGATGATCTCCAGATGGAGCTCACCCATACCGGCGATGATGGTCTGTCCTGTTTCTGTATTGGTATGTGCACGGAAAGTCGGATCCTCCTCGGCAAGTTTTGCCAAAGCCTCACCCATCTTGCCCTGACCTGCTTTTGTCTTAGGCTCGATCGCCAGCTCGATAACCGGTTCCGGGAACTCCATGGATTCCAGAATAACCGGATGCTGCTCATCACAGATGGTGTCACCGGTGGAAGTAACCTTGAAACCTACTGCGGCAGCGATATCGCCTGCGTATACTTTATCAAGCTCTGTACGTTTGTTGGCATGCATCTGTAAGATACGGCCGACACGTTCTTTTTTGCCTTTTGTGGCATTTAAAATGTAGGAACCGGAGTTCATTGTACCGGAATATACACGGAAGAATGCCAGTTTACCTACGAATGGGTCTGTCATGATCTTGAATGCCAGTGCAGCAAACGGAGCATCATCGGAAGATGCCACGGATACTTCGTTGCCATCCAGGTCAACACCCTTGATGTCTTCTACATCGGTAGGAGCCGGTAAATACTCGATGACAGCGTCCAGAAGCTTCTGAACACCTTTGTTTCTGTATGCAGTACCACAGCATACAGGAACCATCGTACATTCACAGGTTCCTTTACGAAGAACGGCTTTCAGCTCTTCCACGGAAGGCTCTTCGCCCTCGAGGTAAGCCATCATCAGATCATCATCTGCCTCGCAGATCTTCTCTACCATGTCTGTGTGGTAAAGTTCAGCGTCATCCTTCATATCTTCCGGAATATCTACGATGTCGATATCCTCGCCCTTCTCATCGTTGTAGATGTAGGCTTTCATTTCCATCAGGTCGATGATTCCCTTGAAATCATCTTCTTTACCGATAGGAAGCTGAATCGGAATCGCATTTTTTCCTAATCTTGTCTTAATCTGCTCTACTGCGCCATAGAAATCTGCGCCCATGATATCCATCTTGTTGATGAATGCCATACGAGGTACGTTGTAGGTATCAGCCTGACGCCATACGTTCTCGGACTGCGGCTCAACACCACCCTTGGCACAGAACACACCAATGGCACTGTCCAGTACACGAAGAGAACGCTCTACCTCTACGGTAAAGTCCACGTGGCCTGGAGTATCAATGATATTAATACGATGCTCTAATGCACCTGGTTTTGGTTTGCAGTTTTCCTGTAAAGTCCAGTGACATGTTGTGGCAGCGGAAGTGATTGTAATACCTCTTTCCTGCTCCTGCTCCATCCAGTCCATGGTAGCAGTACCTTCATGAGTGTCACCAATCTTGTAATTCACACCAGTGTAATAAAGGATACGCTCTGTCAGTGTGGTCTTACCAGCATCGATATGAGCCATGATACCAATATTTCTGGTTCTCTCAAGTGGATATTCTCTTCCAGCCAAGTCTCTTTCCTCCTATTAGAATCTGTAATGTGCGAAAGCCTTGTTAGCTTCTGCCATCTTATGCATATCTTCTTTCTTCTTTACAGATGCGCCTGTGTTGTTTGCAGCATCCATAATCTCTTTTGCCAGTCTTTCTTCCATGGTTCTCTCGCCTCTCTTGCGGGAGTAGAGAGTGATCCAGCGAAGAGCCAGTGTCTGACGTCTGTCTGGTCTTACATCGATAGGTACCTGGTAGGTAGCACCACCGATACGTCTTGATTTTACTTCCAGAGCAGGCATGATGTTGTTCATAGCATCGTTAAATACCTCAAGAGCATCCTTGCCTGTTTCCTGTGCTACGCGCTCAAACGCACCGTAAACGATTCTCTGAGCAACGCCTTTCTTACCATCTAACATAATGTTATTGATAAGTTTTGTAACCACTTTGTTATTATAAATAGGATCCGGTAATACATCCCTTTTTGCAATATGTCCTTTACGTGGCACGGTTCTTCCCTCCTTAATTAAAACTTTCTGATCATCTCAGACATTAAATCATCGGTACTCACGGAGAAAATGTTCTCCAATGTTCATGCTCGGACTGCGATCTATATTTACCTGCAACCAACAGAGAAAATATTGCTATTCCGGCATTGATTCATTTTGTCTTACCATAACCGGCAGTCAGCAGTGCTTCTTATGCACTGACGTACAACGTCTGATAAGTCTTATTTTTTAGGTCTCTTAGCGCCGTATTTGGAACGAGCCTGTTTTCTGTTGGCTACGCCGGCAGTATCAAGAGTACCTCTGACGATATGGTATCTGGTACCTGGCAGGTCCTTTACTCTTCCGCCACGGATCAGCACAACGCTGTGCTCCTGAAGATTGTGGCCTTCACCCGGAATGTAGCTTGTTACCTCGATACCGTTGGAAAGACGAACTCTGGCAATTTTACGAAGCGCTGAGTTAGGCTTCTTAGGAGTTGCTGTCTTAACTGCAGTACATACACCACGCTTCTGTGGTGAGCTGGCGTCCGTTGCTTTCTTTCTTAAGGAGTTAAATCCTTTCTGAAGTGCAGGCGCCGTGGATTTCTTTGCTACAGACTGTCTTCCTTTTCTCACTAACTGGTTAAAAGTAGGCATTCTGAATTTCACCTCCATACATATTTTCTAATGTGGTTGCCTGATAGTTTCTCTGGCATATTGCCTCATGGACAAATCATCTTGATTATATCCATCTGCGGACACAGTTATACATCCGCACACAATTCTAGATTATATCGGCATTGCCAACCTTTGTCAAGAAAAAAATTTCACAAAAAAGAGCATAAAAAGGCTGCCGGATGACCGACAGCCTTCTGATCTCTATTCTGTTTCGTTCTGTTCCTCTGCCTGCTGTTCACCGTCAGCGACCAGAACTGCTTCTTCTGTATTTTCCTTTGCTTCCTCTTCTTCCAGAGCGGTATATCCTTCTTCGTAATCGAATTCATCCAGCTCTTCTTCCTCAACCTGAGGAGCCGCATTGGTATTCAGATGAAGATTTCTGTATTTCTTAAGGCCGGTTCCCGCCGGGATCAGCTTACCTAAAAGTACATTTTCTTTCAGACCGATCAGCGGGTCGATCTTTCCTTTGATCGCGGCATCCGTAAGAACCTTGGTGGTCTCCTGGAAGGATGCGGCTGACAGGAAAGAATTCGTTGCCAGAGAAGCCTTTGTGATACCAAGGAGTGTCTGCTCGGCGGTTGCCGGCTCTTTTCCTTCTGCGATCAGTTCATTGTTTGTCTTCTCCAGTTCCAGAATATCTACCAGAGCGCCCGGCAGATACTGGCTGTCTCCTGCCTCATCGATACGAACTTTCTTGAGCATCTGACGAACAATGATCTCAATATGCTTGTCGTTGATATCAACGCCCTGCAGACGGTATACACGCTGTACCTCGCGCATCATATAGTCCTGTACGGCACGAACGCCTTTGATCTTCAGGATATCATGCGGATTGACAGAACCTTCGGTCAGCTCATCGCCGGCTTCCAGGTGCGCGCCGTCAAGTACTTTGATCCTCGCGCCGTATGGGATAACATAGGCTTTGGATTCTCCTGTCTCATTGTTTGTAACGATGATCTCACGTTTTTCTTTGGTCTCTTTTACCTCGGCGTATCCGCCAATCTCCGTGATGATCGCAAGACCCTTCGGCTTACGTGCCTCGAAAAGCTCCTCCACACGAGGAAGACCCTGTGTGATATCGTCACCGGCTACGCCGCCGGCATGGAAAGTACGCATGGTAAGCTGTGTACCAGGCTCACCGATGGACTGTGCGGCGATGATACCGACTGCCTCTCCGACCTGCACGGCCTGACCGGTTGCCAGGTTGGCGCCGTAACATTTGGAGCAGGCGCCTGAATGGGACTTACAGGTGAGCATCGTTCTGATCTTCACCTTCGTGTATCCGGCTTTTACAACCTCTGCCGCACGTTTGGCTGTGATCATGCAGTTGGCAGCCACGATAATGTTGCCATCCGCATCGGTATAATCCTCTGCGGCATACCGTCCTGTGATACGCTCCTCGAGAGTCTCGATGGTCTCCCGACCATCCATGATGGCTTCCACATACATACCCGGAATCTCATCTGCACCCTCGCAGCAGTCCTGCTCGCGGATGATCAGCTCCTGAGAAACGTCGACCAGACGACGGGTCAGGTAACCGGAGTCGGCGGTACGGAGGGCTGTATCGGACAGACCCTTACGGGCTCCGTGAGCGGAAATGAAGTACTCCAGTACGTCCAGACCTTCACGGAAGTTGGACTTGATCGGAAGTTCGATGGTACGTCCGGATGTATCGGCCATAAGACCACGCATACCGGCCAGCTGTTTGATCTGCTGGTTGGAACCACGGGCTCCGGAGTCCGCCATCATGTAGATGTTATTGTATTTATCCAGACCGTTGATCAGCTTATCAGTCAGCTCCTCATCGGCTGCGAACCATGTCTGAACAACAGCTTTATAACGCTCTTCTTCTGTCATGAAACCACGGCGGTACTGTTTTGTGATGTACTCTACCTGTTTCTGTGCGTCAGCAAGAATCTGCGCTTTTTCTTTCGGCACGGTCATATCGGAAATGGATACGCTCAATGCGCCGATTGTTGAATATTTATATCCCAGTGCCTTGACGTCATCCAGCACCTCGGCTGTCTTGGTTGTGCCGTGGACACTGATGCAGCGGTCAAGAATCTGTTTTAACTGTTTCTTTCCACACTGGAAATCAATCTCCAGTTTCAGGAAGTTCTCCGGGTCGGAACGGTCCACAAATCCCAGGTCCTGCATGATGATCTCATTAAAGAGGATTCTTCCCATCGTACAGTCAATAATCCGGCTTCCCATCGTTCCATCCGGTCTTCTGCCTCTTCTCTTCACCTTGATCTTGGAATGAAGAGTGATCACTCCATTTTCATAGGCAAGGAACGCTTCATTTTCCGACTTGAAGCATTTTCCTTCTCCCTTCTCTCCATCTTTCTCCATGGTCAGATAGTAAACACCAAGGACCATATCCTGAGAAGGAACGGCCACCGGCGCACCGTCGGACGGTTTCAGAAGGTTGTTCGGAGATAACAGAAGGAAACGGCACTCTGCCTGCGCCTCCACAGAAAGCGGCAGATGGACAGCCATCTGGTCACCATCGAAGTCGGCGTTGAAGGCGGTACAAACCAACGGATGCAGCTTGATAGCCTTACCTTCCACAAGGATCGGCTCGAACGCCTGGATACCCAGACGATGCAGCGTAGGGGCACGGTTCAGCATAACCGGATGTTCTTTGATGACATCTTCCAGCACATCCCACACTGCCGGCTGCAGTTTCTCCACCATCTTTTTGGCAGACTTGATATTGTGCGCGAGACCGTTGCTCACGAGTTCCTTCATAACAAATGGTTTGAACAGCTCAATGGCCATCTCTTTCGGCAGACCACACTGATAAATCTTCAGTTCCGGTCCGACAACGATAACGGAACGTCCGGAATAGTCCACACGTTTTCCGAGCAGGTTCTGACGGAAACGTCCCTGTTTACCTTTCAGCATATCGGAGAGGGACTTGAGTGCGCGGTTTCCAGGTCCGGTCACTGCTCTTCCTCTTCGTCCGTTATCGATCAGGGCATCCACAGCCTCCTGAAGCATACGCTTTTCATTGCGGATGATGATATCCGGTGCGCCCAGTTCCAGAAGACGTTTCAGTCTGTTGTTACGGTTGATGATTCTTCTATATAAATCATTTAAATCGGATGTTGCGAAACGTCCGCCGTCCAGCTGTACCATCGGACGGATATCCGGCGGGATGACCGGAACGGCATCCAGGATCATCCACTCCGGACGATTTCCGGAAAGACGGAAGGCTTCCACAACTTCCAGACGTTTGATATTTCTTGCCTTTTTCTGACCGCTGGCATTCTTCAGGCTCTTTTTCAGCTCTGCGGATTCTGCTTCCAGGTCGATCTCCATGAGAAGCTCTTTCACGGACTCTGCTCCCATGCCGACACGGAAGTCTCCAAGACCGCCTTCCTCTGTCCGGTATTCCTCGCAGATCCGACGATACTCGGCATCCGATAATACGTCCTTCTTGTTCAGATTCGTGTTGCCCGGATCCAGAACAACATAGGAAGCAAAGTACAGTACTTTTTCCAGCGCTTTCGGGGACATATCAAGAATGAGACCCATCCGGCTCGGGATTCCTTTGAAGTACCAGATATGGGATACCGGCGCCGCCAGTTCAATATGTCCCATACGCTCTCTGCGGACACTGGATTTGGTCACTTCCACGCCACACTTATCGCAGACAACGCCTTTGTAACGAATCTTCTTATATTTACCGCAGTGACATTCCCAGTCCTTGCTCGGTCCGAAAATTCTCTCACAGAACAGTCCGTCCTTCTCCGGTTTCAGAGTACGGTAATTGATGGTTTCCGGTTTCTTTACTTCACCTCTGGACCATTTTCGAATCATTTCCGGAGATGCAAGTCCGATTTTGATGGCATCAAAATTAATTGGCTGTTCTGCTGGTTGATTATTCATATCAGACATAGGTTACTCCTTCCATATTATCCTAAAATTCAGAATCTTCTGAATCTGTCGTCGATGCTGCAAAGAAATCCTGAGGCGCTGACTCTCCAGCTTCCTCCTCCAGTGTACTTTCTTTATATCCGTAAGACTCCAGGTCTTCTTCCTCTTTATAATGATTATCGTTCGGACCGCTCTCGATCATCGGAGTGAGCGAGTTATTCACATGCTCTGTGCTCTCCTGAATCTCCACCTCTGTCATGTCTTCTTTCAGAACACGGACATCCAGTGCCAGGGACTGGAACTCTTTCAGAAGTACCTTAAAGGATTCCGGAATACCCGGTTCAGGAATGTTCTCGCCCTTGATGATGGCTTCGTAGGTCTTCACACGTCCAACGACATCGTCGGACTTCACTGTCAGGATCTCCTGCAGGGTGTAAGACGCACCGTAAGCCTCCAGGGCCCAGACCTCCATCTCTCCGAAACGCTGTCCGCCGAACTGTGCTTTACCGCCCAGTGGCTGCTGCGTTACCAGTGAGTACGGACCGGTAGAACGGGCATGGATCTTATCGTCAACCAGATGATGCAGTTTCAGGTAATGCATGAATCCGATAGCGACCGGAGAGTCAAACTCTTCGCCGGTACGGCCGTCACGGAGACGAACCTTTCCGGTACGGTCGATCGGCACACCCTTCCACTCTTCTCTGTGATCCCGGTTATCATACAGATACTGCATGATATCGTCATTTACTTTATCGCCCCAGATCTCGGAGAACTCCTCCCAGGTCTTGTTGGCGTAATCGTTGGCCATCTCCAGGGTATCCATGATATCGTGCTCGTTGGCGCCGTTAAATACAGGGGTTGCCACATTGAATCCCAGTACTTTGGACGCAAGGCTCAAGTGAAGCTCCAGCACCTGTCCGATATTCATACGGGAAGGCACGCCCAGCGGGTTCAGCACGATGTCAAGCGGACGTCCGTTCGGAAGGAACGGCATATCTTCCACCGGCAAAATACGGGAAACGACACCCTTATTACCATGACGGCCGGCCATCTTATCTCCCACGGAGATCTTACGTTTCTGCGCAATATAAACGCGGACAGATTTATTGACGGTAGGCGGCAGTTCGTCGCCATTTTCTCTTGTAAATACTTTGGTATCCATAACGACACCGTATGCACCGTGCGGCACACGCAGGGAAGTGTCACGAACCTCTCTGGCTTTCTCACCGAAGATCGCACGAAGCAGTCTCTCTTCTGCGGTAAGCTCTGTCTCTCCCTTCGGCGTTACTTTTCCGACGAGGATATCGCCGGCATGTACTTCCGCACCGATACGGATGATACCGTTCTCATCAAGGTCCTTCAATACATCTTCGCTTAATCCGGCAAGATCTCTTGTAATCTCCTCCTGACCAAGCTTGGTATCTCTTGCCTCCGCCTCATACTCTTCAATATGAACGGAAGTATAGACATCTTTCTGCACCAGTTTCTCACTGAGCAGGACGGCATCCTCATAGTTGTAACCTTCCCAGGTCATGAAACCGATGAGAGGGTTTTTACCGAGAGCCATCTCGCCGCCGCAGGTGGATGCGCCGTCTGCCAGCACATCGCCTTCCTCCACGCGGTCTCCCTTGTTGACGATCGGGCGCTGATTCATACAGTTACCCTGGTTGCTGCGGGAGAACTTGATAACGTGATACGTATCACGGATACCGTCGTCACGTTTTACCACGATCTCCTTGCTGGTGGAGTACTCTACCACACCGGCGTGATGTGCGAGAATACATACACCGGAGTCTCTGGCCGCTTTGGCCTCTATTCCGGTTCCGACAACCGGCACCTCTGTCTTGAGCAGCGGCACCGCCTGACGCTGCATGTTGGAACCCATCAGCGCACGGTTGGCATCGTCGTTCTCCAGGAAAGGAATCATGGATGTCGCCACGGAGAAAACCATCTTCGGAGAAACGTCCATCAGGTCGATCCTGGATTTCGGGAACTCGGAAGTCTCTTCTCTGTAACGTCCGGATACGTTGGTATGGATGAAATGTCCTTCTTCATCCAGAGGCTCGTTGGCCTGCGCTACTGTATAATTATCTTCCTCATCCGCGGTCAGATAAATGACATCATCTGTTACCACCGGATTCTTCGGATCTGTTTTATCTACTTTACGATATGGAGCTTCGATAAATCCATACTCGTTAATTCTCGCATAGGTCGCAAGAGAGTTGATCAGACCGATGTTCGGACCCTCAGGCGTCTCGATCGGACACATTCTTCCGTAATGGGAATAATGTACGTCACGGACCTCGAAACCGGCACGGTCTCTGGAAAGGCCGCCTGGTCCCAGCGCGGAAAGACGTCTCTTATGCGTAAGCTCGGACAGCGGGTTATGCTGATCCATAAACTGAGACAGCTGAGAACTTCCGAAGAACTCCTTCACCGCTGCAGTCACCGGCTTGATATTAATCAGTGTCTGTGGGGAAATGGATTCCATATCCTGCGTTGTCATACGCTCGCGGACTACTCTCTCCATACGGGAGAGACCGATCCGGTACTGATTCTGCAAAAGCTCACCGACAGCACGGATACGACGGTTGCCCAGGTGGTCGATGTCGTCGTCATTGCCGATACCATACTCCAGGTGAATATTGTAATTGATGGAAGCAAGGATATCTTCCCGCGTGATATGCTTTGGAATCAGCTCACTGATACTCTTGCGAATCGCCGCCTTAATCTCTTCTATGTCATCATAATCTTCCAGAATTTTTTCAAGGGATGGGTAATAAACTAATTCTGTCACACCAACTTCTTTTGGCTCCACATCCACAAAGCTGCGGATGTCAACCATCATATTGGAAAGAACCTTCACTTCCCGCTCTTCTGTCTCCAGATATACATAAGGAACCGCAACATTCTGAATCTCATCCGCCTGCTCCTTTGTCACCTTGGTCCCGGCCTCGAATAAGATCTCACCGGTGGAAGGGTCCACAACATCCTGGGACAGTACATGCCCTGCGATACGATTCCTGAGCATCAGCTTTTTATTAAATTTATAACGGCCAACCTTTGCCAGATCATACCGTCTCGCGTCAAAGAACATGCTGTTGATGAGACTCTCCGCACTATCCACAGACAGCGGCTCACCCGGACGGATCTTTTCGTATAACTTCTTAAGACCTTCCTGGTAATTGGTCGCCGTATCTTTTTCGAGCGTTTTTAAAATCTTCGGCTCTTCGCCAAAAAGCTCTTTGATCTCGGCATTGGTCCCAATACCAAGGGCACGGATCAGTACAGTAACCGGCACCTTTCTGGTCCGGTCCACACGAACGTAAAACACGTCATTGGAGTCCGTCTCATACTCCAGCCATGCACCACGGTTTGGAATGACCGTACAGGAAAAAAGCTTCTTACCGGTCTTATCATGGCTGATCGCATAGTAGATACCAGGGGAACGGACAAGCTGGCTGACGATAACACGCTCCGCGCCATTGATCACGAAGGTTCCTGTCTCTGTCATCAGAGGCAGATCGCCCATAAAAATATCATGCTGCTTAAAATCGTCCGTCTCCTTATTATGAAGGCGCACTTTCACCTTCAAAGGAGCTGCATAGGTGGCATCCCGTTCTTTACACTCTTCTATTGAATACTTTCTGTCTTCTCTGCAAAGCTGAAAATCAACAAATTCCAGACTGAGCTGTCCGCTGTAATCCGTAATCGGAGAAATGTCGTCAAAAACCTCTCTCAGGCCGTCTGTCAGAAACCACTGATAGGAATTCTTCTGCACTTCAATGAGATTCGGCATATCGAGTACGTCTTTTTGTCTTGCATAGCTCATTCTGATATTTTTGCTTCCCGGAATTCGCATAGGTCGCAGTCTGTTCTTTTCCATTGATGTTTCACCCCTTGAACAATCTTGCTGATAAACTTCTGGTTGCTTCTTTTTTTCATGCAGGCACACATGCCCATTGTGAATCAGTTTAATATCATATCATAGCTGAAATGTCATGTCAACTATTTTTTTCCTGTTTTATATAAATTTTTTCCAATATTTTCACAAGATAAACAGCCGTCTTTTCACCGTCCGATACAACATATCCATATCGCCACAGAAAATCTGATCTTTTTCATTAAAATGTACAGCAGAAAAACGCCTGTTCTCCAACAAGGAAAACAGGCGTCTTATATCCATGATTATGGTTTCGTATCGGAAAAGCCCAATTATTTGATTGTAACTTTTGCTCCAACTTCTTCCATCTGTTTTTTGATGTCTTCTGCTTCTTCTTTGGAAACAGCTTCTTTGATGTTCTTAGGAGCGCCGTCAACAACAGCTTTTGCTTCTTTAAGACCAAGACCTGTGATCTCACGAACAACTTTGATAACTTTAACTTTCTGTCCGCCAACTTCTGTCAGCTCAACATCGAATTCTGTCTTCTCTTCTGCTTCCTCAGCTGCTCCTGCTGCACCTGCTGCAACTACAACACCTGCTGCTGCGGATACGCCGAACTCTTCCTCACATGCTTTTACTAAGTCATTTAACTCTAATACAGATAAACCTTTAATAACTTCAATGATTTCCTGAGTTGTCATCTTAATTCCCTCCATGAAAATAATGTAATAAAAATTCCGGACATCTGTTGTCCGCTCTATCTTCATCCTGTCGGAATCTCTCCCCGCAGGACACTCCGGTCAGCCGTCAGACTTCGCCGATTACTCAGCTGCTGCTTCTTCTGCTCCGCCGTTTTTCTCCGCGATCTGTTTGATCACACGGGCAAAGTTGGCGATTGGGGACTGAATGCTTCCCATGAACTTCGCGATAAGCTCGTCTCTGGATGGGATAGTAGCGATCATCTCGATACCTTTGGCATCGTAATAAGTTCCCTCAACAACGCCGCCCTTTAACTGGCAGACTTTTGCTTTTTTGATGAACTTGGAAACAGTTCTTGCAGCTAATGTTGCATCGTCTTTGGAAATAGCGAATGCGTTGGTTCCTTCCAGATCCTTTACTACGCCTTCGAACTCTGTTCCCTCAACAGCACGTCTTACCATTGTGTTTTTATAAACCTTATAAATCACACCTGCTTCACGACACTGTTTACGAAGCTCTGTCACATCAGCTACGGAAATTCCGCGATAGTCAACAACTACCAGAGATTTCGCACCGTCTAACTGCGCTCTGATCTCGTCAACGATCGGCTGCTTCACTTCAACCTTAGCCATTCTCCTGGTGCACCTCCTTAAAATATTGTGTGTACCGCCGTGACATCCTCTGATGTCTCTATGCCTTCCCGAAATCCTTCCTCCATTATATATAGAAGAAACTCATTCCGTATTCCACAGGGGGCAATCTCTTCTATACCGAAAAAATATATCCTGCAGTGCAGAAGGCAAAAAGAAAACTCTCTGTCCAAAGACAGAGAGTGAGAAATATTCATTATCAGAATATAACTTCCTCGGCAGGCGTTCTCACTTTATGCCTTGCGGCACCTGCTGTCTTCGGCGTTCATACTTTGGTATAATATCATTCTGCATACGGCATGTCAAGCATTAAATTTCTTTTTTTCATCAATTTGCCCATCATTTTATGTGACAGCTTTTGTGTAGTAATCCCGCTATTCTTCATAATGCGCGATCATTCAATGGACTTCCGCGCCAAATGGCATCAGCGCCAGTTTTGCCAGCTTAAAATGCTGCAGACCAAACGGAATCCCGATTACCGTGACGCACAGCACCGCTCCAAAAAACAGATGCTCCAGCGCCAGCACCCAGCCGGATACAAAAATCCAGATGACATTGACAACCAGAGACACCGTCCCTCCGCCGTAAGTCACATCTTTTCCAAACGGGAAGAAACTCAGCGACGCAAACTTAAAACACTGAAGCCCCACTGGGATTCCCACAATGGTGACGCACCAGAGGCACCCCGCCAAAAACCAGCTGATTCCACTGACCGCGCCTCCAAATAAGAACCACAAAATATTTCCAAGGCATCCCATAAACTCCCCTCCTCTTCTTTAAAAACCGATCATATGAGAAAGAATCCTCTCGGACAGAATGTTCCTTCTGTTGGAATCACTATACTATAATTCCGCGTAAGAAAAAAGAAACGGAGTTTTCCTGATTTTACCTTCTATTTTTTATTATTTTTAAAATATTTATTGACCCCTTTCACGATACCGTCCGCGATCTTTTTCTGATAGCTGGCCGAGTTGAGCTGGCGGTCTTCGGACGGATTGCTCATGAAGCCGCATTCCAGAATGACCGTAGGGATCTTCGCCCAGTTGATCGTTGTGTAATAATTGGAACGGATGGTCGCATTGGCTCTTTTTCCCGTGGATTTTGCCACTGCGGAAATAAGGCTGCTTCCCAGCCGGCAGGACTTGTTATACACCTTGCTTCCCACATAGCGGGAACTTGCCGGCACGATGACAAGCGGTCCTCTCGCGCCGGTACCGCCGGCATTACAATGGATACAGATGTGCAGGTTCGCGCCGCTCTTGTTGGCCTTTTTCGTGCGCTGCTGGTTGGAGAGCGGGCATTGATTAGTTGTCCGAAGCATGATAACTTTGTATCCTGCTTTTCGAAGCGCTTTTCTCGTCGCTTTGGCGATCGCCAGATTTGTCTTATACTCCGGAATACCGGTCCTCACGCCGCTGGTTCCGGAAGTAAGCTTCGCCTTTGTGGCAGAGGACCCCGGCGCCAGACGCTCTCTCGAAGAGATTCCTCTCTCCTGATGGCCCGCGGCGATAAAGATCGTTTTTTTCTTCTTTTTCTTTCCGGCTTTCTGACTGGCCGGGTCTGCCGCTCCTGCATTTTGATTCGTCTGTTCGTCCGTATCTGCCGCACCTGTGTTCTCCCCCGTCTGGCTGCCGTCCACTGCCGCCGGATCGACTGTCATTATCCGCGCGCTCTCTGCAGCCTGTATATTTTTTCCCATCTGTACGTTTGCTTCCTGCGTATCTGCCGCTGCTGCCGGGACAGAAACCGGGACCAGAAGCGCCAGAGTGCAAAGAGTTCCAATCGCCAAACAAAATCTATTCTTCATAAATCCTACCTCCTGCTTGTTTATCTTCTGTACATTTTTTTAAAAGCACACTTATCTTTTCCTATTTTTCACACCGTGGTATTCGGTTTTGTATCATATTATATACGATATCGTGAACTTCTTTCAAGAAGAAAGATTCAAAAAATTGTTGACAGATTCCCTTTTCCCCGTTACAATGGGTGCAGTCATATGACTGACGGAACTGTGGAATCGACCACATGAAGTATGACCATGTTAAGCCGACCGTCTGGGCATTTTTGTCTGGACGGCCGGCTCTTTTTGTTTTTACAAAGAAATGGAGGATGATCATGATAGCGGGAAAGATTCATTCCTGGGAATCCATGGGGCTGGTGGACGGTCCGGGCATACGAACTGTTGTATTCCTGCAGGGCTGTCGTCTGCGCTGTCTTTACTGTCACAATCCTGACACCTGGGCAACGGAAGGCGGCATCCTGGAATCTGTCGATGAAGTGATGGCGCGCCTGCGGCGTTTCCGCCCCTATTACGGGACAGAAGGCGGCGTGACATTTTCAGGAGGAGAGCCTCTGCTGCAAAAAGAATTTCTGACAGAAATTCTTGCCCGCTGCCGCCGGGAAGGGATCCATACCTGTCTGGATACGGCAGGCTGCGGCGTCGGAGGTTATGAAGAGATATTGAAAAATACCGATCTCGTACTTTTTGATATCAAGCATTACACGGAGGAAGGCTACCGCCGCATTACCGGACAGTCACCAAAGGAATCGCTGCGTTTTCTGTCGCTGGTGCAGGAAATGGGGATTCCCCTGTGGCTGCGGCATGTTGTGGTTCCCGGTCTTACGGACAGCGATGAACATCTGGAAGGTTTGCAGCGTTATATACAGACGCTCCGGGGCGTGCAGCGGGTGGAACTTCTGCCGTATCACACCCTGGGCGTACACAAATACGAGCGCATGCAGATTCCTTATCCTCTTAAAAATGTACCGCCGAAGGATGCCGAATCACTGACTCAATGGCAGGAACGCATGAACCCAAATCACTCATGCAAGGAAAACAAGGAGGAAAACGAATGAGTATTGATGTAAACTGCACCGCCTGGAAGGGATTTCACACAGGAGAATGGCGTCATCTGGTAAATGTACGGAATTTTATCCAGAAAAACTACACCCCTTACACCGGAGATGAATCTTTTCTCTCAGGCGTCAGTCCACGCACCGCAAAAGTATGGGAGAAAGCCAGCGTCCTGATCACCGAGGAGATCAAGAAGGGGATCATTGATGTGGATACCCATACGGTATCCGGCATCGACAACTTTGCCCCCGGCTATATCGACCGGGAAAATGAAGTGATCGTCGGTCTTCAGACAGACGCTCCTTTAAAGCGGATCGTCAACCCGTTTGGCGGCATGCGTATGGTAAAATCCGCCCTGACCGAGTACGGCTATCAGCTGGACCCTGAGATTGAAAAGACTTTCAGCCTCTACCGGAAAACACACAATGAGGGCGTCTTTGACGCTTATCCTGAACGGGTGCGCACGGCACGTTCTGCCGGCTTACTCACCGGCCTGCCGGACGCCTATGGCAGAGGACGGATCGTCGGCGATTACCGCCGTGTTCCTCTTTACGGCACAGATTTTCTGATTGAATCCAAAAAAGAGGACTTGCGCAATCTCGACGGTCCGATGACCGATGAGCGCATCCGTCTGCGCGAAGAGGTCAGCGAACAGATCCGGGCGCTTCAGGCCATGAGCCGTATGGCGGCCCGCTATGGCTGCGATATCACCAAACCGGCGGAAAACGCCCGGGAAGCCGTACAGAATCTTTACATGGCTTACCTGGCAGGCATCAAAGAAAATAACGGCGCCGCCACAAGCCTTGGCCGGACGGCAACATTTCTGGATATTTATATTCAGAGAGATCTCGATCAGGGTATCCTTGACGAAGAAGGCGCGCAGGAACTGATCGACCAGTTTATCATCAAGCTTCGCCTGGTCCGCCATCTCCGCACACCGGAATACAACGAGCTGTTCGGCGGCGACCCTACCTGGGTCACAGAAAGTCTCGGCGGTATGGGGATCGACGGAAGAACTCTCGTGACAAAAAATACCTTCCGTTATCTCCACACACTGACTAATCTGGGTACTGCGCCGGAACCAAACCTGACCGTGTTATGGAGCCAGAATCTTCCGATGCCTTTTAAAGCTTACTGCGCGAAAATGAGTATCGATACCGACTCCATTCAGTATGAAAACGACGATATCATGCGCCCGATCTATGGAGATGATTACTGTATTGCCTGCTGCGTCTCTGCCATGGCTGTCGGATGCCAGATGCAGTTTTTCGGCGCCCGCGCCAATCTGGCAAAAAGCCTTCTCTATGCCATCAATGGCGGCGTAGATGAATTAAAAGGCACCCTGGTCGTTCCGGGTATCGAGAAAAACACCGAGGAAGTCCTTGAATATTCCCGCGTCATCACAGATTATAAAAAGGTACTGTCCTATGTCGCCGAGCTTTATGTGGACGCCATCAATATCATCCACTATATGCACGACAAGTACGCTTATGAGGCCAGCCAGATGGCACTCCACAATACGCTGGTGGAACGTCTGGCAGCCTTCGGGATCTCCGGTCTGTCTGTAGCGGCAGATTCCTTATCCGCCATCAAATTTGCAAAGGTCTACCCAATCCGCAACGAGGCGGGTATTGCCGTTGATTTTCGGGTAGAAGGCGACTTTCCAAAATACGGAAATGATAATGATTCCGTGGATGATATCGCGGTGGAACTTGTCTCCTATTTCTCCGCGGAGCTGAAAAAACATCCACTGTACCGAAATGCCATCCACACCCTCTCCGCCCTCACCATCACCAGCAATGTGATGTACGGCAAAAAGACCGGCTCAACACCGGACGGCAGAAAAGCCGGGGAACCTTTTGCTCCGGGCGCCAACCCAATGCATGGCCGGGATATCCACGGAGCGCTGGCTTCCCTGAACTCCGTTGCCAAAATCCCGTACCGCGCCGTATGCCAGGATGGAGTCTCCAATACATTCTCCATCACACCGCCTGCTCTCGGCAAAAGTATGAAAGAACGCACCCGAAACCTCATCTCGCTCCTCGACGGTTACTTTGTGCAGGGAGCACATCATTTAAATGTCAACGTGATGAACCGAGATCTGCTCATTGATGCCATGGAGCATCCGGACAACTATCCGACACTCACCATCCGCGTCTCCGGCTACGCCGTAAACTTCAACCGCCTGAGCCGTGAACAGCAGATGGAAGTCATCATGCGCACTTTCCACGAAGCAGTATAAACATTATCATTGTAGTCCAGACCATATTATGATATCATCATTTTGCGGAGAGCGGCGGCAGGTCCGCCCTCTCTGCTGTTCCCAGTATCAGAATTTATCAACCTTGCAAATCTTGTTTCAGGTCTTTCAATAATTCCTCCAGCTTTTTATCCGTTTTTTCTTTATTTTCTTCTCCTTCCGCCTCTTCTAATCGGCGTATAATTTGTCGTAACCAGCTTTTAAACTGTAAATCAGTCATTCCCATGTCTTCCATATGTTCTCCTTTCCCCATCCGGTTTGTCCTGCCTCTCCCCTTTTGGTTATTGTCATATAATATTTTATATGACAATAGTATTATATTGTTTTTTCCTTCAATTTGTCAATTTTTTACAATTTTTATCTTCTGCATTCAGTCGTTCTTCCATCTCTATTAATATATTCATTATACTCTTCCTATACAAATTAATCAATTCATTCAGGAGATAAAGAAAGAAAAAACGGACAATTTCCGCTGCCGCAGATACGGCTACGGAGATTGTCCGTCTCATTTCTTTTTGCAATCGCTGTTCTGAAAAGTTATTATACTAATCTTGCAGTGTTCAGCTTAACGCCAGGGCCCATGGTGGAAGCAATAGTAGCACTTCTGATGTACTGTCCTTTTGCTGCCGCTGGTTTTGCTTTGTTGATTGCATCTATTAATGTCTGGAAGTTTTCGTTTAACTGCTCCTCTGTGAAAGAAGCTTTTCCGATTGGCACGTGAACGATGTTTGTCTTATCCAATCTGTACTCAATCTTACCGGCTTTTAATTCCTGAACGGCCTTGCCGACTTCCATGGTAACGGTACCGGCCTTCGGGTTAGGCATTAAGCCCTTTGGTCCGAGGATACGTCCGAGACGTCCCACAACGCTCATCATGTTCGGGGTTGCGACAACCTTGTCGAAATCCAGCCAACCTTCGTTCTGGATCTTCGGAATGAGCTCCTCAGCGCCAACGAACTCTGCACCTGCTGCCAGAGCCTCGTCTGC
>DXGQ01000032.1 GCA_019113845.1 Candidatus Anaerobutyricum avicola
TCCCGTGCTTGCACGAAGGAGCAGACCTTTTTAATCCTGTAAAGCGTAGCTGAAACCGCTTTGCGGTTTCTCCCGGCCGATCAGAAAACGTCAGTAGTCCGAGTGAGGGTCGAGTCGGGAGGAACTGTATGGAAACGAATGGCATCGTCTGTTATATGAGAACTCTGTTGTCACCTTTACAATTCCCCATTTAATCCTCCGCATACCCCGCAAAGGCTTCCTCATATTCCTGCCATTTTTCATACCAGAGCAGGCAGGCTTCGGTATAGCGCTGCTGCAATGTCTCGTATTCTTCCTGCCAGCGGCAGTGGGCCTGTGTCCGGGCGATGAGGATATTCATGGCGTTTGTATGTTGTATGGGCATTTCTATAGCAGTACCGCAGTCCGGCAGCGTTTCCATGTCGGTGGTCTGTTCAGGCGCTCCGGAGATACTTTCCCGGCATCCCGGTAATTTTTCGTCGAACGGTAATGATTCAGCAGTCTTGTCCAGAAACTGCTCTATGGCACTCTGCGTCTTTTTAAGCTGCTCTCCCGCCAGCGTAAGCTGCCAGTCGGCGTAAGACTGCTCCGTGGAAAAGCGGGCGCTCTGCATCCGGGTTTTCTCCGGCACCTCTTTGAGTCCTTCGATCAGCCGGGTATTTTCCACGGCGACAGCTTCCGCGCCGGCCCAGCCGTACTCTTTTTTCTTGCGAAGGTGTTCCACGTAATGTTCGTAGCCGAACGGATACCAGGTGACACCGTCTTCGCTGAAAATGAGCAGAGCATCCGCCACTTCCTTTATAAAATACCGGTCATGGGAGATAAAAAGTATGGTCCCCGTGTAAGACCGGAAAGCGGATTCCAGCGTCTCTTTTGCCGGAATGTCCATGTGATTGGTCGGCTCGTCAAGCACAAGCAGATTCGGGCGGCTCTCCAGAATCTCCGCCAGAACCAGCCGGCTTTTTTCTCCTCCGGAAAGTTCATTGACCTTTTTTCCGGTATCTTCTCCCCGAAACAGATAATGGTCGAGAAGGGTTTTCGCCTCTTTCAGCGTGAGGGAAGGCTGGCAGTCGTGAAAATGTTCCAATACTCTCTTTTCTGAATGAAGCTGCCCGCTGTGCTGGTCAAAGTATCCCGCCTCTATGTTATTTCCCAGTTGCACTTTGCCGGACAGGGGAGGAATCTGCCCGAGTATCGTTTTTAAAAAGGTCGTTTTGCCCGTTCCGTTGGCGCCGATGATACCAATCTTCTGTCCGCGGCGGACGCGCAAGGTGATCTCCGGTACATTTCCTGCCTGCCTGTGATACCCGATACGCAGCTTTTCCGCATCCAGCACCCATTTACTGCCGGGAATCCGGGGCGTGATCGCCTCCGTAAAAATGTGTACATTTTCTCCCGAAGGGCGCTCCACCCGTTCCATCCGCTCCAGCACCTTTTTCTTGGAGCGGGCCATGGCAGCTTTTTTGGGCTTATGCTTAAACCTCCCGATCAGCTCTGTCAGCCTTTTGATCTCTTCCTGCTGCGCCAGATACTTTTTCATCTGTATCTGACGGTTCTTCTCCCGCTGTTTTCTGTACGCGCTGTAATTGCCCGCATACCGGGTCAGCCCGCCTTTTTCCAGCTCATAGACCGTTCCTGCCACGGCGTCCAGAAAATACCGGTCGTGAGAGACGATGACCGCAGCCTTCTCATAGTTCCTGATATAGTCTTCCAGCCACTCCACCGTCTCCACATCGAGATGATTGGTCGGTTCATCAAGCAGCAGGATATCCGGTCTGGAAAGGAGCAGACGGATCATGGCGATCTTTGTCTGCTCGCCTCCGGAAAACTCCCCCAGTTTTTTATTCTTATCCGCCCTGGTGAACCCGAAGGCAGTAAAAATCCTGTCATATTCCTGCTCAAAATCGTACCTCTCTCTGGAATACAGATCATCCGACGGACAGAGAGCCAGTAGCAGTTCTTCCACTGTCCGCTCCTTCTCCTCCTGCGCCACATTCTGTCGCAACATGCCGATGGTCGTATTCCTCGCCAGAAAAATCCCGGCGTCAAACCGCTTGTCATCCCGGTCCAAAGGCAACTCTCCGGCGATCAGCCGAAGAAGCGTCGTTTTACCCGCGCCGTTTTTTCCCACCAGGGCGATCTTCTCATTGCCCCGGATTTCAAAATCTATATGATCAAGAATGGTCTCCCCTTTCAGAGAGACCGTACCGTTTTTTATCTGATATCGCATGATGTTCCCTTTTACTTCCTTGTACATTTGCTGTCAGCATCTGAAGTTATTTCTTCGCACACTTGCTGTCAGCATCTGAAGTTATTTCCTCGCACATTCACTGTCCCGTCCGGTCAGTATCCGAATGCCATGGTCTAACTGGTCAAGGACCAGGTCGAGACATTCCTTTACCGCTTTCGGGCTGCCCGGCAGGTTGACGATGAGCGTCTGATTGCGAATCACGGAAGCTTCCCTTGAGAGCATCGCTCTTCTCGTGATCTGCATGGAACCGGCACGGATCGCCTCGGCGATGCCCGGGGCATTTCTCGTGGCCACAGCGAGGGTCGCCTCCGGCGTGCAGTCTCTCTCGGAAAATCCGGTGCCGCCGGTGGTAAGGATGAGATTTACCTGCCGCTGGTCGGAAAGGCGGATAAGCTGCGCCTTTATCTTTGCCATGTCGTCCGGCAGGAGCAACGTCTCGATCACTTTGTATCCCGCTTTTTTAAGCTCTTCCACGATGACCGGGCCGCTTTTATCTTCCCGCTGCCCGGCAGCTCCCTTATCACTCAAGGTGATGACCGCCGCCGTGAGCGGGCGCGCCGGGTCTTGCGGCAGAAGGGTGACCGCGTCTCCCACCCGGATGTGGCCGGACTTTCTCACCTCGGCAAAGACGCCCTCCCTTGGCATGATGCAATCGCCCATCACCTGATAGATCTGACAATGGCTGTGACATTCCTTGCCGATCTGTGTCATCTCAAGCTCCGCCTCCCCGATACGGAAACGGCTGCCCACCGGCAGGCTGGCAAAGTCGAAGCCCTCCACGATCAGGTTCTCCCCGAAGGCTCCAAAGGCCACATCCGCGCCTTTCTCGCGAAAGGCTTCTATTTTTTCCAGGGAAAGGAGGCTCACCTGCCGGTGCCAGCTGCCGCCGTGGGCGTCGCCCTCGATCCCCCAGTTTACTTTCAGATCTGCTTCCGGCACTTCTGTCTTCTGTGTGCCTCTTTTCTCACTGATACATATCCCTCTGATAATTCCCATTCTCTCTCCCTGTCTTTCCTCATTATTATAAACATTGTATCTTTTTCGTTGCTATCTCCATACTTTTATGCCTGTTTCCGGACTGCCGCATTTTTCCTGCACGCTTCTTTTGCCATTGCCTTTTCTAACAAATATCATCCTCCGATGGACACCATCTTCTTATCCTCGGTGATGGCGTCCCTTCGCTCAAAGCAATGGGCCTGCGGCTTGTCCCAGATGGCCCGGGCCAGCAGACTCTTTAATTCGTTCTTCCTGTCGCTGTTATTCTCTATAGAAAGAGATTTCCCTGTCAGCCGCCCGGCATTCCCGATAGTCTTATTCTCTCTGATCATTCTGTTTTCTTCCCCATCCGGATCACTCCCCCGCAGCGCCTGCCGCAGATCCACGGACGTGCCATAGCACAGACATGGCTTGATCTCGCCCTGGGCGCTCATGCGGATACGGTTGCAGTGGTCGCAGAACTTTCCGTGCATGGCGCTGATGAAGCCGACGCCGCCGGCAAAGCCGGGGATGGAGTAATAGCTGGCCGGCCCGTTGCCGTGTACGGAAAGGTCTTCTGTGAGGTCCGGGTATCTCTCCCGAATCCTGGCGAGCAGCGTCTGATTGGAGACGCCGGTAAATGTACTCCCCGCCCCGATGGGCATGATCTCGATAAAGCGCACATCGACGGAGTGTTCTCCCGCATACAGGAGCATCTGCTCCCAGCCGTTGTCGTTGACCCCCTCCAGCAGCACGGTATTGATCTTCACCTGCAGACCGGCGTCCACCGCCGTCTCTATACTCTCCATCACCTGTAAGAAGGCGTCCTGTCCGGTAATCTTCTCATACAGCGTCCGGTCCATCGTATCCAGGCTGATATTGACGCTTCGCAGCCCGTTATCCATGAGCGCCGGAAGATACTTCTTTAACAGCACGCCGTTGGTGGTGAGCGTCACATCCTCAATGCCGTGAATCTCCCGGAGCATACCGAAAAGCGCCGGCGCTCCTCTCCGCACCAGCGGCTCCCCGCCGGTCACTTTGAGCTTACGGACGCCAAGTTCTGCCGCTGCCGTGCAGACCTTTACGATCTCCTCAAAGGTTAAAAGGTGGGACATCGGAATAATCTCCACGCCTTCCGGCATGCAGTAGCGGCAGCGGAGATTACATTTATCCGTGATGGAAATACGCATATAGTCAATGATTCTGCCGTATTGGTCTTTCATGCCGTCTCTCCTTTTTCATGCCGTCTTTTCCCTGACATGTCTTTTTCTTTTCTATTGCTCTTCGTCATACACTTTTCTCCCCACAGAGCAAATTCGTGAACTATCCTTCGCCGGGCGCGCTGAAGCCGGCAAAATTGCGGCAATCCTATTTCAAAAACCATTTTCAAAACGAAAAATCCCCGCTCTTGCCGCCGGTCTTCATACACAGGTGGATGCTGTGCATTTCCATCCGCTTGTCGACGGCCTTGCACATGTCATAAATGGTCAGGAGAGTCACCTGCACGCCGGTGAGCGCCTCCATCTCCACGCCGGTCTTCCCGGTAGTCTTTACCCGGCAAAAAGCCGTGATCTCATGCCGTTCTTCGTCACTTTCAAAATCGATCTTTACGCTGGTCAGCTGCAGCAGGTGACAGAGGGGGATCAGCTCCGAAGTCTTCTTTGCCCCCATGATACCGGCGATGCGGGCCGTTCCCAACACGTCCCCCTTCGCCATCTGTCCCTCCATCACTTTGTCAAAACATTCCTCACTCATGCGTATGACGCCCTGCGCCACCGCCTCCCGCTCTGTCTCCTTCTTGCCGCTCACATCCACCATCACCGCGTTGCCGTCGGCGTCAAAATGACTGAATTCCATATGTTTTTTATCCTTTCCGATTTTTCACTGCTGCAAAAATCGCTGTTTTTCCAAAAAACGACCGCCAGGACAGTCAGCAGTCCCTGCCTGACCACAAACCGCGGCTGGCCCTGTCACTATTTGCCAAATCCGCAGTTAGGGAATGTACAGACTTCGCAGTTTAGGCACAAGCCGCCCTGTCCCAACGCCGCCAGTTCCTCCGCCGTCACCAGATCGTCCGCCATGAGCCTTGGCAGGATCAGATCAAAGATCGTCCGCCTTGCGTACATAACGCAGCCCGGCAGTCCCACCACAGGAATCCTTCCATTATAATAGCTGAGCAGGAACATGGCTCCCGGCAGCACCGGCGCTCCGTAGGAGACGATATCGGCTCCGGTATTTTTGATGGCAAGAGGCGTCCGGTCATCCGGGTCCACACTCATGCCGCCCGTGCAGACCACCATGTCCGCCCCGTTTTCGATATGGGTGAGGATGGCTTTTGTGATCTTTTCATGGTCGTCATCACAGAGAATCTGTCCGATGACTTCCGTGTCAAATTCCGCCAGCTTTTCACGGATGACCGGTGTAAACGTATCGGTGATCCGGTGGTGGTACACCTCGCTGCCGGTCGTCACGATACCGACCTTTTTTTGCACAAACGGCAGCAGATGAAGAATCGGCTCCGGCGCGCACATTTCTTTCGCCTTTTCCATTTTTTCTTTCTCAATGACCAGAGGGATGATGCGGGTTCCCGCCAGCTTATCGCCCTTATGCACGGCAAAATTACCGTGGCGGGAGGCGATCATCAGCTGTCCCATGCCGTTGATGAGGCGCATCTTGGCGTCGTCCACCTTTAACAGCCCGTCCCTATCGGCAATCAGCTCGATCTTTCCCTCTTTTACCGGTGTCGGATGCATATGCTCCCCTTTGCATATCTCATACAGAATCTGCGCCGCATCGTTTTCATGGAGCATCATATCGTCATTTTCCCAGATATATACATTTTCTTTTCCGACACTTAACAGCACCGGTATGTCTTCCTCACGGATGACGTGTCCCTTGCGAAAGACCGCATCCTTTGTCACGCCTTTTATGATCTGTGTGATGTCGTGGCACAGCACCTGTCCCACCGCGTCTTCTGTCCGTATCAGTTTCATTCTGTTCACTTCCTGTCTGTTATCATTATATTTTATCCGAGACCGCACTCCGCGCCCAAATCCTCGATCAACACATCCATTTCTCCGCCGCAGGCCATCCCGTCTCCGGCCGCCACATCAGCGTCCATATCAAAATGAAAGAGACAGGATCCTCCTGTGCCTGCCAGCTCCGCCGCCCGGTGGATTACTGCATTCTCGCATAAACCGCCGCCGATGGTTCTCCGAATGGTCCCGTCGGCAAAGACCAGCATTTTTGCACCCTCTTTTCTCGGCGTGGAACCCGCCGCCCGGACGATCGTTGCCACCGCCGCCGGTCTTTCGCAGGATGCGATCTCTCCCACGATGGACGGCTCCAGATCCGTCCGGATCACATCATCTTTCCGTTCTGTCCGCTTCACCAGGATCAGCTCCGCCAGAATGGAGACAGCGATCTCCTCCGGCGTCACCGCCCCGATGGAAAGACCGATGGGCGTGTGTACATAATCCAGCTTCTCCTGCGGCACGCCCTGCTCACGGAACAGGGCAAACTGTGCCTGCACTCTTCTTCTGGAACCGATCATGCCAAGATATCCCGGCAGTTCCCGGCCAAGCAGATATTTCAGGCAGTCCCCGTCGCTGCCATGCCCTCTCGTCACAATGACCACATAATCACAGCAGCTGACCCGCACCCGGCGAAGCGCCTCAATAAACGGCGCGCAGATGACCTTCTCTGCCTCCGGAAAACGCTCCCGGCTGGCAAATTCTTCTCTCTCGTCAATGACCCAGGGCGTAAATCCCGTCCGGGCCGCAAAAGAGCAGAGCGCTTTGGAGATATGTCCTCCTCCCAGAATGATCAGCCTCTCTGCCGGTCCTGCCGGCTCACAGATTCGGAGCCCTCCCGCTATTTTCTCCATAACAGGAACCGGGGAAAAATCCGGATCTGTTTCCTTCACAATATATTTCCTGTGGATGACAGCTTCTCCGTCCTGTTTCTTTGTAAAAACCGTCACCAGACCACAGGTCTCTCCCGCACAAAGAAATTCCTGTAATTTCCTGTAAATATCTCGTATCATAGTTGTCCTTCCAAATATGCCAAACGATTCTTTTTCTTTTAGACAGTCCCAAACTCCTGCAGACTATCTTTCGATTTTTACTATACCCTATTACCGGAACAATGGCAATACAACAAAACGGGCGGTTGCTGTTTTTTTCAGCATTGCCGCCCGCTTTTCTGTCATTCGGTTCTTCCCATGTTCATTTTATTCTTTTTTCATTTCCTATTCTGTCCGCATCAGAGAGCATCCCTGCTCCGGAATCTTACCCCTGGATCATCTCTCCCGCCATGGAAAGCATTTCCTGCGGCGTCAGATCCGTGTCAAATCCCTGGATACTGTAGGCAACGCCGTCTTTTTCCCAGGAGACGGACATGGATTGCATTTCTTCTATCTCGTCGGTTCCGAAGGAAACGTAATAGCCGCCCGCTGCCTCCATCGCTTTGTCCTGCGCGGTCTTCTCATAATCTTCCGGGACAAATTTATAGGTTTCCTGATAATAGTTTACGGTCACGCCGTCATAATCTGCCGTTGCATCCGGCGTCCTGTCGTCGGTAACCCGCTCGTCCGCCTGACGCATATAGCAGTTTAAGATCTCTCCGTCGTTGTTTTCATAGGTCACGCCCAGTTCTTTTTCTTTGAACATCTTATTGCCCTCGTCGTCCAGGGCGTTAAAAGCGCTGTTACTGATCTCTTTGTACTGATAGCCGTTGGAAAAGCTTTCTACGGCATCAGTCTCAATGCCCGCCCGTTTTTCCATTTTGTCCAGATCCTTCCAGTCGGTGGAAGTCTTATAATCCGCGCCGTTTGTGCTTGACACATAGCTGCTCACTTTGCCGCCCGCAAAGATTCCGGCCGGTACCAGCAGGCAGACACAGGCTGCCGCTGCGATATATCTCTTAAAATGTATTTTCTTTCTCATCGTTCTTTCCTCCTGTCTTGCCGTGATCTCCATGTCTATTCTCGTCTTTAAAAAATCAGAAACTCCGATCGTCTCCGTCTCTCTCTTTAACCCATTCCGGAACAGACGTCCCATTTTATCCTCTTTCATAAACGATCCTCCCCTCCTGTTCTTCACTGTCGTCGGATAAAAGCTTCTTAAGCCTCTTTCTCGCAAAATGCAGCCGGGATTTCACCGTTCCTTCCAGACATCCGGTGATTTTCGCGATCTCCTGTACGCTGAGCTCATTGTAATAATACAGCACGATCACCAGACGGTGTTTCTCCGAAAGTCTGGAAAGCGCTTCCGTAAGTTCCCCGGAAAATTCTCTGGCAACCGCCTGTTCCAGCGGCTCTTCCATCGTTTTCCCGGAAAATGTGCTCAAAAGATACCGTTCTCTTTCCAGATGCAGCTCCACCTGCTCTTCCGGCATCTCCTTTTTCTGTTTTTTCATCATCCGCCAGCCCGTGCGGACAAGGCAGCGGAGCATCCACGACCGGAATGCGCTCTCGTCCTTAAGCTCCCTGATATGAAAATAGCACTGCACGAATGTCTCCTGCACGATATCCTCGCTGTCCGCCAGATTGTGACAAAGCAGCCATGCCGTCCGCATGGCGGTCTGTTTATAACGCTCGTACATGGCGTCAAAGGCTTCCTCGCTGCCTTCCTTCCATTTCCTTACTAATTCGACGTCCGTCTCCATACTTGCCACCTCCTTGTATCTTATTGACGCGTCTATCTATAAGAGACCGCTGCTCTCCGTCTGGTTCAAAATTTTTTACAATACAAAACAGCCGGCTGCTTTTTTTCAAAAGCCGGCCGGCTGCCTTGCTGTTTTTCTTCCTTATATACATTCCCGTATCACGGCGACGATTCTCTTATGTTCCCTGCACAGGGCGTCCACATCTTCTTCCAGTCCTGCAAGACTTTCCTGCCTTTTCTCCCTGGTTCCCTCCACCACAGGCACGTCAAGCTCGTACAGACGCTTCATGCCAAGGTTGGTGTACACACCTTTCAGCGTATGGGAATGAAAAAACACTGCCGCTGCATCCTTTTGCCGGAAGGCATCCATCAACTGATCGATCTGGTCGTCTTCCACGAAGAGCTCCAGAAGTTCCAGATACAATTCTTCCATGTTCATGCAGCGCGTCAGGGCGTCTTCCACATCACAGTCTTCTTTTTCCAGTATTCCGATTAGCTTGTTCATTCTGTTTTCCCGCCCGCTTTCTTTTTAGATTGCAGTCAAACTGCTTTTTTTCTCAAAGAGTATACCAAAAAATTTTGAACAAACCAAGTCTTTTTGACAAAAAATGACCTCCTTCCTTTCCCAAAAGCCATTTTTGTATCAGAAAATGCACCAAAAAAAGAACAAGCGTGATTGTGATCGATCAATATGATGGATGTTCCAGTATCTTCGTCAAATGTGGGAATACTTCCACACTTCTTTTCAAGATACCGTGCATATAGGCGATGGCAATCCCATAATTGGTGATCGGCACACCCTGATCTTTCGCGCATTTCATCCGGTAGCGGACCTCTCTCTCGTTGAGCATGCAACCGCCGCAGTGGATGACCAGGGCATACGGCGACAGATCTTCCGGAAAACTCTGCCCGGAGCACGTCTCGATTTTGAGATCTTTTCCGGTATGTTTATGAAGCCACGCCGGAATCTTCACCGTTCCGATATCCTCGCACTGCCGGTGATGAGTGCACCCTTCCGCGATGAGGACCGTATCCCCGTCTTTTAACCGGTCGATGGCCGCCACGCCCTCCACGGCGGTATCCAGCAACCCCTTATATCTCGCCATCAAAATAGAGAAGGATGTGAGCAGAACATTCTCCGGCACATCGGCGGACACCCTGTCAAAAGCCTGGCTGTCGGTGATGACTAACGCCGGCTTGCCCGGCAGTTTGGCAAGCACCTCGGAAAGCTCCGTATCCTTCACGCAGATGGCTGCGCCCCCGGCCTCCAGAATATCCCGGATCACCTGCTGCTGTGGCAGGATCAGTCTTCCCTTCGGCGCGGAACTGTCGATGGGGATGACCAGCACCACCAGATCTGCGGGCCCGACCAGATCGCTGACCAACGGTCGCGACTCAGAGGCAGATCTCCCGAACTCAGCGATCTTTTCCTTTAATTCATAGATCCCCTCGCCGCGAAGGGCACTGACGTACACGATCCGGTCTGCGCTCTCTTTCCCATCCGTTTTCGGGACAACGGCCCGATTCGATGTCTCTGTCTCCGGCCGACCGCCCGCAGAAACCGGTTCCACCAGGTCCGCCTTGTTGTAAACGATCAGGTATGGAATCTCTTTTTCCTCAAATATCCCGATCAGTTCCCGGTCACATTCCGCCAGTCCTTCCGTGCCGTCCACCACCAGGACCGCCACGTCCGTGCGGTTTAAAATCTGCTTTGTCCGCTGCACCCGCTTCTCTCCCAGCGCCCCGGCGTCGTCAAAACCCGGCGTATCGATGATCATCACCGGGCCGATCGGCAGAAGTTCCATGGCCTTTCGTACCGGATCAGTGGTCGTCCCCTTCACATCGGAAACCACCGCCATCTCCTGTCCCGTCACCGCGTTGACCAGACTTGATTTTCCTGCGTTTCTTCTTCCAAAAAATCCGATGTGTACCCGCTCACCGGACGGTGTATCATTTAATCCCATTGTATTTGCCCCGCTTTCTCTTTCTTCCATATTGTTGTAATATATTACGGCTTTTCTTTACGGAAATCAGTTTATCACAGCTTAGGACGAGTTACAAGGCGAACGACCGGCGCTTGACATCCTTTTGAAACTTCTCTATAATGTAACCGTAAAATTTGAGTGGACTTTTCCGGATTCAGTCATCTTTTTGCCACACAGTTATCTCGTGATAGCTGCGTGGCTTTTTTTGTTATCCAAATTCGGAAAATATTTACAGAAAGGAGCAAAAATTATGCAAACTGAAAATAAAATGGCTGTCCTGCCCGTTGGAAAACTCATTTGGCAAATGTCAATACCGCCGCTGATCTCCATGTTTCTGCAATATTCCTATAACCTGATAGACAGCGCGTTTGTAGCGCGGCTGAGTGAGAATGCGCTAACGGCGGTTTCTCTGTCATTTCCAATTACAACTCTGATGAATGCAGCATCTATCTGGATCGGCGTTGGTGTAAATGTGCTGATTGCCGGATATCTGGGAAAAAAAGAACAGGACGAAGCAAATACCGTCGTCACACACGGATTGCTGCTGGCCTTTGGAATCGGTGCATTGCTCAATCTCCTGTCGTTATTGATCATGAAGCCCTACTTTCGGGCATTCACCGGCAATGAAGAGATTTATCAGTTGAGTATCGCCTATATGAGCGTATGTTCGTTCATGCAGATTCCCAATATGGTGCACATCGCAATCCAGAAGATGATACAGGCCACCGGAAATATGATTGCTCCCATGTGGTTTCAGGTCGCAGGAGTGGTCGTCAACTTTGTATTCGACCCTATTTTGATTTTTGGTATTGGCATTTTCCCGGCTATGGGAATCCGCGGCGCTGCGGTGGCTACCGTGGCGGGATATGTATTATCTATGATCTTGGCATTTGCCTTGCTGCTTGGGAAAAATCAGAAAGTGCAGATCAAAATCAAAGGCTTTCATCTGCAAAGCCGGACGATCGGCCGCATTTTTGCCTTCGGTCTGCCATCTTTTGTTATGAACGCCCTCAGTTCGTTCATGGTAACATTTGTCAATCTGTTTCTTGTCGCGTATTCCGATACGGCCATTGCCTTCTTCGGTGCGTATTTTAAGGTACAGCAGTTGATCGTTATGACGGTAAACGGCTTGATTCAGGGCTGTTTGCCTGTTATGCGGTTTAACTACGGCGCAGGAAATAAAGAAAGGCTGCGTTTGGCTTTCCGATACGGAACCACTCTGGTCACCGGGATGATGCTGATAGGAACACTGGCAGTCATCCTCTTTCCGGCGCAGATCCTTGGATTGTTTACAGCATCGGAAGCCATGCGTTCCTTTGGAATATCCGCTATGCGGATCATGGCAGCAAGCTATCTGTTTTGCGGTCTTTCTACCATGATCTCCACCTATTTTCAGGCTACGGAAAAAGTGTGGTCAAGCATGGCGATTCAATTATGCAGACAACTGCTTTTCCTTATTCCGGCCTTATGGTGTCTGGACAAATGTTTACGGCTAAACGGAATCTGGCTTGCATTTCCTGTCGCGGAAACCGCAACTTTGCTCGTTGCTCTCGTCATGATGGTCTGGTATCATCGCAAATGAGCACCACCCGTCAAATGGTGATTTGGACTACTACACCTTAACCATTTAAATTCCACTATCATTATCGAACGTTTTATATCGCACGATAATCTATTGATATTTTCGTCCGATTTGTATATAATAACAATATACAAAGCATACCCCAAACAAAGGAGGGATTCATATGATCGTTACTGCAACAGAATTTAAAACCAATCTCGGAAAATATCTGGACATGGCAGCATCCCAGGATATTTTTATTACCAAGAACGGAAAAAGCATTGCCCGCCTCACAAGCCCCGCTGTCAACAAGCTGGCGCTTTTGGACGATCTTGTGGGAATCGTTCCGGAAGATCGGGCAATGGACGAAAATACCATACGGGAGGAGCGGCTGTCCAGACAATGAGAATACTGATTGATACCAATGTCATTCTGGATATTATCCAGAAACGGGAACCATTCTTCGCGGATTCCTATCAGGCTCTTTGCAAGGCCATTAAAACAGATGTGGAATGTCTGATTTCCGCATCCGCCGTCACGGATATTTTCTATATGCTCCGCAAAGCGTTTCACTCCTCACAGAAGGCAAAGGAACGGATCGAACAGCTTTCCCAGATCGTTACCTTTGCGGACGTACAGGGTGTGGATATTCATACCGCACTCATGCGCTCTATGCCGGACTTTGAAGACGCGGTTGTAGATACCGTAGCAAAACGAAGTGGCGCAAGCTATATCCTCACCAGAAATATCAAGGATTTTGCCGGTTCCTGTGTTCCGGCGATCACACCGACAGAATTTTTGAAAAAATAGCAAAAAACTGCATGTGGCAGACACAGATTGTTCATCTGTGTCTGCCACATGCAGTTTTTTATCTTCTATCTGCTTATATAACCGCAGACACGCAGCCCTTCGCGCACCACTTCATGCCATTCTTCTTTGTTTAGCCGAACCATACTGCCATCATCCAGCTCCACCGTAATTTTCCCACGGGAAGCTCTTTCACAAGTCATTCCCTCACAGGAGACGCGGTACATATTCCGGCGGCTGAGCGCGCCGATATCCTCCAGAGTATTAATCATCCGGTAGACCGTAGCAGCGCCGATGCCTGCATCTTCTTTCAATGCCCGGTAGTAGATCTCCTTGCAGCAGGAACAATTCTCCTGCAGGATGATATCTAACAACATCTTTCGCTGCCTGGTAATCCGGCAGCCCTTCTCGCGGAGACGCTTCAGGATGATCTCCTTTTGCATCTCCGTTCGCTCATAGCAATTTTCCGAATTCCACTCTGCGGTTCGTTCTTGCAAAGACAGCTTTTTATCTTGCATTTGCCATGCCTTTCATATGAATATTGAGCGTCTTGCTTTCCTTATACGGTCTTACCAGCAGATAAATGAAACCGATCACAAGCAGAATCGCCACGATCAGACCAATTCCGAATCCGCCGCCGGTTAAGAAGGTTCCGATCTGATAGATGCAGAGGGAAACCACATAAGCAAGACCACACTGGTAACCGATGGCGATGAAGAACCATTTCCAGCTGTTCATCTCTCTCTTGATGGCGCCCATGGCCGCGAAACAAGGCGCGCACAGCAGGTTAAATACCAGGAAGGAGTAAGCAGCTACCGCCGACATGCTGGCAGCAAGCTGTCCCCAGAATTCCGCGCCGTCTTCCGCCACTTCCGCAAATCCGAAGAGGATACCGAAGGTGCCGACTACATTTTCTTTTGCAATCAGTCCGGTAACAGCTGCCACAGCCATCTTCCAGTCGCCCCAGCCAAGCGGCGCGAAAATCGGCGCGATCACATTACCGATAGCGGCTAAGATACTGCTGTCAAGCTGTTCTGCTTCCAGCATGGTAAACTGACCGTCCACCCAGCCGAAGCCCTGTAAGAACCACAAAACGATGGTGGAACAGAGAATAATCGTTCCCGCTTTTTTGATAAAGGAATATCCGCGTTCCCACATACTTCTTAAAATACTTCCCACAGTCGGCAGATGGTACGCCGGCAATTCCATAACGAACGGCGCCGGATCTCCTGCAAACAGTTTCGTCTTCTTTAAGATGATACCAGAGCAAATGATGGCCGCGATACCGACAAAGTACGCGCTCGGAGCCACCCACCATGCGCCGCCGAACAATGCGCCCGAAATCAGAGCGATGATCGGGAGTTTTGCGCTGCAAGGAATAAATGTGGTTGTCATGATCGTCATCTTACGGTCTCTGTCATTTTCAATGGTACGGGACGCCATGATACCAGGCACGCCGCAGCCGCTTCCGATGAGCATCGGAATGAAAGATTTTCCGGAAAGACCAAATTTACGGAAAATCCGGTCCATGATAAAAGCAACACGGGCCATGTAACCGCAGCCTTCCAGGAATGCTAAGAAAAGGAACAGTACCAGCATCTGCGGTACAAAACCAAGAACAGCACCCACACCGGCCACGATACCGTCCAGGATCAGGCTTTGCAGCCAGCCGGCACAGCCGATAGCGGTAAGTCCTCCCTCAATGATTGCCGGGATACTCGGCACAAAAATGGATTCGATACCAAAAAGATGCCATCCATCCGCAAAAACACCGTCATTGACCCAGTCCGTAGCCCAAGTTCCCACTGTTGTCACCGATACGTAATATACGATTACCATCACTACCGCAAAAATCGGCAGCGCCAGAAAACGATTTGTGACAATTTTGTCGATTTTGTCAGAAGTTGTCAGCTTCTCTCCTTTTGCCTTTGTGACACAGTCACTGATAATAGAAGAAATATATGTATACCTCTCATTGGTAATGATACTCTCCGTATCATCGTCGAAAGTTTCTTCCAGTTTTTTAATTTGTGCGGAAACATCCGGCACGGTGGAAAGCTGCGCGCCGATCTTATCATCTCTTTCCAGAAGCTTAATGGCAAAAAACCTCTTCTGTTCTTCCGGAACTTCGCTGCCAAGTAAAGAAGACACATCTTCGATGACGTTCTCCACTTCCGAGCTAAAGCTGTGTACCGGTTTTGCCGTCTGTTTTTTCTGCGCCAGAACGACAGCTTTTTCCGCCAGCTTTTTCACTCCGGTTCCCTTCAGGGCGGAAATCTCCACTACCTCACAGCCCAGCTTTTCCGCCAGTTTGGAGATACGGATGGTGTCTCCGCTTTTTTCCAGGATATCTATCATATTCACTGCCATGATCACCGGAATCCCCAGTTCCATAAGCTGTGTGGAGAGATAAAGATTACGCTCGATATTGGTACCATCAATGATGTTGATGATAGCGTCCGGCCGCTCTCCGATGAGATAATTCCGGGCGACCACTTCTTCCAGTGTGTATGGAGAAAGCGAGTAGATTCCCGGCAAATCCATGATCATGACATCTTTATGTCCTTTTAATTTTCCTTCTTTTTTCTCTACCGTCACGCCCGGCCAGTTTCCTACAAACTGGTTGGCGCCGGTCAGAGCATTAAACAGGGTCGTTTTTCCGCAGTTCGGATTCCCCGCCAAAGCAATTTTTACTGACATTTTTTTGCTCCTTTTCTCTGTGAAATATTGTTCTGATTCAATCATTGCTCTTGCTCAATCATTTCTGCAATGATTCTTCCTTCACTATGAGCTTTTTTGTTTGTTTTTTCTATTTATGTATTGTGATAACTATTTTTGATTAGTATTAACTAATCGCTGTGTCAAAAAAATAATCTGCGAACAGGCGCAGCAAAACAGGATTTTACACAAGAATCATCTCAGCGTCTGCTTTTCGCAAAGATAATTCATAGCCCCGGACCGTCACCTCCATCGGATCGCCGAGAGGAGCCACCTTACGCACATAAATATCCACGCCCTTGGTGATTCCCATATCCATGATCCGACGTCGCACCGGACCGTCTCCTGTCAACTTTTTTACCCGAACGGTCTGCCCGATCTTGACATCACGCAGCGTTCTGCTTCCTACATTCTTTTCCATACATCCAGTCTCCCATTTTCTGTATACTAGTTTTTCCGCCTTGCCAGGCTATGTTTTGCAACAGATCCGTCAACCGCGTCCTTTCGGCCGACTGCATATTTCACTCATCCGTCAGACCATAATCTTTCTGGCCATCTCCTTCCCAATAGCAATCCGGGAATCCTTAACATTGACGATGACATTTCCTCCCGCTTCCGAGAGAAGCGTAACGGTTCCTCCTGTCACAAATCCAAGATTCTCTAAAAATCGGCGGGTCTCTTCTTTCCCACCCACGCGCTTGATTTTAACCGGTTTGCCGACATCGGCCATAGTCAACGGCATCATCCTATCCTCCTCTTCTTTTTTATACTACTTCCTGTGCCCAATTCTGCTCCCGGTCCTCCGCAAAAAAAATTGCGGAGCATTTTTTTACAGGAATACCATCCCTCATCATAACAAAAACTCCCGGGAGCGACGAAACATGCAGACACATAAATAGAAAATGATTTTCATTACATCGGTTAGTATATACTAATCGATATAAGTTGTCAATAACGCAAATGAGAAAATTTTATCAATAACTATCCTTATGCTAAAACAGTTCGCATACTTATTTTAAACGGGCAATTTTTTCCTAACTCTGCGCCATCTGTTTTCCTAACTCTTTTAATTCATCGAGCGCACCGTCATCCGGCATCTCCTGACAGATAAAACCTTCTCCGCCAATGAGTTCCGCCCCCGCGCTACTCATCCTGTCTTCCCAGTCCCGCATCCACTGGCCGTCACCCCAGCCATAAGAACCAAATAAAAGAATCTTCTTTCCGGAGGCAAAACCTTCCACTTCCCCGACAAAAGGCTCCATCTCCATCTCTTCCAGAACCTCGGCTCCCATGGCCGGGCATCCAAGTGCGAAAGCCTTCGCCTTTTTCAGTTCTTCCACGGAAGCGCTTCCCACTTCCACAACTTCCGCCTCTTTTCCGGTTTCCCGCACTCCGTCGCCGATCGCTTCCGCCATTGCCTGCGTATTTCCTGTCTGTGACCAGTAAACAATATACAACTTTTCCATGTTTTCTCCTTTCCTGACGCATTTACCGCATCAATAATGGCAGATTGAAAAATTCTCTTTCAAACTTTCATCCTCCTGCCAGTTGAATCACTTCCTGAATCTCCATGCCATCAAAGATAGCGCGAATCAGACGTTCCCTCGCCAGTTCAAACTTCTGAAACAGATGCATTTTCGCCGCAGGATTGGCATAAACCTGCCAGTATCCCGTACACAGATAATTCCGGCCTTTGTTGTCCATATAACCCTTCACATCCTCCGCCGGATAGCCCAGAAGTAAGCCCAGTTCGTGCGGGAACTCTCCCGTCCCGCCGCTGTAAGCACGGTATTTCTTCTTTACAACGTGAATCAACTCATAAAAGCCCTTTCCCTCATAACCAAGGACACAAAGCAGTTTCTTTACTTCCCCGGACTCCAGATATTCCTTCAAAGGCCGCTCATGATAGACAAGCAGAGTTGTCTTGCGGTTCATCCTCGCCAGGCGCACGCAGAAAAGATTCGTTCCCTGCAGAATTTTTCTGGCATCCGCTTCATTTTCGTCGGCGATGATCAAAAGATTGGAAACCTTTAAACCCGCGATCATCGGGGCGCACTGAAGGAGAAGCTGGACTTCCAACGAATCCCGGTCCATTTTCTGTACAATCTTTAATGTCTCTGTGTTCATATGTTTTCCTCCTGGTTAGGTATTTCTAACTCGCATTTAATATACCTAACCAAAAGGAATTCGTCAATACCTGCTCCTGAGAGTTTTTTTCAGGAAGAGGACATAGCATTACTTTTCAAAAACCGCTGGCTGCCGGTGGGCGGAAATCGCGATGGCAAGGGTGGCGTTGCTATTTATAAATAAGCGGAGTTATTTTATTCAACCAAATAGCGAGTACCAGCGTTATGATTTCCGCAACAAGCGGCGCGATCCAAATCGCATTTACACCAAAGAGCATAGGGATAACAAAAATAGCAAGTGCTTTTACCACAATCCCTCTGCTGATAGCTATCATGTCAGCCGTTTCCGTCCTCTTTGTAGAAAAAAGGTAGGCTGTATAAATTAAATTGATCGCCATAGGAATAAATGACAGGCTAAATAACGGCAAGGCAGCCGAAGCAGTCTGCACAAATTCCGCGTCCTGATTAAAAATCCGAATGACAGGCGTATCAAACACGAACAAAACGCCGTAGATAAAAACCGACAAAATGCTGTTGATTATAATTCCGCAACGAAAATACCAGCCTATTTCTTCTGTATCCTGTTTTCCATAGCAATGCCCCCAAAGAGGCTGCAATCCCTGTGCCACACCAGAAAGGACAGCGTTGGCAAGCGAATAGATAAAACTTAAAACGCTGAAAGTTGATACTCCAATATCTCCAATCAGGCGCGCTAACATAAGATTATAGCAGAATGCAGTCACAGGAGTTGTCTGTTGCGTAATCGCTTCCGGCACACCGCGCTTACAGATTTTTTTAATCAACGAAAAATCCATCTTGAATGGTCGAATACGGAGTTCTCCCCTTTTCTTTGCAAAGTGGGAAAGCAGAACCATCGTTTCTCACAAAAACAGAAAGACAGGTACTCATAAGCATGGGAACAGAAAATGCAGAATAATAGAACAAATAATCTGCAGACATTTCCCGCATTTCCCTGCTTAATTCCCTTGCGCCGCCCATCGGGAACATTGCCGCAATTGCGACGACAAAAGTAATAAATGGGACACCGATATTAACAGCGCCTAATGCCGCCGCCCCAACGCCTTGACCTACAAAAATGCCATCGACGACATTGTAAAGATAGGTTACAAACAATCCACCCATCGCAGGGAAAATGTAACCAAATAAAGATTTTGTTTTTGCACTCATAAAGACACCTCCACAACATAAAAGAAAGTGGGATAAAGCCCAAATAGACTTATCCCACTTCAACAATCTTATTTGATTGCAAGTCCTCTGACAAGCAATTTTATTGTAACATGGACAGATGGCAAAGTCAATGAAATCAACACCAAAACTGCATAAACATTTATATCCCTCTCATCACTCTGATACCCTGTAATGCCCCACAATATCATCTCTTTTTTCGAGAATATCCTGCTCATATGCTCTTTGCCACGGACTGTTGTGATGAATCACATATGGCACGCCGTTTTCATTTCTCCGGTCTGAAACAATCCCGATGTGTTTCTGAAATATCACGATGTCCCCGCCCTGCCATTCTTCAATCTCAGAAAGATCCGTGGTGAGACTGACCGCCGTGTGAGAAAAATAGACCTTCAGATTCTGCACGCGTCTGAAATCAATATTGATATCCGGCTCATCCATATCGTAGTCCTCCGGATTGGCTTTGATATCATCCTGTATCAACGTCATCAGGTCGTACCCGGCGCTTTTCAGCGCATTTGCCACCACATCCGTGCACACACCGTATCCGTCATCCGGATAACCGGTCTGATAATACCGGCTTTTATACGCCGGTCTGGTAGAAATGTACTCCAACGCTCCCTGCAGGATATCTGTCTCATCGTCGATGCCGTCGCCATCCCGGTCTGACGCACTGTGTATCTGCCCGATCGTTCCGCCATATTGATCCGGCAATCGCTTCGGGGAGGTATGCTGGTAACGAAAAAAAAGAAAGCCGCCAACGCATAGAACGACAAGGATACCGATAACCGAAAGGATTTTTGCTTTATTTTTCACTGTAGTCTCCTTTCCAACTGTTGACAAAAATTCCTGGTTCACACGTTCCAATTATATGAACTATACCTTATCTTAAGAATAATCGCAACGACACCTCTTTATTCTCCATGACGTTTTCTTTTGGGGTAGGGAACAGCATCCTAACATTCTCATGACGCCTGCGCTCCCAGTCGTCGCCGACCTTTCCCGCTGTGTTTTTCTACCTGGATAGTATGCCGCGTATCAAAGTATATCAGATGAATAAAGCTCCGCCTTTTTTCTGAGAAGAATTGCCCCATCGCCTCACATATACTTCTGATTAAATTCCTCTCTCGGGATCGGACGGCTGTAATAGTAGCCCTGTCCCAGATCACAGCCCATATCGCGGCAGAGCGCTTCGTTTTCCGCTGTCTCCACGCCTTCCACCACAGTGGAAATGTGGAGCTTTCCTGTAAGCTGCACGATCAGCTCCATGATGATGCGGGAGCGCACATTTTCCGCGTCGCTCACTTCCAGAAGGAAGCCCCGGTCTAATTTCAGCTCGTCGATATGCAGGTTGCCAAGGATGTTCAGGGAAGAATAACCGCTGCCAAAATCATCCATGGAAATGCGGAATCCCTGTTTTTGCAGTAAGGACATTTTCTGATTCAGCTCATCCACGTTGTCCGCCGCCAGTCCTTCCAGAATCTCCAGCGTGATGAGACTGCCCGGTATGTCGTATTTTCTGATGAGATTCGTCATCGTCTCGATGTAATCATTCTCATAAAAGAGCAGCTTCGACTGGTTGACAGAGATACCGACCGGTTCCTTTCCGGCGTCGATCCACTCCCGGATCTGTCGGCAGGCACACTCTACCATGTAAAGATCCAGTTTCGTGCAGAAGCCGTTTTTCTCAAACAGCGAAATAAATTCATCCGGATAGATCATGGATCCATCCTCTTTGACCCAGCGCACCAGCGCCTCCGCTCCTTTGAGTTTTCCGGTCGACAGGTCCACTTTCGGCTGCAGGTAAAACTTGAACTCGCCGTCTTTTAACGCCTGGTGCATGTGGCTCTCCACATAGTTTTCTGTCTTTTCCTTTTCATGAAGTTTGGAATCATAAAACCAGACGTTATTCTGATAAGAACCTTTGGCGGTGGTAAGGGCAAACATGACATGAGTCATCAGCGGCGTCACGTCCTTATTTCCTTCCTCGTTGATGGCAACTCCGCTGTAGAGAAGAATCCGGTAATTGTTATGATGATGGCTGGAAATCTTCACAATAGCATCCATGATATCCTGAAGGCGCTCGAGAATCTTTTCCCGGTCTGTTTCCAGCAGACAGAGATAAAACAGATCCGCCCGGTCGCGGGCAAAAAACTCTCCCTCTTTCATTCCCTGCTCCAGCACTTCCTTAATCTCAATGAGCAGACGGTCTCCGTATTCTCTGCCAAAAATTTCGTTGATAAATTTAAACTGATGGATATTTAATGCCACCACGGAAAAGTCGCCGACATTTTCCAGGAGCTTTCCCACTTCCTCCCGAAAATAGAACAGATTTTTCGCGCCGGTCAATGCATCATGATACGCCTGCCGCCAAAGCTCTTTATTATTTCTCTGCACCAGTCGCAGGCCGTAAGCAAAGAGGAAAAAGATAATGAAAAGTACGACGAGAATCGCTGCTCCCATAATTACAAGAACCGGAAACACATACGGATTGCTTTCCTGAAGAGTATTGACACACATCAGATACCAGCCGTTCATACCGACCGGGTCCAGAATGACCTGATACCGTTCTCCCTCGTAGACAAAAGAAGAAAAAATCTTCTTCTGATCCCTCATCTCTTCTTTCAGATGAACAACTTCATCTTCATCGAAATAAGGACCGTCAAAAATATTTTCAATTTCTTCTTTTACCACCGTATTGGATGAACGCACTAAAAAATTGCCCTCTGTCCCGACCATGTGCAGGTATCCGTTTCCTCCCAGCACCGTGTTGCCGCTCAAAATGTCCGAGAAAATCTCTATCTGGTCGCTGGCCATCAGCGCACCCACAAGCGTTCCATCCACATAGACCGGAACTGCGTAGGCAAACACTCTGCCTTCCACCGCATCGCTCTGAAACAGTCGGGATACGGATTTTTCTCCGGCAAACGCCTTCTCAATGACCGGATGCACCACCTCATTTAATTCATGATAATCCATGTCCGCACTGACGCCGATGCCCAGCGTGGATACCACTCCGCTGCCATCTTTATAGAAAAACGCCATGGTGCGGAAATTGTTCTGTTTATTGGAGGTATCAAGGCGCTCGGCAAAGGCCTCTCTGTCTTCCAGAAGGTCGATGGTAAAAAAACTTGCCAGCGTGTCAAGACTCTGGAAATCCGCTTCCACCTGTTTGTAAATCCTGTTCTTGTACTCCTGCGTCTCCACACTCATCTGCTGTCTGGCCGAATTCTGCATCGTCCGCATCAGGGAAAAGATCAGAAATACACCGATGGCAATGAGGATAAGGACAATACCCAGAATCAACCGCAGCATTCTTCTCATCTGTAACCGTGTCATTTTTTCATTCATACTCATCGCTCTCCTTATCCTGTAAGCTCTCTTTCGTCTCCTTATGTGTCTATTATACACGAAGTCAGAATAATTTGTATGAATAAACTGCATTTCTGACTGGTAAAATCTTCTTTTTCTGTCTTTACTCTGTTTCAAAGAAAAAAATATGCAGGAAATACTCTGTATCACCTGCAATTAGAATCCTGAGATTTCCATCCGGAACATAAGTACCACGTAAAGCACCGGCTGATGGAGAAGATAAAAAAGCAGACTGTGCCGTCCCAAAAAGCCCAAAAGCGGAAGACGTTTTTTCCGTAAAAACTGTTTCACACGTTCCCCATGTGAAACATACTCTATTCGTTCTTTTTGCATAAAATGTTCCCCGGACTGTCTTCCCGGAAGCGTCCCGTCTGGCTCCGAATGGAGAACAAAGCGCCCGAGAAAACAGCCGCAGAGGAATAAAAAGATCCATGGGAGAAAAGAAAAATAATCCGTAGAATAAAAATCTGCCGGAGGAAACCCGAAGAAAGCAGTGCCAAGATTCTGGTACAGGCCTTCCGGCAGTTTCATAAACTGCCACCCCTCAAAACCTGCGAATCCACTGTTTACATTTCTTGTAAGCACAAAAAGAAATGCGCTGATCAAAAATCCCGGCAGAGGGCGGCAGCGGGACAAAAGAGGCGAGCATACCGTCGCCACAAAAGAGGCCGTGCCGAGAAAGGTGAGCACACCGAAAACAACCCGGTCTTCCGGCAAAACAAGGCAGGTGACCGCCGTCACCAGCAGCCCCGCCCCGAAAACGATACCGGCGCGGCGGTATTTTTTCCGCCCCAGACACTGGCAGAAGCCGGACAGCAGGATAAACGTCCAGCAAATGCTCTGCTGCCATACATAGCCGACGGTACTCCGGTACCACGGCACGTCCACTCCGAACATATACACGAGGTCCCACATGCCGTGGTAGAGTACCATGCTGATGAACACCAGCCCCCGAAGTTCATCCAGGGCATGATACCGTACATTTTTTTCTGCCATTGCGTCCTTCCTTTCTTTCTGTCAGATATGAAATAACTATTGACTCCTCCGTATCCACTTCGATCATGCAGTCATCTACCTGTTCCGGCAAAACACAACGACATGATTTATCTGGCGGTCGCCCGTTTCGTTTTTCTTACTTTCTGATGAAAGGCATCCTTCCATAAAGACGGATGGAAGAGAATGAGCAGCGGGAACAATTCCAGCCTGCCCGCCAGCATATCAAACATCAGGACCACTTTGGACAGGTCGGATAAATGCGCGAAATTTTCCATCGGTCCGACCAGAGCAAGTCCCGGTCCCACGTTGTTGATAGCAGTCGCCACCGCCGTAAAGGTCGTCACCAGATCTTTGCCCTCCAGAGAAACGAGGAAGACAGAGAGCACGAACAGAATCATAAAAGTGATAAAGTAAACGTTTGTGGAACGGACCACCTCATGTTCCACCGGCTTGCCGTCTACCTTGATCTTCTTGATGCTCTTCGGATGGATATAGGAGTTCAGCTCCTTTTTCACCGTCTTGATGAGCAGCACGAAACGGGACACCTTGATACCGCCTCCGGTACTGCCGGCACAGGCGCCGATGAACATGAGAAGCACCAGTATTGTCTGGCAGCTCCCCGACCAGTAATTAAAGTCAACCGTGGCAAAACCCGTGGTGGTGATGATGGATGCCACCTGAAATGCCGCGTGTTTTAACGCCTCGGCAAATCCCATGGCCGTGTTGCACAGCGACCAGGTGATGAAGGCTGTCGCCGCCGCAATGACGAGGAAATAATATCGCACTTCCTCGATCTCCACCGCCTTTTTAAACTTCCGGAACAGGATCAGGTAATAGGCGTTAAAATTGACGCCGAACAATATCATAAATATGGTGATGACCCATTGGAGATACGAAGAATACCCCGCGATGCTGTCGCTCTTGATAGCAAAACCTCCCGTTCCCGCCGTTCCGAAGGTGATGGTCAGCGCGTCGTAAAGCGGCATATGCCCGATCAGAAGCAGAATGATCTGTACCAATGTCAGTCCAATGTAGATAATATATAAAATTCTCGCCGTATATTTGATCTTCGGCACCAGTTTGCCGACGGACGGTCCCGGACTCTCCGCCCGCATCAGATTAATGTGGGAACCGCCACTTAAAGGAATGACCGCCAGCAGGAAGACCAGAACGCCCATGCCGCCGATCCAGTGGGTAAAACACCGCCAGAAGTTGACCGAGCGGGACACCGCCTCCACATCGGTCAGGATGCTGGAGCCGGTGGTCGTAAAACCGGAGATCGTCTCAAACATGGCGTCCACAAAAGTCGGCGCCGTTCCGGTCAGATAAAATGGCAGACTGCCGAAAATACTCATGATGATCCAGCTTAACGCCGTCGCCACACAGCCTTCTTTTAAATAAAAAACGTGGCTTTTTGGCTTGCGGATGGTCGCCAGCGTTCCGAGAAAAAAGCAGAGCGCCGCCACCCCGAGGATGACAAATCCTTCTTTCTCTCTGTAGATTACTGCCACAATGCATGGCAGCAGCATCAAAATGCCCTCGATCCGGAGGACCTGTCCTAAAATGTATCGAATCATTGCATTATTCATGACGTTCCTCCGCTAAAGTAAAATATCCCGGATATCCTCGAATCCTGTGTTTGTGGTGACGATCATTACGGAATCTCCCTCCCGGATGCAGTCCTGCCCGCTCGGAATCAGAATCTTTCCCTCCCGGAAAATACAGGCAACCAGCAGATTCTTCTTTAAAGAAAGATCCATGAGCGGCACATCGGTCACTGCCGACGGCGCATCCACCCGGAACTCGATGGCCTCCACCTGAGAATCATACATGTGATACAGCGTCTCAATATTGCTGTCCATGGAATTCTTTCTGGCACGTACGTAGGCGATAATCGCTTCCGCGGTAATATATCTCGGATAGATCACGCTTCCCAGGTCAAGCCGGTTGATGACATCTTTAAAGGTGATACGGTTGATCTTTGTGATCACTTTAGCATGAGACACCTGTCTTGCGTGAAGGGTCAGCAGGATATTCTCCTCGTCAATTCCCGTCAGCGGCACGAACGATTCCACCCAGGAAAGGCCTTCTTCTTCCAGAAGCTCCTGGTCCGTACCGTCTCCGTTGATGATGACCGCCTCCGGCAAAAGGATGCTCAGTTCCTCGCAGCGCTCTTTATCCTGCTCAATGATCTTCACGGAAAGTCCCATCGGGATCAGCTGCTTTGCCAGATAAAACGCCGCCTTGCCGCCGCCGATAATCAGGGTGTTTGCCACCCGGGTCGTCTGGAAACCAATCTGTTTTAAGAATGGCTTCGTCATCTTTCTCGGCGCCACAAAGGAAAGGATATCCCCTTTCTGTATCTGAAAATCACCGTCCGGGATATAGACATCCTCGCCGCGCTCCACCGCGCAGACGAGAACTTCTTTTGCCAGCTTCTCCCCCATCTGGGCAATAGTCATGCCGTCGAGCACGTTGTTGTCCGGCACGGCAAACTTAATAAGCTCTGCCTGTCCGCGGGCAAAAGGATGCGTCTCCAGCGCCGACGGGAGAAACAGGATACGCGCCGCCTCCCTGGCGGCCTCCAGTTCCGGGTTGATGATCATGGTCAGTCCCAGTTTTTCCCGCAGGTATGCCGCCTCCTGGCTGTAATCCGGCGTACGGACCCTCGCGATGGTCGCACAATCACCGACCTGTTTTGCCACCGTACAGCACAGCAGGTTCAATTCATCGGATTCTGTCACAGCGATAAACAGATCAGCTTTTTCAATCCCGGCCTCCATCTGCACACTGAAACTGGCGCCATTCCCCGCCAGTCCCATAATGTCATAATAATTGGCGATTTCCTGTATTTTCCCGGCATTTTTATCGACAATCGTGATATCGTGCCCCTCTTTGGATAATTGCTCCACCAAAGTTACGCCGACTTTACCACAGCCGACGATGATAATCTTCAGTCCTCTCTTCACAGAAGTTTTCTTCCCAAACATTCTGCAATCCTCCTGTATTTCTTTCATACTTTCGCAAGAAGTATAGCACAAATTTCGTCATACAGACAGCTTTGTTTAAAATTTATCTTTTCCGGCGCCATATCTGTCAGTTTTGCGGAAAAACCATCTGGGCAAGATACTGTTCCTGAAACAGCGGATTTTGCGCCAGCACAATTTCTTTCACGCTTTCTGCCACCGTCTGAAATCTCCCGGCAAGGGATGGGTTTCCGGCGAAAAGCACCGCTCCTGCCAGCGAACTGTTCCCGACAGCTCTGACCTTTGGAACAAGCGCTTCCGGAAGCAGTCCGATCCCCGCCGCCTTTCGGATATTCACTTTCTGCCCGAATCCCCCGGCGAGATAGACATGACTGATCTCTTCGTATCCTGTACCGTATTCCCGAAGCAGCACTTCTATCCCTGCCCGGATAGCCGCTTTGGCAAGCTGCACTTCCCGGACATCCCCGATGGTAAAGGTCACAGATGGCGCAATCTCATATCCATTTTTCAGAAAATTTTCTTCCGGTCTTCCGTCCGCACCGATGAATCCTTCTTTTAACAGCTCATACATGATCTCAATCACGCCGGAACCGCAAAGGCCTGCGGGAGCGCCGCCTCCGATCGTCTTTATATGCGGCCGTCCACAGATGATATTTACCGAAGAGACCGCCCCGGCGATTCCTGCCATACCGCAGCTGATATTTCCGCCTTCCAATGCCGGCCCCGCCGCCGTGGACGAAGCGAGCATCTTATCGCAGTTGCCGAGGACCATTTCTCCGTTGGTGCCCAGATCTACCAGAAGATTGATATCCCTGTTTTCGTCCATACCACAGGCGATGACGCCGCTCACCACATCCGCGCCGACAAAGGCGCTGACTCCCGGAAGAATCGTCATATTTCCCGACGGATGCAAAGAAAGATCGACCGGCGTGTACGGAGCCACACCGAGGGTCCGGCAGGAATAGCCGAGAAGCAGATGCTCCATCGTCGTATTTCCTGAAATGACAAGAGGGGTATCCGGCGAGACGCCAAGACCGTCCATGAGAGACCGGATATCTTCTCTGATACATTGCCGGAGCTGCTCTCCTTTTCCTTCCACCGAAGCCTTGATGCGGGACAATACATCCGCGCCAAATGTGCGCTGATGGTTGACGGAGGTGACTGTTTTTGTTACCTGACCGGTCGCCGTTTCCACCAAAGACGCCGCCAGCGTCGTTGTGCCAATATCCATGGCAACAACCCTTCCGCCTTCCGAAGTTTCCGTACCCTGACAGGAAATGTCCGGCTTCCTCACATTTTTTGCAGATGCTCCCTTTCCGTCCTTCCCGTAAAACGCGCTCTCCGCCGCCATGGAACTCTCATCCATCCTCTTTTCCACAGTGATCTCCGCATCCAGTTCCTCTTCTCCCCGGTTCTTTACCTGACACGCCAGCCTCCATCCGGCATCCAGCTCTTCTTTTGTAAAAAAAGTCTGCTCTGTCTCTGTCGGGACAGGCGGATCACTCAGAAACTGTACCCGGCATTTTCCACAGGTGCCGTTTCCCCCGCAAAAAGCCGGCAGAAAAGCGCCTTCCCGCTGCATGACATCCAGAAGCGTCTCGTCTTTTTTTATGATAAAATGTCTTACATCCATTTTCGTATTCTCCAATTTTTGTCACAACACTGCATCCTTTTTCACTTCGCTATCTTACCATGCTTTATTTTGAAAGAAAAGAGACAAAAGCAAAATCAGGGAACCCTGTCGGTTCCCTGATCGTCATAGTACGCTTATCAGTTATGTCATTTCAGCCATATCATTGATATCCGTTATATCAGTCATCCCAGTCGCGATCATCATCGTCATCGTCATGTCTGTCATCCCAGTCGTCATCATCGTCATGCCTGTCATCCCAGTCATCATCATAGCGGTCGTCATGGTCATCGTAACGGTCATCCCAGTCATCGTCATAACGGTTATCTCCGCCAGCTGCAGGATAATTTACATAACTTCCTCCATTCTGATCATCATGCCATTCCCAGTCATCATCCCAGTCATCGTCCCAGTCATCATGACCCCAGTCGTCGTCATCGCCCCAGTCGTCATAATCTCTGTCCCAGTCGAACTTATCTTCCAGATAATCTTCCACTTCATCCAGATAATCTTCTACGCGGTCGATGGCATCATCCATCCGCTCTGCGGTCCGTCCCCAGCGGTCATCCCAGCGATCGTTGAGTCTGTCGAGCTTATGATCGATGGCATTCAGCTGACCAATGTAAGAATAATACTGTGTTCTGCGCTGACCGGCCGATACATTCCAGTTCGCTGCCTTTGCCGCTTTAAAGATCTTTTTGATCTGTTTTCTGTACTTGTTGAGTTTCTTCTCGTCGGAATTCTTTCCCTTGGAAGTGTTCCACTTCTTTGCAGCCTTCGCTGTGCCTTTTACCTTGATCTTCATGGTCGCTTTCAGGCTGGTTCCCTTAATCTCCACGGTAATCTTCGCCGTGCCTGCCTTGCGCGCCATGATTCTGGTGTCATCGCCTCTTTTGCGAAGAACCTTTGCCACAGATGGCTTGCTGCTCTTCCAGACGATATTGCTGTCTCTGACGTAATCGTCATCAAATGCTCCATCCGCATCCAGTTCCACGGTTCTTCCCACCCATGCGGTCCTGGAACCGTCGATGTAAATGCTTCTTGACGCTGCCTTCGTATCCACATTCGCAGCCAGCATTACCGCTGCTGCCGCCGCAAGAGTGAGCGCGCCTGCCAATACTTTTTTCCTCATAAATTTTTCCTCCCACTGATTTCGGTTTTGTGCTGCGGTTGCCCGGTTACATACAGATCTCTCATACTCTCTTTACTTCATTTTTTCTCCTGACGCATTTACCGCGTCAATAATGGTAGATTTGAAAGTTCACTTTCAAATTTATTTCAATCCTGCTACTTTCCCTGTCGACGCCGGACCCGTCGGTCCGGCATCAGAAAAACTGCATTTTTGAATCATATTGACTGCGACATCAGTCATTCTAATCATCATACCTGTCATCATCATATCTGTCGTCATAGAAATCATCATTCCAGTCAAACCTGTGATCCAGGTAGTCCTCTACTATCTCCATGTAATTCTCCACACTGTCCACTGCTCTCTCCATAGAACGCGCGGTGCTTCCCCAACGGTCATCCCAGCGATTACTGATCACATCGATCTTAAGGTCGATTGCATTTAACCTTCTTTCAAAGTTCTGACGCACTGCTCTGCGTTCTGCCGGAGTTGCCGGTACAGCTGTCGCTGCCATCTGCTTTCTCAGTTTTTTGATTTTTTTCCGGTATTTTTTCAGTTTCTTTCTGTCAGAATCCGCTACGCTGGAAGTGGAGGTTGCTTTCTTTACTGTGATCGTTTTTGTCGTCTTGATGTTTGTTCCGTTGATCTTTACAACAACTTTTGCCTTTCCGACTTTCAGTCCTTTTACTCTGGTATCATCACCACGACCATTTAATACCTTTAAAACGGAAGGCTTCTTACTCGTCCATACGACATCCCAGCTGCTCACCAGATCGTCATCCGGATAAATGTTCGTATCCAGTTCAATCGTCTTGCCTACCTGTACGGAACCGGAGCCTTCGATGCGAACTCCCTGCGGCGGAACCGCTGCCTTAGCCGGAACTGCTGTCGTCAGTAAAATAGTTGCTGCCATTGCTGATGTCAATAATCCTGCGAATACTTTCTTCTTACTCATAATTCTTCCTCCTTGTTGTCTTTAATCCGTGCAGACAATTTGTTGAAATGCTTTCGATATTTCAAACTTTATTGTGTGCTCTTGTCTTGTTTTGATGATGCCATTATATAGGCCATCTTTCAATTCCCTATAACGGAAAATTAAACTTTTCTTAAATTCTATCTGATTTATAGGAAATATTTTCACATTCAGACACTATTCAGAGAAATTCTGTTATGAGTGCTCAAACTGCTGTTTTCCTCCCGCAACATGCTGTTTTTTTATCGGATGGACTCATCATACGGAGCACCTTTTAAGTAGCTATAAAGAAAATTTAAACTTTTTCTAAACTCTATTATTTTAGTGTGAAATGTAAAATATTCGTAAATTCAGGTAAAATATAAGTAACTTAAAATAAAATCAATATAAATTCTGTGTATGTTTTCCATGGGTCTCATTTATCTCTGATAACGGAAAATCACACATTTCCTTTCCGTTACTTCTGACGAAAACGGTAGCCGGCTCCCCAGACCGTCTCTATCAACTTCAACGTCTTTTCATCCGGTCCGATCTTCTCCCGGATGCGGTTAATGTGCACCGCCACCGTGGCGGTATCACCGATGGCGTCCATCCCCCATATGCGGTCAAACAACGTATCTTTGGAAAAAACAATGTTCGGATTGGATGCCAGAAAATACAGAAGTTCAAACTCTTTATTGGCAAGCTCCACTTCCCTGTCTCCCACAAAGACCTGTCTGGACAACGGAAGAATCTTCAGATCTCCCACCTGAATGCTGCCTTCCTCAAATGCCTTTCTCTTCGAAGTCTCATTACTCTTCTTGAGCCGCTCATGGATGTTGATATGCGCTTTCACCCGCGCCACCAGTTCACTTGGGCTGAACGGTTTCACAATGTAATCGTCCGCTCCCAGCCCGAGACCCCTGATCTTATCCAGGTCTTCTCTTTTGGCGGTCACCATGATGATCGCCACGTCCTTCTGCTTGCGGATCTCCCGGCAGATGGTAAACCCATTGACTCCCGGCAGCATGACATCCAGCAGGATCAGGTCATAGTCGTTGGAAAGCGCCAGTTTCATCCCTTCCTGTCCATCCTGGCAGATGGTCACTTCAAAATCTTCGATCTCCAGATAATCTCTTTCAATCTCGGCGATCAGAATATCATCCTCCACGATCAATATCTTTCTCATAAACCTTCTCTCTCCTTTTTACTATATCTCTGTTAACTTCTCTGTCTGTTTTTTCTGGCTTCTGCATTTTTATCTGTCCATCTCTCTGTGATGACTGGTTCAGGCAGTTTCCATTTCAGGTATAGCTTCTTCTCCATCCACAGGAAATTCCATCACAAATTTCAGTCCTTTTCCACCGATGCCTTCTTCCGCCCAGATGCGGCCGCCGTGTCCTTTCATGATCTCCCTTACGATAGAAAGCCCGAGCCCGCTCCCGTTGCCCGGATTCCGGCGGGCTTTATCTCCCCGGTAAAAGGTATCAAATATCTTATCCCTCTCTTCTTCCGGCACACCCGGTCCGTCGTCGGACAGCTCCAGACGGATCCATTTTTCATCTACGGTATAGAGGGCTGCCGTCACAACGGATTTTGGTTTTTCTCTGTATTTGATCGTATTGTTGATCAGATTGCCGAGAATCCGCTTTAACTGCTGCCGGTCGCCCTGGATAAAGAGATTGTTCTTTTCCCAGACTGTTTTTACTAGGGAAAGACCATTGTTTTTAAATTCAATGCCATGCTCCTTAAAAAAGGAATCGACGAACTCACCAAAGTCAATCCGTTCCATGGAGTAATGATACTCTCCCCGGTCAAACCGGGAAAACAGGGAAAGATTATCGATCAGGTCCGCCAGATCCTCCGTTCGGATTTTGATGGCGTCATAGTAACGGCGTTTTTTCTCCTCCGTGTTGGCAATGCCGTCTCTCAGCCCTTCCACATAGGCTTTGATGGATGTAAGAGGCGTGCGCAGATCATGGGAGATACCGGCGAGAAGCTGCTGTTTTGCTTCCTCATATTTTTCCCTTTCCTTCACGGAATTATCGAGATACTCGATCATCTCATCAAATTCCTGACAGGCCTTTCCCAGCTCATCCTTCTTTTTACTTCGGATGCGGTAAGAAAAATTGCCGTCCTGCACCTGCCGCACACCTTCCGACAACTGTTCCAGGGACTTGTTCATACCGCCGCTCAGCCAGCGGGTCAGGATAAATATGCTGATGGCGATAGCCACCGCGAGAGCTCCCACAAAAATCCCGAGGATTGAAATAAAATCCCGGATTACCTGGGAATCTGAGGAATTGCTCACATAATCCTCGCAGAAAGCGAGGATACTCAGGGTGGTATTTTCCGCCGCATAGGAACGTTTTACTGCGGAGCTGCTCCCATCCGTGACTGCAAAGCTGGCAAGATTTTTGTACTCAGTTCCGGCAATGGCCGCGATCTTCTCCTCCGAACCTTCCGGCAGATTAGACGCGATGAGCTGATCGCCGTAATATATCTCATAATAGTATCCAATATTGCTCAATTCCCTTATCACTGTTCCAAAGGCGTTATTCTGCCGCCGGATTTCTTCTTCCAGCAGTGCCTCGCTGTCAACGCTCCCGCTCTGACCTTCGTCGTCTTCATCTTCGTCCCAGTCATCATCATCCCACTCGTCATCGTCCCACTCGTCGTCTTCGTCGGTATAACCGGACGGATTATACACTTCTTCCACAGGCTGATAAGTCAGAATCTGATTTTGATAATTATATAGTATCGTCTGCACATTTAACAGACCGTTATCGTTATTGTATAAAGCTTCCAGCCGGTTCAGCGTCCCGCTTCCGTGAAAAAAAAGTACGACGACACTGAAAAAACAAGCCACCACGATGGGGATTAAGATCATTAAGATGCTGGCCAGCGCTATTTTTTTACGTAAATTCAAACGGCTCCCCCCCTTTTTATAGTTATGTCCCTGCAATTTATTACACATTTTAAGCATTTAGGCATTATTAGTTTAAATTGTACCATGTATTTTTAAATAAAAAATAAATTTATCCTCAACTTTTATCGGTTTTTACGGGTCGCCGGCGCCGCGGCATAAAAATGGCGGCGAGACGGGAACATTCTTTAAAGAACATTTTTCCCGCGTCGCCGCCGTTTATTTTTGTTTTATATATTATTTTCCGAATATCTTCGCTGCTTCCGCCATATTTTCCATGATCGGTACCTCGAACGGACAACGGGTCTCACATCCGCCGCAGCGGATGCATTCTCCTGCATGATGCGGAAGGACTTCGTAGTGCTCCCGCACCGTCTCCGGCACTTCTCCCTGTGCCTTCGCCAAATTGAGAAATTTGGTGACGGAGGCCACGTCGATCTTCTCCGGACACGGAGCGCAATGACTGCAGTACATACAGTGTCCCTTCCAGCTGATATTCGGAAAGGAAGCCAGCGCCATCGCATAATCTTTCTCTTCTTCCGGTGCGTCTTCATAGGCAAGACTCTCATGAAGCTGCTCCACGGTACGCGCGCCGGCAAGCACCGTCGCCACCGCCGGCCGTGTCAGCGCGTAATGCAGGCACTGCGGTACGGTCAGAGCTTTTGCCGCCGGTGAGAGCGTCTCATCCAGCAGATCTCCTCCGCCGAAAGCCTTCATGACGGTGATTCCCACACCCATCTCCTGACAGATTTCGTACAGTCTTTGTCTCTCCGGATCCATATTAATCAGATGACGGGCATAGTTTTCCTCCCGCCACAAATCTTCCACGTCTTCTGTGGACGGCTGCAGATCATAGCACGGATTGACGCTGAACATAAGAACCTCTATCTCCCCGCTGCAAACGGCGGCCAGAGCCACCTGCGCGTTATGACTGCTCAGACCGATATGATGAATGACTCCTTTCGCTTTTAATTCCCGCGCATACTCCATCACAGGACCATTTACAATCTCTTCCCAGTCTTTCATGGAATCCACATAATGAATCATTCCCACATCAATATAGTCTGTCTGCAGAAGAGAAAGCATTTCCTCAAAACCATTTTTCACTTCCTCCATGTTCCGGCTTCTTTTATACTGCCCGTCCTTCCAGATGGAACAAAGATGCGACTGGATGATGAACTTCTCCCGTCTTCCCTTTAACGCCTGTCCTACGCTGGCGCGTACTTCCGGATTCGATGTATACAAGTCAAAGTAGTTGATGCCGTTCTTCTCAGCTATATCAAAAAACAGCTGCGTATTTTTACAGTCATTTTCTGCAAAACCCTCACAGCCCATGGCGATTTCGCTTACTTTTAATCCTGTTCTGCCAAGATTACGATACTGCACCCTGATCCCTTCTTTCTATAATTATTTCTTTTATCATACTACACCGACCGGGACCGGACCGTCAAATGCTTCTTTTCTATTTATTAAAATAGTTGACAGACATTTCTCTTTACATGACAAAGTCCGCCGCCGACTTTCCTTTTATCGGCCGAGATATACGTCAAGTACTTCTTTATCTTTCTGTACCACATAGCCGCTGCCGCCCAGTCCTTTTACATTTTCCACCATGCTGACCAGAAGAATCGGTTTTTCCAGATTTTTTTCTGTGGTAAAGACGGAGAACCAGCCGATCTCCGTGCCGTCGGTATCGTCTTTGGAATCTTTCAGCTCGGCAGTACCTGTCTTTCCCGCCAGGGCGGCCGAAACACTGTGGGCGGCGTACCCGGTCCCGTCCGGATGGTTGACCACACCGGAAAGACCTTCCATAATCTGATCCACCGCCTCTTCGGAGAACGCCTGCGGCAGCCAGATGTCTGCCTGCGATTTCTCTCCCAGGCTCAGGCGGGGTGCCAGCACATTTCCATCGTTCAGAAAGGCGGTGTAGAGTGCCGCCAGGTGCAGGGGATTCATGAGAATCTGTCCCTGTCCGTAGCCGCTGTCGGCCAGCTGAATCTCGTTTTCGATGGCATCTGTGTTGGAATATTGGGACTTCGCCATGAGAATCTCAAAAGGGAGCTGTTTACCAAATCCCAGACGGTCCAGATTCTCGGTCAGGCGGTCCGCGCCGATACGCAGAGCCAGCTTCGCAAAGTAAATGTTGTCGGAATAGATGAGGGCGTTTTTGAGATTCGCCGGGTAGCCTGAATGAAGGGTCGTCACCTCGTACGCTCCCCAGGATTCGTCCTTCTGCCAGGAAAGTCCCTCATTGCCAAAGTCCTCTCCGGCGTCAAGTACGCCGGTATCAAGCCCGATGGCCGCCGTCACCGGCTTAAAGGAGGAACCCGGACACCAGACCTGCCGGAACCGGTTATAAAGCGGGCGGCTCTCGTCCTCATTGAGTCCGGTCCACTGCTCCTCCGACATTCCAGAAATAAAGTCATTGTTATCATAGGAGGGCGTGCTGACAAGGGCGAGCACCTCGCCGGTATAAGGGTTCATCGCCACAGAGCAGCCCGGGTCTTCCCGGAACTGTTCGTATAACTGCTCCTGCAGGGAGGCGTCGATGGTGAGAGTTATATCTTGTCCGTCTTCTTTTTCCACGGAGGCTATCGTCTCCGCAATCTCGCCGTTCTCATCCACTATCGTGATCTCACAGCCGTCCTGCCCTTTCAGTTCTTTTTCGTACAGGCTTTCCATGCCGCTGCGCCCGATGACGCTGCCGGCGCTGTAACCTTCACCTGCATGTTCTTCCAGATCTTCCGCCGTCACCTCCTGCACATAGCCGACCAGATGCGCGGCCGCCTCCGCCAGCGGATAGGTCCGGACCGTGATATCCGAGAGCATGACGCCGGGGATATTTAATAATTCTTTCTGGCGCTCCTGTTCTTTAAACGCCTCCCCGGCAGTCTCTCCTTCCATCAGCGCCCGCTGCTGTACTTTGGGGATCGTGGACACGGGAACAAAGGAATCATCCTGTACCCAGGCAGCCGACAGCTTATTTTCAATGGTCTCCGCGTCTGTGCCCAGAAGCTCCGCAATCTGTTCGAGCGACTTTTCTCTGTCCTCCAGCTTGCCCGGAACGATTCCCACAGAGACTGCCGTTCCCTCTCCAGCCAGCATTCGGCCGTTCCGGTCGAGAATCTTTCCCCTGTCCGCATCATCGACAGACACCTGTACCTTGTCGGTGGAACGGAGCGAAGGGTAGATCAGGTCGTGATTCCAGCGAAGCCGGCAGGCGTCTCCGTCTTTTACGAACACTGCCGTGTTGGCAAATGTGACGGCTCCTGCCACGGTGTCAAATGACATATCATAGGATACGGAAACCTCCCCGTGTTTTACCTTTCCCACCTTCACATTACTGATTTTTATTTTATCAGTTTCCATCCCCTCATAAATGCGGGAATTTCTCTCGATGAAGTCTCCACGGCTGATGCTGCCTGAGTCAGCCGCCTCCGTCATGTCGTACATTTCTTTGTATTCCTGTTTCTCAATATGCGCCATATACTCCCGCAAGCACTCCTCCGCCTGCACCCGGAAACGAATCCGGCTGCCCTGAAGCGTCCAGGCAGCGGCGCCGGCCGCCGCCAGCAGGAGAAGAAGCAGTATGACGAGTCCTGCCCGCCTTTTTCCCTTGCGCATACCTCTTTTCTGCCTTTTCATTTTTCGCCCTCCTTTTTCTTTGCAGAATTGTCTTTGTTAAATCTTACATATGTAATATTTAATATTATGCGCCACAGGTTTCTATTTGTCAATTGTTTCAATTATTTTCTCTTGATTGACCTTTTCCTCTCCCTGTCGTATAATAACCTTAGTTTTTCCTACATAAGTAAGAATAAGTGAAAAAACAGGAGGATTCGACTATGGGGCAATTACCGCAGATATCTGAGGCGGAATACGAAATCATGAAAATTCTCTGGGAAGAATATCCCCTCAGCACCAACGAGATCTGTGAGCGGGCGCAGCAAACGCACAGCTGGAATCAGAAGACCATTCACACACTGCTGTCCAGGCTCAACAACAAGCGGGTGATCTCCTATGAGAAGCGGGGACGTATGTACTATTATTTTCCGATCATCTCCCAGAATAAGTATCTGGAACAGGAGAATCACCATTTTCTTGACCGGTTCTATGACGGAAAGGCGGCGCCGATGCTCTCCGCCCTTTTGTCCAACGAGACGCTTACTGATTCTGATCTGCAGGAAATGTACGACATGATTCAGTCAAAAATAAAGGGGGATGATGGCGAATGATCTCACCGGTTCATTTTCTGATGTGCAATGTGCTTCTCAGCATGTTTCTGGGAATCGTACTGCTCGTCCGCAAAATCAGCAGCCGGCATCTGACGATCCCTGTACGCTACCGTCTGTGGCATCTGTTTACCGCGGCTTTATTTCTGCCGTTTCTGCCATGGCGGCAGCTCTCTCCTCAGGAGTTTCTCTTTTGGATACAGGATCTGCTGACCCAGGACACCACAGCTTCGGCGGTCACTCACACAGCGGAGAATGCTGTGCAGAGCAGCTCTTCCGGCACCGTGATCCGGGATTTTTCCACGGCGGTGACTGCTTCCGGCATATCGCTCTCCCGGATACTCGGCATTATCTGGATCGTCGGTATGACAGCCGTGACGCTCTATTTTGCCGTCACTTTGCTGAGCATCCATAAAATAAAACGGAACGCATTTCTTGTCACCGCGGAATCGGAGCCGGACCTGTACCGGCAGTTTTCCTCCTGCGTCCGCGAACTGTCTCTCCGGCAGGACGTGAAGCTTTATGCTTCCTGCGACATTCAGAATCCTGTGTCCTGCGGATGGCTGAGACCGACGATTATCATCCCTCAGGATCTGGATATCGTGTCCTCGGCAGAAGAACTCCGTTTCATTTTTCTTCACGAACTGCAGCACTGCAAACATAAGGACGCCCTCCTTAATCTGCTGGTCTGCGTACTGGAAACTCTGTACTGGTTCAATCCGCTCATCTGGTATGGGTTTTACCAGTTCCGAAAGGACCGGGAGATTGCCTGTGACCACGCTGTCCTCCGTCTGATAGGCGGCGGGGAGCGGATGCGCTACGGCCTCACTATCCTGCAGTTCGCGCAGCACGCCAAAAGCGGTGTCTTTGCCTCCCCGCTTTCCGGTATCAGCAGCAGCGCCGCCACCACCAAACAGCGTATCACGGAGATCGCGGAATACCGGCCGGTCACTGCCCTGCAGCGGCTCAAAAGCGCAGGCATCTTTCTTTTAATCTTCCTGCTTCTTCTTGGCACAAGCCCTCTTTTGTCCGCCTACGCTTCCGGTTCCCCGGTCTTTCATCTGGCAGAGGGAGCATGGAAGGAAGCCGATGTGGCTGAGAGTTTCGACGGCCGGGACGGCTCCTTTGTGCTGTACGACATGGAAACCGACGAGTATTACATTTACAACAAAGAAAAAAGCGAGAAGAGAATCTCTCCCGCTTCCACCTTTAAAATATACAGCGGCCTTTTCGCTCTGGAGAAAGGACTCATCACCCCGGAATCCTCCACACAGCAGTGGGACGGCTCCGCGCAGCCTTTCTCTGCGTGGATGCAGGACCAGACTCTCACATCCGCCATGCAGGATTCCGTCAACTGGTATTTCCAGAATCTTGACAGACAGATGGGGCTTGCCTCCCTCGCTTCCGATTACAGTCGGATCGGCTACGGCAACTGCGATCTGAGCAGCGGCGTCGAGAGCTATTGGTCAGATTCTCTTGCCATATCGCCTCTGGAACAGGTACGGCTTTTGTCCGGCCTGCTTCGCAACCAGTGGGATTTCGCCCCGGAAAATGTACAGGCCATCAAAAATGCATTGCTTTTATCCGAAGATTCCGTATCCGGCGGCAGACTGTACGGAAAGACCGGAACGATCGGAAGCAGCGGTGAAACTTCCTCAGGAAGCAGCAAAACCACAGGCAACGGCACTTCTGCGGGCAGTGATAAAACCGCCAATGGCATTTCCGCCGATGGCAGCGGCCAGCAGATGGGCTGGCTTGTGGGCTTCCTGGAAACCAGCGAGACTACCTACTGTTTCGCCGTCAATCTGCAGGGCGAGGGATGTGACGGCAGCACCGCCGCCGATGTGGCGCTGCAATCTCTGACAACGATGTTGTCCCAGACAGAGTAGAGAGGACGAAAGATCCTCACGCTCAGTATTGCATACCTGTAAACATAATTTCATCCCGGACAAAGTGATTCGTCCGGGACTTTTTTGTTTCGCAGGAACAGGATTTTTTCTTATTTATTTTTCACTCTTCATTTTCGCTGTGGAAGTATGAAAAGCTCTTCTATTTTTTATCCTTTTCCTTTCCATCATGGAAATATGCGGCAAGAATCTCTCTTCCGCAGGCCACGGCATTTTCAGAAGCATACCCATTGACGATCCGGACAGCCAAAGAGATCTCCGGCTTGTCCGCCGGCGCATAACCGATAAACAGAGCATGGTCCGGGCGGAGCCGGCTTTCCTGAGCGGTTCCGGATTTCCCTGCCACCGGGATGCGGAATCCCTCAAATATCCCGGTGTTCGCCACATACATCTCCATTCCCCGGTGCACGCTGTTCCAGGTGTTCTCCGACAGTTCAATATGATTTTCCGGCCGGGCGGCGGTCTCACCGGAAATGTCAGTCGCAGCCTCAGCGTCCACATTGCCGGAAACACCGTCCCCATCTTCACCACCATCTGCCCCGGAAGCGCCGGTATCGGCGATTCCCTCCGGTCCGACATCTTTCACGAGCGTCAGTTTATAACAGTCGCCCTCATTGGCGACGGTGTTCACATATCGTCCCAGCTGCACCGTGGCGTAGTTGTTCGTTCCCTGTCCGATGGCGGAAGGAATCGCGTAGGAATCCGTCACCTGCGGACTGCTCTCCGTAAGCTCGATGCCGCTTTTTTCGTTTAAGTGAAACAGTTTTGCATATTTTTGCAGGTATCCCAGTGCCTGGGCGTCGGAAAATTCCCGGTTTCCTTTCATGCCAAGCCGGTATGAGACTTCACATAGATAGTCGTTGCAGGAATGGCGCAACGCCGCGGATACCGAAGTGACCGGCCCGTGTCCCGCGTGATTCCAGCATCGCAGCGCCGGGGATACCTTGTCAAAGATACCGTCGCACACCACGGTCGTGTCCGGGTCAATGACGCCCTCTTCCAGACCGGCGATCACCGTCACCGGCTTAAATGTGGAACCCGGCGCGGAAAGCTGCTGGGTCGCCCGGTTGTAAAGGGGCAGAGATTTATTCTGCGAAAGGCTGTAGTAATAGTCGTTATCCATGTTGTTGGCGAGACGGTTGTTGTCATAGCCCGGATAGCTGACGCACGCCAGCACTTCCCCGGTATCCGTGTCCGTCACCACGGCGGAACCGGAACACGGGTCCAGCGCCAGATCTGCCGGGGTGATCTCCAGACTTTCGATCTTTTCCCGGATAAATGTGTAAGCGGACATTTCTCCCGCTTTCCATGCCTGATAAGTATCGTCTTTCTTCGTCAGGATCTTCTGGTCATAGAGTAACTGACAGATCTCTCCCGGCGAAATCACATCCTGCATCACCATGCGCTCATACACAAGTTCATCAAAATCACTATCTTCCCGCAGAGCATCCACGATATAGTCCACAACACTTTCATACATTTCTTCCTGGGTGAGATAGGCATCTTCTCCCGTAAAAATCTTATCCCGCACCCATCCTTCTGCGATGACCGCATTCAGATAACCGCGCAGGGAGAGAGTACCGTTCTCCCACTGTTTTTCATACTCCGCGGCGTCCTCCTCATACTCCTCATAGAGAAGGTCGACCTGCTCCATAATAAATGTCCCGTATTCCTGAAGAACCTCTTCTTCTCCGGAAGACTGCCCACCGTCTGTACCAGTCTCCGTCTCTGAAGACTGTCCGCTGTCTGTGTCCTCTCCGGCATCCCCCTTCCCAGTCTGCCCGGCTTTCGCGGAAAGCGCCTCCGCGATTTCCTGACAAATCGCTTCCTTTTGCTTTTCGTATCGCTCCTGAATCTCTTTTTCCAGCTTCGTGGCATCCCTTTCCACAAAATGCGCCGTGTCGATGAGGTGATTGTGAAACAAAGCGCAGTAAACCTCGTAGATGGGAATCCGGATTTCCGTGGTATCTGAAATATGTTCCTTATCAAATGTTTTCGCATCTGTGATATTTTCCAGCAACACTTCTGCGATCTTTTTCTCCAGGATATCGTAAACTTTCCGCTGCAGATCGGAATCGATGGTCAGATACACGTCCTGCCCGGTCTGCGGCTCTTCGCTTTTTCCGGTACTTCCGATGATGCGGCCCATGTTATCCACCAGCACCTCCTTACTCCCGTCTTCGCCGTGGAGTTCTTCTTCCAGATACTGTTCCATACCGGCTTTTCCGACAACCGCGTCCGACGCATATCCTTTCTCCTCCTTTTCTTCCAGTTCTTCCGGGGAGATCTGTCCGGTGTAGCCGATGATGGAAGCGCAGGCTTCCCCGCCGTCATAGACCCGCATGGTATCTTCCTCGATGGACACCCCCGTAAATTCCGTCTGATTCTCCGAGATGGCGGCAACCGAAGTGTCCGATACATTTTCTGCCACCGTGACCGCAAGATATTTCTGGTACGCCTGCAGGGAAAGCGCATAGCGGATATGAAGAATCCCCAACACTTCTTCTTCGGAAAGCTTCTCCGGCAGACCATATTGCTGCTTTTCCCCGGACGTATATTCTTTTCCGCCCTGCGAGAAGAGACAGAAGCGATCCTCTCCGCTCAGATAGGCAATGATATCCTCCTCGTCCGCCCGGCTCTCTTCCTCGCTCATCTCATCGATGGACGCCTTCCCGAAAACATCCGCCCGGAATCTGGCCAGCGCTGTCCCCTCCACAGTAAATGTATATCCGCCCTGCCTGTCCCATGTCAGTTCCAGATACTGCGAAGGCGTATCTCCGTTTTGTTTCAAAACTTTCAGAAGCCGGTAGATGGTTCCGTTGAGCGACAACTGCCGCTCACGGCTGCCGGGATATGTCTGACTGTCTTCCATGGTCAGATCATAGACCAGCTCATTTCGCGCCAGAGGCTTTCCATTGCGGTCATAAATATTTCCCCGGACGCCCTTTTGCCGGATCTCTCTTTTTGTCTTTAAGACAAAGTTCTCGGCGTACTTCTCCCCGTCCACAATCTGCAGACGATACAGCCGCCCTATGAGCAAGGCAAATAAAAAGCACAGCCCCGCGCCAAGAATCATGGTCCTCGTGATCTTAATCTGCTTTATCTTTTCCAGAATCTTCGACATGTTTTCATCTCCTACGTTTGTAATATTTATATCTTACATATGTAGGATTAAGATGTCAACCTGTTTTTCAAAAAGAATCTCTTTCACAGAGATTGCAGGCTGATTGGAATCATTTTTTTGATGACGTTCTTCTGGAGCAAAAAAAGCTGCCGCCAGACATTCTCATACGAAACATTATCATTTCACTGATTGAAATCATTTACTCTTTGTATGAGAAATCCGTCTGACGACAGCTTTCCTATATCTTTTTTCTTTTTACTCTCTGCCAGCTCCTACGGCTGAATGGTTGCCAGTTCCTGACCGATGTTTAAGACATGATCGCCGATGCGTTCAAAGTCCGTCAGCATCTCCGAATACAGGATGCTGGCCTCTCCCTCGCAGGCTTCCCGGCGCATTCTGTCCATCTGGTTCTGACGGTATTCTTCCGTCATCTGATCGATCTTCTGTTCCAGATCAGAAACTTCCTGCAGTTCGCTCTTCGTCAGACTGTTCAGATCATGCAGACAGTCCAGAGCGGCCAGACTCGTATCCCGCATCTTTTCTATCTCTTTTCTGGCGTCTTTTGAAAAGGCGATTTGCTTTTCTTCCAGCATCTTCGTATACTCGCAGATATTCATGGCATGGTCGCCAATCCGCTCAAGATTACTGCATACCCGGAAAAATCCGTTAAAATTCACCGCATCTTTTCGGTTTGTCTCATGGACGATCGCACGGGAAATATATTTTGATATCTCTTTATTGAGATAATCAATATAATCCTCGTTCTCCTCCACTTTTGCGAGACGCTGTGCACTGCCCTCCAGGACTGCCGCAAAGCTTTGCTCGATATTTTCTCTCGTCAGCTTCTCCATCCGGCGCAGCTCATTCCAGATGCCGTTTAAGGCGATGGCTGCGTTACCCATCTGATACTCGGCTCCGGCTTCCAGCGGCTTAATGTACATAAGCCCCATCGTATCCGGTTCCTCGCCGACTTGCTCCGGCAGAACCTTCGTCGCAAACTTTGCCAGCGTTGTGCCAAATGGCAGCAGCAACAATGTCGTCACCACGTTAAAGAGGGTGTGCATGTTGGCGATCTGCGCTGCCGGGTTGTCCGGCGTGAAGCCCTGCACGATGGTAGTGAGCGGCGTCACGATACATACGATGGTAAAGATGATCGTACCGATGATATTAAAGGTCAGATGAATGATCGTCGTCCGCTTGGCGTTTCTGCTTGTTCCGATGGCCGCCAGTACTGCCGTGATACATGTACCGATGTTCTGACCAAAGAGAACGAACACAGCATTTGGCAGGTCAATGAGTCCACCGATCGCCAATGTCTGCAAAATACCGACAGAGGCGGAGGAGGACTGGATAACGGCGGTGAACACCGCACCCACCAGAATACCGATGAGCGGATTGCCAAACTGGGTCATCAGATTGATGAAGGCTTCCGAATCCCGAAGCGGCGACATGGCGCTGCTCATCATTTCCATTCCGAGGAAGAGGATACCGAGTCCTGCCACAATCTGACCATAATACTGCACCTGCGCTTTTTTGCTGAACATGATGACCGCCACACCCGCAAAGGCGAGGAGCGGCGCGATGGCGCCCACATCCAGCGCGATAAGCTGCCCGGTAATGGTGGTTCCAATGTTGGCGCCCATGATGATCCACACTGCCTGCTGCAGTGTCAGCATACCTGAGTTTACAAATCCGACCACCATTACGGTCGTAGCAGACGATGACTGGATGACTGCCGTGATACCGGCTCCCACCGCAACGCCAAGGAAGCGGTTCGAAGTCAGCTTCTCCAGAATTCCTTTCATCCGGTTTCCGGCCGCTGCTTCCAGTCCGGAACTCATCATCTGCATACCGTAAAGGAACAGGGCAAGACCGCCCATCAATCCTAATACGATACCTGTCATAATTTTTTCTCCTTTTCGTACTTTTAACCCCTGTCAGCGTGACAGGGACAGATCTTCTCTCTTCTTATCCATTACAGGCTGGATAACTCTTTTCTTTCTTTTCTTCATCCATTCTAAGGCGGATGACCCTTCTCTCTTCTTCATCTTATACAGGGGCCGTTTTGTCATTCCGGCTTTATAATGCTTTTTCTTTCTCGATCCATTCTGTGAGACGATGCAGATTCTCCGTGCTTCCCGACAGATATAAAATGTCATCCTGCTGCATCACGTATTCCGGACGCACATCCTCCATGACATTGTCATTATTCTCGATGGCGATGATGTTTAAGCCCAGTTTGGAACGGATATCCAGTTCCATGATGGACTTGCCCACCATTTTGGCAGGAACTACCACCTTGGTGATATTAATCTTCTTGCTGAGCTGCACATAGTCAAGAATCTGAGAGGATTCCAGGCGGTGCGCCAGACGGATCGCCATATCTCTTTCCGGATAGACAACCTCGGCGCCAAGAGTTCTCAAGATCTCCCCGTGCTCCGCGCTGTTTGCCTTGGCGATGACCGTCGGGATGCCGAGGCTCACAAGGTGAAGAGTGGTCAGGATGGAGGTACCCATCTGTTCACCGATGCAGACGACTGCCACTTCACAGTTTTTGATGCCCGTCTCCTCCAGAGACTTTTTGTCAAGATTTCTGACCACATAGGCATTTTCTGTGAGATCGCGCAGCTCACGCACTTTCTCCTCATCTCTGTCAATGACCAAAAGCTCCGCGCCGGACTCTGCCAGTTCTGTCGCCAGCGCATATCCAAATCTTCCAAGACCTACAATACCGTATGTTGTGCTTTCTTTTTTCTGTTTTCCAAACATAATAATCTCCTTAACCGATTGCAATATTTCCTTCCGGATAGCTGACTCTGTCTCCCCTTGTAAAGTACCAGAGGGAAGCGATTGTCAGAGGTCCGAGTCTGCCAATATACATGATGACGATGGATAAAAACTTTGCTCCATCACATAAATCCGGGGTAATTCCTGTCGAAAGACCCACGGTGCCAAAGGCGCTGGTAATCTCAAATAAGAGATCGACCAGAGGGATCTCCGGCTCCAGAATCGTCATGATATATGTGCCTATAATAACAACAAACAACGCCAGTGAGGCGATGACTGCCGCCTTTCGGAACGCGTTTTTCGGAATCGCGTAATGAAACGCCTTCTCATCCTTGTTGGTCGCCGCCGACTTGATGCCCTGCAGCAACACAAAAAAAGTACTGGTCTTGATACCGCCGCCGGTGGAACCCGGGGAGGCACCGATGAACATCAGCACGGTAAGCACCAGCAGACCGGACTGGGAAAATGTTCCCAACGGATAGGTCGAAAAGCCCGCCGTTCTCGCAGATACACTGTGGAAAACAGCCGCCATCCAGGTGATATCTTCCGTGAACTTTAACATGACCGCGCCCACGATAATGAGGACGATACTCATGGTGATGACCACCTTCGCGTGCATGGAAAACTTCTTCCAGCGGAACCGTTTGGAACAGACCTCACGGATGACAAGGAAACCGATACCGCCCAGGATGATGAGCGCGCATGTCACAACATTTAACAGCACGTTATGGCGGTAAGGGATCAGATTCTGAAAATTACCCAAAATATCAAATCCGGAGTTATTAAATGCGGCAACGGAATGGAATAAACTGATCCCGATCGCCCGAATCGGCGGATAATCCTGTACAAACACAAGAAAACTCAACACAGCGCCGGAAAGCTCGATGATCACCGTCGTGATAAAAATATCCCGCACAAAAACGACCAGCCCTTTTCCGGAGTCCAGATTCATCGCCTCCCGGATCAGATTCCTTCCCTTCATATTGACCTTTTTGCCGATGGCGATGATCACGCCGGCGCCCACTGCCGTCACGCCCAGACCGCCGATCTGGATCAGCATGGCAAGGAAGGTCTGTCCGAGGGGAGTAAATGTGTCCCCAGCATCCACCGCGATCAGTCCCGTCACGCACACCGCGCTGGTCGATGTGTACAATGCGTCAATATACCGCAGAGTCACACCGTCTTTTACGCTGCACGGCAGCATGAGAAGTACGGAACCGATCAGAATTACAGAAAGAAATCCCAGGGCAATGAGCCGTCCCGGAGATTGTCTTTTTAGCAACCTAAACATTGTAATATCCTCTTTCTTCTTTCAAGTCTCATTATGCTTCGTCCTGCATCCGATATCCAACGCCCAGCTCATTGACGATATAATTCTTTTCTCCTGGTCTTGAGCCTAATTTTTTTCGGATATTTGCCATATTTACCTGCAGCTTTTTGATACTGCCCGCATCGGAGCTGCCCCACACTGCCTGAATGATGGAAGCGTAGGTGAGCACCCGTCCCGCGTGCTGCGAGAGCAGCGCCACGATATTGTACTCCGTCTGCGTCAGCTTGATCTCCTTTTCCTGTACACGGACGAGACGTCTGGCATAATCAATCTCCAGATCATGGAGTCTGTATCTGCCGCTGACACCCTCGTCGCCCTGGAGACCTTCATAGCGCCGGTTACGCAAAGCCGCCCGCACCCTTGCCAGAAGCTCCGCCGTCCCAAAAGGCTTCGTGATATAGTCGTTGGCGCCGCAATCCAGTGCGGTCACCTTATCTTTTTCCTGGGTTCTTGCTGACAGGACGATGACCGGAGTGGAATCTGTCTGCCGTATCTTTTTAATAAAATGCATCCCGTCCTCATCCGGAAGTCCCAGATCAAGGAGCACCAGATCCGGATTGTGGGAAGAGTACACAAGAAGCCCCTGCTTCACACTTCCCGCCGTCAGAACCTGATATCCGTTCGTATCCAGGATCGTCTTTACAAAGCTGCGGATATTCGTCTCATCTTCAATTACCAGCAGTTTATATTTGTTGTTCATCCATTTCCTCCATTTCCAATGAGAAACTGAAACGCGCCCCTCCTTCTCTGCGATTTTCAGCCTTTATGCTTCCTCCGTGTGCCCGGATTATGGTCGCACAGACAGAAAGGCCGATACTCATATTGTTTCTCTTCCCATCTGCAGGTTCTTCTGTTCTTTCCTGATATCCCTCAAACAGTCTGTCAAGCAGTTCCGGTGCAATGCCGCAGCCGTCGTCTTCAATCTCAAAGACAGCATGACTGCCCACCGTGCGCACCCGGAAGATAAGCCTGGTCATCCCTTTCGCATGGAGCACCGCATTTTCCAGAAGGTTCATGAGAACCTGCACGATCAGAAGCGGGTCCATCGGTATGCTGATGAACTCCTCAGGGATCTCCACTTCCACTTTCTGGTCCGGGTATCTCTTGTGAAACTTGATGAGCGTATCATCTATGAGTTCCTCAAGCACCGTCGGCGTCTTGATGACCTGCACCTGTTTGCTGCCGATCTTCGTGATGGAAAGAAGATTCTCCATCATCCGGATCAGCCACTCCGCATCCTCTCTGATCTCTCCCAGCAGCTTGATCTGCTGCTCCTTTTTCAGAGAGTCATAATTCTCAATGATCGCGGAACAGGAACCATAAATGGTCGTGAGAGGTGTTCGCAGATCGTGGGAGATGGCCCGGAGCAGATTTGCCCGCACTCTCTCCTTTTCTGTCTCCGCCTTTGTCCTCTCCTGCTCCTTGATCTTGGTCGTGAGCGCGCTGGTCGCCGTGGCGACAACCAGCATGACGATCGCCGAGGAAAGGCTCTCCACCGCCACAAAATCCAGCGCAAAGTACGGAAATGTGAAGGCAAAATTCTCCGCAAGGACACTTACAAGCGACGCCGCGATCCCCCACAGGTACCCTTCTGTTTTCAGTGATATCAGAAATACTCCCAGAATAAACACATCCGAAGAAAATGACTGCGCCTTAAATATTCTCTGCAGGACCAGATTAATCAGAAAGGTTACGCCCAGAATGACGATGGTAACGATAAAATCTCGTATACATTTTCTATATCTGCTCATATCTTTTTGTAACCTCCGCTAACGACTATATCATTTTTCTGGCTAAGATGTAGTAAAGATTAAGGGACAGCCTGTTTCTTTTAAAAACTGGCTGTCCCTATTATATACCTTTTTTGTTTATTTTGTTGTGCCTATTGTAAAATTAATCGATGAAATGTAAAGTTTTTTTATTTTCTGTGTAAAATATCAGAAGTATTTTACATTTCTGCCGCCTTAGTAATGCAGGAAATCGCGTTCAGGCTCCTCGGATACCCGATATACGGAAGACACTGCGATACCACCTTTGTGAGAAAAGCCGCGTCATTTCCGAGGTTCATATTTCCTTTGGCGTGCGCGGTAAGCTGCGGCTCGCATCCTCCCTGCGCAGCGAGGAAACAGAAGGTAATCATCTCTCTCTGTTTTAAGTCAAGACCGGTTCTCGTATAATAATCACCAAAACAGTTGGCCGCCAGCCAGCGGTTCACATGTCCGCTCCTCCACGCCTCCAGCATATGCTCTCCGAAAATATCCGCCTGCGCCTGCGCGCCCTTCTCAAGACGGTTTTCCATGGTCGTGGTGGCCTGTCCGGCAAGCGGCAGCTCCACGCCCCTCTCCGTGAGAACGGCATTGACAACATCCAGAAACGGACGAACCCGTCCCATGCCGAGATAATCCACCGCCTGATAGACCATTTCCTTGACCATCACCGGCGTCAGACCGGCGTCAAGCGCCTTCGGCAGCGTCTCCTTAAACATGTCCACGCCCTGGCATCCGGCAAGCGTCGCCAGGATTGCCAGATATCTGGTAGGATCATCGAGTTCCTGCCCCGGCTCGTTCACCACCTCGTCCAGAGCAAAATGTTCATATCGTTCCATAAATTCCGGATCTGTTTCGCGCAAATTCATTCTCATACACCTCTTCTGTTTTTACAGGGTTCTTCCCGTTTTTTGCTTGCCTCAATCTCCTCTGCCACATTCTGACCGGCACTTCGTCGAAGAAATCTTACCGTCTCTTTTCTGCTCCGTCTTTGATCACTCCGGCAGTTTTGCGTACTCTTCGTCGGATACCGGCTCGCACCACTCGTTGGATGTCTCCTCGCCCGGAACCTCCACAGCGATGTGGGAGAACCAGGAATCCTTCTTCGCGCCGTGCCAGTGCTTTACTTCCGCCGGGATCGTGATGACCGTTCCCGGTACAAGGCTCACTGCCTCTTTGCCTTCTTCCTGATACCAGCCCTCGCCTGCCGTGCAGATCAGAAGCTGGCCGCCACCGCTCTTTGCATGATGGATATGCCAGTTATTGCGGCATCCCGGCTCAAAAGTCACATTTGCCAGGAAAACGTTCGTCTCCTTCGGATTTGTCAGCGGATTTAAGAAAGACTGTCCGATAAAAAACTGCGCGTACGCGTCGTTGGACTGACCCAGCCCAAACACATTCTGTTTGTCAAATTCTGCTTTATCCATGATCTTCATGATACTATATCCTCCATTTTTTGTTTTTCCTGTATCTGGATATATTATAGTCCTGCGACGCTTTTTCTGTCTAATGCCTGTTTTTTATTTGTGGTCATGCCTGGGGTGTATGATTCCCATTCCCAACTCTGTCCCGCATCCTCCGACACGAAAACAACGGCAAAGGTTCCCATATCCGCAGAGCTTGTGGACACCTGTACCTTGAGCAGACCGTCCTCCTCATAAGGCGTTCCGATATAGTCCAGATCTTCGGTTGTGAATCCATAGGCATTGCCGGTTATGGCTTCCGCCGCCTCTCCTGTCGGAAGTGTGACCGATTGAAATTGTTGCCCGCCATCCGTTGTGCGGTACATGGAAGAAGCGTCCCCGGAGGCGCCACCAAGCAGGATGAATCCGATATCTGCATCCATAAAGTACATGCCCTCTGCCACGCCGATATTTCCGGCAAACGGGTCCGCATTATGAATCTCTCCATTATAAAATTCATAGAACCGGCTTCCGGCGGCGGCGTCCGTCACTTCCAGTCTCATGGAATGTTCCGCATCCAGATAGAAGGTCATACTGCCGTCCTGATCGGTGAGAAGCGTCTGCCCTTCTTCTCTGGCTTCGCTGATCTCCTGTTCTTCGCTGCTCCGTTCCTCCATCTCTTCCTTCGTCTTCATAGAATCTTCACCGCAGAAAACGACTGACACTTCTTTTTCTTCCCCTGTCTGCCCGTCATGCAGAGAAACAGTCAGAACGTAGGCATCTTTACTCTCCCCATAACTGTCCCGGTAATAAAGCGACAGTCTTCCTTCTTCGTCAAGACGGTACCATGGATTTTCACAGACCTTTGTAGTATAGCCGCCATACCGCAGGACGATGGACAAGTCATTCTCGTCTTCGTTCACCGGCGCAGTATCTGTCACAGCCTCGCTGCCGTCTGTGCCGGACTCTCCGCCTTTTCGGTCATTCACCCTTCCCGAAAAGCCCTGTTCCCGCAGCGCGCCAATCATATCAAACATTGGTTGCATTCTCTCCTGCCTGCTGTATTCCGTATGGACCGCGCCGTTTAGACGGACGGTCATGTCCGGGCTTTCGGCGGCGTCGTAGGTAATCAGATAGCTTTGTGGCGCTTCCCCGGAAAGGGTGTAAAGATAGCCGTCGACAGCTTCAATCTGTCCGTCGGCGATGGTCACCGAAAATGTGTTGGCAGTGTACAGCTCACTGTCTTCCGGCAGACCCGCTCCTTCTTCCAGCGCTGTCACGATGCCAGAAAGTCCGTACCGGGAAAAATCCCTTTCTTCAAACGCAATCTTTTTTGTATTTCTCATCTCTTCGAGAATCCAGGACAGCTTTCCGTAATAGGGCTGGGCGCTTTCGTAAATCTGCCGGCCGGCATAGCCGGTCAGAAGCACGAAAATCAGAAGTTCCGCCGTCAGCAGAACGGTGGCGCCTCTTTGTACCTCCCGCTTTTTTCTTCTCTTTTGCCGAAAATATACAATCGTCCAGATAATAAACCACAAAACCCCCGCAAAACCAAGCGCGATCAGCACCGGCAGCCTTCTTGCGACGCCGCCCCACTGAAAAAGCCGGGTGAGGACCCGAAGACCCGCGGCGTAGAGGATCAGCGCCAGTGGATTTAACAAAATCGTCCAGTATAATTTTCTGTTCATGACACACCTCCTGTTACCTTTTCATTTTATTTCCTTCTTTTTAATCTTACATTTGTAAGATTATTTTGTCAATCTTTTTCCTGACTTTCCACATATCCGTTCTCTCCCGATAAACACGTCATACGTATTGAATGCGCCTCTGTTTTTTTACAATGAGTAACCCCCCATATCCTGTTAATCAGCTCATAAATGATAAAGCCCATCATAGCAGACGAGAAAACCAGGGGTATCGCACAATGATGTTTTGTTCTTCCATCATTGGCACGATACCCCCGGTTTCGTTTGTTCCCTGTATTTAATATAGTAGATTTCTTACAATCTCTTTACACCACGCCCAGTCCTTTTGCCACGATCATGATAAAGTCCTGCACGTTGGTGACGATGGTGGTCGCCGCCAGGCTGCCACGGTCTAAGAGCTTGTTGACCACGAACTCGTCGGCGTCCACGGTGTAGAGGAAGACCGGACGAACCGTTCCGTCCTCTAAAACGCGGTAGGACGGCGTCATATTGCCGGTGGCGATGGTGTGGAGCATGGTTGCCAGGCAGACAACGGTGGTCGCTTTTTTTACCATATTCCGCATGGCGGTCTGTCCTTCGTAGGCGTCGCCGATCACTTCCGGCAGAGGGCCGTCGTCACGGATGGAGCCGGTCAGCACAAACGGTACCTTTTCTTTCACGCAGCTGTACATGATGCCGTTGTCGATCTTGTAGTCGTCGATAAACTGCGGGATCGAGCCGCTCTTTCTCACACGGTTGATGACGTCCAGGTGATTGTAATGGCCGTTCGGCTGGGATTTCTGGGTGTAAATGTCCTGACCGAGAGCGGTGTGGAACATCGCCCCTTCCAGATCGTGGGTTGCCAGTGCGTTTCCTGCCATCAGACCGTCCACATAGCCGTTTTCCACCATGGCCTGCATGGCTCTTCTGGCGTCGGCGTCAAAGGAGAAGGCCGGACCCATGACCCAGAGGATATTTCCATGTTCTCTCTCGTATTTTAACAGTTCAAACAGGCGGTCATAGTCTCTGGCGTAGGAAGTCTCACGGCTTCTGCCCTGACGGAAGACAAACTGGTCGCCTTCTCCCTCTTCCGGGTCTTCAAAACCGGTGCTGTGAAGATAGATTCCTTCTTCCGCATTTTCTGTTCTTCCAAGGATGACCTTGTCGCCGACCTGCAGGTTCCGGTTTTCCACCACCCGCAGCTCGCCGTCTTCTCCCAGTACCACGCTGGAATCCATGCGGCTTTCTTTTGCCAGCTTCCACTGGCCGTCAATCTTAAAATACTCCGGATACATGGAGGTGCTGTGATAGTTCTCCGGCGCCACGCCTTTGATGGTCACTTTTTCCCACGCCGCGTCCGGCGCATTGGCAAATCGCTCTTTCGTAAAATCCGGTTCTCTGTATTCTGGCATATGAAACATACTTTCTACCTCTCTTCTATATTATAATCACTGTCATTTCTTTTACTATGGGACTATCGCAGTTATGGCTTCATCGGCGGTATACGCAGACTCCATCGGCATATGTCTCTGCCACCTGCACTTTGTCAATCTCCTCAGATGGTATCGTTAAGATATCCCGGTCGAGGACGGCAAAGTCCGCATGGTATCCCGGTGTCAACACGCCGACATTCTGGAATCCGGCTGCCTGTGCCGCGCCTTTTGTGTAGAGCGTGATTGCTGTCTTTATATCCACCGCCTGTTCGCTGCCGCAGTCTGTTCCGTCGGCGGCAATGCGCGTCACTGCCTGTTTTAATCCCGGGAACGGGTCCGATGGCACTGCCCAGAATGTTGCCGGCGCGTCGGTGGAAAATCCGGTCACCACGCCTTCTTTTAACATGGTGCGTACCGGATAACACTGCCGCATCCAGTCTAAGCCTAAGTTCTTCCGGTAGCTGGCGGTCTCCGCATACATGAAGATTGGTTGTGTCACGAAGGAGATGCCGCAGGCTGCCGCCTTCCTGATGCTGTCCATGGTCGGGTCCGTCACATGCTCCACCCGCACATACGGGATGCCGTCGGTCGTCCACGGCGTTTCTGCCGCCGCCCGGTTCACCATCCGCTCGATGGCGCGCCCGCCCATGGCATGCATGGAAAGCTGGCAGTGATTCTTTTTACAAAATGCCACGGCAGATTCCACCAGATCGTCGCTGCACACGGAGATACCGTATTCGTCGGTGGAACCCTTGAACGGACGGTTCATCCAGGCAGTCCTTCCCGAGATGCTGCCGTCGCCGATGAGCTTTAAGCCGGCGGCAAAGATCTGCTGATTCCGGTTCAGTTTTTCCGGCGACAGGGTAAAGCTTCCATCTTTCGCAAAGAAATCCCACATATAGTAAACGCCCACCTTCTGCGCGAAGCCTTTTTTCGCTGCCGCCTCATAGATCGGTATATTATCCGTGGCGTCCAGATTACCCATGTCGCAGACGGACGTCACTCCCTGGGAATTAAGCAACGCGCCCAGTTCCAACAAATTCTCCACCTTCTGCTCCTTCGAGGCCACCGGCAGCAGGGGAGCGAGAAGATTTCTCGCATTTTCCTTCAGAACGCCGGTCGGCTCGCCGTTTTCATCCCGCTCGATCTCTCCGCCCGGAGGGTCCGGCGTGTTCCGGTCGATGCCCGCCAAAGACAGCGCTATGCTGTTGACACAGCGGATGTGAGCGCAGGTACGCATGAGGGATACCGGAGCGTCGCTGCACACCGCATCCAGATCGTACCGGTTCGGCGAACGCTTTTCTAAAAGGCCTTCCTCGTCATACCCCCAGCCCTCGATCCATTTTTCAGGACCCTGTTCCTCTCTTTTCTCCTTTATGGCTTCTTTCAGTTCCTCAATGGATGTGATCTTTGGCGGCATGATGGTGATCTGCTTCTGAAAATCAGCCAGGATCACCGGATGCATGTGGGCATCCACGAATCCGGGGATCACTCTTCTTCCCTGCAGATCCACAACGGGCGCATCGCCCCCATGTACCTCTTCCGTCTCGCCGATCCAGCAGATGCGTCCGTTCTCCACCGCCATGGCGCTGGCTTCCGGCGTCTTCTCATCCGCTGTAAATATCTTTCCATTTACAAAAAATGTTTTTTCTGTCTGTTTCATTCTACTAACACTCCCTTTTAGCCGGATGATGATTATCTCTGTCATCCGCCAGACGGCGGCGACAAAAGCTCCGTATCCGGCCTTTCCATACTATAATAACAGAACCTGTCCGGTTTGTCAGGAATTTTTGGAGAAATACGTAGAAAAAAATGTATTTTTAAATAAAAATTCTTGCAAATATCACAAAAAAATGATAACATAAATATTAACGTGTTTTTAATATTTATGACATGATACGACTCCGAAGCTGGAAAAATCAATCATTCGGAGTCTTTTCTTTTTATCAGACAAAGAAAAGGAGGAGTACATAATTATGAAGATATCCACCGAGGAGATCCGTCAGGCTGCGCAGGACATCCGGGAACAGATGATCATGGACAGACGCCGCCTGCATCAGATACCGGAGATCGGCACTGATCTGCCGCAGACCAGCGCTTACGTGAAAGAACGTCTGGACGCCATGGGGATTTCCTGGCAGGACTGCGGCGGTCCCCTTCCGGAAAAAATGACCAGAGATTACATGACCGCGGGTTTCCCGCGGATGGAGAAAGAAACCGGCGTCGTCGCCACCATCGGCAGCGGAAGCCCCTGTATTCTTCTGCGGGCGGACATGGACGCCCTTCCCATCCGGGAAGATAATGGCCTTGATTTCAAGTCAGAAAATGGCCTTGGACACATGTGCGGTCACGACGCGCACACCGCCATGCTCCTTGGAGCGGCGCAGATTTTAAAAGACAGGGAGGAACAGCTGCCGGGCACGGTCAAACTGATGTTCCAGCCCGGCGAGGAGACCGGCGCAGGCGCAAGGATCATGGTGGAAAACGGCCTTCTCGAAGATCCGAAGCCGGACGCCGCCTTCGGCATCCATGTGGAACCTTCCGATCACACGGGCAGAGCCGGCTATGCCGTGGGGGTCAATTCCTCTTCTCTTGATACATTTATTCTGAAGATCAAGGGCAAAGGCGGACACAGCTCCATGCCGCAGCTTTGCACAGACCCGCTGATGGTCATGAACCAGGTATATCAGGCCGTGAATCTGCTGGTAAGCCGGGAGACAGACCCGTCCGCCATGGTCGCTTTAACCTGCGGCGTGGCAAAGGGCGGCACCGCCGTCAATATCATCCCCGATGAGGCGGAGCTTCATATCGGCGTGCGCACGCTGGACGTCGAGGCCGCCAATCATCTCACCAGACGGATTCCCGAGCTCATCGACCACTACGTGAAGGCGTGGAACGCCGACTATGAGCTGACCACTTTCCACACGCCATGTACATGGACCGACGAAGGTCTGTGTCAGGAACTGGTCCCTTATCTTGGCGAGGTTCTTGGCAGCAGCAACGTCCATCAAATCCCGGCGCTGTCCGCCACGGAAGATTTTGGCTACGTCACGGAAAAAATCCCGGGGATGTTTATCTTCCTCGGCGCCGGCGCTCCGGAAAACGCGCCGCTGCACAGCCCGCAGATGGTACTCGATGAAGACGTGCTGCCGCTGGGGGCCGCCCTTCATGCCAATGTGGCCATCTCCTGGCTCAACACACACAGCGATTCCCGGTAAATCCTGCCGCCTGTGAATCATCGGAAAGGATGACACAGGCAAAAAGGATTCTACTGAAATAAAAACTTTGCAGAGCCTCACAAAAGTCAGACTCCGCAACCACAACTAGAAAGGAACAAACATGAACACACAAGCAAAAGCAAAGAAAGGCTTCCACATGCCGCATGTCTTCATCATTCTGCTGCTGATCATGCTCTTTGTGGTCGTTCTCTCTTACATCATCCCAAGCGGAAGCTATGAGAGGGTGACAGACAGCGCCGGCATCACCGTCGTTGATCCGGATACCTTCCAATATGTGGAAAATGAAACACCGATCACTTTTATGGACTATTTTGAGGCGGTCTACAACGGCTTTGTCAACGGAGCCACCATCATGGGCACGCTCTTTATCAGCTCCGGCGTCATTTATCTTCTGGAAGTGAGCGGCGCATTCGGGGCCGGCATCAACCTGATCTTACAGAAGACCAAAGGAAAAGAATTTTCCGTGGTATGCATTTTTTATACGATTTTCGTCATTTTCGGCGTGCTCGGCTACGGAGAAGCCGCCTACCCATTTTACCCGCTGGCAGTGACTATCGGCTTTGCCCTGGGCTATGACCGGATGGTCGGCACAGGTCTTGCCATCATCGGAAGTACCGTCGGTTTTACCTCCGGTCTTATGAATACCTTTACCACCGGTGTGGCACAGCAGATTGTCGGTCTGCCGATGTTCTCCGGCATCGGTTTCCGCTGCGTCGGTCTTGTGGTCTTTTATATAATCGGTCTTGCCGGTCTTTACGCTTACTGCCGCAAGATCAAAAAGAACCCGGAAGCAAGCCTTATGAGCGAGGAGTACTTAAACCAGAATAAAGAGGACCATGTGTCCGGTATGGAAGAGATGACGCTGCCGCGGATTCTCGGCCTTCTCGTCTTCCTCTGTATCATCGTTATCCAGGGATTCGGCTGTATCCGCCTTGGCTGGAGCTTTCCGCAGATTGCCGCCATTTATGTGATCATGGGGATTTTGCTGACCATCATCTTCCGCTTTGAGCCGAGCAAAGCCTGCCAGCTTTTCTGTCAAGGCGCTGTGCGGGTATTCGCCGCCGCCTTTGCGGTCGGTCTGGCGCAGTCCGTGGTCGTTCTCATGAACCAGGCGTGCATCATGGACACCATTGTGCATGCCATGTCCGTCCTTCTGGAACATAAGAGTGCCATTCTTGCCCTGCTGATCATCTTTGTCTTTGTGACGCTGTTTAACTTCCTGGTCGTATCCGGAAGCGGCAAGGCCGTCATCGTCATGCCGATCTTGCAGCCGCTGGGCGAGATCCTTCACATCAACCAGCAGGTGTTAGTGCTCACATATCAGTACGGCGACGGCATCACCAACAGCTTCTGGCCGGGAAGTTCCCTCGTGCAGCTTTCCATGTGCGGCGTAGACTACGGTTCCTGGATCAAGTTCTGCTGGAAGATCTATCTGGGATTTATCGTGAGCGCTTTCATTCTCGTGATGATCGCCCACGGCATCGGATACGGGCCGTTCTGATACAATCTTTTTTAATTTACACTGAATCAACACAGGCTTGCATCACTTTTCATAAGAAATGCTCTCCAGCGTCGGCGTACACTACAGTACTTCCGACAGGGAGAGCATTTCTTTTATAAAGCCGCACTGTTTTTACAGAAAACTTACTGTCCTTCTCTTACAAGAGACATCACCTTTCTTGCTGTCTTTTCGTCCGTATAAAGTACATTGACATAGTCGCCTCGCAGCGCGCCCAGTATTCCGGCTGCCTTTCTCTCGCCTACGGCAATGGCAATGTTATACTTCTTATCTCTAAAATCTTCCAAAGCAAGTCCCACCACTCTTTCATTTAAATTCTCATTGACGATTCTTCCCTGCACGTCAAAAAAACGAAGAGCGATATCGCCTGCCGCATCCGCTATTTTCAACTGTTCCAGGTCATCGTCGCCCAGATAGCCTGTTTCATATAAAATAGACGTTTTTTCCACGACACCTACACTGAAGATCGTCACTTCCGCCTCTTTTGCCATATGAAGGACACTGTTGATAGTGGAATCTTTTTTTAAGACGTCAAAGATTTCTTTGGAATCCACCAGAGCCGGTACGGGAAACATGTATCCCGTTCCCTTTCCTGCCTTCGTCACAGCATCCACGATCTTCCCGGCGCCGGTCGGCACGGTATGTTTGGACACACCGCCGTTTAACTGTACTACTTTGATGTTCTTTGCCTGCATTTTGTCAATGTACTCGGACAGGCAATTCAACGTTTTTCCCCAGGAAACTCCCACAATACAGTCATCATGGATGTATCTGTCCAGGCGATCTGATAACGCCCGGCAGGTATCCTGCAAAGAAATGTCTTCGTCATCTATGACATTGGGAGTGATAAATACATCCTTCAGATGAAATAATTCTTTCATCTGTCTCGCGATTTCATTGACGGATTCCAGCGGATATTCCACTTTTATTTTTACATATCCAAGATCCATTGCTTTTTGGAGCATCCGGCTGATCGTGGACTTTGATACACCCTCTTCTCTGGAAATCTCAAGCTGCCCCTCATGGAGCTCATAATATTTCCTGGCCACCCGCATAATCTGATATTGTTTGTTTACTTCCATATTTCCTCCCTTTATTTCCAAAATAAACCAATGAATTTATTATGCAGTTTGTTATTATATTATCAGATAAACCGGTTTCATTTTACATGAAAATGAAACAAATTGCAATGAAAGAAAAGGGTTTCCTTCAATTTTTTCGAGATATCACGGGAAAACGGTGACAATTTTTTCGTCAAAAAAGGCACTGCCTCAAGGAAAAACAGCCCCCTCAGGATTCCTTTTTGAAGCAGTGCTTTTTTGTTATTTTTCTCCTGGCCCACTTTTATCAAAGAGCCGCCGCAAAATTTTCTTCTGTTTCTTCCGGAAACGGGCAGTCATTATACCGTGGAAACAAAGTGTCTTTATGTCATTTTTCCTCTTTCCTGCCGCACTAGCTGTGTCAAGAATGGTAGATTTGGAAGTTCACTTCCAAACTTATTCTTCTTTCAGCATACTGACCGCAGAGCTGGTGCCAATTCTCTCACATCCGGCTTCCAAAAACATTTCCAGATCTTCTCTGGTTTTCACTCCGCCGGCTGCTTTCATTTTTACGTTTGGCCCGATATTGGCGGCGAACAGACGAATATCTTCGATGGTCGCTCCTCCTGTGCCGAATCCCGTGGATGTCTTGATGTAATCGGCTCCGGCGTTGGTCACGCACTGACACAGTCTGATCTTCTCTTCTTCGGTGAGATAGCAGGTTTCCACGATTACTTTGAGAATCTTATCGCCCGCTGCCTCTTTCAGCGCCTTGATTTCTTCCTCGACTTTGTCAAAGTCGCCGTTTTTCACATCGCCGATGTTGATGACCATATCCACTTCGCTGCAGCCTTTCGCGATGGCATCTTTTACTTCAAAAACTTTTGTCTCTGTGGTATTATAGCCGAGAGGGAATCCGATTACGGTGCAGATGTTGATTTTGTCCCCGTAGGTTTTATGGATTCTTTCGATATAAGACGGCGGGATACAGACAGACGCCGTCTTATATTCTATGGCTTCGTCACATAATTTTTTAATATCTTCCCATGTACAAAAGGCTTTCAACTGCGTATGGTCAATATGAGATAATATTTCCTGTTTTGTCATTTTTTTCCTCCAATTAATCACGATAGGTTTCCTGGAATTCGGCAATCATATCAAATGCTTTATTTGCCAGGTCTTTATAAACTTGTCTCCACACCTTAAATGCATTTTCATATATTTCCACATTTTTCGGGTTCGGTGTGTAAACATCATCAATTCTTTTTTACCTTTTATCTGTTCCAGTTCTTTTCTTCCAAGCGTAATCTCCTCCATTTCGCCCGGAGCAAAGATTCGTTTTTTCTTCCGCATCATCGGTTCTCCGTCCACATAGACCCGGATCGCCGCGTTTTCATAAATCTGTTTTACGCGGAAACGGATTTTCATGGCGTCTTTTACTTTATCCGGATGAATGTATTTCGGAACTGTATAATTGATGCCTTCCTGCGGAACGATGGTCAGTACTTTCTCCGGCTGAGCCGGGGATGTTTTTTCACCCGACGCTTCTCTCTGCACATATTCCGCTGCCCGTATTCCGGCGGCCTTTGCCTCTTCCGAGACAAAATCCACCAAATCGTGGACGTGGAGTACATTTCCGCAGGCAAACACACCCGGCACCGATGTCTCAAAACTCTCGTTGACCACAGGACCGTTTGTCCTGGCGTCCAGATTCACATGTATCTTCTCTGATAATTCATTTTCCGGAATGAGCCCCACCGACAGCAGCAGGGTATCGCAGGTGTAGGTCTCCTCGGTTCCCGGCACCGGCTGCCGATTTTCGTCCACCTGGGCGATCGTCACGGCTTCCACCCGCTCTCTTCCCTTGATGTCCACCACCGTGTGGCTGAGTTTTAACGGGATTCCGAAATCATCCAGGCACTGGACGATATTTCGTTTAAGACCGCCGGAATATGGCATGATTTCCGCCACCACCTTCACTTTGGCTCCCTCCAGGGTGAGACGGCGCGCCATGATCAGCCCGATATCGCCGGAACCTAGGATCACCACTTCTTTTCCCGGCATATACCCTTCGATATTGACCAGTCTCTGAGCCGTTCCCGCATTGTAAATGCCCGCCGGACGGTATCCCGGAATATTCAGGGCGCCTCTCGGCCGCTCCCGGCATCCCATGGCCAGAACGATGGCTTCCGCTTTGATATGTCTGAGACCCTCTTTCTCACTGACTGCAGTGATGACCTTATCTTCTGAAATATCAATGACCATGGTATGCAGACAGTAGGTAATTCCCAGCTCCTTCACCCGCTCAATAAATCTCGCCGCATATTCCGGTCCTGTCAGTTCTTCTTTAAACGTATGCAGTCCAAATCCGTTGTGGATACACTGGTTTAAGATTCCACCGAGCCTGTCGTCCCGCTCCAGAATCAAAATGTCATCCACACCCGCCTGCTTTGCGGAAATCGCCGCGGCAAGGCCGGCAGGACCGCCGCCGATAATTACAATCTTATAACAATCCATCGTTTTCCTTCCTTCCTCACACTTTGACTTTTCCGGTCAGCATATATGAATTTCCGCCTTTTTTCGTAATCTCCGCCATGTCCACGCCCAGCTCCCTTGCCAGAATGTGCATGGTCTTCGGGGTACAGAAACCACCCTGACAGCGTCCCATGCCCGCGCGCACCCGGCGCTTCACGGCGTCGAGAGAGGTGGCCGGAATCGGACGGTGGATGGCATCCACAATCTGTCCTTCCGTCACCAGCTCACAGCGACAGACGATATTTCCGTACATCGGATTTTCTTTGATCAGCTTCTCTTTCTCCTCATCCGGCAGATCGGAAAACTTCACGAATCCTTTTCTCCGGCTGATAAAGTTCTCCTTTTTCTCCAAATGCATTCTGTCCGCGATGATTCCGGCGAGCATCTCGCCGATGGCCGGCGAGCTGGTCAGTCCCGGCGATTCAATACCCGCCGCATCGAAGAAATATTCCGCGTCCTCCAGCTCTTTTACGATAAATTCATGGTTATCTTCGTGGGCTCTGGCCCCGGCAAAAGAGGTGATGATCTTATTGAGCGGAAGCGGATTCTTCGTCAGATGGTTGTTGGACTGCGCCATGTCGGTCAACTGGTCAAGAATCTCCTTTGTCGTATTGAGTTCCTCTTTGTCTTCCACATCGGTGGCCGTCGGACCGATAAAGAAGTTGCCGTTAATAGTGTAGGACGCCGCGATGCCCTTTCCCATTTTTCCAGGCAGCGGCACCACGGTCGTATTAAAAATCGTTCCGATAGACTTATCAAAGAAAATGTATTCTTCCTTTCTTGGAGTAATATGAATCTTGTTTTCGCTGACCATGTTATGGAATTTATCTGCGTAAAGTCCGGCAGCGTTGACCACTGCCTTGGTCTCGATCGGTCCCTTACTGGTATCAATCCGATACCCGTTATCCGTTTTTTCAATGTTCGTTGCTTCTGTCTCAAACTGGAATTTCACTCCGTTTACGCAGGCATTTTCTCCCGCCGCGATAGCAAGATTAAAAGGACAGACGATACCTCCCGTCGGCGCCCACAGAGCGGCCACCGCCCGGTCGGTGAGGTTCGGTTCTCTTTTTAAAAGTTCTTCCCTGCCGATAATCTCACAGCCCGGCACTCCGTTGGCATTGGCGTGGTCAAGCTGTTCCTGAAGCAGGGGCATATCTTCCTCATTCGTACAGACGATCAGTTTTCCATTTTTCTCTGCCGGAAATTCCAGCTCCTTGGCCCACTGATACATCAATTCATTTCCTCTGACGCAAAGCTTTGCCATGGGGCTTCCCGGAGCCGCCTCCAGACCGGTGTGAATGACTCCGGTATTGGCTTTGGAAGTTCCCGACGCCACGTCATCGCCTCTTTCGATGACCAGCGCGTTTATTTTGTATCGCGATAGTTCCCGCGCGATACAGCATCCGCTTACTCCAGCGCCTATAATTACGATATCATACATAACATTATCACCTTCTCAACTTTTCCTTTTCCGGTCAGATTGCCTGACCGCTCCTCCTTTTCCTGCTACGATAACCGCTCCAGCAGTTCGGAAAGCCGCATGCCATCTTCCGGAATATACTGTTTCCAGTACCGGCATGTCTCTGTAAATCTTGCCTTTATATCACGGGGATGATCCACATTGGACGTAAACAATTCCAGCGCGAGAACAATCTTATCCACCTTCGGCGGCATTCCCGGCTCCTCTTTTTCATAAGAAGCGGCAATGTTTTCCAGTATCTTCTTTCCGTCCACAATTCCTTTTTTATTATTCTCTCTGGTAAACGGCGCATGGGAAGCAGTGATTCCGTCTGTCTGCTGAATGTGCATGATCGGGGAATAGCATCCGAGTTCTTCAATCCAGGCATACAGGTCAGAATCTCTCTCATCGGTGGAAAACTGATAAGGATAGCGTTCCACTTCCCTCATCACCAAAGCTGCCGCCTCCTCTTTCGGCATCTTTTTTCTCACACAGTCCGCAAAAATGTCATACGCCCGATCTGAGCCGAGCCACAGACTGGAAGAATCCGTCCCCGTCTCAATCGCTTTCTGAAAATCTTCCTGCACCTGCTTATCTGTCGGCTTCCTGAATTTTCTTTGTCCGGTCATGTGTCCTACATCTACTGTAGTGTAAATCGGATGTCCGGCAACTGCATAGATGTTTTTCAAAAAGTCTTTGGTTCCCTCAATGGTCCACGGCGTCTGCTGCGGCGCGTACATCGCCTCAACACAAACCTTCACATTGCCATTCTCCTCGGCAAACGCCCCGATATCCGAATAAATCCGGTAAAGTTTTTCCTGAAGTGCCTTATACTGTTCCGGGTCCTCCATGACATTTTCCGGGATGCAATGCAGGGACACACCCATATCATTTCCCCGTTTTCCCATCATGGTAATCGCCGGTTTCATCCAGTTTTCAATCAATTGATTTACGATTTTTTCATTGGGATGCGCCAGTCCCGCCGTGCGGTAGGTCTGATATCCGGTATAGAAACTTTCTACCTTTACGCCATATTTCTTTTCTGCTTTTTCCAGAGCGGCCAGCCATTCCTCTCTGTATTCTTTCGTATTATACAAAGGATCAATCTCGTTATCGAAGCTTGCTTCCATGCTGGTATATCCCATTTCCGCCGCCAGGGAGAGCCAGGTTTCCGGCTCCACCCAGCGCTTGATGGCAAAACAGTTATCAAGCGCGATATAAATTTTTGGATCTTTCATAGTACCTCCGTTTTGTTGTCATCCCTGTGGATGGATCACTACCTTCATCACATTCTCATCGCGGATGGCGGCAAAGGCATCTAAAATGTGGTCCATATCCGTAAATCTCTCAATATATTTTTTGGCGTTCAGCTTTCCTTCTTCCATAAGCTTCATGATCTCTCTCATAAATCCTGCTGTCGTCGCATGGACACCGCAGACCTGAAGCTCTTTGTAATGAATGAGATTGGAATCCAGATATCCTTTGCTCTCTCCCGGAAGACCGCCGAACAGTGAAATCCTTGCCATCTTTGCCGCGATCTCCTGTGCTTCCGTGTGTACGGACGGAGCGGAGGTGGCAGTAATGACGACATCCGCGCCATTGCCGTCGGTGAGCTTTTTCACTTCTTCCGCCGTATTCTGCGTGTTCGGATTGATCCAGATCACACCCGGCACCTTTTCCATGGCAATGTGTCCCCGCTTCTCCACCGGTTCCACGATGATGACTTTGGACGCTCCTTTGATAAAAGCCAGCTCTGCGTGAATGCAGCCGATGATACCGCTTCCGTAGATCACAACCGTATCGCCTTCTCCGATATGCAGATAGCTCTGTCCGTTTAAAGCGCAGGCAGCCGGCTCGATCAAAGTGGCATCGTCATAGCTGATGGAATCATCCAGCCGGATCACGTTATTCATGAGGATCGCCTGTTTCGGAATCTCCGCATACGGGGCAAACACGCCTTCATACTGAAAACCGATGGTCTTTAAGTGATCGCACATATTGGTGTGTCCCTTCTTACACGGAACACATTCTCCACAGCCGACAGCCGGCGCAACCGTGATCCGGTCTCCCACTTTCCATCCTTTTTCTTTCGCGAATGCTCCGGCATGGATAATCTCTCCGGCACATTCATGTCCCATGATCCTCGGAGGGGTGATTTTTGCATTTCCTTTTAAAAATGTCCGCATATCCGTTCCGCAGATGGATGCGGAATGTACCTTAATGATGATATTATCTTCTGAAGCTTCCGGTTCCGGCATCTCTTTTACCATCATCTTCCGCTCTTCATCCATGATTAATGCTTTCATGACCGTCCTCCTTATTCTTCTTCCCGTCCGTTCGGGAAAAACATGATCTTACTGAAAAAGAAATCTTTCTCCGTCGCGATCTTCTCAAATATCGCCGGGGCTTCATCCAGGCTCAGCCGGTGGCTGATAATATCTTTTGCTGTGGCGCCCTGAGCGAATAATTCCAGAGAACCTGTCCAGTCGCTGCCCGGGAACGGCTTCGTAAAGGAGTTCCAGGAACCTTTCAGGCTGATCTGTCTTCTCATGAGCATATCCACTTCTTTTTCGGATAAATCCAGTCCCTGATGAGAAATGCCAAGATAAACGACCCTTCCCAGCTTCGCTGCTGACAAAATCGCTACCTTCTGACAGGATGGCGCGCCGGAAAAATCAATGACACAGTCAGCGCCCAAACCGTCGGTCGCATCCATGATCACCTTCACCGGGTCTTCGTTCCGGGAATTCACTACCACATCGGCGCCGTTCTTCTTTGCCATCTCCAGCTTCTCATCAAAAATATCCACGGCGATGATCTTCTTGGCGCCTTTTACCTTCGCGTACTGCACACCGAAAAGACCAATCGGGCCCGCCCCGTAAATCGCTACGGTATCGCCCGGATGGAACTCCGCTCTCTCCATGCCGTGAAGCGCGTTGGCACAAGGGTCTGTGGTCGCGGCATCCTCATAAGAAACATTGTCCGCCACCTTAAGAAGATTCCCTTCTTTCACGGCAATATACTGGGCGAAAGCGCCGTCTCTTCTCGAACCGTAATAATCATAGTCTTCGCAGAGGGAATACTGTCCCATCTGGCAATATTTACATTTGTAACAAGGAATCAGCGGCGGACAAGTCACCTTGTCGCCCACCTGGAACTTTGTGATATCCGCTCCAACCTCCACGACCTTGCCGCAGAACTCATGTCCCGGTATGATTGGAGAAACATGGGCGCCATACTGATTGATGCGGGGTATATCGGATCCGCAGACACCGACCGCCATCACCTTAATCAGGCATTCATCCGCCTTATAAGAAGGAATATCCACTTCCTCCACTCTCAAATCTCTTGGTGCATACATTCTGACTGCTTTCATATGTAACCTCCTCACGTCATTTTTTGCAATTAATTTCATGTTATAAGATTAATTTCTTAATAACGTTATATTATCACTGTAAAATGGGAAAGTCAATCACTTTATGAAAATTTTTTCATGCTTTTATCTTTTGTGAAATTATTTTCATTCTTAGTACAAAAACCGCACCAGTGTACTAACCTATTCATTTTCAGCATAGTGGGTCGATACACCAGATTTGCTCACAAAAAAATCGCCACAGATTCGTGACGATTTTTGATATTACGATTTCAAAACTACTCTTTTCCCGAAAACAATTGTCTAAACAGGCATTTCCAGTTGTATGTTTACACGCTCATACTCCATATTATCAACAGGAACTTCTTTAAAACCAACCTTAGTATATAAATGCATGGCTGCGGATAAAATGGTATTGGTAACTATCATAAGTTTTACTGCACCATGTTCTTTTGCATAATTTATACATTCTTTTAATACTGCTAAGCCGGCGCCACGGCTCATATAATGTTCATCAGTGGCAAGTTTGCATATTTCCCAAACCTGATTTTCTCTTGGCATGACCATACAAGTTGCAATTGCTTTTCCATGTTCAACAGCGAAATAAACCATTGCTCCTTTTGCAAGAAAATTTTCTTTTCAGGACCCTCCTGCGATTTAGTCATGAATCTTCAGGCTGTGCAGCATTTTTGTAAATGCGGGATCATCATGGTTGACGATCTCACTGTGTCCGAGATCCAGTTTTGCGATCTCTTCCATATCTGCATCGCTGAGGCTGAAATCCCAGACATCGATGTTCTGCTCCATGCGGTCTTTGTGTACAGATTTCGGGATTACCACGACGCCTCTCTGGATATTCCAGCGAAGGGCTACCTGTGCGGCGCTCTTCCCGTATTTCTCACCGATCTTTGTCAGCACCGGATGTGTAAAGATCCCATGGTTACCTTCTGCGAAAGGTCCCCATGCTTCCGGAATGACGCCATACTCTTTCATCAGGGCAAGGGCATTGTCCTGCTGGAAGAACGGGTGCAGTTCCACCTGATTAACTGCCGGGATCACTTCCACCGTCTCGCACAGATCGGCAAGACGTGCCGGATAGAAGTTGCACACGCCTATGGCTTTCAGTTTTCCTTCCTTGTATGCTTCTTCCATTGCACGGTATGCGCCGACATAATCACCCATTGGCTGATGGATCAGGTAAAGGTCCAAATATTCAAGCCCAAGCTTGGAAAGGGAGGTCTCAATTGCTTTTTTTGCTTCCTCGTATCCGGCACCTGAAACACTCCGAATCCTTCCTTTGGCATTTTTACTCCGTTATTTAATGTTACAAATTCCATGAGGAAACAGGGTGCTGGTGCCGATCCTGGACCCGGAAGCTCGGGTTACTTACTACAGAGTCTGTCTGAAAGAGGTATTTCCGAAAGTCCGGAAACTGTTTTTATGATCCTAACATCAAGGCATTTTCTCTTCTCATAGCATCCCGTTCTTTCTCATGAAGCAGGAGGACTCTTATGGCCTTTTGCTGTAGATTACTTTGAAAAAGCAGTCCCTCCAAACACTGCGGACATCTTCATGTGATCCAGCGCCTCATTCAGCGCATTCACTTCATCACCTGACAAAACTATACCGGCGGCGCCGGCATTTTCTGCCATCCGCTCCTCCTTGCGTGTTCCGGGGATCGGCACGATCCAGTTTTTTTTGCACAGCATCCACGCCAGAGAGATCTGCGCGGGTGTTGCCTTTTTCTCCGCAGCCATATCATAAAGCAGTTTCAAAAGGGCAGCGTTTTCGCTCACTGCCTCATCGGTAAACTGTGGCATAAAAGCGCGGTAGTCTGTTTGAGGGTCAAACTGTTGACCTTTGCCGTACTTGCCGGTAAGGAATCCGTTGGCCATAGGGGAAAAGGCCACAAAGCCGATCTCTAATTCTTCCAGTACCGGAAACAGGCTCTCATAGTGACGGGCCATCATGGAATACCGGTTCTGCACTGCCGTCACCGGACATACCCCGTTGGCGCGGCGAAGGTAATCTTCGGTTGCCTCTGAAATACCCCAGTGAGTGATCTTGCCTTCTTTTATTAAATCTGCCATCACACCGGCAACTTCCTCCGGCTCCACCGTCGGGTCCATGCGATGCTGAAAATACAGGTCAATGTGATCGACGCCCAGACGCTTTAACGAACCCTCCACCGACCGGCGTATAGTTTCCGGACGGGAATCGGGAACTAACGGCAGCGGTACTTTGCCGCTGTCCCGGTCAAACCGCAGGCCAAATTTCGTGGCAATCACCACATGCTGTTTTACATCGGCCAGAGCCTTGCCCACCAGCTCCTCATTGACATGGGGATCGTCTGCCGTTCCATAAATTTCAGCAGTATCAAAAAATGTATATCCCAGATCAAATGCCCGGCGCAAAAGCCGGATGGCCTCTTTTTCGCTGGTCGGCGCGCCGTAGGCATGAGAAAATCCCATACATCCCAGACCTACTGCGGAAACGGTTAAATCTTTTCCTAAAATACGAGTCTCCATCTTGTACACCTCTTTTTCTTTTTTTATATTGTAAATCTGAACAAGACAAAGCAGAAGTCTCCATTAGTTATGCAGTTAAAACCTGAAGGTTATATCCTGTAAAATAAAAAAGGCCAACCCGCACAAAGCAGATTGACCCCTTTGGTAACAAAACTCTATTTTGCAAAATATTTCTTTATCTCCATCATACGTTCGCTTTGCTTCACATGAAATGGACAACGCCCGTCACAATGACCACAGTGAACGCAGTCAGAAGCGTGCTTTTCCAACTTGGCATAGTGGTCGGCAGCCATCGCATCGCCAATTTTAGCCAGATCATAATACTTGTTTATAAGGCCGATATTTAATCCGGCAGGGCATGGTGCGCAGTGATTACAGTACACGCAGGTTCCCGTCACATCTTTTGGAGTAAAAGTGCCAAGGGCGGAATAATCCCGTTCCTCTGGTGTGGCGTCCAGCCATACTCTCCGGTTTCATAATTGGTCCCAAAGTGAATCTGGTAGAACATTTTGCTCCTCACGGATGCAAAAGCCAGTCCGGCGTAACGAAAGGTTTTTGCTCCGGCAGTGGCAAAATCCACAAAATTAACTCCTTGTTCACAGGCATAAGTCAGCGTATCAACGGCTTCTTTCTCCGGCGCCTCAAAAACAGGGCCCGTGCCAATGCCTATCACGCTGATCCGATCTTTCGTTTTGGGATGAATTCTGTATTTCATAGTAAACTCCTATACGCCGCAGGCAGATACCCTGATCTCAATCTCGCCCGATTTTAATTCCGGGACAGGCTCCTCTCTTACTTCTATCTGTTTCGGTCCTGCCAGTACGGCAGCCTTCATCATTCTTGGTTCCATGATTCATTCCTCCTCTTAAATTAAAATTTCTTCCCAGCTCATTGTAAAGGTTCAGGTGACATCATTGTTCAGAATGCGATTTATAAGAAAGATTTCAGCAGCCGGAGCAGGAAGGGCTTTGTCAGTTCATGAATCGTGCAGTCGCCATCCTTTACCCCTGCCTGTTTCATCGCTTCCAACTGTTTTTCCGTATGGGATGTGAAGGGATGTACCCCAAACAAAAAGGGGAAAAAGGCGTAAAGGAATCCCTTCCTGTCCTCCTGTGTCATGGACGGGAAAAACTTTTGCAGACACACATCCAGCGTATCAAAAGCTTCCGCGTAAGATTTCTTAAAATCCACCAGATTTTCCATCCGGCTGTTGACTTCCATATCGTAGATGTTCATGGTCGTCGGACACATTGTCTTCATTTGGCTCGCTGAAATACGTTTCCATGATGTGACTGAGAATATCAAAACTGCCGGATACCATCTGCTTTTCTGGTACTGAAAAGGTGTAGGTAGGATCCATCAGGGCAAAGCGAGGGTTTAGCGCAGGGTAATCCCGGGCCAGCTTCGCGCCCTCCTGCACTTTGGCGTAAGTAGGATTGGGCATAATGCCCGGAAACTCCACGATCACCTTACCGGCTTCTTTCAGAATCCCTGTGATCTCATCATACACGCCGTTGCGTTTGATGCTGCCGCCGCCGTAGGCGAGCAGGATGGTTCTGGCGTCTTTGGTCAGACAAGCCAGATATTCCTTCACGCATCCTTTACCAGTTTACAGTGATTTTAACCGGCATAAACCGCTTTTTTTACCGCCCGGAGAAATTTCTCCACCACCGGCGAAGGCTCCGGAGCATGGAGAAGACCGTAAGGAATCGTGTAATTCCACTCCACAGACAAAATTTTAAGCAAGGGATGGACGTACTGCCATTTCGGGACAGCCATCAAGATGCAGTTGTTGTTTTCACACTGGTTAAATACTTCCGTATTATAGAAATCAAAATCTATGATCTGTATCTGCGGATGGTTCTTCCACAGTTCATCCCGCAAAAAATCCACATAATGACTCCAGTCACGTTTTATCAACATCAGTTTTTCGCCATACAGATCCTGTATCGCCAGTTTATCCTTTTTCGCCAGCCTGTGATGAACGGACACCGCACAGCAGATTGGCTCTCTGGAGATTTCCAGTCCCTCGCATTGCCGCAGACTGAGCATGGTCTCATCAAAAATACCGGCCACCACATCGATGTTCTGTCCCAGATTTGCAAGGATCTCTCTGGCATTTTCCGGGGTGTTGTCAAAAGGAACCAACTGAAATTTGACGCCCGGACAATCATCCTGCAGCTTTGGCCACAAATCCACCAGCACCTGAGCCGGAGTCATCGGAGAAGTTCCGATACGGACGATCTCTTCATCCTTCTGCATGGCATTTCTCGCCCGCGTCACAGAATCCTTGCAATACTGGATGATATATTTTGCGTCCTGTTCCAGCGATTTTCCCGCCTCTGTGATCTGCAATCCACGATGTGTGCGGACAAAAAGCTGCAGATCCAGATTCTCTTCCAGAAGATTGATCTGTTTAATGACCGCCGGTGGGGAAATGTACAGTTTCTCTGCGGCCTTGTTAAAGCTGCCGCACTCGGCCACGCATAAAAAAGTTTCAAGCTGCGGATTATACAAGGGAATCATTGCTCCTTTCCTTACATTTTTGCTTTTTCATAAAGTATATCATGGCAGTCAATCAGGGACAACACGATATGTACGAACCAGCTTGTACGTAAAAAACGATCAGTCTCCAAACCTTTCACGAAGTTTATTTAAGAACAACTCCGCCGCAGAGGAAAACACCTGATATTTTTTCCATATGACATTTAAGCCCGAATCCAGCCGTGGTTCCAGCGGGCGGAAACAGAGATTGCTGCTTTCGGCGGTATTGACTATCCTGTCAATGGTCAACGCATAACCGATTCCGGCTTCCACCATGATCGCGGCATTATAAATGAGATTGAATGTTGTTACGATGTCCAGCCTGTCAAAATCCTCGCCAAACCACTCGGCAAACTCATTCCCTCGCCGTTCCCCGGAGATGGCCTGCCGGGAACAGATCAGCGGAACACCCAGCAAATCTTCTTTTCGGATCACTTCTTTCTCAGCCAGAGGACTGTCCCGCCGCATAATAACACCCCATGTATCTCTGGCCGGAAGATTGATATAGTCATATTTCGATATATCTGCGGGCTGAATCAGGATCCCAAAATCCAACAATCCTTTATCCAGTCGTTCTGTTACATCCTCCGAATTTCCGCTGTATAAATGATAATGAATTCCCGGATAACTTACCCGCAACTCGTAGGCAATCTGCGCCACCAGCTTGATCACATCCGTTTCACCGCTGCCGATATAAATATCACCGCCCACCATGTTTTCCATAGAATTAAATTCTGCTTCTGTTTTATCAACCATAGAGATGATTTCTTCGGCGCGTTTGCGCAAAATCATGCCCTCCGGGGTCAACGTCATGCTGTGGCTTCCGCGGATGAAAAGTTTTTGCCCCAGTTCTTCCTCCAGATCGCGAATCTGCCGGGAAAGCGTTGGCTGTGTCACATGCAGAAAATTAGCCGCATTTGTAATGCTGCCTTCTCTGGCAATCGCCAAAAAATACCGTAGCACTCGGATCTCCATATTCCGTTCTCCCTCGCACGTTTTAGGTTATTATGCCATAGTACAGTGACAACTTCAATGTTGTATTTAGGATTTCAATTAACCAGGACTTTTCCGGAACTCTTTGGCGTCCGGCTTGATGCCGGTGACTTTTATGCGGGTTGGCTTTTCAGTTGGTTGAGAATCGCCCCGATATCTCCATTGATACAGATAGATTTCTCTTTGATCTCGTCGGGAGCGAACGCCTCTCCAAAGTTCAGGCAGGCATACGTTGCGTCCGGCCAGTCGTATGTCATCCTCCAGAAACTGTACTTTATGATCGCTGGCGTATTGAAGCCGACGGCCAACTCCAAAAACAGCACTCTCCTGTTTTGGTATCTGCGAAGATAATCAGAATATCGTTCTGACGCCCGGTGCCAGCCCGCGTCCTCCACAAATGTATCGTCAGCCCTGAGATTCATACTCATCGGTCTGCCGCACTTCGGGCAACGGGGAACCAGCGCAGAGGGAATCTTCATTTCCGGCACAATCCCTTCCGGCAAATGTAACGCACCGTTTTTTGCGATCGCATAGCCCTGCGCCTCAACCATTTGGCGGATCAACGCTTCATTGTCATAGGTTTCCTGATGGCACGGCGCAGAGCACTGGAACAGACCGTAATCCCCCTGCGTATAAAACAGACGTTTTTTATCAAATCCCGCTTTCTGGAAACAGTGGTCCACGTTGGTGGTAAGGACAAAATAATCTTTCTCTTTTACGAGAGCGTACAGGTTATCATACACCGGTTTCGGCGCGTCCATATGCCGGTTAATGTAAATGTAGCGGCTCCAGTAGGCCCAGTGTTCCTCCAGCGTCTCATAAGGGTAGAATCCGCCGGAGTACATATCCTGAAAGCCGTATTTTTCTGCGAAATCTCCAAAATATTTCTGAAAGCGTTCCCCGCCGTAAGTAAATCCCGCCGAGGTGGAAAGTCCTGCTCCGGCGCCGATGACCACTGCGTCGGCGGATTCCAGCAGATGTTTCAAAACAGCGATATTGTCTTCTCTGCACAGCTCTGTCTGTCCTCTTTCCGGCCATCCTGTTCTGCGTTTTCCGCTTATTTCTTTTTTACCTTTTTTCTGTAATCGTTCCAATAACATCGGTATCCCTCTTCTCTGTCTCTCCTGGTTTCCTTCCGTTTTTTATCAGATTGCTCCGCTGTAGGCGCAGTCGCCCAGTTTTTCTTCCGGCAGATGGCACCGCCGGCGCTCTTTCTCCACTAATTTTTTTACATAATCGGTCGCCGGATCGTGTAAGATCTCGCGAGGAGGGGCAAACTGCTGCACACTGCCCTGATCCATGACCAGCACCTTTGTTCCAAGCTTCAACGCCTCCCCGATATCATGGGTCACAAAGAGAATGGTGATCCCTGTCTCCCGGTGAATCCGGGCAATCTCGTCCTGCAGGCTCCCTCTCGTGATCTCGTCGACTGCCCCGAAAGGCTCATCCATCAGAAGGATGTCCGGGGAGGCTGCCAGCGCCCGGGCAATGCCGACTCTCTGCTGCTGTCCGCCGGACAGTTCTGACGGATACCGGCTGCGAAGAGAATCGTCAAGCCCTACGATACCCATCCATTTGACGACGGCCTGCGCGGTTCGCTTCTTATCTTTTCTGTTGAGAAGATTCGGCACATAGGCAATATTTTTCTCCACCGTCATGTGGGGGAAAAGCACGCTGCCCTGAATGGCGTAGCCGATGTTTCGCCGCAACATGGCTAGATCCACTTCCCGGGTATTTCTTCCCTCCACGAGCACTTCTCCGCCCACCGGCTGCACCAGCCCGTTCACCATCTTTAAGATCGTCGTCTTTCCGCAGCCCGAAGAACCGATGATCGTGACAAACTCCCCTTTTTCGATGGAAAGGTTAAAGTTATCAATGATCACTTTTTCTCCGTAAGCCATACGGACCTGTCTGTATTCTACCACACTCATATCCTGTCTCTCCTTCCCTGCTGCCAAAAAAGTATTTTTGCCCGCATTTTCCTGAAACATTCTCCACATTTTCCGGCGGACACCGCCGCCCTTCCGTCTGTCACTGATCCAGCAATCCTTTTTCCTGTAAAAATGCAGTGGCCACATCTTCCGGCTCCTGCCCTTCTGTCTCTACCTGATAATTCATCTTCGCCATCTCTGCGTCTGTGATGAGATTTTCCACTTTGTCAAACACCTGCTGTAACTCCGGATGTTCTTCAAGCACTTCATTTCTTACCACAAAACCACACATATAGGATGGATACAGTCCCTTGTCATCCTCAAGAACTACCGCGTCCGCGGCAGAGAGCTGTCCGTCTGTGGTAAAGATATTCATGACGTCAATCTCCTTTTGTGCCAGCGCGTCATATTTCAGCCCGATATCCAGATCCATCGTATCTTTAAAGGTCAGTCCGTAGGTGTCGCAGAGGGCGTCGTACCCGTCTTCCCTCTCAAAGAAATCGTACTCTGCTCCAAACACCAGCTGATCGGATACTGCCGCCAGATCGGAATACGTTTTCAGATCGTACTGCTGCGCGATGTCACTTGCCACCACCAGACCGTACGTATTATTAAATCCAAGCATTCCCGTCCAGGTCATATCAAGCGCATCATATCCTTCCTGCAGTTGATCAAACATACTCTCATCGTAAATGCTCTCTTCTTTTAAGACTTCATTCCAGCCGCTGCCGGTATACTCCGGATAGAAATCAAACTCTCCCTCTTCCATGGCCGGCTGGATATTGGCGGTTCCTCCGCCGACGCCCTCTGTGACCTCCACAGTAAGATCGGTATCCTGCTCTATGAGCGTTTTCATCATACTTCCCATAATGTACTGCTCCGTCATCGGCTTCGTCGCCATGTGGATTGTCTCGCTGCTCTGCCCGCAGCCCGCCAGCATGCCTGCCGCAGTGATCGTCGTCAAAAGCACCGCCATTCCCTTCTTACATTTTCCTCTGCTTTTCTTTGCTTCCTCTCTGCATCCATTTTCCAAATTTCTCATTTTTTCCCTTTCCTGACACCTTTACTGCGTCAATAATGGTAAATTTGAAAGCTAACTTTCAAACTTTGTCTCCTCTTTTCCTTTCAGGAGAAGACCTGTCTGTCTCTCCTGTAATTTACTTCTTCCATATATTTTATGACTTCAACATGTTCTATCATTCTCCGACTTTATATCGCTCCGTGCTTCCGGGTCAGCTTCTCCGCCCGCCCGATCAGAAAATCTACCACAATGGCAAGAACGGCGATCAGAAGGCTTCCCATCAGTGTCATCGCCTTATTATTTGTCGTGATGCCCCGGTATATCGCCACGCCGAGACCGCCTGCCCCGATAAAGGAAGCGATACCGGCAAGAGCGATGGTCATGACCGCCATATTCCGGATGCCGGAGATGATCACCGGCATCGCCAGCGGCAACTTCACTTTTACAAGGGTCTGTACTCTCGTACTTCCCATCCCCGTGGCCGCCTCCACCAGCAGAGGACTTACATTGGTAAGTCCGGTGTGCGTGTTTCTCACCATCGGCAAAAGCGCATACACACTTAAGGCGATCACCGCCGTGGTATCTCCCACCCCGGAAAGCGGGATCAGGAATCCCAGCAGGGAGATGGACGGGATCGTGTAAATGAAATTCACGATTCCGATGACTACTTTGGAACTTTTCTGATACTCGCTGATGAGGATACCGATCGCCAGTCCGATGACCATGGCGATGGTGATGGACAACAGCGAGATCTGCACATGTTCTATGAGAAGTTCCAGAAAGAAATCCCAACGGTTTTGGGCTAAATCAATAATCTCTGTCAACATAATCTGCACTCCTTTTTCCATCTAAACTTCTTTTTGCAGCCACATTTTCCTTCACCTGTTGTTTCCATGCAGCTGCATTTTGCACCGCAGCACATTTTCATTTCCCACTCAGACGCTCTATGGCTGAGACAGGGCAGTTTTCAAAGCACAGCCCGCAGTGCAGACAATGCTCCTGCGTGATGCTGTACGGAGTTCCCGGCTCGATACATTGCTGCGGACAGACACCGGCGCATTTTCCACAGCCGATGCAGGCGTCCGTGATCACAAACCCTTTTTTTACCGCTGTCTTTTTCCCGGCTTTCTCTTCCTGTTCCTCCCGGTTTCGGACATCTTCTTGTTTCACATCCTGCTCTCCGTCGTGGCTGTCGCTTCCCAGTGTAAATGTCTCCCGGTAAATCGGACTTTTACCCAGATCAAAGAATTCCACCTCGCCCTCTGCGATGCAGAAAGCTTCCAGAATGTAGCGGCTCTCTCCCGGATAGACGTCGTTCATGGAAGGATTCTCCTCAAAAATCCGGTCAATCCAGAATTTGTGATCGCTTAATTTTTCCGCTTTTCCGTTCAGCCGGATCATCTGCCAGTCTTTTGTGAGAACGGTGACCGCCACGTCGCCGGAGCGCATGAGCTGCTCACAAAAGTCTTTTCCCCGCGCTGTGCAAAAATACAATTTTTCGTTTTCCACAAGCATTACGTCAATAATGCGGATCTGCGGTTTCCCGTCCTCTGATACCGTGGCAAAAGCCACATCTTTGATCTCCCGTAATACATTAAGACAATTTTGTGCGTTCATTCTTTCTTGTATGATGTTTACAGAAGCAAAAACACCATATTTCCTTTCTTTTGATATCGTGGTTTAATACAACTCAGATACTGTGGACTTTTGATTTTTTCCTGTAGCCTTGACTACTTAATAGGAGTGTATTGCCACTACCTTTATCTGAATTGTTTATTAGCTGGATGTTGCCGGGAGGACCTCCTCCCATTGAGTACTTATTTCAATCAAGTCTACGATGATAATCGTTGGTGGATATCACGGTATCAGACTATTTTTGAAAGGGAGGTATTTCCTCATGATTTATGTTGGCATTGATGTAGCTAAACTCAACCATTTCGCATCTCTCATCTCTTCTGATGGCGAAATCCTTGTTGGGCCGTTCCAATTCTCAAATGACGGTGATGGCTTCCAGTATCTCGTTTCCGCCTTCGAACCATTCGACGACGAAGAGATCATCATCGGTCTTGAATCAACGGCTCATTATGCCGACAACCTGATCCGCTACCTTGTTGCGGAGGGCTACAACGTTTGTGTCCTTAATCCCATCTCTACTTCTTCCATGCGGAAGAATAACATCCGCAAAACGAAGACAGATAGGATTGACACTTACATCATCGCCCAGACTCTTATGATGCAGAAATCCTACCGGTTCGTTACCTTTGAAGACCTGGATCTGATGAACCTCAAAGAACTGGGGCGTTTTCGTCAGAAAACGGTCAAGCAACGGACCCGGCTGAAGATCCAATTAACTTCTTATGTGGATCAAACCTTTCCGGAACTTCAATATTTTTTCAAGTCCGGCCTGCATCAGAAATCTGTCTACGCTCTCCTGAAAGAAGCGCCGACAGCAAAATCCATTGCTTCCATGCACCTGACCCATCTTGCCTCTCTCCTTGCGAAGACTTCCCACGGTCATTTCAAAAAGGAACAGGCGGCAGAATTAAGAGTTCTGGCACGGAAGTCGGTCGGTCAATCCGACCAGGCGCTGTCCATCCAGATCACTTCTGTGATTGCTCAGATCGAGCTTCTGGATGCTCAGATTGCCCGAGTGGAGGCTGGAATGACAGATATCATGCGTTTCAATGATTCTGTCATCATGACCATTCCCGGCATCGGTTATCTCAATGGCGGGATGATCCTTGGCGAGATCGGTGACATCCACCGGTTCTCCACTCCCAAAAAACTGCTTGCATTTGCCGGTCTGGATCCGTCTGTATACCAATCTGGCAATTTCAATGCCAGACGCACGCGGATGTCCAAACGCGGCTCCAGGGTTTTAAGATATGCCCTGATGAATGCAGCTCATAATGTCGTTAAGAATAACGCCACCTTTAAAGCTTACTATGATAAAAAGATGGCGGAAGGCCGGACTCATTACAATGCTCTGGGACATTGTGCCGGCAAACTTGTCAGAGTCATCTGGAAGATGCTGACTGACGAAGTAGAATTTAACCTCAATTAAGAGGTTTGGATACCAATATCGATAGATTTTGAAAAGCACCCTGAGGGAGCTTTATTAAAGTTACCTTTTTTTACCATCGATAATAAAAAGAAATTTTTTGCTAATTTATACTTGACTTTTCATAGCTGGTCTCCTGACGCATTTACCGCGTCAATAATGGTAAATTTGAAAGTTCACTTTCAATCTTCTACCCCTTTTCTTTTTTATGCCGGAACATCCATTTCATACATTTTTTCTGCTTCCGGCGCCTATATGCTTTGCTGTGATTTTATCTGTTTCTTTTTATACTTTTATTATACCGATACATTTTCAGAAAAAAAGTACGCACTTTTTTATGCCCTGGTCACCTTTTGGTAACCATCCTCGTCTTGCAAATCCGGAAAAATATTACTATAATACAACTATTAGATTTCAAAAGAACAACATAGAGAAAGAAGGGACAACCATGCTGACAAAAGAAGAATTGCCGGAATGCCCGGTGGCAACGACCGTACAGCTGATCGGAAGTAAATGGAAGCTTTTGATCATAAGAAATCTTCAGATGCGCCCGTGGCGTTTTAATGAATTGAAAAAAGATCTGGAGGGTATCAGCCAGAAGGTGCTCACGGACAGTCTGCGCTCCATGGAGGAGGACGGCATCATCGTCCGCACCGTGTACCCGGAAGTACCGCCGAGGGTGGAGTACAGTCTCTCTGAGCTGGGACACTCCATGAAACCGATCCTCGACGCCATGAGCAAATGGGGAACCGATTATAAAGCGAGTCTGGAGACAGACTGAGGGAAAGAAGGAAATGTTATGAAGTCTCATCAGACGGACTTTTCAAAAGGAAATGTATACAGAAATATCTGTGAAGTAGCTGTGCCGATGATTTTCGCACAGCTTTTAAATCTTTTATACAACGTGGTCGACCGTATTTATATCGGAAAGATTCCAGAGATCGGCGCCACGGCTCTGACCGGCGTAGGGCTCTGCTTTCCCATTATCACGCTGGTATCCGCCTTTACCTATCTGTATGGGAACGGCGGCTCGCCGCTTTGCGCCATGGAACGGGGCCGGGGCGATGACAGGGAGGCGGAAGCTTATATGGGGAATTCTTTTACCCTGCTGGTGACCACCGGTCTGTTCCTCACCATTCTCGGCCTTCTGATCTATAAGCCGGTCCTCTATCTGTTCGGCGCCAGCGACATCACCTTTCCTTATGCGGAGGAATACATACGCATCTATCTCCTGGGGACGGTGTTTGTGATGATCTCTGTGGGCATGAATCCTTTTATCAACTGCCAGGGCTTTGGCAGCATGGGCATGCTCACCATCCTGATCGGCGCGGTCTTAAATATCATTCTGGACCCGCTATTTATTTTTGTGTTCGACCTGGGCGTCTCCGGCGCCGCCATCGCCACCGTTTTCTCCCAGTTTTGCTCCGCTCTCTGGGTGCTTCGCTTTCTCACCGGCTCCAGGGCGGTGCTTCATCTGAAAAAAAGCACCCTGCGTCTTCAGTGGACGAGGATGAAAAAAATACTGGGACTCGGCGTCTCCGGCTTTTTTATGGCTTTTACCAACAGTCTGGTACAAGTTGTCTGCAACGCCACCCTGCACGTTTACGGCGGCGACCTCTATGTGGGCGTCATGACCGTGTTAAATTCCGTGCGGGATATCTGCACCATGCCGGTGCAGGGATTTACCAACGGCGCCTCCCCGGTCATCAGTTTTAACTACGGAGAAGGCGCTTATCAGAAAGTGCGAAAGGCGATCAAGTTCACCACCATCGTCTGCGTGGCGTATACGCTGTTCATGTGGGGAATCCTGAAGTTGATCCCGGACTTTTTTATCCGGATCTTTAATGACAGCCCGGAACTTCTGACGGAAGGCATTCCCGCCCTGCACATTTATTTTTTCGGCTTCTGCTTTATGGCCTTACAGTTTACGGGACAGAGCGTTTTCGTCGCCCTCGGCAAATCCGGATATGCCACCTTTTTCTCCCTGCTTCGGAAAGCGATCATCGTCGTTCCCCTCACCATCTTTCTTCCGGGCGTGGCAGGACTTGGAACCGACGGCGTATTCTGGGCGGAGCCGATTTCCAATCTTCTGGGCGGCTGCGCCTGCTTTATCACCATGCTCCTCGCGGTGCTTCCGGAACTGAAATCCCGGAAACCAAGATCAGTCATCTGAAACAACCGGAAACCACAGGGTAAGCCGAAACACTTGCCCTGTAGTTTCTTCTATACATTTCCCGCCCATTTTTTCCATCATGCTCTTGATATTCTGTATACCGATCTCCGTGCTCTCTGTTTTTTCTTCCAGAAAACGAACATGGTTTTCAACGATAAAACCAATCGGTGTTTTCGCTGACGATATCCGCACCGGAAAGGCGGCGTCCGCATACTTTATGATATTGGAAGTAATATTATCCATAATGCGGATAAGATAATCTCCGGAAATCTGTACCCTGTCTTTTCCCCATTCCACCCGAAAATCTACAGAAAAACCTTTTTGTTCCAGATATCCACAGGTCTCCGAAAATAAATCATAGAATATTTCCTCTGCCTCTTCCGGCTCTTCCAGAGAAATCTCCTCTTCCCCTGTCTCAAAGGAATACGTAAACAGATGATCGGCAAGCTGTTTCATCCGCTGCGCCTTCTTCTCAATAATATCCATATATCTTTTCTGCTGTGCTGCATCCAGATTCCGGCTCTTTTTTAAGATCTCCGCGTACAACAAGATGGATGTCACCGGCGTGCGCAGATCGTGAGACATTTCTGTCACAATGCGCTGATTTTCCTTCACCATCTCTGCTTCTTTTTCCCGCATTGTCAGAAAAGAAAGGCGCATGTTCTCCAGTCCGGCTGCCAGTGCGCCCAGTTCATCTTTTCCTTTTACAGTGATGGCATACTCCAGACTTCCGCCTTCCAATATCTCTATCTCCTCGCTGAGCGTCCGGATATACTTCATTTTTTTCCGAATGCCCAACAAAACCAGACTCAGAAAGACAGCAAAAGCCAGCAGCAGGCTGGCAATAAAAATAGAATTGTAGGCCTGATACCCGTAAGCGCCCATTACATTTACCAGTGCGTTTCCATCCGCAAATCTCACTGTATAAAGCGTGTCCGACATTTTCTCCACGCTCTGTGCCGACCGGTTCTCCTGCTGTGTGCTTTGTTCTGACACGTCCTTTCCGGTCACTTCCACGAGCTCCGGATACAGGGAACTGAATACCAGATTTCCATCCTTATAGATATCGACAGCTATGATTTTCTGTTTCGTTACCCAATCTGTGATAGCGGATGTATCTTTAAAGGATAACTGTTCTTTCTCCACATAGTCTTGCAGTCCCTCTGCGTACCGGGCATCCTGTTTTGCCTGATAACCAGACGACATCAGGGCCCTGTCCAGAAAACAGGTCCCTGCGGTGTCCACCACAAGAAAAAGGAGCACGGATACGAACGCTGCAGCAAGCAGAAGGCGCAGCAGTTGCAAATAGATGGAATCTTTTTTATTGATCTCCTGCGTCAAACTTATACCCCTTTCCCCACACGGTCTTAACATATTCCGGATTTTTCGGATCCTTTTCTATTTTCACTCTGAGTTTTCGGATATGCACCATGATCGTGCTGCTGCAGGAATAAAAATATGGCTCCTCCCAGACGCTTTCGTACAGATTCTGTGCGGAAAATATCTTGCCCGGATGACGCATCATCAACAGAAGCATCTGATACTCTATCTCTGTCAGATTTTTCTCCGCGCCCCGCACAAATACCTCATTAAATCTCTTATGGATCCGCATTCCTCCCATCTCGAGATAAGGTTCTTCTGTTTTCCCTTCCGGTGTATTCTTCCCCATATAGATTCTGTAACGTCGTACCAGGGCTTTGACCCGTCCCAGCAGCTCCGCATAAGAAAATGGTTTTATCAGATAATCATCTCCTCCGGCCATAAGCCCGATGAGTTTATCGGACTCCTGCGCCTTTGCCGTCAGAAACAAGATCGGCACATTGGACACTTTTCGGATTTCCTCACAGGTACGCAGTCCCGACATTCCCGGCATCATCACGTCGAGAATCACAAGGTCCGTCTCCTTCTCAAGAAGTTCCAGTCCTTTCCTTCCATTTTCTGCCTCCTGCACTATATAATTTTCACTTTCCAGAAGAATCCGCACACCCTCACGGATATCTGCATCGTCCTCCACGATCAGTACCTGCTCTCTTCTCATATGTATGCTACCTTTCTGCCTTCCCGCGAAAAACGATGCCCTATCCGTATTTCATGATGTTTTACCGCTCTGGCTCCTCTTATCTTTTCTTTATGCTGCTTCCTGTTCCCTTTTTCCTGTCTTTCTTTTTGTTCTTCTTTTTAGTATTCTTTCTGTTCTTTTTTCCTGTCTTTTTTTTCTTTACCTGCACAGACGCTTCTTTTTGGGCATCCTGATTTCCGGCTGCCGTAGTATTCTTCCGGGCTGTACTCGTACTCTGACTGCTGAAATCCACCTTCTTATCTTTTCCGGCATCTGTCTGCGTTGTCTTACTTCCGGAATTTTTTCCGGACTGTGTCACTGTGCTGCCGGATGACTTCTTTCCGGATTGCATCGCTGTGCTGCCGGATGACTTCTTTCCGGACTGTGCCGCTGTGCTGCCGGATGATTTCTTTCCGGACTGTGCCGCTGTGCTGCCGGATGATTTTTTCTGTGTCGTAGCTGTCGCCTGTGTTTTGGAAACACCGGCAGCGCCTCTCTTTTTATGACCGCCGCAAGCTGCCATACTGAGCGCCATCACTCCCACGATACAAAATACCATTCCTTTTCTTACAATACTTCTTTTTGCATTTGCCTGTCTGTTTTTCATCATCATCGTTCTCCTTTCTCAAAAGACAATAACCTCGTCCCTTCACCGGTCTGTTCCGATGACCCGGACATTTTCCCTATCAAAGCAATGTTCTTTGATGATCCTATTATCCCAGAGAAATCTGAACGGTTCATAAAAGAAATCTTAATGAATCTGAAATCGCAGCGCAGCCCCCATGGGGCTACCGCTGCTCTCAGTATATTTTCTTAATCTCTCCCTCGATGCCATACTGCTGCCGGAACTGTCTCAGGTCTTCTTCACTCCGTATGAACATGACCTCCTCACATTGTCCCGTACGGATGTCCTGAAAGGCAGCCACCTTCTCTCCGTTACAAATGCTGCACTTTAAGACCGGACGCTGCACCGCCGGATCATACGTCTTTTTTTCCATCGCGCTTCCACTTTTCTGATTCTTTTTTCTGAAAAACATTGTTTTCCCTCCCCTTCCGTATAACCGTCTGACAGATCCTTTCCGTCTGATCTGCCACGCTCTCCATGCTCCGCATCGTATCATCGTATCAATGTACTTCTTATATCTTTATAAAGGATTTTCATGTATTCGTCAATTAGTTTGTGCAGGAAATGGAAAAAGAGCCCCGGGAGTTCCGAAGCTCTTCTAAAAATCAATATAAAATTATCTTTCAGATCTACATTCCCATCTGTTTTGCGAAGTTTCGTCTACATATCGACCTTTTTTCGAATTATTCCGCTTATTTAGAGCGTTTGCCTCTATTTTCAAATCATATTTAAAATATGTTCCTTATTAAGTTACTCATTTTTGTTGAGTACAAATGAATCTCATAAAATTCCAATTAATCCATCGTACTCCATCCGCTCATTATTGTCTTTATTTTGTAAAAAATTACCCACTCGCTCAGCTTCTTTAGCTTTAATATCATCTAACACATGGGTATATGACACGGTGGTATTATAGTTAGCATGTCCCATAATTTCCTGCACTGTCCGAGGTGTCATACCTTTTTCAAAACATCTTGTAGCAAAAGTATGTCTTAAAGCATGTGGATGAACCCTTTCAAACTTTTTTGGAATTCCTCCTCTGTATAATGCTTCTGTCCGTAATATCTCATTAATCTGCTTAGTTATATGACGCATATCACTCTCAACACTATACCTTCCAATTGGTGATCCCAACGAAGTTAAAAACACTAAATTACCAAGCTCTTCAGGCTGTCTCCAACGTTCTCCTAAATCCAAACGTTTTCTGTTTACTTTCTCAAACTGTTTTTGCAGAATATCTTTTGTTTCACCAAAAAAAGGAATTTTTCGCACAGAATTTTCTGTTTTAGGTGATGTCAGCCTCATTGTTTTTTTCCCATTTTCATATTGATACGATAGCGTCCTCTTTACATAGATGAACCTTCCTTGGAAATCAATATCTCCCCACTGTAGTCCACCCACTTCACCGATACGCATACCTGTGAGCAGCATAAATTTATACATTTCCTCATACCAACTTTTTGTAGTTGCTAAATAAGTGAGGAAAATCTCCTGCTCTTCGACAGATAATACTCGGCGCTCTACTTTTTCACATTTAGGAACTATCGTACCTATAACTGGATTTATAGTCATTAAACCATTTGCTATTGCTGCCTCTATACAATTCTGCAAGATACCCGTTGCTTCTCTGATTGACTTTGATGTTCTTCCCACTTCCAACATATCTGCAATCGCTGTTTGTACATGGAGCTGCTTAATATCCGCTAACGCCTTAGACCCTATTCTCACACCATAATAATTTAAAAACTTACGCTTATAAGAAGCTGACCCTCCATTTTTCAATGTTGGAGCTTTATATTTCTCATACCACTCCTCAAACCATTCACTTAATGTAAGAGTTCTTCCATCTATTTCTGGTAACAGATTATTACGTTTTGCCTCGTCTATAGCGATAGCCAATTGCTTTTTCAGTTCTTTTAGTTTCCAGTTATATAGTACAATGCGATGTCCTGCTACCTGAGCCCGACCCATATACCGGCCATCAGGTCTTTGCGACAAACCTCTACCTAATTCTTTTCCTTTTAAATTTTTACCCATAATCCTCACCTTTTTTAATTGCTGTTGCAATTTTGGAAAAGTTCAAATTATCAGTAATTTTTGAAATTGCAGGAAAATCAGATGCCGTCCTTATTTTTCAAATCAGAATACTTTCCTTTTCTAAACTTTACATCACTATAGAAATCACTCATTCCTGAATTTTTTTCAAAAGTTTCCAGACTCATAATTACCATATCCCCATAACCATTTTTAGTAATAAAGACTGGTTCATCCGTACTATGACATAATTCTGATATAGCATTCGTATTTCTTAGTTCTCTGATTGGAATTATTTTGGGCATCGTTTCATCTCCTTTCCTTTGTTATAGTAGCATAATTATGCTACAAATACAAGTTAATTTCATGTGTACTGATAATCCTTTTTTACATTATTAATTGAAATTTTGCATTCTTTTTCAATTCTTCGTCTAACAATTCTTTATGGATAAATACTCTCCGACCAATTCGTACAACGAATTTACAACAAGGACTAGATATTACTTCTCTTGCTTTTGTCTTTCCTATTCCTATGTATTCACAAAATTCATCAAAAGTCATCAAATTTTTCTCGTAATCCATATTCACCTCTTTTTGTAATCTAATAATTTTTTCTCATACTCCATTTTCATAAAAAAACTGCATCGTTTTCAATTTCGATTACTTTACGACACGTTGACGCATAGTAATAAATATAGATTGCTTTATATTATACCTGCTACATAATTTAAAAACATTTTTTCTTTTTCCAGGATAAATATTCATTTGCCAAGGTACAACGATTCCATTAAACTCTGTCAAACATTGAAAGGGAAATATCTGACAAAATATCATGCAATCTTAAAATTCAACACTTTAGTAATCAATTTTGTTTCTAGTCTCCGACGCAATGACTCATCTACACAATAATGTGTATTTCCATATTCATCATATAACTTTCTAGTAGATAAAACTGCTATGTATCCTTCATAATGCTTTAATACTTTATCAATCGCTTCAATATCACCTTTGGACGCAGCTTTAATGTAAACGGTAGATAGCCCGTACCTCGAAAATTATAGTCATATGTGAGATAATAGACTCCAATTCTAATGAACGGGTATCAATAGTCTCACACTCAACTTTTGATACCATCTGTAGAAATGAGGTGAGTCTACACTATGAGATCAGAAACATCTGTTGTAGCAACGCAGTACCGGCTCCAGGAATGGGCCGCACAGATCAAAGACTGCCAGAACCGTCCGGAAGGCATGAAGGTCTCGGATTGGTGTGAGATCCATGGAATCTCAAAATCCAATTATTATTACCGCCTCCGGCAGGTAAGACGGGCATGTCTGGAGACCTTTCCCGAAGAGCAGCTTCCCGGTCAGATCGTCCCGGTAGATCAGGGACTGCTCGCAAAGGTCCCATCCGACACAACTTCCATGGAGTCCGGGTTGGATATCTGTCTCCGGGATTATAAGATCCGTGTGACAGAAGCGACTCCGCCAGACCTCCTGTCCACGGTGCTCAGGGTGATCCGGGATGCTAAATGACGCTACCTGTTTCCAGGCCGTCTATATCGTTTGCGGCTATACCGACTTACGTTTCGGTATGGACCGTCTGGCGGCAGTGATCGAAGCCAAGACAGGGAGCAGTCCCTATGTCCCCGGGACCCTGTACCTGTTTTGCGGGAGACGGTCGGACCGCATCAAGGGATTGGTCTGGGAAGGGGATGGATGGCTCCTGCTGTATAAAAGATTATCGGAAAGCCAGTTCCAGTGGCC
>DXGQ01000033.1 GCA_019113845.1 Candidatus Anaerobutyricum avicola
TTGCGGTAGAAAATAACTGTTATAAAATGATGCTGCTGACAGGTTCCAAAGAAGAAAGCACATTGAATTTTTATTCAAAGGCCGGATATAACAGTACAGACAAAACGGCATTTATTCAGTGGCTGGAATAGCGATTGTCATACAAAATGAAGCGGAAAGCTCATGCCGGATTCCGCCTCACCGTTAAATATTAAAAATATCTGCATGTGTCCCCGTGTCCACAAGAGTAAGTGTCAAAATATCATTTTCAATAAGATAAACCAAAAGCCAGTCCGGCTTTATATGACATTCTCGGAATCCTTTAAATTTACCGCTTAATGCGTGGTCATGGTATTTCGTATCAAGTTGTTTACTCTGACGAAGTGTATCAACAACATTGTCCAGAAGGGAAAGATCCAGACCACGTTTTTTCATGAGCTTATAACTTTTTTTGTAAGTGGTTGTAAATTTGACTATATACATTTATTCTTCAAGTGCCTTTCGCAGTTCATTCATGCTGGTATATCCCTTGACGTCAGGATCACGGGAAATGCGCTTAGCTTCCTCCATGGCATCAAGTGTACGCTGATTGTAGGAAGGGATCTCTATAGTGAAGGGAAGCCCGCCTCTCAGGACACATTGATGGAGAAACAAATTAACTGCGCTGGACATATCCAGACCGAGATTGTTGAAAAGGTCTGTAGCTTGTTGTTTAATATTAGCGTCAATTCTGATTTGAGTAGGTGTTTTAGCCATATTATCACCGCCTTTCAAATATATTATAGATGTTACGGTTTACAATGTCAATTAAAACAAGAAATGTTTGAAAATTTAACTTGAAGGTTTTGGAGGTACCCCTATGAAGAGAGAACTTGGAATCGCGAGATGTGGACTTGCCTGCTGCCTGTGTTCTGAAAATGTAACCTGCGCTGGCTGTGATTCGGGTGAATGTCCGGATAAAGACTGGTGCGAGAACAGAAAATGTTCCATCGCAAAAAATATTGTGCATTGTTATGAATGTGATGAAGCGTGCAGAAAAGGATTGCTGGGTAAGATTAAGCCCTATGCCTTTACAGAGTTTGCCAGAAGATATGGCGAGGATGAACTACTGGACTGTCTGGAACGAAATGAGAAAAACGGGATTGTTTATCACCGGGAAGGCATTAACGGCGACTATGATGATTTTGATGATGTGGAAACGTTAATTAACTACATAAAAACCGGGAGGAGATAGTGGTGATATCATTCCAAAGGCAAGGCAGTCAACCTCCTGAGTGGGTATGCTATCACGCCGGTGAAGGTAATGATCAAGGGGAGTATGTTAGAGTGAGATTTACAATCCAAAAATATCAAAAGACAGACAGGAACGGCCTGCTGCATTTTTTGCAAAAATGTCTTCCAGAGTCAGGGAGAACACTGGAACTGGATGGTCGCCATAAAATGTATAGAAACATCGAGGATTCCTTCGAGAAATTCTGGTGCTTGTTGGACGGGGAAAATGTATACACAGAGATTTGTGTCGATATTTTCCGGAGAAAAAACGAATCGGGGAAGGTCGGCGACGACTGTGAGCGCGGCGCGGCAGGAACGAATGGGTTGCATGTAATCTATTCGCGGGCGTGAGGTGGAGGAGAAGAGCTCCCCGGTCTCGTTTTTTCTCTGCGGCGTACGTAAGACACAAATCTCGTCTGTCTGTGCATTTCTTCCGGAATTGCAGAAACTGTTCCACACATCTCAACAAATCCCCATTTTCTGATTGTGAGATTCCTCCGGGAAGTGTATAATAATCCAGATACAATGATATTTAGAGCAGAAATGAGAGAATTATAATGAACACAAATAAAATTTTTGCCGCAGCGTTTAATTTCTTCCGGCATTTTAAGGTGAGAGAAGACCGGGTGACCCTCATTGAGAAGCTGGACACCGGGGGAGCCGGAGGCCTTTTTGATATACAGAAGGAGTGTGAGAGGCGGGGGTTGCCTCTGTCCTTCCATGTGATACGCCATGCGGATTACGAGGTCAGTCTTCGGAATCTGCCGGGGCTTTTTGCACTTTTTACCAAAAAGGCATACTACATGGCGACTTCCGCACATATATTTTTAAATGATAATTTCATGCCCATGGCCTACATGGACATCGCGCCGGAGACGACGGTGGTGCAGCTCTGGCACGGCATGGGTTCTTTTAAAAAGTTCGGCGGGTCCACGGAGCTCACGCCGGAGATTCTTGCTGAGCTTAGGCAGGTCAATGAAAATGTAACGCATATCCTGGCAAGTTCCGAACATATCCGGGAGAATTACGCGGAGGCGTTCTGCGTGCCGGAGGGAAAAGTGCTGGCCATCGGTTGCCCGCAGGCGGATTATTATTTCAGAAAGCATGATGTCCGGGCGGTCAGAGAGAAACTGGAACAGAAGTTTCCGCAGATGAAAGGGAAAAAGCTAGCCTTGTATGCGCCGACGTTCCGGGATGACGGGGATAGAGACAGGGAACTGCTCTCCCATTTTGACTTTGAAGAGTTTAACCGGCAGTGCGGGGACGAGTACTGTCTGGCTGTCCGGCTGCATCCGCAGATTCAGTCGTCAAAAGTGCCGGCGCAGGTTCCGGATCTTACCACATATCCCGATGTGCGGGAGCTGCTGCTGGCGACGGATCTTCTCATTGCAGATTACTCTTCCATTGCGGTGGAGTATTCCCTGTTGGAGCGGCCGATCCTTCTTTACGCTTTTGACAAAGAATGGTATCTTGATAAAGACCGGGGATTTTATTATGATTATGAAGACACGGCGCCGGGTCCGATCCTCACGACCATGGACGAACTGTGCGCCTGCATCCGGCGGCAGGGATGGGACATGGAGAAGGTGAGAACCTTCGCCCGGCTGCACAATGACTTTTTTGACAGCCAGTCCGCCCGCCGGGTGGCGGAGTTTTACTATCCGCCGGGATGTATGGGAGCGGAAAATGAACCGGAAGACGCCAGCGCATCTGCCGACACAAAAAATAAACGAAAGGACAAGATTCACAATATGAAGATTATCGCAGGTCTGGGCAATCCGACCGATCAGTATAAAGGAACAAGACACAACGTGGGATTTATGGCGATCGACCGTCTGAGCGAGGCGGAGGGCATCGCTGTCAATCAGCATAAGCACAAGGCGATGACCGGCAGCGGTTTTATCGGGGGACAGAGAGTGCTTCTCATGAAGCCGCTGACGTACATGAACTTAAGCGGAGAGAGTATCCGCGCGGCGGCGGATTTTTACAAGGTGGAGCCGGAGGACATTCTTATCATTTATGACGACATCAGTCTGGAGCCGGGGATGCTCCGCATCCGGAAGAAAGGCAGCGCCGGAGGACACAATGGCATCAAGAGCATTATCAAACATCTGGGTTGCGATACATTTCCACGCATCCGGGTGGGCATCGGCGGAGAGAAACATCCGGGACAGGATCTGGCGGACTATGTGCTGGGACATTTCTCCGCGGAAGAAAAAGAGCAGCTGGATGAAGCGCTTGATAAGGCGGTGAAGGCAGCGCAGCTCATCGCCGCCGATGAGATCGACGAGGCCATGAACCGTTACAGTGTGGGCAAGAAAAAAAGAGCAAAGGGAAATGAAGAGGTGTAACTGTGGGGGTATTAGCAGAACCGCTGCGGCGGCTTAGTGAATATCTGGAAATAGAAAAATGTATCAAAGAAGGTCGGTATCCTGTGGGGATCACCGGCTGTGTGGACTCGCAAAAAGGACATCTCGTCGCCAATCTGGGGGAGAAGGCGTCCTGCCGCCTTGTCGTCACCTGGAAAGAAGAGAAGGCGCGGGAAATGTATGAGGATCTGAGTTTTTTTGACAGGAACACGATGCATTATCCGTCGAAGGACATTTTATTTTACAGCGCGGACGTGCACAGCAATCACACGACCACGAAGCGCATGAAGGTGTTAAAGCGGCTGGCTTCGGGGGAGCCTTTGACCATCGTGCTCTGCGTCGATGTGCTCATGGAAAAAATGATGCCGCCGGAAAGTTTCCGGGAAAATGTGCTGACGATCCGTCTGGATTCCACGGTAAATACCGACGAGCTTAGAAAGACGCTGGTGGAAATGGGCTATCAGAGCAGCGGGCTGGTGGAAGGCCCGGGAGAGTTTTCCGTGCGGGGAGATATCGTGGACATTTTCCCGCTCACCGAGGGCAGCCCCGTCCGTATTGAACTGTGGGGAGACGAGATCGATTCCATGCGTTCCTTTGATGTGGAGAGCCAGCGAAGCATCGAGAATCTGGAAGAGATACGCATTTACCCGGCTTCCGAGATCATTCTCAGGCAGGAGCGGATGCCCGAGGCCATCCGCCGGATGAGGGAAGAATATGACCATCAGGCCGGGATATTTAAAAATGCAAAGAAGAGACAGGAAAAGGAACGGCTTCGGAAAATGGTCGAGGCGACAGAAGATGAACTTTCCTCTCTGGGAACGGCAGCCGGAAGTGAAACTCTGCTGTCGTATTTTTATGAGAAAACGGCCTCTTTCCTCGATTATCTGCCGGAGGACACGATGGTCTTCATCGACGAGCCGCACCGGGTGGAGGAAAAAGGGAGGACCAGCGAGCAGGAGTTTTCCCTGTCCATGCAGAGCCGCCTGGAAGGCGGATATGTACTGCCGTCTCAGGCCGATCTTATGTACGGCTGCGAGGAAATGGTCTTTCATCTCCTGAAACGTCCGGCGATCTTCCTCTCCGGTATGATACAGGAGTATGCCCTTTTCAAACCGGCGGTATCCGTCAACATTGAGGCCAAATCCATTTATTCGTATAACAACAGCTTTGACCAGCTCATCAAAGACTTGCAGCACTGGAGCCGGGAAAAGTATCAGATCATGCTCATGTCCTCCTCCGCCACCAGAGCCAGAAGACTGGCGGAGGACATCCGGGACGAGGGGCTGCTGGCCTACTTTGCAGAGGACTACGGCCGGGAAATCCACCCGGGCGAGGTCATGGTCACCTGCGGCCGCTTAAACAGCGGATTTGAGTACCCGAGCATCAAGTTCGTCGTCCTGTCAGAGAAAGACATTTTCAAGGAGCGCCGACAGAAAAGCCGCAAGAAAAAAAGCCAGTACAGCGGCCAGAAAATCCGTTCCCTGGCGGATATCTCCATCGGCGATTATGTCGTTCATGAGAAATACGGTCTTGGCATCTACCGGGGCATGGAGCAGATTGAGACGGTCGGAGTGGCGAAAGATTATATCAATATCGAATACAAAGATTCCAGCAACTTATTTATCCCGGCGTCTCAGCTGGACATCATACAGAAATACGCCGGGGCAGGAGCCAAAAAACCGAAGTTAAATAAGCTGGGAGGAAATGAGTGGGAGAAGACCAAGTCGCGGGTTCGCTCGCAGGTGCAGATCGCCGCAAAAGACCTGGTGGAACTTTACGCCCAGCGGCAGGCGAGGGAAGGCTACGCCTACGGTCCGGATACGGTCTGGCAGACGGAGTTTGAGGAACTCTTCCCTTACGAAGAGACGGGAGATCAGCTGGCCGCCATCGAAGATACCAAGCGGGACATGGAGAGCCACAAGATCATGGACCGCCTGATCTGCGGCGACGTGGGATACGGCAAGACAGAAGTCGCCATTCGCGCGGCCTTCAAGGCGGTGATGGAGAGCAAACAGGTTGTCTATCTGGTACCGACCACCATCCTCGCCCAGCAGATTTATAACTCCTTCGTGGAGCGGATGAAACATTATCCGGTGAAAATATGTATGCTGTCCCGCTTCTGCACACCGAAGGAGACAAAGCAGATTCAGGAGGCGCTGAAAAAAGGAACCATGGACATTGTCATCGGCACCCACAAGGTACTTTCCAAGAGCATCCAGTACAAAGACCTGGGACTGCTCATCATCGACGAAGAACAGCGATTCGGCGTAAAACAAAAAGAAAAGATCAAACAGATGAAGAAAAATGTGGATGTGCTGGCGCTGTCCGCCACACCGATCCCCCGGACGCTCCACATGAGTCTGGCGGGCATCCGCGATATGAGCGTGCTGGAGATGCCGCCGGTGGACCGCCGCTCCATTCAGACCTATGTGCTGGAGTACAACGAAGAGCTGGTGCGGGAAGCCATCGAGAGAGAGATCGCCCGGGGCGGGCAGGTCTTCTATGTGTACAACCGGGTCAACAACATTGACAGCGTGGCGGCGGATGTGCAGAAACTGGTACCCGGCGCCGTGGTGGAATTTGCCCACGGTCAGATGGGCGAGCGGCAGCTGGAACAGATCATGTTTGCCTTTGTCAATAAAGAAATCGATGTGCTGGTGTCTACCACCATCATTGAGACCGGGCTGGACATTTCCAACGCCAATACCATCATCATCCACGACGCCCAGAACTTCGGACTGTCGCAGCTTTACCAGCTCCGGGGGCGGGTAGGCCGCTCCAACCGGACCGCCTACGCATTTCTTATGTACCGGCGCAACTCCATCCTGAAAGAAGAAGCGGAAAAGCGCCTCAAAGCCATCCGGGAATTTACCGACCTGGGCAGCGGCTTCAAGATCGCCATGCGCGATCTTGAGATCCGCGGCGCCGGCAACCTGCTGGGAGCCGAACAGTCCGGTCACATGGAAGCCGTCGGCTACGACCTTTACTGCAAGATGCTTAACGACGCCGTCATGCAGATGAAAGGCGAGAAACAGGAAGAAGACACCTTCGAGACGACCGTCGACTTATCCATCGACGCTTACATCCCGGCGTCCTACGTGGGAAATGAAAGTCAGAAACTGGAACTTTACAAACGGATCGCCGTCATCGAAAATCAGGAAGAATACGAAGACCTGACCGAAGAACTCACCGACCGCTACGGCGACGTACCCGCGCCGACCCTCCGGCTCATGGACGTTGCCCTCGTAAAACAGCAGGCGCACCAGGCGTGGATTCTCGCCATCGAGCAAAAAGGCACCGCCATCTCCTTCATCATGAACGCCCGTGCCAAAGTCAAAGTCGACGAGATCGACGACTTCCTGAAATCCTTCCGCGGCCGCATGCGAATCCGCCCGGAGACAAACCCGGTCTTCGTCTACGACCCCGGCGAGATCCCGAAAAAAGATCTGCTGCCGCGGGTGCGGGAGATCATCACAAAGATTGCGGGGCTGTTGGAGGAATAGGACAGACGCCGGCAGGTGCGCCCCTGCTCCTGCCTTTTCCATAGTCTGTGCAATGCCCTCCTTCACAGGCCGGCGGGCCGAAGGACATGGGCACGAAAGTGCCGGCTGGATAGCGGGGAAACATTTAAATACGAAGAAGAGGAGAAAAAAATATGATAGGAGCCACTGTGACAGTGACGGTTGACAGACCGCTGGGGAGTTATCATCCGGAACACAAGGATATGTATTATCCTGTCAACTACGGATATATCAAAGGAATTACAGCGCCGGACGGCGAAGAACAGGATGCATATATTTTGGGTGTGGACAAACCGGTCAGTAAGTTCACTGGGAAAGTGATCGCTATTGTCCATCGGTATAATGACGTGGAAGAAAAATGGGTGGTTGCGCCGGAGGGTAAAGTATTTTCAGCGGAAGAGATAAAGGAACAAATCGCATTTCAGGAACAGTATTTTCAGTCTGAGGTCAGAATGAAGTAGAGAAGGAGCGATTTGGCTGTTTGGGTGCCTGTGAAATGTCAAGTTGCGGGATAGTTGGTGGTGCAACTGTCGTTTTCAAGTTACAATGCCTGCAGGAAGGGGGATGATGGGATGGATATTATGACGAGTATGCTGATCTTAAACATTGTTTTGCTGCTTGCAGGCTGTGTCCAAATGGGAGACGGGAAAAGCTGATCCAAGTACAACGAATTTGATAGAGCTGGCAAAACTTTACGGCACTTCGCCAGAAGAGTTATTAAAGGGGGACTAGTTGATGAATCAGAATATTATCAATTATTATGAAAACTATAAAGAAGAGGACAGGCTGACAACCAACAATGCGAGAAAAATAGAATTTCTCACCACCATTCATTTTTTTGAGAAACATTTTCACGGTAAACTGAAAATATTGGATTGTGCTGCGGGCACAGGAACGTATGCGTTCTATCTGGCGGATAAAGGTCACCAGTTGACAGCGACAGATGTTACCCCGAGGCACATAGCATATATGGATGAAATGCTAAAAACGAAGCCATATCAAGTGGAAACAAAGGTATTGGATGCAGTGGATATGAGTTGTTTTCCGGATGAATCTTTTGATGTAGTTTTAAATATGGGACCTTTGTATCATCTGATTGACGGAGAATTAAGAAAGAAATGTTTTGAAGAATCATTGCGGGTGCTGAAAAGAGGAGGTTATTTGGCAGCAGCCTACATACCAAGATTATATATTAACCAGATGATCGTCATGTCAGATCACAAATATCTGGATGGAAAATTACTGAAACAGATAAAAGATACAGGAATATTAAAGCAGGATGATCCAAAATGTTTTTGGACAGATACTTACTATTCGTCTTACGATGAAATGAAACATTTGTACCAGGAGTATAATCTGAAGATTACAGAACATTTCGCTCAGGACGGTATGGCTCCGTTGTTTGAGAAAGTAGTTGATAAATGGAAGGAAGAACAACTGGAAACATGGCTGGAATATCATTTGTCTGTCTGTTCAGAAAAGGCAGTGATTGATATGAGCAACCACGCATTGATCATGGGACAAAAGAGGTAGAGAAAGTTTACAGGAGGATTCATAATGAGACGCAATGACAGAGAAATCCGGGAGATGGATGAGATTTTTGACGTGCTGCAGCGGTGTGATACAGTGCGGATTGGCATACAGGGGAATAAGTACCCTTATGTCGTGCCGGTTTCGTTTGGGGCAGAGTGGGAAAATGAACAGATTGCCGTGTACTTTCACTGCGCGAAGCAGGGGATGAAAGTGGATCTGATCGATCATAATCCGTATGTATGTGTGGAGGGTGATCATTTTATCAGAACGGAAGAGATCAGAAATGGTATCACGGCCTGATATGAGAGCGTGATCGGATTCGGAAAATGTGAGATTCTTTCCGGTGAGACTGAGATTCTGCACGGCCTGCAGGTTCTGATCGATCATTACGGATATGATACGCAGCCTTTAAGCGCCTGCAAGAATCTGGAAAATGTGTTAGTTGGAAAGATTGTTCTGGAATCAGTATCAGGGAAAAGAAATCTGCCGAAAGGCCAGTAAGGGGAAGCAACGGTGTTGCCTGTCCCGGGCTGGTGTGCACGCACATTTTCCGGCGGGCAGCGCATTCATTCCGGAATATAGAGAATATGTATTATCCTCTGAGATTAGAATGTAAAAATGATGGTAATTATGGTAAAATAGGAACCAACAGATTCTGCTGCATATAAATGTGACAGCGGAAGAGAGATATACAGGAGGTACACAATGAAACACAATACAAAACGCTTTGCTGCGGCAGCGCTCACGGCAGTTCTGGCCGTTGGCATGATGACCGGCTGCGGCAATTCCGGCGGCAAAGGAGAAGTCACACAAAATGGAAACGAGACGCTCTTCACCTACGACGGCGAGGACGTTTCCCTGAAAAAAGCATGGATTTACGGCAAAATGACCGCCGCTCAGTATGAGGCATCCTATTCCAGCTATTTTGGAGAGAACTTTTGGACAATGGACATGGGAACCGATGACGAAGGAAATGCAATGACATTTGAAGATTACGCGAAAGAACAGATCATTTCCCGCATCAAGCAGATTATCGTTCTGAACAATCACGCGGAGGAAGCCGGCGCTTCTCTGACGGAGGAAGAAGAAGAGCAGTGTGCTCAGTACGCTGCGGCCTTCGCCGAAGATACAACAGGCGCAGAGATTCTTGCGGAATGCGGCGCCACCGAAGACGATATGACAGAGATATACGAAGAAAATGCACTGGCAGCCAAAGTGCAGGAATATATGATCAAAGACACAGACACCAACGTCAGCGATGACGAGGCAAGGGAGACGACCATCACCCGTGTGGTATTTGCCACCACAAATACCGACGATCAGGGACAGACCGTTGACATGAGCGAGGAAGAAAAAGCACAGGTACTCGCGACCGCACAGGCGGCCCTCGCCAAAGTGCAGGCCGGAACAGACATCGCCGACGTCGCAGAAGAACAGGGCTATACCAACACGGCAGAAACCTTCGCCGCCGGCGAATCCGAAGAAGGCGAAGCCTTTGAAAAACTGCTCGCAGGCATGAAAGACGGCGACATCACCCAGGAAGTACAGGAATGTGACAACGGCTATGTCATCGCCAGACTGGACGCCTACACCGACGCCGACGCCACAGAAAACAACCGCCAGTCCATCATCGCAGAACGCCAGCAGACCAAATTTACCGAAGTTTACGACGGCTGGACCAAAGACTTGGAGGCAGAATGGAACTACGACGAAGACGTCAACCAGGAACTCTGGGCAGAACTGGTTCTCCACGAAGATACCTCCGCAGAAGCAACCACCACAGCCGGAGCGGCAGACACCACCGCGGCAGCGGATACGACTACAGCGGCAGCGACAACCGCAGCCGGAGCAGCAGATACCACCGCGGCAGCGGATACGACTACAGCGGCAGCGACAACCACAGCCGGAGCAGCAGATACCACCGCGGCAGCGGATACGACTACAGCGGCAACGACAACCGCAGCCGGAGCGGCAGATACTACCGCGGCGTCCACAGAGACGGAGGTGGCCACGACAGCGGCATCTACGGAGGCAACTACTGCAGCCACGACAGCGGGTAATTAAATGAAAAGTTAAGAAGCTTGCATAGATGATATGTGCAGGTTGATAATATGTAAAAAGCCATTCTCACTCGGGAATGGCTTTTTGCATGAATGGCTTCTTATATTTGATGTTTGAGTATCCAGTGAAGTAAGTCAGAAAATTGGATGGTGCCTGCGGCTAATCTCAAGATCATTTGGCCAGTACCTCGTAAGCTTGTCGATTCTTTTCAATGAGACGTTTGAAAATAGCTATGACATCTTCATCGTCAGCAAGTTGTTCCTGTTCAGCAGCGCTGAACTCCGTGGTCAGATTACTCATCGTCTCCCGCACCGTTATGAAACGACGCATGTTCCTTCACCAGCTCATCATGCAAGGTAACGGAATCCCACACCGCATTATGTTCTGTCAGAGAAGCCTTTAAATCAATGGTCGGCACTTTCTTTTTCCCCATCTGCGATAAAAACACATGTAACCTTCCTGCGGGAAGTCCGGCAAATACCAACATAGCGTCATCAAATGCCGCTGGCGCATCCGTAAGATACTCTTTCTGATCCTCTTCCTTGCCGAACGCCAGCAGTCCCAGCGGCATATGATACTGAGAAGGAGCCACCGACTGCACACGAATCTTCATCTGAACAGCAATAAACTGAATCGCGCTGCGAGTTTTTTTATCCTGAATATTATATAACAAAACTGTCTCTCTCATAAAAAATAACCTTTCTTTCCATAAAAACCTTTCATAAAATAATCATCAACCCGGAAATATAAAAATCAATCCGGCGCTCCCCCAGATTATAACATGCCACCGGGAAGGATACAAATGGGGATTTGTCGCGGTGATAAGAAATATAACTTGTAACACAGACGATGACGCTGGAGCACAGACAGGTTCTCCTGCTCGGCCCTCACTCGGACGGAACGACAGAATCAGCTCTGCGGGGAATATAA
>DXGQ01000034.1 GCA_019113845.1 Candidatus Anaerobutyricum avicola
AGAAAATGCAAAGCGGTTTCTCCCTGCCGATCAGAAAACGTCAGTAGTCCGAGTGAGGGTCGAGTCGGGAGGAACTGTATGAGAACGAATGGCATCGTCTGTTATATGAGAAACCTGTTGTCACCTTTACAGATCCCCATTTACAGCTTCACAAAACATTTCTTCTCCTCTATGTCCACGAGGATGATATCCACCCCAATCTTTACAACACAGCCATAGGGAATCCGGTATTCGCCCTTTTTCCCCATACAGCCGCAGTATTTACTCCCCACCGGGACGAAGAGACAGGTGATGCAGCCCTTTCCGAGGTCGATCTCCACATCGCCGACACACCCCAGTTTTTTCCCGTCTTTACAGTTGATCACTTCCCGGTTTCCCAGGTCCCAGAATCGAACGTGCATAAAAATACTCTTTTTTTCAGTATATGAAACTGCCCTCCGATGGTTCCTGTACATATTTTTTCATCCAAGTCAGCATATCATTAAAAATGCGCTCTCTGTCCGGATCACTCTGCAGTTCATGGCGGACGCCCTCATATAGTTTCTCTTCCACCGGACAGCCCTCCCCGGACAGTCTCTGAAAGATCTCGTCGATTCCCTTTCCGAAGTTGCCAATCGGGTCGTCTTTTCCGCTGATCAGGAGGATCGGCAGGTCTTTGTCGATAGAGCGGTACCATTTTCTGGTGGATACCAGGCCGAGCATCTTAAAAATATTTTCATAGGCGCTCAATGTAAACTGAAACTGTGAGCGGCGGTCAGCGCCGTAGCGCTCCCGGACTTCCTCGTCCGCACTGAACCAGGAGAGATAATTTTTCTCCCGGCGGTATCGGCGGTTCAGTCTTCTGTAGATCAACTTCTCCAGCAGACTGCTCCGGTGATTGAGTCCTTTGAAACGGCGCAGGATCGCCGTGAACAGGATGGCACGGCGGCAGTACTTCTGGCGGCTGCTGGTGCCGGAAAGGATTACGCCGTTCCAGTGAGACTCATGCAGGCAGCAAAGTCTCGTTACCAGAGAACCCATCCCATGCCCGTAGAGGAAAAACGGAACGCCCGGATATTCCCGCTTTATGTAAGAAGTCAGACGCTTGACATCTTTTACCAGGCAGGACCATCCGTCCTCCTCCTCCAGCTGCCCCAGGTCCTCCTCCCGGGAGGAGCGGCCATGACCGATAAAATCACAGCCGCAGACCATGACTCCATGATCGGTGAAAAAGCGGATCAGTTCCTCGTTTCTCTCTATATAATCTTTCCACCCGTGCGTGATCTGCAGGATCGCTCTCAGATCTGTCTCCGGTTCAAATATATAATAATGAATTCTGTTCTTATGATTTGCGCTGCGGTACGTACCGCGAAATTTTGAATATGCCATTGTTTTCTCCATCTTCTCTTTTTTCCGTCTGTCGGCAATCGCCCGCCCGGATTTTCAAACATTACCATCATACACCCAAAGTGTGAAAAAAAAAGACTGTTTCTCTTGCATTTTTATTAAGGGAAACAGCCTTTTTTATGAAACATTTCACAAAATGTTATAAAATTGTAATATTCAGCCACCAGACCCCGAAAGTCCTGCTTTTATACCTGTAGCAATAAGCATACTCTCCAAAAAGCATGCTTACTTACAGAATGACTTTCGCCGGGCACTTCTCCGCACATTTACCGCAGCCGGTACATTTGCTGTAATCAATGTGGGCAATATTATTCTCCACAGTGATTGCTCCGTCCTCACAGGTCTTGACGCAGAGCTTACAGCCGATACATCCGGCAGCGCAGACTTCTTTGACTGCCTTTCCGAACGCTTTTGAGTTACATGCCACTTTATGTTCTGCCTTGTACGGAACAAGCTCGATCAGAGATTTCGGACAGACGGATACACATTTGCCGCAGGCGACACATTTCTCTTTATCGACGAGAGCAATGCCGTTCACGATGTGGATAGCGTCAAAGTCACAAACTTTCACACAGCTTCCGAATCCGGTACAGCCGTACTCGCAGGCCTTCGGACCGCCTCCCGGCACACTGATGGCGGACACACAGTCCTCGTTGCCGAAATATTTATATTTGGAGGAAGCCTTCTCACAGGTTCCCGCACATTTGACGAAAGCGACCATCTTTTCCATATCTCCGGTCTCCACGCCCATGATCTCGCCTATCTTTGCCGCCACAGCCGGTCCTCCCACCGGGCAGGCGGAAACCGGTGCTTCTCCCTGTGCGATAGCCTTTGCCAGAGCATCGCAGCCGGCAAATCCACAGCCGCCGCAGTTGTTGCCCGGCAGACATTCTCTTACCGCAATCTCCTTTTCATCCACAGGTACTTTAAACTTCTCGGAGGCGATACCAAGAAGAATAGAAATCACAAGACCTGTTCCTCCGACAACCGCTGCCGCAAGAATAATTCCAGTTACACTCATCTTTTCTCCTTTCCCGACGCATTTACTGCGTCGATAACTTCCGCACCTTTTCCCTCCTGTTAAATGATACCTGAAAATCCGAAAAACGCGATGGACATCAGTCCCGCTGTCACGAGTACGATCGGCATACCTTTCCATGAAGCAGAGATCTCGTTGTATTCCATCTTCTCCCGGATACCTGCCAGAATCACGATAGAAATGGTAAAACCGAAGGAAATACCAAAACCGTAAATGGTGGACTCCAGGATGTTATAACCATAAGTTACGGAATTCAGTGCGACACCGAGCACGGCGCAGTTTGTGGTGATCAGTGGAAGATATACGCCCAGCGCCTCGTAAAGAGACGGCACGGACTTCTTTAAGAACATTTCCACGAACTGCACCAGAGCGGCGATGACCAGGATAAACACGATGGTCTGCAGGTACTCAAGACCCAGAGTCACAAGAATAAATTTATAGATCAGCGAAGTGATAAACGCCGATATTGTAATAACGAAGATAACGGCAACACCCATGCCGAGCGCCGTGTCCACCTTCTTGGACACGCCGAGGAACGGACATAAACCCAGAAACTGACTGAGGACAACGTTATTGACAATGGCGGAGCTGATAATGATCAATAATAAAGTTTCCATATGATATTTCCCTCCTATTCGTTATCCTTTTTCTGATCGACAGTCATATCAAAGAAACTGCGGCTTCCACAGGCACTGTTGGTACACTGGGAGCAGTCTCCACAGCCTCCGGTGGTCTTCGGCTGTCCCGGTGCCTTCGGCTTCCGGTTCTTGATCTTATTCTGGATGGCGACCAGACAGGACAGCACAAAGAATGCCCCCGGAGCCAGAATGAAGATGGTGATCGGTGTGTAGAAGGATTCTGATAATACGGTGAATCCGAAAACAGTTCCCGCGCCAAGCAGCTCACGAAAGGCGCCAAGAATGGTCAGGGATAACGTAAAACCAAGTCCCATACCGAGTCCGTCGAAGAAGGAATTGACCGGACCATTCTTTCCGGCATAGGCCTCCGCACGGCCGAGGATGATACAGTTTACAACGATCAGCGGGATATATACGCCGAGCGCGTCATTGACCGAAGGCACGTAGGCCTGCAGCAGAAACTGTACGATCGTGACCAGAGACGCGATAACGACAATGTATCCCGGAATCCGGACTCTGTCCGGAATAAAATTTCTTAAAAGAGAAATCACCAGGTTGGAAAACATCAGCACGGCTGTTGTGGACAGGCCCATACCGATACCGTTGATGGCAGATGTGGTAACCGCCAGCGTCGGACACATACCAAGGGTGAGCACAAGAGTCGGGTTTTCCTTGATGATACCGTTGATCAGTCTTTCAACCGGATTATTTTTCATCTTCAGTTCCCCCCTTCTAATGTATGGAAATAGATGATGCAGCTGTTGACGGCGCCAGCCACAGCGTCACTGGTGATGGTGGCGCCGGAAATCGCGTCGATTTTTGCGTCATCATTGGCGCCGGAGCCGTCTTTCACTACGGTAAAAGCCTCCACGTTCTTTCCGGCAAACTGGTCCGCCCACTCTTCTTCCTGAGCGTTCATACCAAGACCTGCCGTCTCATTGATGGTGAGGATCGAATAGCCGTTGACAGTTCCGTCCGCCTGGATACCGACAGTGAGGGAGATATCTCCGCCGTAACCTTCTGCTGTCGTCACGTTAAAAATATATCCCATCACCTCTCCGGAAGCATCCACCGCCTCCACCACGGAAGAGATCTCATCATCCTCGTGTCCTTCGATCGGATTCTCTCCGGAAGCGAGCGCCTCCGCGGCAGCCTCCGGCGTAAAATCCGCCACTTCCTCAAACTCTGCCGCATCCGGAAAAACAGCCGCATATGCTTCCATCTGTGTCTTTGCTTCCTGTGCGGCGATCGGCTCTTTCGTGATGCCGTAAACGGCGCCCAGAGCCGCGCCGGCGATGACGGTAATCGTCACCAGCTTAATACAGTCTTTGATCAATGCATTCATTTCTTCTTACCTCCTTTTCCAAATGCGGCAGGAGTGGTAAATCTCTCGATCAGCGGCACGAGCAGGTTGCAGAAGATAATCGCGTAGGATACGCCCTCTGCTGAAGCCCCGAACAGACGAAAGATCCCTGTGAAAATACCAAGCAGGATACCGAACACGATCTTTCCGTTCGGTGTGATCGGAGAGGTCACATAGTCCGTTGCCATAAAGAAGGCTCCAAGCATCAGACCGCCGCCAAACAGGTGTCCCGCAAGGTAGGTCATATCAAAACCATGTCCGCCAAAGAGAAGGACAAAAATACCTAAGGTTACTATATAACACACCGGGATCTTCCAGCTGATGACCTTCCGGGCGATCAGATAGATACCGCCGATGATCAGCAGCAGAGAAGAAGTCTCTCCGATGGTCCCCGGAATCGTACCCAGGAACATGTCTGTGATATTGACCGCTTCCCCGGCTTTGAGCGCTGCCAGAGGAGTCGCGGATGTCGCTGCGTCAAAGCTGCCGCCAAAACCGTTGTAGGAAAAGTTTGTCATAATCCCCGCAAAGGAAATGAGCAGGAAACAGCGGGCGCCAAGCGCCGGGTTCATAAAGTTCTGTCCCAGACCGCCGAAAATCTGCTTTACGACAATGATCGCAAACACACCGCCGATGACCGGAATAAAAAACGGTACTTCCGGCGGCAGGTTCAGCGCCAGAAGCAGACCGGTCACCGTCGCGCTCATATCACTGATGGTGATCCGTTTATGCATAAACCGCTGCCATACATACTCGCTGACCACGCAGGTCAGAATACAGATGACCGTATTGATGATCGCCTTCACACCGAAATTCCAGAAACCGAAAATCGTTGCCGGCAGCAGGGCGATGATCACATCCCGCATAATGCTCTGTGTCGAAGCCTTATCCCTTACATGAGGATTGGCTGATACGTTATATAACTGTTCGTTCATTTTTCACCTCTCCTTATGCTTTCTTCCGTCTGAGAGCCAGCGCCTCCCGGCGTCCGGTCTTCATGGACTGGGTTAATCTTCTCTTTGCCGGACAGACGTAGGAACAGCATCCGCATTCCACACATTCACATCCGTTCAGTTTATCAAACAATTCAAAATCACCGTGGTCGGCAACCTCAGACAGTTTTGTCGGCATCAGTCCGGCCGGGCAGACCTCCACACAACGGCCACAGCGGATGCAGTTGCCCGGCTCACAGGCAGCCACTTCGTCTCTGGTGAAGCACAGCAGGGAAGAAAATGTCTTGCCGCACGGCACATTCAGTGTTCCCATGGCCATACCCATCATCGGACCGCCGGAGATCACCTTCTCCGGACGGGTCTTAAATCCTCCGGCTGCCTCCACAAGCTCTGCTGCGTTTGTCCCGGTCTTTACTTTAAAGTTACCCGGACTTTTCACGGCGTCGCCGGTCACAGTGACCGCTCTCTCATAGAGCGGTTTGCCGAAAGTTACTGCCTCATAGATGGCGATCGCCGTGGCCACATTATCCACGATACAGCCGGCGTCAGCCGGAAGCATACCGGAATTGACCGCGCGTCCGGTCACCGCGTAGATCAGGGAACGCTCCGCACCCTGCGGATATTTGGTCTTAAGCTCCGCAACCTCCATACGTGCCTCCTTCTGGCACAGATCGCGCATCTTCGCGATGGCATCCGGTTTGTTATCCTCGATACCGATCACACCCTTTGCATGTGGGAACAGAGAAAGGATCATCCTGAGACCGGCGATCACCTGCTCCGGGATCTCCATCATACAGCGATAATCTGCAGTGATATACGGCTCACACTCCGCACCGTTGATGATGACAGTGTCAATCTTCTCCGGCTCTTTCGGGGAAAGCTTTACGTGTGTCGGAAAACCTGCACCGCCGAGTCCGACGATACCTGCCTCTCTGATGGCAGCAATCAGATTTTCCGGTGTCTGTTCCTTCACCGGTGTAAAAGAAGCCTGCTCATACTGTCCATCATTTTCCACCACAATGCAGTTCACCTTCGCGCCGGAAACTGTCATTCTCGGTTCAATGACCTTCACGGTTCCGGAAACGGAACTGTGAATATTCGCGGAAACAAAACCTCCGGCCTCCGCAATCTTCTGGCCGACCAGCACCCGGTCTCCCTTCGCCACACAAGGGACAGCCGGTGCACCGATATGCTGGCTCAAAGGATAGACCATCTCTCCTTTCGGCATATATACAGCAATCGGTTTGTCTTTGCTTAATTCCTTGCCGTCATAAGGATGCAGGCCACCTTTAAATGTAAGTAGTCCCATTTTTTTACCCTCTTTCTTTCATTCGCTTACTCTTTCCACCGCATTTTGCTGCTGTGCGGCAGTATGTCTTTTTCCGGAAAAATCATCGAAATGTTTCCGAAAAAAAAGAAATCTGTCAGATTCAGATAAGCTAACCTTAATAATATAGTAAAAAAAAAGGAAAATCAAGGCGTGTTTTGAAATGTACACAAATTAAAACAAAAAAAGACAGAAGAACCTTCCGTCCTTCTGTCAACGAGTAATCCCATCATATCCCGTATCCTGATCTTCCCTGCCTTCTCCGGCGATGATCTCCACCACGATCCGGTGCGGCAGACAGACAATGGACTCTCCCGCCCGGGAAATGGCGATGTGATCCACGCAGATCTTATCCGGGCAGTCCGCCTCCGTCATATCCGCCTGTCCGTCCACAATAGTGAGAGTATTTGTTCCTTCTCCGGTCTCAATGTCGATGACGTCGTCACGGTCCAACGGGTATTCACCGAAGACTGTGCCATCCACTGTCACCCGGACAAACTCTCCCTCGTCTCTCCAGGCCGCAAACAACAGCAGCCCGGCCAGACCGATGAGAAGAAAGGCGGAGATCAGTATCACATCCGCCTTTCGTATTGTTCTTTTTTTTGTTGAGGTATCTGATCCTGTTCTTTTCAATCTTTTCTACCCTGTTCTGCCATGCATCAGACTCTCATCGCAGCCTTCCACTCCGTACACTAGTTAAATCCGATCCATTTCTGCGCGATCTTGTAACCGCCCATGGTCAGTTTATGGGAAAGCTTTCCATGAGAGCTGGAAAATCTGCCCAGCAGTGTTTTCTTTACGATCTGATACGCTTCCGGAGACTTCTCCTCCAGATAGTTCCAGACGTCATCCCGCATGGCGATCGACTCCTCCGTGTTCATCTTCATGAGCAGAACGGAAGTCACCATCATGATGGTCTCCAGATAATGCTGCATGTACTCGCAAAGCTGCGGACAGGAAAAACTGCCCTCATGTTTTGCGTAAATATCGATCATGATCTTGTTGACCCGGATCTGCTGGTCGATGCGGGACATCATGACCTTCTCGTTGACGGACTGGTCGTCTCTTCCGATAAAATACCGGTAAAAGTCTGTATCAAGGTAATACATCTTCTTCACATACGGAAGCGGCCAGTACACGAAAATATTATCCACATAGAATGTGTGCTTCGGCAGTTCAAAACCACAGTCTCTGAGAAGCTGTGTGCGGTAAATGACCGAGTGCATCAGGATATTCTGACTGACACCGAAATGTCCGATCTCCTCCCAGCCAAAATACCGGTTCTCCGGAAGGATGGAGTGATAATGGATAACCTTCTTCCGTCTGGCTCCCTGCTTCTCATACACGTAGTTGGAGATGAGCATATCGAGAGGCTCTTCTTCCTTCACAGCCTGGCGCAGAAAATCCAGCACCTTTTTGTAAGATTCCTGGTCTACCCAGTCATCACTGTCCACCACCTTGTAGAAAAATCCTGTGGCATGGCGGATGCCGGCGTTGACCGCCTCTCCATGACCGCCGTTCTCCTGGTGTACCGCCCGGATGATGGAAGGATATTTCTTTGCATACTCATCCGCGATCTGCGGCGTCGCATCCTTTGAACCATCGTCAATAATGAGAATCTCTACTTCCTCGCCGCCGGTCAGCAGGCTGTCAATGCAATTCCTCATATAATCCTGTGAATTGTAACTTGGGATTGCTATGGAAAGCAGTTTCATAATAATCTCCTTCTGACAATTGTCATCTTTTTTGTTTTTTCGTTCTTTTTTCTATGAGTCCGCATGGAAAGTGCTCTATACGGTACGGTAAATGATATCGTCTCTTCCCGGTCCGTTGGAGACCATGGTGATCGGATACCCAATCTGTTCTTCCACAAATTCGATATACTTCCGGCAATTCTCCGGGAGATCTTCGTATCTCCTGATACCGCGGATATCACATTTCCATCCCGGCAGTGTCTTGAGCACCGGTTTTGCCTTCTCAAGAAGCGGTGTCACCGGAAACTCTGTGGTCACCTCACCGTCGATCTCGTAGCCGACGCAGACCGGAATCTCATCGAGATAGCCGAGTACATCCACAACAGTGAACGCCACGTCGGTGGTACCCTGCATCCGGCAGCCGTACTTGGAAGCGACACAGTCGAACCATCCCATTCTTCTCGGTCTCCCCGTGGTAGCGCCGAACTCGCCGCCGTCACCGCCGCGCACCCGAAGCTCCTGCGCCTCGTCACCGAAGATCTCACTGACAAACGCTCCGGCGCCCACTGCGCTGCTGTAAGCTTTGCAGACAGTCACAACCTTCTCGATGGCATACGGAGGCAGCCCTGCGCCGATCGCACCGTAGGCAGCCAGCGTGGAGGAAGAAGTGACCATCGGATAGATACCGTGATCCGGATCCTTCAGTGTTCCGAGCTGTCCCTCCAGAAGGATGTTCTTTCCTTCTTTCAGCGCCTTGTCCAGATATAAAGATACATTGCACACATAAGGGGCAACCATCTCTTTGTATTCCATCAGAGTATTGTATAACTCGTCGGCATCGATGAGCGGTTTATGATATAAATGTTCCAAGAGTACATTTTTCTGTGTGAGTACCCGGTCGATCTTCTCCCTGAGCGCATCTTCTTCCATAAACAGTTCATTGACCTGGAAACCGATCTTTGCGTACTTATCCGAATAGAACGGCGCGATGCCGGACTTGGTGGAACCGAAGGACTTACCGCCCAGACGCTCCTCCTCATACTGGTCAAATAAAATGTGATACGGCATCACGATCTGTGCCCGGTCAGAAACCAGGATCTTCGGTTCCGGCACACCCTTGGACACGATCTCCTTTAACTCGTTAAACAGAACCGGAATGTTCAGAGCCACACCGTTGCCGATGATGCTGGTCGTGTGTCCATAGAACACACCGGACGGCAGTGTGTGAAGCGCGAACTTTCCGTAGTTATTTATGATTGTATGGCCTGCATTGGCGCCTCCCTGGAAACGGATAATGATATCAGAATCCTGCGCGAGCATATCTGTAATCTTACCTTTTCCCTCATCGCCCCAATTGGCGCCCACAATTGCTTTTACCATGCGTTTTTTCCTCCCAGTTATCTAAAAATCTTCAAAAAACAACGTCCTTATTATAGCCCACTTTCCTGTATAAGTAAAGAAATAAGTAAAAAATCACTCTGCTGCCGCCGAACCCGCCGGCAGAAATCCTGCTTCTGACGCCGATCGGATCATAACAGACCGAACCGTTTCGCGTAGCGCACGAGCACATGTCCTTTCGGGAAGTTCCGGAGTTCCTGCTCGGAAACTCCCTTCAACTTGAGCAGCAACACAAAATATACCAGAACTGCAAATGCGATGGAAACCATCAGACAGACAAATACCAGAAGGCGGACAGGAAGCACTGCCCCCAGCGCGCCGCCCAGGATAAAATACAGTCCCTGATAGAAAATGTAGCAAAGCACACCCATGCCCGCAGCCGCTATGGCCGGGATCACAAACGTCTTCCGGACCTCCTGGCGATAGCCCAGATATTTCCGGACGCTGATGCTGTTTAACAGACACATCAGAAAAGCGTAGAGCATGGTCGCAAAGATCAGCGCCAGCAGATCCATGTTCGTAAAGTACAAAAGACCGGCAAGCACAAGAACGTGGATGAACAACGACAGCGCCGCGTTGCGAAGGGGAACATTGACTTTGCCGATTCCCTGCAGGACGCCGTTTGTGATCGTGGAAAGACTGTAAAATACCACACTGATGCATCCGATGTGGAGCAGCATCACGGCCAGATCGATGGTCGCCTTCTGCGGGAAGAGTACCTGCATGACCGGATAGGCCAATACAGACAGCCCCACCGCACTCGGAATGCTGATCATCATCGTAAAGTGTATCGCCTGCTTCACCTGTGCGTTACATTCCTCATAATCCTCGATTGTATAGGCGGACGATACCGCCGGGATCATGGCCGTGGACATGGAGTTGGCCAGTGCCACCGGCACGTTGATGAGTACCCAGTACTTTCCGGAGAAAACGCCGTAGAGCGCCGCCGCTGTATCCGAAAGCATCCCCTTGTAATCCATCACATCCATAAAAATGGTCTGGTCGATCGTTGTGCTGATATTGTACACAAAGGTGCTTAAGATGACCGGTGTGATCATGAGAAAGATGATCCTGAAAATCTCCCGGTAGGAACTCTCCTCCTTCGCGGCGTCCTGCATATAATGTCTGTGAAAATACGGACGGTTCTGCCGGTAAATAAATATCATGAAAATAAGACCGGCCGCCACGCCCGCCACGATACCTGCCGCGCTTCCCATGGCGCCAAAAACCGGCACTCCGTCCTCATTGTCTCCGGCAAACAGCCGGATGAAAAGGAGGGCGGCTCCGATACTGATGATGGCATTCAATACCTGCTCGATGATCTGGGAGATGGACGTCGGCATCATGGTAGAGTGCGCCTGAAAATATCCCCGCAGCACGCCCAGAAAACCGGAGAGGAAGATAGCCGGAGCCAGCACTCTGAGTACCGGTATAGCATTGGTCTGGCTGTCCGGAACGAGAATGGACGCGCCAAAAAATGTGAAAAGACTGGCAATGGCTCCCACGATCAGCACATAGATCAGGGCACAGCGAAAGACTTTGTGCGCTTCCTTATACTGTTTTAACGCCAGTTTTCCTGACACTACTTTTGACACCGCCATCGGTATGCTGTATGAGGAGATCAGCAGCACCATCGCATAAATATTGTAGGCGATGCTGTAATATCCGTTTCCCTCATCTCCGATGATGCTGGTGACCGGACTGCGGTATAACACACCGATGATCCGCACCAGGATCCCCGCCGCCATCAAAATGGAGGCCTGCGCTAATACATTTTTTTCACTCGTACTTTTTCTTCCCACTGTATCATTCCTCTCAGAGTTTTCTCTGAACCCTTCCTGCTCTTTTTATTACGTATCTTTTGCCGTCTGCCAGCCCTTCCCGCTCATGGACTTTTTTATCAGACAGCGGTCTAAACGTTGATCTCCGCCTTCATGCCGAGGACCTCTTTGTTAGCATCCAGAACCGGACGGATATATTCTTCGATGTATTCTTCCGTCTGCTGCGGCGCGCGTCCCACAAAGTTTTCCGGCTTCATGATAGCGCGAAGCTGCTCGATGTTCATGCCGAAAGCCGGATCGCCGGCGATCCGCTCCAGAAGGTCGTTTTCTTTTCCCTCTTCTTTCACCACGCGGCCGGCTGCCATGGAGTGCTGACGGATCCTCTCGTGCAGTTCCTGACGGTCTCCGCCTGCTTTTACGGCGTCCATCATGATATTTTCTGTCGCCATGAACGGCAGTTCCCGCATCAGATGCGCCTCGATCACTTTCGGGTATACGACAAGACCGTCCACCACATTTAAGTAAAGGTCCAGGATACCGTCGATGGCCAGGAAACCTTCCGGAATAGAGAGACGTTTGTTGGCAGAATCATCCAGCGTCCGCTCGAACCACTGAGTGGAAGCCACCAGGGCAGGGTTCATGACGTCAGCCATCACATAATCTGCCAGGGACGCCATACGCTCGCTGCGCATCGGGTTTCTCTTGTACGCCATGGCGGAAGAACCGATCTGATTCTTCTCAAACGGCTCCTCAATCTCTTTTAAGTGCTGTAAGAGACGGATATCGTTGGAGAATTTATGCGCGGACTGCGCGATACCGGAGAGCACATTGAGCACACGGCTGTCCACTTTTCTGGAATACGTCTGCCCGGAAACCGGATAGCAGGCGTCAAATCCCATTTTTTCCGCGATCTTTTTGTCGATCTTGCGGATGGTCTCATGGTCGCCGTTAAACAGCTCCAGGAAACTTGCCTGTGTTCCGGTCGTTCCCTTGGAACCGAGAAGCTTCATGGTGCTGATGACATAGTCAAGGTCTTCCAGATCCAGCATCAGATCGTTGAGCCAGAGTGTCGCTCTCTTGCCCACGGTGGTCGGCTGTGCCGGCTGGAAATGTGTAAATGCCAGCGTCGGCAGGTCTTTATATTTCATGGCAAAGGAAGCCAGCTCGCTGATGACGTTCAGCACTTTTTTGCGCACCAGTTTTAATGCCTCCGTCATAATGATGATATCGGTGTTATCTCCCACATAGCAGGAAGTTGCGCCCAGATGGATGATTCCCTTGGCGTTCGGGCACTGCACCCCGTAGGCATATACATGGGACATAACATCATGGCGGACTTCTTTTTCTCTTTCTTTTGCCACCTCAAAGTTAATGTCGTCGGCGTGTGCTTTGAGCTCCTCGATCTGCTCCTTTGTGATGCTGTCAAGTCCCAGCTCATACTCGGTCTCCGCCAGCGCGATCCAGAGCTTTCTCCATGTCTTGAACTTTTTGTCCGGTGAAAAAATATACTGCATTTCCTTGCTGGCATAGCGCTCGGAAAGCGGGCTTTGATATCTGTCGTACATCGTTTTCCTCCTGTCTCTCTTCTTCTGATCGTTGTCAGATACTCTTTTTATTCTATGATGACTCCTGCTGTTCCCGGCAGGAGTCCGGCTTCCGGGTCTCTCTCATCCCGTCCGCAGGCCTCCTCTTTTCTCATCCCTGTTCGCCACGGATATCGTGGGTCGGCGGTTCCAGTGGATAGTTTCCACTGAAGCAGGCGTCACAAAACGGAAGTCCTTCGCAGATCTCCGGCAGGCGCTCCATGCGCAGGTAAGCCAGAGAGTCCGCACCCAGGATCTCGCGGATCTCTTCCACAGTCTTTCCGTGGGCAATGAGCTGGTCCTCCGTCGGGATATCCGTACCGAAATAACACGGGTGCAGAAATGGCGGCGAGCTGATGCGCACATGAACCTCTTTTGCCCCCGCATCTTTTAACATCTGCACGATCCGTCCGCAGGTTGTCCCCCGCACGATGGAATCGTCGATCATGATGATCCGCTTGCCCCGCACGTTATCCTTCAGTACATTTAATTTGACCTGCACGCTGCTTTCCCGCATACTCTGCTTCGGCTTGATGAAGGTTCTGCCCACGTAAGAATTCTTGATAAAGGCGATCCCGTAAGGAATCTTTGACTCGATGGCATATCCCTGCGCCGCCGGATTTCCGGACTCCGGAACACCCACGACCATATCGGCCTCCACCGGCGAATCCATCGCCAGGAACCGTCCGGCGCGGATACGGCTGGCATAGACGCCCACACCGTCAAAGACCGCGTCCGGTCTTGAGAAATAAATGTATTCAAAAATACATCTTGCCTGCTTTTTCGGGTCGGCAAAACACATATCTTTGTTGGAAAGGATGCCCTCTTTTGTGATCGTCACCAGTTCTCCCGGCTCCACATCACGGACAAACTCTGCACCCACCGCATCCAGCGCGCAGGTCTCCGAAGCCAGCAGATACGCGTTATCTCTCTTTCCGATACAGAGAGGGCGGAAACCGAAAGGATCTCTCGCTCCCATGAGCTTTCGCGGACTCATCACGATGAGGGCATAAGCGCCTTTGATCTTCCGCATGGCGGCAAGCACCGCCTCCTCGGCAGTATCGGAACTGATACGCTCTTTGGCCACATGGTAGGCGATCACCTCTGAATCAATGGTCGTCTGGAAGATGGCTCCGGTCTTTTCCAGTTCTTCCCGAAGCTCCAGCGCATTGATCAGATTTCCGTTGTGCGCGAGCGCCAGCGTTCCCTTATAATAATTCAGCACGAGCGGCTGCGCATTTTCCCGCGTGCTGGAACCGGCTGTCGAATAGCGCACATGACCGACGCCGATATTTCCTTTCAGTTTTTCCAGATGTTCCCCGCGGAACACTTCATTTACAAGGCCCATTCCCTTATGAACCTGGATATTTTTTTTCGGGCCGTTTGTATCAGAAACGGCGATACCACAGCTTTCCTGTCCTCTGTGCTGCAGGGCAAACAGACCATAATAGACGGTAGAAGCCACATCGCCTCCATCCAGATCGTAGACTCCCATGACACCGCATTCTTCGTGGATGCCAGTGTCCTCTTCCCTGCTGTTTTCTGTGCACGGACAGTCCGGAGCTGTATCTGCTTCTCTGTTCTCTGTCTTACTGTCTAACCAACCTCTGCTGTCAAATACCATTATTTTCCTCCTATCGTGCATCCTGTTATCTGACCGGCGCCAGATTTCTCTGACACCGGCCGTCTCTCCCCGCAATACAAACAAACCTTACTGAACGATATCTGCCAGAAGCGGCGACGTCAGCGGCAGGATCCCTCTGCGGATCTTCACTGTGAGGATCCGGGAGACTGCCTGATCGATCTGTCTTTCCGTCAGTCTTCCCTCCTCCACAGCGTCGCGCACTGCCTCAAAGGCACTCACAAAATCGTCCGGCATCAGGATCATATCGTTGCCTGCCTCGATGGCCATGACGGCCGCCTCCCCGGCATCGTAAAACTTTGTGATGATCTTCATATTCATGGCGTCCGTGATGATGACGCCGTCAAACTGCAGTTCTTCCCGGAGAATATCCGTGACCATCAGGGAAGAGAGCGAAACCGGAACTTCATTCTGCGTGATATTCCGGACAGCCACATGGGACATCATCACCAGATCCGCCCCGGCGTCGATTCCCGCCTCAAAAGGCTGGAACTCCACATCCCGGAGACGGTCAATGGTCACATCCAGATTGACAAACCCTTTGTGGGTGTCGTCGCCGGAATCTCCCTGTCCCGGAAAATGTTTCAGCGTCGCGCTGACTCCGTTTTCCTGAAGACCTCTCACTTCCTCACTCACCATATCCGCGACAAGTGCCGGGTCGCTGCCAAAACTTCTCGCCCCGATCTCCGTATTTTCCGTGTTGGTGGAAATATCCGCCACCGGCGCGAAATTCAGATTAAAGCCCAGCGCAGAAATCTCTTGTCCGATGGTCGCCCCCACGTTGTACGCCTGGGAGGCATCCCCGGTGGCGCCGATCTCTGACATGGACGGGAACTTTGTCGTTCCCATTCCTCCCGAGTTGGCGATCCTCGCGACCGTTCCGCCTTCCTCATCCACAGAGATAAAGAGCGGGACCGTCGAATTTTTCTGCATTTTTCGGATAAACCGCTGCAGCTGTTTCCTGTTATTTGCCACCTTGTTCGTGTTCGTCAGATTAAAGGAAAAGAAGATCACACCGCCCGGCTGGTATTTTTCTATATTGGTCTTCATCGCATCCGTCATCTTTGTTTCCGCGTTGAAATCAAGAGAATCGGTACTGACAATGAATAGCTGTCCGATCTTCTGTTCCAGCGTCATCTCGCCGAGAACTTCCGAGACCAGCCCTTCCATGGTGATATCATCCAGGCTTTCCGGGTCTGCCTCCAGAATGGAGGTACTGTTCTCCGCATGATCGACGCTATCTCTTATCTCCTGTCCGCAGCCGGATAACAGCAACAGACAGGCGAGCAGGCAGCAGACTGCGGCACGAATTCTTCTTCTCATCAAAACTCCCTGCCTCCGTATTACTGATTCTCCGGCGCCATTCCAGGCTCAAACCGGCGTTTCGGCACTGTCGGCTGTTCTTTATTTCTCTCCATGGCTTCTTTGCAGAACTCCATCTGTGCCTCAAGAAGAACCTTGCCTCTCTTGTCCACCTTCTGATAGGTGTTGTCCGGCATCAGACAATGTGCCTTCATGGTATCTGCCAGCTGCAGATCCAGGATATGTCTCGCTTTCTTCTTAAGCTCTTCATCCTCTACCGGGAAAACGATCTCCACTCGGCGGTCCAGATTTCTCGGCATCCAGTCCGCGCTGCCCAGATAGATCTCCTCGTGTCCGTCATTGTAGAAAGAGAAGATCCGCGCGTGCTCCAGGAAGTTACCGACGATGGAACGGACGCGGATATTTTCGCTGACGCCCGGAATACCGACCACCAGACAGCAGATACCGCGGACGATCAGGTCGATCTGCACACCTGCGGCAGAAGCCTCATAGAGAGCGAGGATGATCTTTTTATCACAAAGAGAGTTGCATTTTGCGATGATATGTGCCTCTTTTCCTGCTTTCGCGTTCTCGGTCTCCCGTTTGATCAGCTGCAGGAACCGTTTCTTCATCCAGATCGGAGCCACCAGAAGGCGATTCCATCTCGCCGGCTCCGAATATCCGCTCAGCATGTTGAACACAGCCGTCGCATCCTCACCGTACGCATCCCGGCAGGTGAACATACCGATATCCGTGTACTGCTTTGCCGTGGAATCATTGTAGTTACCGGTTCCCAGATGGACATAGCGGCGGATGCCGTCCGCTTCCTTGCGGACTACCAGAGCGATCTTACAGTGAGTCTTCAGTCCCACCAGACCGTAGATAACATGGCAGCCTGCCTTTTCCAGTTTCTTTGCCCAGTTGATGTTATTTTCCTCGTCGAATCTCGCTTTCAACTCCACAAGCACCGTGACCTGCTTGCCGTTTTCTGCCGCGAGAGCCAGCGCGGAGACGATCGGGGAATGTCCGCTGACACGGTAGAGCGTCTGCTTGATCGCAAGCACGTCCTCATCTTCCGCTGCCTGACGGATGAAAGCGACCACCGGGTCAAAACTTTCGTATGGATGATGCAGGAGCACATCCCCTTTCCGGATCTGTTCAAAGATATTTCTGTCCGCCCTAAGCTCCGGTGTGATCTGCGGAACATACGGTTTTACCTTGTATTCCTGGAAACCGTCCAGTCCGTAACACTTCATGAGGAACGTCAGATCCAGCGGACCGCTGATCGGATACATATCGTCCGTGTGCACTTTAAACTGCTTCTTTAAATATTTCACAAGGCGCTTGTCCATGCGCTCCTCGTACTCAAACTTGATGACCTCGCCCCACTGACGTTTTTTCAGCTGTTTCTCGATCTCTTTCAGCAAGTCTTCCGCCTCATCCTCCTCGATGTCCAGGTCAGCATTCCGCATGATGCGGTAGGAACTGGAGCAGATGATCTCATGATTCAGGAAGAGATCCGGAAGGAAGTGCTCGATAAGGGTTTCCAGAAGAACGATCCTCGTCACTCCCTCCTCATTTTTCGGGAGAGTGATGATCCGTGGAAGCACGGATGGCACCTGTACCGTGGCCACATCGAACTCCTTTTTCGCCTTCTTGCCCTTATTCTCAATGAGCGCTGCGATATTCAGCGTCTTGTTCTGAATGAGCGGGAAAGGACGGGAGGAATCGATGGCCATCGGCGTCAGGACCGGATATACATTTTTGTGGAAATACTGATCCAGATATTCTACCTCATCCTCTGTGAGATCTTCATATTTGACGATCCACAAGCCGGCCTCCCGGAGCTTCGGCGTCATGGAACGGTTGTACACAGAATACTGTTTTTCGATAAATTCGTGGGTAACCTCGTGCAGAGCATCCAACTGTTCCTTCGGCGTCATGCCCGCAATGTCCTTTTTCTCATACTCCGCATTTACCATATCCTTTAAGGATGCGATCCTTACCATGAAAAACTCATCCAGATTGGAAGCGGTGATGCTCAGAAACTTCATCCGCTCAAACAGAGGATTCTGCTTATCCTTTGCCTCTCCGAGAATTCGTTTGTTAAACTCCATCCAGCTTAATTCGCGGTTATAAAAATTGCCTGGTGTATCAAAAATTACTTTATCTGCCATGACGATACCTCTCCTTAAAATGCTCTTTTCTGTCTCAGTACTGGTTTCACACCTAAAATTTCATTGAAATATTTGGCCTTTTTCTCAAAAAGGCTGATTTCCAGTGTGATATCCTTATCGGACTCTACAGTGATGATCAGTTCCTTGCCCTTGCGGACGATCGTGTGCTCTCTGTACTTCTGTCCATGTCCCCGGTCCAGGGCGTTGGCCAGCCGCAGGATTGCGGAGAGCTTTGCGATGCGGAGATATTCTTCCCGCAGGAAAACACTCTCGAGCTGATCGGTTTCCGGCAGAAACTCCGTATTGTAGCGCACCACATTGGCGATCTCCTGTCTCTCCCGATGGGAGATTCCCATGATCTCCGTGGAAATGATAAGCTGATATCCATTCTGTCCCGGCTGATTCATATTGACATACTTTCCGATGTCATGCAAAATAGCGGAGATCTCCAGAACCAGACGGTCTCTCTTGGACAAGCCGTGGAACTTCACCGTGCGGTCAAAAATCTCACAGGCCAGACCGGAGACATACTCCGCATGCACCTTGTTGGAGCGGTACCGCTTTCCGATATATTTTACCGAGGCGATGATATCCTGATAATAGTCATGTTTGATCTTTATCTTGTTTGTCTGAAGCGCATAATCCACCACGCTTCCGTCGCAGAGGTCCGTGTCGCAGATGTAGACGGTGTCTGCCTTGGACTGCTCCAGAAACTTCTTGTAAATGATAACGGATGGCAGTGTCATCCTCGCATCTTCGATGGGCATGCCATACTGCACGGCAAGATCCTGATACGATGCTTTTTTGATCTTCTTGAAAATGTAGCAGATTTCCTCGTAGTTTAATGTACGGGAAGGATTCAGTTCCGGAACGATCTTTTTAAGATTTTTGATCTCGTCCCCGATGGCCACGACATTTTTTATGGCCTTATCCTTCAGATAGCTGTTTCGGAACATGTCAATCTCATACTGGATGTACTCCTCCATGACGGAGATATAGTCGAGGGCATTATGTTCCACCGACTCCAAAATCTCCAGAATCTTTGCTGTGCCGATTGCCACGTTCTGTGTCAGATACAATGCCTGTTTGTCAAACAGAGATACCTGTACGCTGCCGGAACCGATGTCCAGAATAGCCGTATTTCTCTCAATGATATGATCAAAATCGATCTCTGACACCTGGATACCTTTGTACATTAAGAAGCGCAGCTCTGAATTGGAGAGCATCTGTACGTCAATTCCCGTCCGGATCTTGATCTGATTGAGGACGGAGAGCTGATTTTTGGCATTTCGGATAGCGCTCGTGGCATAGCACTGATATTCTTTCACATCGTATTCCTTCATCTTCTGAAGAAAACGGTTCAGCACATCGCTGATCTCCTCAATCTGTGGGAAAGAAATCCGGCCTATGCCGTAGGCCTCCCTGCCCAGCTCATACTCATGACATACTCTGTCAATCTCCCGAATGCCATTCGTCTGTGATATCTCGTAAATCTTCATCAGAAGATTCTTTGAGCCGATCACTATCGCTGCATAACTGGAATATCTCATTTGTTCCTCCTTACTCTTTCAAATAAAAGAAAGAATTTACTGTGTGTTCAGTATCAATAAGATTGTTATATTGAAGAATCTGATACTCCTGCACCATATCTTCATACGGTGTCTCTTTCGCAGATTCATAATAATAACCGTCTTTGTCATAGGCGCCCATGGCGCTGATCACCGGAAGCTTTTTGTAAAGCTTCATCAGAAACTTCTGATACGGCGTCATCTTAAGCCCCGCCTCCTGGAGAACGTAGGCGCTCAGATAGTTGGCGCTCATCTTATCGATGGTCGTCTCCTCGATGTCATAGTTTGCCCAGATGATAAATGGCGTCTGATATTTTTTCATCAGTTCTTCTTCGGTAAGCTCATCGGAGGACTTTCCAAACAGGCTGTCGTAGAACCGGGTTGTCACCGCCGGCTGATGATCGCCGAACATGACGATGATCGTCGGCTCATCCACCTGCGAGAAGTATTCCACCAGATACTGAAACGCCTCGTCAGTCTTCTTCACAAGAGAAAGATACTGCTCTGCCTGTTCATTTTTATGATTATCGGTAATCTGCACGTCATTGGTAAAGTTTTCATAGCTTTTATTGAAGCCGCCATGGTTCTGCATGGTCACATTAAACAGATAAAACGGCTTCGATTTATTTTTTCTCTCCTCATACAGGGAGATGATCTTTTCCATGTTGGACTGGTCGGAAATATACTTCCGGTACATGAGCGGATTCGTAAAATCACTCTCACTGTAAAAATGTTCAAATCCCATATAGCCGTATACTTCCGGGCGGTTCCATCCCGATGCCAGATACGGGTGAAGCGCCAGATTGCCCTTGTATCCCTGCTGCTTTAAGGTGTAGGTCAGGTTCGGGAGTTTATCCTTTACGACCTGCGTGTAGGCGATGATGCCATTTTGCAGGAAAGCCATCGTATTGCCCGTGAGGAACTCAAACTCCGAGTTGCAGGTACCGGAGCCGAAGATAGACATATACAGATGTCCCTGGATGGTATTCTCTTTCAGGTTATGGATAAACGGCATATAATCCTGATTCGTCGTGAAGTCTCCCACCACCGACAGATCGGAAAATGCTTCGTTCATGATGGCGATGACATTCGGTTTTTCGCCATCCTCCGTCATGAGACGACCGTCTTTCTTCTCCTCCTCATTGGCGAACTGCTCTTCGTAGCGGGCGGCGATATCCTCCGCTGCCTCCACGGAATAATCGTCCGGCTTTTCCTGCACGAGAGAATTCATATTGAGGACAAACCCGAAGAAAAAGCCGTTCTTTGCATAGCCCTTCTTCTGATCCCAGACATTGTTTTTGATGCCGACACTCCGGAGCGTCCGTTCCTCCACCACGAAATATCCCAGAACGCCCACGGAAAGCGCGATCACGCAGCCCATGATCAGTCTCTTCTGCCATCCGGTCTTTTTTCGCATCGGACAGCGCCATAAAACGGCGAGATACAAGAGAAGCAGAAGGGCATTCCAGACAAATACCGGCTGAATGGTGTAGTCATAATTACCCGCCACACCGGCCGCCGTCGTGGCGGACATGATATCCGACGGCACGATCGGAGAGCCCTTAAAACTCAGAACATAGTAGTTGGCCAGACCGACCACAAAGAAAAAGATCGTCCCAATGGTCACTGCCGCCTTTCTTGACACAAAAATCAGGTACAGTATCCCGAAGAACAGATAGTATACGAGTACATTCAGCAGAAACTCGCCCGGATTCAGCCTGGTCACCGAATTATTGGTAAATCGCTCCACAAACCAGAAGGTAAACATCGGCGCGGCATAAAAAAGAAGGTATCCGAACGCCGCCTTTCCCTTTTCCGGAACAGGAATCGGGAACAGTACCAGCAGAATGACCAGACCGAGAAGCACACAGATGCCCAGCCACTGCTGATAAATCGTCACCGGGTAATAAAACTGTGCCACCAGATATTTCTGCTGTTCCACCCGGTTGACCTGCAGCTTTCCTTCAAAGCCGGTCTCCCTCGTACTCCACTGATAGACGATCGGTTCTTTTCCGGACTCCGTCCCCACCGTGGAGATCTGAATGGCATAATGATTCCCTTTTTGCAGCTGCACATCCGTGTTAAAGTCCGTGTAGTCAAAGTCTTTTAAATTGCTGATCTTCCGGCTGACCTTCGCGACGCTCTTTCCGGTCTCCATGTCAACGATATTGAGGATCAGCTTTCCCGTTGCCACACCGGAGTAATCGTTGCTGAAATACAGCTTGACCGTCTTCAAGTGGGTATGCTTTGCCTCAAACTTCTGCACGACCATGCTGCCGTCAGAAAGCATGCACACCTGATCGACCCGGTATTTGTTGACCTGGCTGGTCGCATTCTTCTGATAATCCATGAAATTATGACAAAGATACCACATGAGAAAGAACAGAACCGCCACGGCGACGATCCGTATTCCCAGAATGATCTTTTCTTTTTTCCCAAACGGTTTTTTTTCCGGCAGCACAAAGCTGCGAATCTTTTTAAAATCCATCTGTTATCCTACTCCAACATCATCTCTGCGGCCGACAGCCGTTTTTCACGAACGGCTGCGCAAAAGAAAGTTTCTTCCTTCCGGCGCTCAATAATTTCCAAGAATTTTAAAATCCGCAACCTCCGTCCTCACACCCTGCAGCGCATTTCGCACGGACGCGTCATGAAGGTTACCCGTAATATCAATATAGAAGCGGTACTCCCACTGCTTATCCGGCAGCGGCACCGATTCGATGTGACTTAAGTTCAGATCGTTGTAAATAAAATGAGACAAAATATTATAAAGTGTTCCGCTCTCATGTAAAAGCGAGAAGGAGATGCTGATCTTGCCCGCATCCTTCGTATACTGGCGCTTTTTGGAGAGAATGACAAAACGTGTCTCATTGCTGTCCTCAAAATTAATACTCTCCTTCAGGATTGTGAGCCCGTAAAGCTTTGCCGCACTTCTGCTGGCGATCGCCGCCTCCTCCGGGTTCTGTCTTTTTGCGACCATCTCCGCCGCGATTGCCGTGTTGTCCACGCTCTTCTGCTCCACATCCATTTTCTCCAGAAACGGCGCGCACTGCATCAGCCCCTGCGGATGAGAGTATACCGTCTTAATCTCTTCTATTTTACTACCCGGACAGGCCAAAAGGCAATGGTCGACTTTCACAAAAACTTCTCCGACAATGCAGACATCATTCTCCAACAGGATATTATAGACGCCTGTCACATCTCCGGCGGAAGAATTCTCGATCGGCAATACACCGTAATCCGCATCGCCGTTGTTGAGCGCCAGCGCCACTTCCTTAAACTTGGCCACGCCGTAATGATCCACATCCTCGCCAAAAAACTTCTCACATGCCATGCAGGTAAAAGAGCCCGGCACACCGGCATAGACCACTCTCGTATCCGGGAACATGACCAGTTCCGGTACCTCTGTAAAATAGTTTTCAATATATCGGTCTCTTTGATGCACCAGATGATACTGGTATTTTCTGCTGATGGACATCATCTGAATGAAGATCTCTTCCAGACCTTTTACGATAAACGGATTGGAACGGTTCTTCGTTATGTCCGCCAGCTTCTCATCCTCTCTGTTTTTGTCATAGATGGGAGCGCCGATCTCTTTTTTGGCTTCCGCCAGCTCGGCCGCATATTTCATACGTTTTTCAAACAGCTCCGCAATCTGATAATCAACATCGTTGATATCTTCTCTTACCTGTTTAATATCCCTTTTTATCTTATCCATGTAACAGTTCCTCTATCATACTTCTCTTTTCCATCTTCCGGGGACTTTCCACCCCGCCTTTTAAAACTCTGTTCCCGTCGGGTTTTCCATTCTTTTGAAAAATGCCGTCCCTTTCAGGACGTTCCTCTCCCGGCTGTCTACTCCGGTATACTCTCTCTTCCGAGATTCTCCCGGTACTCCCGGAATCTCTTCCGATACAGCGGATGCACCCCGTAAGGATTCAGCTCACAGAGAGGCTCCAGCACAAACATCCGCCTCGTCAGTTCCGGATGCGGGATGATCAGATCCTCGCGCTCCAGCACCAAATCGTCAAACAGCAGAATATCCAGATCGAGCGTCCGCGGTCCCCAGTGGATCTTCCGCTCCCGGTGCGCGTTCTGCTCCAGTTCCTGCACCTTTGCAAGAAGCTCCTCCGGCTCATAAAGCGTCTCAAATCCAAAAACGGTATTTAAAAACTTATCCTGTTCCAGATACCCATACGGCTCCGTCTCTATGACAGAAGCTGCCCGGAAGTTCCGGATCCAGCCGTCCGCGCACAGCGCTTCCTGCGCCTGTGTGAGATACGCCTGCCGGTCGCCCATGTTGGAACCGGCTCCCACATAGACCATATGCCAGCCTCTCTCAATACTCACTGCCGCGTAATCCAGATGCAGCATCACAGGCGCCCACGGCTTCTTTACCGTGATACACACCGAACGTACCAGCGGAAACTGCAGAAGCACCGCTTCCGCCAGCCGTTCCGCCACCCGCTCCAGCAGCCTGTCATTCTGTTTTTTCATCTCCGCCGTGATCAGGCGGCTCACATCGCCGTAGCTGACGGAATCCGACAGCTTGTCGGAACGTCCCGCCTTCCTTGTGGAAAGCCGAAGCTCTGCATCGACCACAAACTTCTGGCCCAGCACATTTTCTTCTTTATATACACCATGGTTGCAAAACACTTCCAGATTTTTTATCATTATTTTATCCATATTCCACTCCAACCCTTTTGCCGGCTCCTGGCTGTTCTCCCCGCATCCGTTCCCAGTCTTTCTTCACCTTCCGCGGCAGACAGCCCCGCCGTCCTATTCCGCCGCCAGGATCGCTTCCGCCATCTTCATGGCGCGGTAATTCTTCTTCACATCATGCACACGGAACACGGTCGCTCCGTTCATGCGGCCGATGACTGTCGTCGCCACCGTTCCCTCCTCCCGCTCATCCACCGGCAGAGAGAGCGCTGTGCCGATGACAGACTTTCTGGAAGTACCGAGAAGGATCGGGAGTCCGAACGCCTGCAACCTGTCCAGATGCTTTATGACGGAAAGATTCTGCGCAAAACTTTTGGCAAATCCTAATCCTACACCCGGGTCCAGCATGATCTTATCCCTGGAGATCCCGGCCGCATCGGCGATGCGCAGCGTCTCCCGCATATCTTCCATAAAATCTGCAGGAAAATCCCCGTAGTCACTCTGTTCTCTGTTATGCATCAGACAGCAGGCGGCTCCGCTCTTTGCGAGAAGTTCTGCCAGCCGTCCGTCCCATTTAAGTCCCCAGATATCATTGATCATGTCCGCGCCTGCGGCAAGCCCCGCCTCTGCGACAGCATATTTGTACGTATCGAGAGAAACCGGAACATCCAGCCTCTCTTTTACCGCCTCAATGACGGGAACCACTCTGGCGATCTCTTCCTCATCCGTGATCTTCGCATGACCGGGCCTCGTGGACTCTCCGCCGATATCCAGAATAGCGGCTCCCTCCCCGATCATCTTCTCCGCCTGAAAAAGAGCCGCATCCAGCGACTGGTATCTGCTCCCGTCAGAAAAGGAATCCGGCGTGACATTTAATATCCCCATGATGTATCCCTGGCGCTCCAGATTCAGATCATAGTTTCCTATCCGCATGATGTCTTCCTCCAAATGTTTTTCTCTGGCAAAATCTGCCTTTCATCCCGGACCATCTATCATCCCCGCCGTCAATCTTTCCATATGGACTCGTCCATCTCTTCCATAAAGGAAAGAGAGCCGCAGACGACAAGCACATCCTCATCCTCCGCCTCCAAAAGCGCCCGGCGCAACGCCTCGTTGACGTCGCCAAAAGACTCTGCCCGGACGCCGAAGTCCGCGGCACATTCTGCCAGCGTCTCTCCCGGGAGTCCCCTCGCGTTATCCGGGCGAAAGGTATAGAGCGCAGCGCCAGGCTGCAGAAGCTCCGCCAGCATCTTCCCGTACTCTTTATCTTTCAACACTCCCATTATATAGAGGATTCTCCGGTTTGTAAAATGTTTTTCCAGAAACTGCCCTAATTTCCGTGCGCCATCCGGATTGTGCGCGCCGTCCCGGAAAATGTACGGGTGTTCGCTCAGTAGTTCCAGACGCCCCGGCCAGCGAGTGTTGGCAAGACCTTTCCCCATGGCATCCCAGACGGATGCGGGCATCTGATCGATGGCCGGATGGCCGGATACGGACCGTGGTTCTGCCCCCGTCTGTCCATGCTCGGACATCTTTCCTCCCTGACAACCTCTCTGTGACAGCTCCCCCATCACCCACAACATCTCTGCCGCCGCGAGAGCCGTCACCGCATTGGAAATCTGATGGCGTCCCGGCAGAGCGATCGTAAATCGGTCTTTCTTCCATATAAATGTACTTCCTGTCGCGGTCTCTTCCTCCACCTGATAATCGTTCTCTTTCAAAAAGATGCAGGAAGCGTGTTTCTCCCTGGCTTTCTCCCCGATGATCTCGCAGACTTCCGGTACATTTTCCGAGACGATGACCGGAACGCCTTCCTTCATGATTCCGGCCTTCTGCCCGGCAATCTCCGGCAGCGTATCGCCCAGAAACGCCTTATGGTCGTAGCTCACGGAAGAGATCACGGTAAGGATCGGATGCTCTATGACATTGGTGGCGTCAAACGTTCCCCCCATGCCCGTCTCGATCAACGCAAAATCGACCCCTTCCTCCGCAAAATAGAGAAAGGCAAGCGCCGTCTCCACCTCAAATAAAGTTGGCAGACGTTCCGGCTGCCCTCCAGCAGAAGACTGGCCCGACTGTTGTTCTATCCTCTCCCGGCTCTGCTCTGTCTGCATTTCTTCCATCTGCTCCATGGCGCGTTCCATCCGGGCGTAGTATTGTTCCAGCTTCTCCGGGCGGATCTCCTCACCGTTAATCTGAAACCGCTCCTCATAGGAACGGATGGTCGGAGAAATGTAACGGCCCACCCGATATCCACTCTCCTTTAAGACCGACGCCAGAAAGGCAAAGACGGAACCTTTTCCATTGGTTCCCGCAATATGCACGATCTTAAGCCGCTCCTCCGGATGCCCCAGTACGTCAAGAAGCCCCCGGACGGCATCCAGTCCGGGGGAACTTCCCCTCTTTTGCAGTTCTTCGATTATTTTATGATAATGATATTCCATGTTCTCACCAGTTTTCTTTTCGCGTTTATCTCATAGCATATAACTATAGCGAAGGATGTACATTTTGTCAATTATTCTGACGGATTCCACAAAAATTCCTGCATTTTCTCGACGCCGTTCCCTCCCCACATCTTTCCACTCCGCAATCCTGTTTGTCTCCAGTTGATATAATGTAAGGACAGTATAAATTTTTTGTAAAATTCAAGCATTGTATTGATAAAAGAACAATATAATGATATATTATTAACAAATCTATTTATCACATTACCATATTTTTTCCTATCACAACAATACTTTCAAACAATGTTTTCAAAGACAGCATCATTGAGAACAACAAGGGACAGCAGAAAACACCATCTATATAGACGGCGTGGGATACTATCTCAATCATGATCTTTTATTTGCGTCGGCTTTTATTCCGGAGCATGAACCAGAGGAAGGAGAGATTTACCCAACAGAAATCGTTATCCCAAATAAGATCACCTATAATGGCGTTACATACAGTGTAGACTTTTTTGACCTTTCTTTTGATAATGAAGGAGCAATGGAATATGTAACGTTTCGTGGCCCATTACCTGTCCAAAAAAATTATCATCGGAGAAATCTGAGGAAGGTTACTGTGGAAGCAGGCATTTTCTCGTTAAATATGGGCTTTTCTCACTACACCGCTTTAGAAGAGGTTGTTTTTGAAGACCCGAAGGATATGGAGAGAGCCGGTTTGTACTTTTATGATTGTCCCAAATTAAAAGATATCTATATTCCTGCTGATGTAGATATACTGCCAAGGGTACGTCAATGTCCAAATGCGGATATTATCTTTGCGCCGGATCATCCGAAATACATGGTAGTTGACGGCGATATATACAGTAAAGACGGAAAAATCCTCTATGATGTTCCAAAAGGGAAGAAAAATTACAAAGTAAAAAAATCAGTAAAAGAAATCGGCGTCTATGCCTTTTATGGTAACGGAAACATCCGGCATATCCGGGTACCATCTTCTGTCAAAAAGATAGCGGCCTACGCCTTTGGCAATATGGAGAATCTGAAATCTGTCAAGCTCAGCAAAAATCTGAAGATTGCGGAAGATCATCTGCTGGCTCGCTCAACAAAACTGAAAACGATCACTTATCCTAAAAAAATCCGCATTATTCAGGGAAGTTTTGGACGAAAGTATGGATGCAGACTGAAAAAAATGTATATAAAGGCAGAGAAACTAAAAAAGATCAAGGTGAATGGTTTGCCGAAAACCTGTACCATTTATGTGAAAAATCAGCTGGTAAAAAAACAGGTAAGAGACGCCGGATTCAATGGAAAGATTATAGTGGATCCATAATTCCATCTATGTGAAATGAGGGCTGCCGCGCATATGCGGCAGCCCTGCGTTTTGCTTTTATCACTTATATTTTATGTCTTACACTTCAAAGATCAGGTCGCCGTAGCTTGGGAATGGCCATGCTTCTTTGGCTACGAGCATCTCGAGACGGTCTGCCGGAGCACGAAGGGCGCCCATAGCGGCAAATACCACGTCGTGATAGTAATGTCCCTGTGCTTCCACATCGTCCACAGCTTCTGCTTTGGCTGTCACTTCTTCCAGTTCTTTTAATGCGCCGAAGGCTTCCTTCACATTGGATGCGATGTCGCTCATCAGACTCTCCTGTACGGAAGTGTCCACAGACGGCGTCGCTGCCTTGATGGCGTTGATGGAATCTGCCAGGCTGGTCTGATACTTGATGCAGGCCGGGATAATCTGTTTCTTCGCCATATCGATCATGGTAAGAGCTTCGATATGGATAGTCTTAGAATATGTTTCGTACAGAACTTCCGCACGGGACTCCAGCTCTGCCTGTGTAAATACGCCGTGTTTTTCAAACATGGCAACGGCTTCCGGTTTTGTGAGGGCCGGGATCGCGTCCACCATACATTTGATGTTCGGGAGACCTCTTCTCTCTGCCTCTTCGATCCACTCTTCGGAGTAACCGTCACCGTTAAAGATTACACGTTTATGTGCTGCCATCGTCTCCTTGATCATATCATGGACTGCCATGCCGAAGTCTTCGGCCTTTTCCAGTTTGTCTGCCATATCGCACAGTACTTCTGCCACGATGGTGTTGAGGACTGTGTTCGGGTCTGCAATGGACTGGGTGGAGCCGACCATACGGAACTCAAATTTATTTCCTGTGAAGGCGAACGGCGAAGTTCTGTTACGGTCTGTAGCGTCTTTCTTAAAGTGCGGCAGAGAATGTACGCCGGAAACGTATTCTTCTCCTTCGAGAGAGCTGGTTGCCTCTCCGGCATCCACAAACTGATCTACCACATCCTCCAGCTGTTCGCCGAGGAAGATGGAGATGATGGCCGGCGGCGCCTCGTTGGCTCCCAGACGGTGATCATTGCCCGGTGTGGACGCGGACAGACGAAGCAGGTCGGCGTGTTCATCCACGGCACGGATCACCGCTGCCAAGAATAAGAGGAACTGCATGTTCTCGTGAGGGGTCTTGCCCGGGTCTAACAGGTTCTCGCCGGTATCAGTTGCCATGGACCAGTTGTTATGTTTACCGGAACCGTTGATGCCGGCAAACGGTTTCTCATGGAGCAGGCATTTCAGTCCTTCTTCATCGGCAACTCTCTGTGCTGTCTCCATGACAAGCTGGTTGTGGTCGGTCGCCACGTTGTTCTGGTCGTAGATCGGAGCAATCTCATGCTGCGCCGGAGCAACCTCGTTGTGCTGTGTCTTCGCGGAGATACCCAGTTTCCAGAGTTCTTCGTTAAACTTGCTCATGAATTCGAGGATTCTCTCCGGGATGGTTCCGAAATAATGATCGTCCATCTCCTGTCCCTTCGGAGGCATGGCACCAAATAAGGTACGTCCTGTGAAGATCAGGTCTTTTCTCTTTAAGTACATGTTCTTATCTACAAGGAAATATTCCTGTTCCGGTCCGGCAGATGTGGAAACATGCTGCGCGGTCGTATTGCCGAACAGTCGTAAGATACGCATCGCCTGTACGTCCAGCGCCTGCATGGAACGAAGAAGCGGAGTCTTCTTGTCAAGCGCTTCGCCCTTATAAGAACAGAACGCGGTCGGGATACAGAGGATCGTGGAATGCGGCGTCTCTTTAATGAAAGCCGGTGATGTACAATCCCATGCGGTATATCCTCTCGCCTCACATGTCGCGCGAAGACCGCCGGATGGGAAGGAGGACGCGTCCGGCTCCCCCTTGATCAGCTCTTTGCCGGAGAAACGAAGCAATGTGGTACCGTCGCTCTGCGGATCGATAAATGCGTCGTGCTTCTCGGCAGTGATGCCGGTCAGCGGCTGGAACCAGTGAGTGAAATGAGTTGCGCCTTTCTCGGTCGCCCATTCTTTCATCTCATGAGCAACGATATCTGCCACATCCGGGTCAAGCTCAGCGCCCGCGTCGATCGTCGCTCTCAGTTTTTTATAAGCAGCTTTTGGAAGACGGTCTTTCATGACCGCATCGCTGAACACGTTGGAACCAAAGATTTCTTTGACATCTGTTTTCATAGTCATACTATCCTTTCCTTCATAAATCAGAAAGGCGTCCGAGAATCTGATGATTCACGAACGCCCTTGTTCTCGTTAAGATTAAGTTTATGTGTCTTTCGCAATTGCTAGATATAAAATACAACCATCCATTCAAAAAAGCAAGTGTTTTTTGTGCATTTTTTCAGATTCATAAGAATTGACGATTTTCGCTTACTTTTTTTAATCCGCTTCTTATATTTTTACCACAGTACAATTTTTGCAGATTTATTTTATAAAGTATTTATCGTGTTTTACTTTATTTTATAAGGCGCATTTTTACATGTCCGGAATTTTCCGGTCGTCCCCGGCACATTTCACAGAAAATGTACCCTGATGCCGACATGTCCGGCGCCTCTGCGAAAGACCATACCTTACTTCATCAGCCACGGCACTGCCAGCTGCAGCTCCTTATTCCAGTACTCCCAGTCGTGGATGCCCGGCTGCTCGTGATAGTGGACCGGAATCTGCTGCTCACGCAAAAACGCAAGGAAGTTCCGGTTCTTCTCGATCAGATAATCTTCCGTGCCACAGGCCATGTAAAGTTCCGGCAGGTCAGCCCCCTCCTTTTTTAATCTCGCAAGGAGATACCGCGGATTCTTCTCGCTCTCCTTCATCCCGCCCGGCTCGCCGAACACTTCCCGGATGAAGGCTCCGTTCAGCTCCTTATGCTCATAGTCCTCTCCCTTCTTGGCCATCTCATCCATGTGAAGCGCAGAGGAAAAGGCCATGATCTTCCCAAAAGTATCGTGGTACTTCATACCGTTGATAAGAGAGCCGTAGCCGCCCATGGAGAACCCTCCGATAAAAGTATCCTCCCGTCTGTCCGAAAAGCCGAACACCTTTCTCGTATAGTCCACCAGCTCTTCCCCGATAAACGTACCGTACTGACATCCGGTCATCTCCCGGTCCACATAGAAGCTGTTGTCTCCGGACGGGCACACCGCCGCAAAATTGTACTGCTTACACAGAGTCTGAATGTTCGTGCCGTTGACCCAGTCGGTATCGTTACCCGTGAGCCCGTGAAGCAGATAAAGCGTCTTCATGCCCCTCTCATAATACGGATTTCCCTGTCTCTCCTCCTCCGGCACGTCGTTCGGGATTACGACGGTCATGGTGGTGATCTTCTTTAATGCCTGCGACAAAAAGTCCATACGCAGATAAGCCATAATTTACTCCTCCTGTTTCTTATACATGATACGCATCCGGTATCGTATGGAATACACATCGGGTGCGGTCATAACAGCGGTCGCACAGACCGTCGGGATCCCCCCGGAACCTGCCCGCTCCACCGTACATTTTCTGAAAAAAGGATACCGCACCTCCCGGGTAATTTCAATCCATTTCACAAAAAAATATGGAAAAACTGATAGATTTGCCGTTTTATTTGCGAATCTATAATAGAACCGATATACTGAAAACATGCAGCAGCACGAAACAACAACAGACGGATGCCATCCGCAGGAAACGAAACCACAACAGGCGAATTATCATCCGCAGAAAACGAAACCGCGACATGCTGATGCCATCCGCAAGAAGGTGATGCTTATGAAGATAACAGAACAGAATTTTGTACAGGAACTATCCAAAAGAAATGAGGAGGCGCTCTCCTATGTGATGCTCCACTATGGCGGTCTTGTGAAGTCCGTGACCCGCCGGTATCTGAACGTACTCTCCCGGTACGAAGAAGAGTGCATCAGCGATGTATTCTTTGCCGTGTGGACTCACATCGACTCCTTCCAGCCGGAGCGAAACCCTTTCGCCAACTGGATCGCGGGAATCGCCCGCTTAAAAGCGCTCGATTACAAACGAAAATACGCCAGACAGCTTCAGGAACGGAGTCTGGAACAAACCGAACCATTCCTTCACGCGGCGCAGGAGGGTTCCCCTCGGTCATCCAACGCAGGTGCCGGAGCAGGTGCGGAACCGTATAGCGGAACGTCTGCCGAATCGTTTTTCGAGGCGGCTTCCCAGGAGTTCTCCCGGGAAACCGAGGAGATGCTCGCATGCCTCAAACCGAGAGACCGGGAACTTTTTCTGAAACTTTACGTGGAAGAAAAGACCTTTGATGAGATCGCGGCGGAGACAGGCACCGACAAATCCGTTCTCTACAACCGCCTGTCCCGGGGCAAGCGGAAGCTGCGGACCCTGTTCTCCGCCCATCCAGCCAACCGCATCAATCACAGAGGAGATTGAAAAGTTTGAAAGTAGACTTTCAGATCTGCCATTATTGACACAGGAAATGTGTCAGGAAAGGAGAAAAAATGAGAGAAGATATTTATACCTTACTCAATGAGATAGATCATCACGCTGACAGCTACGAGACCGCTCCGGTATCCGCCGAAGAACTGGAAGCGTGGACGCGGGCATTTTCTGAGCGCCTCTCCCGCAGCAAAGGGGAAGCAAACACGGAAGTTCCCGCATCCGATTCCTCCATCGGCGCCGATCTTCCATCTGGCAGGATGCGAGACGGGAAACAGCCGCAGAAAAGCCGCCGCGGCTGGAAACGATACGCCGCTGCCGCCGCCGTCCTTCTCCTGCTGTTCGGGGCCGCCTGCCCGCCTGTCCGCGAGAGCGTGTACGCCAAATCCCTGGATATCCTTCACTCGCTGTCCATCCTTCTCGGTATCCACGGGGATATCAGCCCGTATCAGACGATCGTGGGAAAATCCGTCACAAAAGACGGCGTCACCGTCACCGTAAACGATGTGATCTGGGACGACGACGCACTGCTGGTATCCTTCGTCGCCACCCTTGGCGAAGACGCCGACCCGGCGTTCAACGAGGATAACTTCCATATCACGCCGTCTCTTCACATAAATGGAGAAAAAATGGTCGAAGGCGCCGGAGGTTCCATCCATCACTCCGGCGGCACCAAAGATTTTGTCTGCGAGTACAATTTCTCCGTACCGGACGCCGTGTCTCTGACCGGAGAACAGGAGATGGAGCTTATCTTCTATCTGGACGATCCGGACGACCCTTTCAGCGTACCCAGCAAACGGCTGGGCAGCCTGACCTTTACCGCATCGGCTGACAATCTGCGGGCTGACACAAAGCGGATACCATTACAGACTTCCGTCACCCTGCCGGACGGAACGCAGATCACTCTCACCGAATATGCGGGCAACCCGGTCAGCCAGAAGATATCCTTCCTCTCTTCCGGTAATACAGATCTTACCCACTGGGATCTCATCCTGCAGGGCGAGGATAACCTGGGACATATAGTGGAATTCTACACCTCTTCCACCAACTACGATCCGGACACAGGAAAGGGCTCCGGAGAGATGGTCAATGATACTCTGAACGATACCTACACCATCGCCACCGAAGCCGAATCGCTGACGCTCACACCGTATGCTTACAACACTGTCGTACCGGATACCGACGGCAGCATGATTCCGGATCATAGCGAAAACGACGAGCGAGAGTACGAGCAGATTGGCGAACCATTTACGATCACGCTGAAATAAAGACAAGTACCGGATAACCACTACACAAGCGGTTATCCGGTATTTTCTTGAATTAAACGCATTTTCTAGTAAGTCCATCATATCATACTGCTGTTGCAAAAGCTATAGTTTTATGTCATCGCATTGAGATTGTAAATCATATTAGAAGGGGGCATAGCACAATTGTGGTGTGCTATGCCCCTTTCGTCTTTCTTATCTTCGCATTTCTTATCTTCGCATTTTCTGCAACCCGCGCCGTGTCATGGCGCGGGCTTTTGATTGTATTTTAGTAATTGAACTTCTCCGCGAAGTATGCCGGGAGATCCTCGATCTTGATACGCTCCTGCTCCATGGTGTCACGGTCACGGACAGTCACAGCGCCGTCTTCTGCGGAATCGAAGTCGTAGGTGATGCAGTAAGGAGTACCGATCTCGTCCTGGCGACGGTATCTCTTACCGATGTTTCCTCTGTCATCGTACTCACAGTTGTATGTCTTGGACAGTTCCTGATAGATCTTCTCTGCGCCTTCTGCCAGTTTCTTGGACAGCGGCAGCACGCCGATCTTCACCGGTGCGATGGCCGGATGGAAATGCAGGACGTTACGCACGTCGCCTTCCTTGATCTCTTCCTCATCGTAGGCGGAACACAGGAACGCCAATGTCACACGGTCTGCGCCCAGAGACGGCTCGATGACATACGGGATGTATTTTCTCTTCTCCTCGTCGTCGAAGTAGCTCATATCCTCGCCGGATACTTCCTGATGACGGCTTAAGTCGTAATCAGTACGGTCTGCGATACCCCACAGCTCGCCCCAGCCGAACGGGAAGAGGAACTCGATATCGGAGGTTGCCTTGGAATAGAAGGACAACTCTTCCTTCTCGTGATCGCGGATGCGCATCTCCTCGTCTTTGATCCCCAGCTCTTTGAGCCAGTTCACGCAGTAATCTTTCCAGTAAGCAAACCACTCCAGGTCGGTGTCCGGCTTGCAGAAGAACTCCAGCTCCATCTGCTCGAACTCTCTGGTACGGAAGGTAAAGTTACCCGGTGTGATCTCGTTACGGAAGGACTTACCGATCTGGCCGATACCGAACGGAACCTTCTTTCTGGATGTTCTCTGTACATTTTTAAAGTTGACAAAGATACCCTGGGCTGTCTCCGGACGGAGATACACGGTGTTCTTCGCGTCCTCGGTCACGCCCTGGAATGTCTTGAACATCAGGTTAAACTGACGGATATCGGTGAAGTTATGCTTGCCGCAGCTCGGACATGGCACGTTGTGTTCATCGATGAACGCCTTCATCTCTTCCTGGCTCCAGCCGTCGATGGAAGATGGCAGCTCGATGCCGTTCTCCGCAGCAAAATCTTCGATGAGCTGGTCGGCACGGAATCTCTCTTTACACTCCTTACAGTCCATCAGCGGATCGGAAAAACCGCCCAGATGACCGGAAGCCACCCATGTCTGCGGGTTCATGAGGATGGCACAGTCCACACCTACGTTATACGGGCTCTCCTGAATGAACTTTTTCCACCAGGCGCGCTTCACATTGTTTTTAAGCTCCACACCCAGATTCCCGTAGTCCCATGTGTTGGCCAGACCGCCGTAAATCTCGGAACCCTGATACACAAACCCTCTCGCCTTGGCGAGAGCGATGATCTTATCCATTGTCTTTTCCATGATAAAATACCTCGTTTTTCTATGCTTTCCTTGGATACTTACGGAGCGCTCGCCCGGAACAACCGGCCGGTTCTCTCTTTTGGCAGCGCCCTCTCACAATCGCTATCTATTCTACCGTGGATATGCGTTCTTTTCAAGGGTTTTTTCACAATTCCTCCAACATCTCCCCCGCCTTAAACCGGTGCTCCACGTGGATGCGGAAAAAATGTTTCACGATCCACTGAAATTCCAGAAACACCTCTTCTTTGAGCACAAAGCTGTACAGCCGCTGCAAAGGGATGCTCAGGACGTACTGCAGCGCGTAGAGCACCGCCGGGTCCAGATGGGTGCTGCTGTAGGCGCCACCATATGTGCCGCCGCGGTTTCCGGAGCCGCCGGCGGAGGAATCTCCGCCGCCTGGCGCATATCCGCCCCCATACCCATCCCCGTGAGCGGTATGGCTGCCGGATTGCTGTCCGCTGCCATGCGCACAGGTATGGCACAACACACCTCCTCTTTCCAGAGAGAGGGTATCCAGTTCTGTTTCCTTTCCACAGGAAATGCAGCGAAATACCTCCATGCCGATACCGTAATATTGAAGAATCTTCAATTCATAAATACGGCGGATGAGCGGCAGAGGTATTTTCTTTTTTTCCATGGCTGTAAATGTCACGAAGAGCAGATTTAAGATATTTCTTTCATCCATCCCCTCCACAGTGAAGTATTCTGCCAGCTCGGCAAAATAAGTACTGTAATAGATATCCTCCAGATCTTCTTTGAGGTGCGGAAAATAATTTTTCCCTTCCGCGGAATTCAGGTAGTTGAACCGGCGCCCCTCCGTGATCATAAACTCACAGTAAATGAGGGGCTGCGACACGCCAAAAAGAGGGTGATTCGGCTTGCGGCATCCTCTGGCAAAAACCTGAATCTTCCCTCTCTCTTTCGTCAGTATGGTCAGGCGGCGGTCATTTTCCCCGATGGGGTAGACGGATAATACGATTCCCGTCACCTTTACCTGCTCACTCATTTTCTTCACCTCCTGTCTGTTCTGTCCCAGGGCAGGCAGGGCGTCGGTTCTGCCGCTGCTTCCCGGTCGGCAGAACCGACGCCCCCTTCCGGCTACAGTTCCTTCTTATTGTATCCGTAATTCTTCAGCAGCAGGTCGCTGTCTCTCCAGTCTTTCTTGACTTTGACCCACAGCTTGAGATTCACTCTCATATCCAGCAGATTCTCAATCTCCTGTCGGGCTGTGGAACCAATCTCCTTGATCATAGCGCCCTTCTTACCGATAATAATACCCTTATGAGAATCCCTCTCGCAGATGATGGTCGCCTCAATGTCCACCAGATCCCCTTTCGGGCGGATCTTCATCCGGTCAATGACCACCGCAATACCGTGCGGGATCTCCTGACTTAAAAGGCGCAGTGCCTTCTCCCGGATCAGCTCCGCCACAATCTGACGCTCCGGCTGGTCGGTCACGGTGTCTTCGTCATAATACATCGGTCCTTCCGGCAGATATTTCAAGATCGTATCGATCAGATCCTGGGTATTGGTTCCCTCCAGCGCGCTGACCGGAATGACTTCCGCAAAATCCACCTTATCTTTGTAAGCGACGATTGCCTTTAAAATATCCTCTTCCTTCGCGATGTCCGTCTTATTAATGACGAGAAAAATCGGCGTCTTCACATTTTGCAGCTTATCAATGATATACTGCTCGCCGCCGCCGATAAATGTCGTCGGCTCCACCAGCCACAGCACCAGATCCACCTCATTTAAGGTGCGCTCCGCCGCCATCAGCATATAGTCGCCCAGTTTATTTTTTGCTTTATTGATGCCCGGCGTGTCCAGAAAGACGATCTGTCCTTCTTCGCAGGTGTAGACCGTCTGAATCCGGTTCCTGGTCGTCTGCGCCTTGCTGGAAGTAATGGCGATCTTCTGTCCGATCAGGCGGTTCATCAAAGTGGACTTGCCGACGTTCGGTCTCCCGATGATCGTCACAAATCCGGATTTAAAATTACTCATATCTGCTCCTCTCATAAATGCTCTGGCAGCAATCACGGGGAACGATCACTGTCAGAGCGATACCTTGTGTTTATTTTTACTGCATCAGCGTGTGCCGACACATTTTCTCCCTGGCTGCCGCGCCGGTTTACTGCAGCAGCGTCCGTGTATTGGCAAAGATATCTGCCTCCTGTATCTTCTTGTCATTGCCGATGGCGCAGACCGTTCCGGCCTCCATGAGCGCCTCCATATACGGCGCCAGAGAACGGATCGTTTCCTGCGTGGCATTTAGTACCTGCTCCCTCTCTCTCTGCAGCATCTCCGGTGTGATACCGGTAAGATATCCCATAAAGGAACGGTCGCCGAGTGCGGATGGTTCCAGCGGCTGATCCATCGTGCTGATGGTACCAATGATATATTTGGTCATATCCCGGTCGCTCACCTCAAAGTTTCGCACATACTCTGCCGCGTTCTTATAGACTTCCAGCGTGGAAGTCAGATGCGGATCCCGGTAGGAAACGAGATAACCGTAACCGTTTCTGGAAAAACCGCACATACAGCCGTAGGCGCCGCCGGTCACACGGATATTGACCCAGAGATAATCGTAGGAAAAGATGGTCTTTAACACCCGCAGCGCGCCGGTGTATTCCTGTCCTTCTCTCTCAAACCGTCCGGCAGTGGCCACATACTGCACTTTGCTGGAGGTGCGGAATCCTTCGTTCCACTTTCTCATCTCCATCTGTGGAACGGCCTTCACACAAGGCATGTCATACAGCTGTGCTCCAAAGTGAGCGAAAGAGTTCTCCAGCAGGTCTTTGAAATGGAACTCTCCGGTCAGCCCCACAATGAGATTCTCTTTTCGGAAAATACACTGTACCGTATGCATGAGGTTGTCCATGAGCATTTGCTTCTTTTCCTCAAACCGGCTGTCCAGATTTTTTACAAAATCATAGAAATCGATGCCCTCCGCGATCTCCTTATACTTCATCATCGGGTCCACATAAGAAAGGGCGCGGTTTGCCGCATACACATGACCGGACGCCGGGATGCGGGTATCCATTCTGGTGCGCAGCTCAGAGAGGATCTCTTTTAAACGTTTCTCATCGCCGAGCTTCGAGGTGAATAAAATCTCTTCCATCAGAGCCATACCGTCCTCTGTCTGTCCGCCAAGACATTTCATGCGGATGCTGAAATACGGACGATACCCGTCTTTCTTCCAGAGAAGCGGGTAAATACCGGTCTGGAAGGACAGCCCGCCGATCTTTAAATTAATCTCCGTCGCCAGTTCATTGTAGCTGTAATGCTCCGTATCCACGTAGCGGAACAGCTCCACCAGCAATGTCGCATAAGGAATCAGCTCTTTTGGAAGCTCTGTGGCGTCAAAAGAGAAATCCATATACACGATACCGTTGGTGTGATAATCATGGATGACCGCAGGAATCCCGCCGATGGTCATCTCCTTATTTCTGTACGGAAGCGCCTCCCTTCCAATATCGGAAAGCTTCAGAAGAGGAATCTTCTCCAGTTCCTCCTGCGTGGATGGCGTCTCCTGAAACTCTTTGAGCTTTCTCGTCTGCTCCGTCAGAAAATACAGCTGCTTTTTATCGAGGGTTCCCTTGATATGCGCCAGCTGCCGTTTCAGCTCCGCGTCCGCCCGCTCATTTTTCCCTTTCTCCGGATACAGATTCACAAACGCTTTGTGTGGATTATCGAGCAGATACTTCCGGATCAGTTCCTCAAAATACCCGGTCTCCACCTTTTTCTTCAGATGCGCCAGCGGCGTCAGCGTATCTCCCAGATCCATGGCGCGGCTGTCGTCATACAGCCAGGTATTTAAAAAGTTCAGCCCGTAAATGAGTCCCTTCGGATACCGCCCGAAGTTTGCCTCCCTGTATTTAAACTCAAAGTTATTGATGGCCGAGTACACGGCCTTCTTGTTCAAACCCTGTTCCGCCTGCTCCCGCAATGCATTTTCTATCACTGCCCGGAATGCTTCTTCCTTACCCTGCTGTACATTTTTTACAGTGACAGAAAAAACCGGCTGCTGAATACCGGCATCGAGATAACTGTCGACATCCTTGCCGATCCCGGCGTCAATGATAGCCTTGCGCACCGGCGCGCCCGGCATGGAAAACAGCACATATTCCAGAATCTGGAGCGCCAGCATCTCTTCATTCTCGCTGCTCAGCCCGGTGACCGCATTATAGCTTAAGTAGATACCCTCGCCTTCTTCTTCATCTTCCGCTACCGGATAAGTATCCCTCACCGTGACCGGAGCCGCGAACGGTTCTTGCAGCGCGATCTCCGAGTGAATGATCTTTCTCTCAAAATGGCTCAGGTACTCCTCATCAATAAACGCCAGCTCCTTCGCAAAATCTACATTTCCATATAAGTAAATGTAGCTGTTGGACGGATGGTAATATTTCCGGTGGAAATTTAAGAAACCTTCTCTGGTAAGTTCCGGAATGACATCCGGATCTCCGCCGGATTCATAAAAGTACGGTGTATCCTTCAACAGCGCCGCCTGCACCTTTCTCTGCAGAAGATCATCGGCAGAGGAAAATACCCCCTTCATCTCATTGTAAACAACACCGTTGAACTTCAGCTCCCCGTCGGCGCTGTCCAACTCATAGTGCCAGCCTTCCTGCTTAAGTATCTCATCTCTCTTATAAATATTCGGGTAAAACACCGCGTCCAGATAGACATGCATCAGGTTATGATAATCCTGATCATTGCAGCTGGCAATCGGATAGACCGTCTTATCCGGATAAGTCATGGCATTTAAAAATGTATTGAGCGAGCCCTTGGCCAGCTCCACAAACGGATCCTTGGACGGAAACTTCGCCGAACCGCAGAGCACGGAGTGCTCCAGAATGTGCGCCACACCGGTATCGTCCGCCGGCGGCGTCCGGAATGCGATGCTGAACACCTTATTATTATCGTCATTGTCAATGAGCAGCACCCTGGCGCCGGACTTCCGGTGCTCCAGCACATATCCCTCGCCGTGTAACTCGTCTATCTTTCTGTGCTCTTTCAGCATGTAACCCTTTAACTCTGAAATATTCAGCATATAAAACCTCCTGAACATATTTTCTCATAGTATCTGCAATACTTTTGTTATCTTGACACTCCCCATATCTAAAGCAAGGGGATTCTTGTTTCTGCCACCACTGCATTGACCCATACCTTACGGTATTACAATGACTTACACAATGTCCACAAGCTAGATTATACTGTTCCCGTATGCCCTACGGTGCAGTCTTTTCTTTAATCATAACGATATGTTTACCATTATGTTAGCTGCATTTGCAGTCCTTTCTTCAAAATATTTATACTTGCGTTGGTATCCCTGTTATGAACGGTATGACAGTTCGGGCACTCCCATACACGGACTGCCAGATTTTTTATCAGTGGGTTCTTGTATCCACAACAAGAGCACATCTGACTGCTTGGATACATGGTTGGTACTTTTACAATTTTATTTCCATACCAGACAGATTTATATATAAGCATATCAAAAAACTTGCCCCATGATGCAGAAGCAATACGTTGTGCCAGTTTATGATTGCGCATCATATTCCTTACTTTCAGTTCTTCTATGCAAATTGTTTGGTTTTCACGAATCAGCATGGTAGACTGCTTCTGCAAGAAATCATTTCTTTGGTTTGTGATCTTTTCATGGACTAAGGCAACCTTGACACGCTGTTTATTGCGGTTATTAGAACCTTTCTGTTTTCTTGAAAGCCTGCGCTGTTCACGAGTAAGTTTACGCATGGATCTTTCCAGATATTTTGGATTTGGCTGGATATTTCCGTTGCTGTCGGAGTAGAATTCTTTGATACCAACGTCAATACCTATCACACCACCATTATTTTTTCTTGACTCAGGCTCAAATTCCACATTAAGGACTGCAAAATATTTACCTGTAGGAGTATGTTCAATCGTTACGTTATTGATCTTTCCTACTTCCATTGACTGACGTATTTTGACAAAACCAAGTTTGGGAAGTTTGATATATCTTCCCACAATGCGGATATTCTCTCTTTGATTTACTGTCCTGTACGACTGATGGCAGTTGCGCTTGCTTTTAAAGATTGGGTGGGCAGCACGTTTCTTAAAAAAATTTACAAAACCTCTGTCAAGGTCACGTAAAGACTGTTGCAACGCAATAGAATCCACCACTTTGAGGAAAGAAAAATCTTCACCCCTTTTCAGTTCTGTCAGCATTGCGGAAGTTTGTGTATAGCCAATCTTTTTACCATTCTCATAGGCTTCATTACGCATGGCAAGTCCTCTGTTGTAGATGAGCCTGCAACAACCAAATGTCTGATTGATTAAATTCCGCTGTTTCCTGTTCGGATAGATTCTAAATTTGATACCTTTTCGCATTATCCCATCTTATCCTTTTGTCTTTGCGATGTCTTCTGATTTTCAATATATTGTTTAATGACTTCCCGTGGAGCATCGCCTACTGTAGATACAAAATAGCTGTTTGTCCAAAGGGTTGGCATTTTAGTCTGCAGGAATAGGAACTCCTGCCTTAAAACCCTGGAAGTATAGCCCTTTAAGGATTTTACAGCTTTATGGATACCGAATTGTGGATCTACCTCCATCAGCAAATGTACATGATTCGGCATAATCTCCATTTCCAGAATGTCTACAGACAAATCTGCAGCATACTCTTGCAGCAGTTCCTTTAATCGTACATCTACACCATTCGTTAATATTTTTCGTCTGTATTTTGGACACCATACCACATGGTATTTACAAGAATAAACGATGTTGTTATTTGATTTATATATTGTATTCATGCTCGTATTATACTAAAATCTATTACATAATACAAGCTGTTAATTAAATTTTCAGTAATAAAATACCACAGAATCTGTGATTCAAAGACACAAAAAAGGTATCCCGAAAGTGCCAGAAATACTTTCGGGATACCCTGTCTGTTATTTTTGATTTGTCCCTGTCGCCACCAGGCACTCTTTCTCACAAAATGCGATACCGTATCTGATGACTGTTTTCATCCCTTTGCGGCGCATTCCTTCTGCATATTTCTTTTCCTCTATCTGTTTCAGCGCCTGCTGACAGGCTGATTCCAGATTCCCGTCATGAGCATATTTCACCTCGATCACTATACCGATTCGCTCCGGTGTGCAGATGGAGATATCACTGTAACCTTTTCCCGTCTCCTCATTTGACTTGATCAGCCAGCTGCCCTGACTTCGCAAAAGTCCCAGCAGCATACCGTGATAAAAGTTCTCCTTCATATCCGACCGCACCGCAGTATCGCGAATACTGATAGAATCCCACAGATAATCCTGAAGCATTTCCTGAATCACAGCCACATTTTTCTCAGGGAAAGCCCTGCAAAAACGCTGAATCCGGCCAGAATCCTTATAAGCTGTCTCCGTAAACCAGTCTTTCACCAGATCAACAAATAATTTGCGAATCTCCCTGTTTGGAATGACCAAGTGAAAATCATCCTCATCCGTTATCTCGACATTCCTTTTTGTCAGATAACCTGTGGCGAACAAAACACTCCAGAGATTATCAATAGAATCATCCAGTTCTTCATAAGTCAGCTCTTCCCGGATTCCTTTTAAGATTGTCCCGCCATCGAGGAGGTGCTCAATTTCATTTTTGGTATTCTGATCTGCTTTCCCGATGAAGCGGCGAACCATGTTGTTGCCGCTGGTATTCGCCCAATAGTTTTTGGGGGTGGCTCTCGGATCAGACAACAGTGCATCACAATAATTCAGCACATCCCATGGACAATATATATTAACATTTCCAAAGAGATAACCATCATACCAGTCCCGAATTACATCCTGGCGGGCTGTCAGTCCATAATAATTCAGTATTTCAGAAACGTCTTTTTCCGTAAATCCAAAATATTCATCATATCTGACATCAGAAATCGTGTGTACTTTCAGATTATTTAACCCGGTAAAAATGCTCTCCTTTGATATTCTGAGACATCCCGTAAGGACGGCAAAATACAGATTCTCGTTTGTTTTTAAAACATTCCCCAGCAGGTTCCGGAGAAGGTTCACCATCTTATCATAGTAACCGCCCTGAAACGCTTTATCTAACGGAACGTCATATTCATCAATCAGAAGAATGGCCTTTTGACCATAATGTTTTGCAAGAAGCTGTGACAGAATCTTCAAACTATCTGTCAATACATCATCCTGCATGACATAAGATCCTTTGTCCATCCAGACCAGCGCGCGATATCTTTCCTTTTCAATATCAGACAAATTATCACTATCGACCAAAAACTGTAACCGCACAGCTTCATCGCCAATTACCGTACGCAAAGCCGCTGACGCCTCATGGAAATCCAGTCCGTCCACACTTTTCAGACTGATGAAAATCACAGGAAACTGCCCCATATACTTTTCACACAGTTCTTTCTCCTGCATGATATCCAATCCGTCAAATAATAATCCTGTATCTCCACCTATCTCAAAAAAGCATTTCAACATACTCATGTTGAGCGTCTTTCCAAAACGTCTCGGACGGGTAAACAGATTGACCTCTCCCCAGTTTCTCAACAATTCCGCGATAAACATGGACTTATCCGCATAATAAAAATCATTCGTTCGAAGCTTATCAAATCCGTCAATTCCGATCGGAAGCTTTTTCCTCATCTTGCTCACATCCCTCTTTCGGTCATTTTTTCATATTCTCTTCTTCTCTCATACTCCTTTGTCGCGTTTCAGTCTGCATCTGCATATTTCTCTGCAATCCACATCATTTGAATCACCCGCTTCTTCCTGCTTCCATCTGTCGCCATCGCCATAATTTTCCCACTACCGAGCGGAATCAGGACTTGCATCCTTTGGAATAAATTCCAGTTTCAGCTGCATTCCTAATCCCTGAGCAAGTTTTTTTACCATACTCAAACTGGGATTTCTCGTTCCATTCTCAATCCGGCTTATATCTGCCTGTGTGATTCCTGTTTTGGCCGATAAATCTTTCTGTGTCATATTCTGCTGCACTCTTGCGGCAATCATTGCCTGAATAATATCATATTCCGGCTGCAGTGCATCATATTCAGCTTTTACTTTAGAATCCTGCAATACTCTTTTTTTATAATCTTTGTAACTACGCATCTCCATACCTCCGTTCAAAGTCTGCTTTATATTTCTTTGCCAGTTCCTTTTCTACTTTTGGTGTTTTCTGAGATTTTTTTACAAATCCATTCGTCAGTACCGCTTTCTTACCTATGACGAAAAAGTACAGTACTCTTGTAATATCTGATCCCTGCTTAGTGCGAAGCTCAAAGATTCCATTCTCCAATGGCTTTGAATAAGGTTCTCTCAGTAAAGGACCATTCATCTCCAACAAGTCAATCGTTCGCAATGTTTTCGCCAATAGTTTAGGTTCTAGGGAATCTAATAATTCCTGCACAGGGCATCTTCCATCTTCTGTATCATACAGAATTATTTCATACATTAATACGCTCCCTTCTTTTTATTATGATATGTCGTATTCAACATATTGTCAAGTTCATTTAGGATAATCATAAATATTTATAAAAATCTATATAACAAAGTTGTTTTTTCCCCTTGAAAATACAATTTTTCCATAAAAACTATCCAGCTCTTCTTCTCTCATATTCCTTCGCCGCATTCCAGTCGGCATCTGCATTTTTCTCTGCAATTCACATCATCTGAACCGCCTCACACCTGTCTATTTTTGTTATAGTATAACGAATTATGTAATATATCACAAGTTATTTTTTACATTATTGTAAATTTATTCTAGCATTTGGTTTTTATTATAGAAAAAAAGCTGTGACCGAACGGTCACAGCAAAAGTTTGTCTTTATATTCCTGCCTTTTCTGATCGTATCTTCACTATTAAAAACCCAGCCGTTTTCTTCGGCAAAGCCAACAAATTCCTCCAGGTATTCATTAAAACAACATTCCCCATGAAATGAAAAATACGGCCACACGGGAGCATCTGCTGCCCCTGCATGACCGTCTCATTATTCTTTACTAAAAGATCTGCTGTTTAGTTGTTGATCAGCTTATCCTCATCACTCCAGCTGTACAGCTTACGGATCTCTGCTCCGACTTTCTCTGACGGATGCTCGGATGCAAGCTTACGCATAGCTTTGAAGTGTACCTGTCCGCCTGCGCTGGACATGTCTAATAAGAAGTCTTTTGCGAATGTTCCGTCCTGGATATCGGAAAGGATCTTCTTCATAGCCTTCTTGGTCTCCTCTGTGATGATCTTAGGTCCGGTTATGTAGTCACCGTACTCTGCTGTGTTGGAGATGGAGTATCTCATTCCTGAGAAACCGGACTGGTAGATCAGGTCTACGATCAGTTTCATCTCGTGGATACACTCGAAGTATGCGTTACGTGGATCGTATCCTGCCTCGCATAATGTCTCGAAACCAGCCTGCATTAAGGCACATACACCACCGCAGAGAACTGCCTGCTCACCGAAGAGGTCTGTCTCGGTCTCGGTACGGAATGTTGTACCCAGGATACCTGCTCTTGCTCCGCCGATGCCCTGACCATATGCTAAAGCCAACTCCAGTGCTTTGCCTGTGTAGTCCTGCTCAACAGCAACCAGACAAGGAGTACCTTTGCCTGCCTGATACTCGGAACGAACGGTGTGACCCGGCGCCTTTGGTGCGATCATCGTTACGTCTACGTTTGCCGGCGGAACGATACATCCGAAGTGGATGTTGAAGCCGTGAGCAAACATCAGCATATTTCCTTCTTCCAGATTCGGCTCGATGCTCTCTTTGTAAAGCTGTGCCTGTTTCTCATCGTTGATAAGAATCATGATGATGTCAGCCTGTTTTGCTGCTTCTGCCGCTGTATAAACTTTTAATCCCTGTGCTTCTGCCTTTGCCCAGGATTTACTTCCTTCGTAAAGACCAATAATGACATCACAGCCGGACTCTTTTAAGTTCAGTGCGTGAGCATGTCCCTGGCTGCCGTAACCGATAATTGCAATCTTTTTTCCATCCAATAAAGACAAATCACAATCTTCCTGGTAATAAATCTTTGCTGCCATTGTTATTCCTCCTAAATGTTAAACAATATTTGAGAACCTTTTATCCTGCCGCGCTAACGCTTTAGCTTGATAAATAACTCGTCTGTTATAATACTCCTCTTTATATAAGAAATCAAGCTGTCCCGGCAAATTTTTTCAGATTTCTTTTCCGATTTTGCACGATCGCTTCTTTCATCCTGCAAAAATGTGCAGAAACATCCGGGGCAACACGCAGTATCCTACCGTTTCAGGACGCTCATACCTCTTCCCAGTCCGGTAAGTCCGGTCCGAACCATCTCGAGAACTTCATAATCGGACATCAGGTTCAGGAAGGCATCCAGCTTGCTCTGCGTACCTGTGAGCTCGATCATGACGGAATTCATGGAGACGTCCACCAGTTTTGCCCGGAATACATCCGCAATGGCGATGATATCCTGTTTTTCTTTCTTATCTGCCATCACCTTTACGAGCACAAGCTCACGGCAGACAGAATCTTTGTCATCAAGGACGATAATCCGGCGCACCTCTTCCAGCTTCTGGATCTGATTGCGGATCTGCTCCAGGATCTGGTCGTCTCCGCTGACAGCTACCGTGATCCTCGTATACTTCGGGCTGTCGGTCACGCCGGCGGAAAGACTGTCAATATTGTAACCTCTGCGGCTGAACAGGGATGCCACTCTCGCGAGGACACCCGGATTGTTGTCAACAAGCAGGGAAAGAACGATCTGTTTCATAATAACTCCACTCTCCTTTTCTACCTGTGCAAAAAATCCTGCTGTGCAGGATTCTTTGCCCGCAGCAGACTTCGCAGTACGCTCTGTCTGCCGCAGTATATCTTTGTCAGAGGTCTCTCCCCATTAATATGTGGAAATACCCTCTGTCTTCTCCGGATAATAGCCGTCGATAAAGTCATCATTACCAACACCGTACTCGTCGGTGATTCCCGGGTCTTCTCCTGTTCCGAAGATAAAGTACTGTAATGCCTGGCGGTTCGCCTCGTAATCCACCTGCATGACCCAGGCTCCGGTGCCGCCCAGACGGCCTTCCTCATAGGAACCGTCATACGGGATACGGAGCTGCTCGATCTCCGTCGTACCCATAGTGATGACAGAAGTCATCAGGCTTCGGATCTGCGCTTCCGTAAGGTCTGTCTTCACATACTGAAGCGCCTTCATGCAGATATTGGTGATGGTCATGATATCTTCACTCTTCAACTGGTTAAAGACTGCCATCAGCACCTTTCTCTGCCGGTCCGTACGTCCGAACTCACCGGACACATCCTGACGGATACGGCAATAGGCAAGCGCCTGATATGGCGTCAGCAGATTAGCACCTGCCACGACATTTTTCTCCCCGTGCTTGGATGTGGAGTACGCAGTCTGAAGGAAGTAGGCTTCCGCCTCCGTCAGATCCATCTGCACGCCGCCCAGAAGATCAACGACCGCACGGAACGCTTCCATGTCCACTTCCACATAGCCATCCAGCTTGATGCCGAAATTCTCCGCGATCGTCTCGTACACAAGCTGCACGCCGCCGTAGGCATAGGCTGCGTTAAACTTGTGATAACCGTATCCCGGCACATCAATGTACATGTCCCGCATCAGGGATGTCAGCTTCAGCTTTCCGTTCTTTAAGTCCACCGTCGCGATCATCGTCGTGTCGGAACGCCCCGCTTCCGTCTCGTCCGCACGCTTATCCGCGCCGATCAGAAGAATGTTGACCACATCCTGGTCATAAACCAGATCCGTCTCTACCACGTTCGCATCCCGCAGCGCCGTCTCCGTGTCAGTCTGGATCGTGTTGGTCGCCGCCGTGTAGTAGGCTGCCGCCGCCCCGCCCAGAGCAGAAAATGAAAACAGCACCACAAGAAGAAGGCAGACCAGAACCTGCGCCACGATCCTTCTCTTTCTGCCGTGACGCCGGTCTCTTTTCTCCTGTCCGCCTTCGTTGTCTATGGTACTCTGTAAGATGTTTTCCTTTTGATTATCCAAACTCTGAAACCTCCTATAGATAAAACTTAGATAAACTCTTTTTATACATTATACTACTTTCTATGGGTTTGCAAGATAAAAATTCTTAAAATTCAGTGTTTTTCTATATTTTCCAGTAAGACGGATTTAAGGAAATTTTCAGAATCAGCCAGCGCGGCAGCCGCCGGTAATTCTGCCCCAGTTTATATCCCAGATATTTCATGCCGCTCTGCCAGATGATATGCGGCGCCAGCGAGATCTTTCCCTTCTTTATAAAATAAAGAAGCGTATTTTTTACCAGCCGGATCCCCTCGGACTCCGACTTTACGGACGTAAACAGTCCTCCAAAGTCCACCTGGGACACCGCCAGGTCAAAGTTCCGTTTCAGCTGCTCCACTCCGGTATAGTTGTGCCAGTGCCAGACTCTGGCATCCGCCGCGTAGGCGATCTTCTTTCCGGCCTCGATCAGGCGGGAGGCAAAGATCATATCTTCATTAAAGATCGTATGGAGCGGAAATCCGCCCAATTCGTCATAGACTGACTTCCGGTAAGCAGCGCAGACATTGGAGCAGAAAAAGGTCTTGATGCCCAGCACCGGCAGGTCTTTCTCTGATTTCACGCGGCTTTCCTTCGGATAATTGAATGTGCGGGTGTAAGCCTCCACCGGATTATCCTTCCAGTCCGCCATCTGCCGACCGTAAGCGGCGCAGATATCCGCATCCGCAAACGGCTTTGTGAGATTCTCCAGGAGAAACTCATCCGCCGGAATGGCGTCCTGTGTCAGCAGCACGATGATCTCGCCATCACAGAGAGCTGCCGCCCGATTTCTTGTGCCGCCATGGTCAAACTCTTCCTTGCGGATATGCACGATCTCGCCCTGCGGCAGCTTTTCGAACTCTTTGCTGTGAAACAGCGATTCCTCCGTGTTGATGATGAGGATCCGGTCCGGCTGCAGCGTCTGCCGCCGGAGCATCCGGAGGTTTTTTTCAAATTTATCATCTGGTTTATAAGTGGGAATGATCACATTTACTTTCATTTTCATTTCTCCTCACAGGCCGGACTGTCACAGGATGTCCTTTCCGGTCTTTTTTGCATTCCGGCCCGTCTTCTTATTCTCCAAGCAGTCTCTGCACCAGTCTTACCGCCTCCGCGGCGTCTGCGGAATAGCCGTCCGCTCCGATCTCATCCGCAAAACTCTGGGTCGTCACCGCACCTCCGATGATCACTTTCACCGGAAGTTTCTTTTCTTCTTTCAGCAGGATTGTGTCCTTCATCCGCATCATGGTCGTCGTCATGAGCGCCGACAGCGCAATGACGGAAGCGCCATATTCTTCCGCCGCCGCAATGATCGTATCCGCCGGCACATCCTTTCCCAGGTCATACACCTGATATCCGTAATTTTTGAGCATGAGAGCTACCAGATTCTTACCAATATCGTGGATATCTCCCTCCACAGTGGCGATGACGATCACCGGTTTCTCCGTTTCGCCGCCGTCTTCCTGCAGCATCGGTTCCAGATAAGCGATGCCCTCCTTCATGGTATTGGCGCTGGCAATGAGCTGCGGCAGGAAATAAGTCTGCCTGTCAAACAGCCGTCCCACCTCATTGATCGCCGGGATGAGCATCGTATCAAGAATCTCCTTCGGCGCCGCGCCATCCTGCAAAGCTGCCTTCACCCGATCTGTGATCTCTTCGGTGTTGCCTTTTAACACGGCTTCAAAAACCGGCGTCTGTGGAACTTCTGTCCCCTTTCCGTCTTCAGCGCCAGCCGCCCGCTCCGTACCGGACGTATCCGTACCCCCGTCTTTTGGCACGGCGCCTTTTGCAGCCCGGGGCACAGGCAGAAGACCTTTTTCCTCCATCCGCTGCACCTGCTCAATGTAAGCCAGATCCGCCTGCGGCTTATTCTGCAGTAAATCCGACGCAAAAGCCAGCCCCATCAGCAGCGCATTGGACGGGTTGGCGATGGCCATCGTCAGTCCGCTCTGCACCGCCATGGCGGCAAAGGCTCCATTGACATATGCCCGCTCCGGCAGTCCAAAGGAAATGTTGGACAGTCCCACGGTGGTACAAAGACCCAGCTCTTCTTTACAGTAACGAATCGTCTCCAGTGTCTCCAGCGCCGCTTTTTTATTGGCGCCGATCGTGGTGACAAGACCATCCACAATGATCCGGCTGCGGTCAATCCCGCAGGCTTCCGCCCTCTCCAGCACCTGATGGATCAGGGTCTTTTTCTCCTCCAGACTTTCCGGCAGTCCCCGGTCCGAAAGAGGAAGTAAGATAAACATGGCGCCATATTTCTTCACAAGAGGAAGCAGTTTCTCAATCTTCTCTTTTTCCATGGAGATGGAATTCACCAGCGCGCGTCCCGGATAGGCTCTGAGCGCCGCCTCCATCACATCGACATAGCTGGTATCGATACAAAGAGGCAGGTCGGATACCATGGTCACCTTCCGGATCGCCCGGAGCATCATCTCTTTTTCATCGATCCCGTTGGTCCCCATGTTGATATCCAGGATATGCGCTCCCATCTCTTCCTGCTGTTCTGCCATCTCCTCCACAATGTGAAGCTTTCCTTCCCGCAGCTCCTGCTGCAGTCTTTTCTTTCCGGTCGGATTGATCCGCTCCCCGATGATCAGAAAGTTTCCGTCAAGAAGAATCTCCTGACTCTTTCTCTCGGACGCCAGCATGGCAGGATGCCGGTTATCCGGCGGGAGAACCGGCAGGCCCCGCACTGCGTCGGCAAGACAGCGGATATGTTCGGGCGTCGTACCACAACAGCCGCCCAGCAGGCCGGCGCCCGCTTCCACAAAAGCAGGTCCGAAGGAAGCAAACTCCTCCGCGCCCATCGGATACACCGTCTCCCCGTCCACAAGCTCCGGAAGCCCGGCATTGGGCTTAACAAGAAGCGGTACTTCCGCATATTCTTTCATTTTCCGCACAAGCGTCAGCATCTGCTCCGGCCCCGTGGAACAATTGACGCCGATCACATCCGCCCCGATACTCTGCAGTACCACAACTGCCGTCACCGGGTCCGTCCCGTAGAGCGTTCTCCCGTCTTCCTGAAATGTCATCGATGCGATGATCGGCAGATCACAGGTCTCCCGGATGGCAAGTACCGCCGCCCTGGTCTCCGCCAGACTCATCATCGTCTCCACCACAAAAAGGTCAACACCGGCCTCGCAAAGATATCCGGCCTGTTCTTTATAGATCCCGATCAGCTCTTCCAGCTTCATCGGGCCGGTCGGCTCCAATGCCACGCCGGTCATCGTCATATCTCCTGCCACGAGTGCCCGGCCGCCGGCCGCCTTTTTGCTGAGCGCTACCAGCGCCTTGTTCATCTCTTCTGCCCGCGCATCCAGCCCGTACTCTCTCAGTTTTTCCCGGTTGCCGGAGAAAGTCGGCGCATATAAAATGTCTGTCCCCGCCTCCACAAAATCCTGCTGCAGACGGAGGAGCGCATCCTCATGTTCCAGGATCCACAGTTCCGGACATACGCCGGCAGGCATGCCGGCCTTCTGCAGATTGGAGCCGGTGGCTCCGTCCAGGATGATCGGGCCGCTCTCCAGTCTCCGATATAATTCTTCTCTCGTCATGTTCCCACCTCTGTTCTTCTTTTATACTTTTTTATTTCTTTCTTACATATATGTTTCCATAATTCTTCGGATCAGAGCCACCCTGTGGAACGGCGTCATAAAATAAAATCCCGCTCCCACGTCTTTTGCGGCTGCCATCACGCTGCCGAAGACAGAGAGCGCCGTCTGCTCCCACTCCTCCCGGCTCCCCTCCGGATGATACCGGGAAAGGACGGCATCCGGTACATGGATGCCCGGCATCTCATTTTTAATAAAGAGCGCGTTGCGGTAACTGACCAGCGGCATGATACCGACAAGGATCTTCGCGCCTGTCTTCGCCTGCAGATAGGAAAGTCGTTCCACTTCCTCCTCCGAGTACACCGGCTGCGTCAGAAAGAACTGACAGCCGGCATCGATCTTCCGCTTCATACGCTCCGCGATCTTATCCGGCTGCGCGCCGTTCTGATTCAGAGCGCCTCCATAGCACATCGGTTCTTTTTGAAACAGCTCCCCGTTCAGACTCTCCATAAACTCCATCAGCTTGATGGAATTAAAATCAAAAACGCTTTTGGTAAAACTTCTCTCTTCCCGCCCCACCGGGTCGCCGGTCACGACAAGAATATTCCGGATATCATTGACATAGGCGCCCAGAAGGCCGCTTCGAAGCGCGATGCGATTTCTGTCCCGGCAGGCCAGATGCGGCATCACATCCATGCCGGTCTCCTGCCGGATCTTCACCGCTGTGAGCAGTGAATCCGCTCTGGACCGTGCCAGCGGAGAATCGGCGATAGTTATAATATCCGTCGCCGTGCCCATCAGCTCCCGCGCGCCGTGAAGCAGTTTCTTCATATCCGTATCAAAAGGAGGATCCAGCTCCACCGCGATCACCGGCTCTCCTTTTTTTAATTTCTCAGAAAATGTATTTTCTGCCGGAGTCTCTCCGTCGGCAACATGTTTTTTCTCTGAAACAGCTTTTTTCTCTATCTGTTGTTTTCTTCCCTCTGAAACAATTTTCTTCTCTGTGTGTTGTTCTCTTCCTTCTGAAACAGACTTTTTCGCTGTCGCCAAATCATCCCTGTCCGCTTTTTTTCCGGCTCTGCGCCTTCCTTCTGTCGGGCGGATTCTCAGGAACCGTTCCCCATCCGGAGACGAAACGCCATCCTGGAGCACGTGGGCGATCTCCCGGATATATTCCGGCGTCGTGCCGCAGCAGCCGCCCAGGATGCTGACGCCAAGAGAGGCCAGTCCGGCAGCTTTCTTTCCGAAATACCCGACACTGTCAGAGTACACGGCACGCCCCCGCACGATCTGCGGATACCCACAGTTTGGCAGCGCCGTGAGCACAGTCTGCACAGGAAGACCATTTTCTTCCAGATACTCTCTTAAAAATCGCTCCATATGCGCCGCGCCAATGCCGCAGTTGAGACCGATTCCGTCCAGCAGACCGCTCTCCGCCGCCCTTTTCAGAACATTTTTATAATGAAAGCCCGTCCGGCTGTACCCGGTCGGCACAAAAGAGAACTGACCGATGAGAAAGGCGTCCGGCTTCTTCTCCCGGATATAGCGCGCCATGGCGAGCACGTATCTCTCATCAGGAAAGGTCTCCATCACAAAAATGTCCGCATCTTCCTCCAAAAACGCATCCACAATCTCCCGGTACTCTCTCTCCGTCTCCTCCGTGCTGCTCTCGCCGTCTTCATAAATCGGGCCGATATCTGCCGCGGCAAACACAGTCTTTCCCTCCCGGGACGCTGTCTGTGCGGCTTCTCTCGCCAAAGCGAAACCAGCCCGGACAAATGCCTGAAAACCGTCATCTGCTGCCCTGTCTTCTCCCTCTGCAAGATCCGCTTCCAGCCGTTTCGCTTCCTCATCGTTTCTTTCCGGCACAGCGGCTCCGTGCCTTGCCATAATCTCCCGGTACGTTCTCCTGTTGGCAGAAAATGTATTGCTCCGGATCAGATGCGCGCCTGCCTCTATATAGGATTGGTGAATCTCTCTGATGATATCCGGCTGAAAAAGATTGGCTTCCTCCGAACAGAGAAACTCCCCTCCCGTCTTCTCATCAAACCAGGTGCCCATGGCTCCGTCCGTCAACAGGATATTTTCTTTCATATACTCTCTTATCTTCATGTTCTGCTATCCTCTGTCATATTTTGTGTCCACGCCACACTGCTTTTTTACAGAAAAAACCTGCATACTTCGCCGGACGTCCCCGTCCGGAACCGGTATGCAGGCAGCCGCAGCGATCATAACGCAGTAATTTTTCCTTCGTATTCAAGATTCAGCCGTCCCTTCATCTTGCAGGCAAGACCGATTTTTCTCATGCAGCGCATCATGGAGCGGTTATCCTCCACACCATAGCGGTCAATGATGTCCACAAACTTATCGATCATCTCCATGGCCTCCGGATCGGAGAGATAGAAAGTCTCGATGATCTGCTGAATATTCTCCTTCTTGGAAGTTGTGAACAGCAGCAACGTGATCTGCAATCCCACCATGATATGATACAAATGTCTGTTATAATCCGACATACCGGCCTTCAAAAAGGCAAACAGATCACTCAGACGCATGGTATCAATATCATCGATATGCATATCGTTGGCTTTTAATTTATTCTCCACGTCAATGTCCATGATCACAGAACTGATCATCATCGCCGTCTGATACGCATCGATATCCTTATCGGAAACCGGTGTGAGCACCGGCGCCTGATCGCTCATCTGCTGACAGTAGATCAGGTCTCTGACCAGTGCATTTTCAAACAATGTGTCACTCAGACCGTTATCTATCTTGATGATAAACTGCTTCTTTCCCGTATCCATCGCCACCGGATGACCGGCCTCCTCCGGATTCTCCGTATCCATCTTGAGAATCTCCACCGGATAGATCAGTTTCCCGGTAATCTCCCTGTACAGCTTTTCCGTCTTCTCTGACAGTGTCTTTCCTAAAATCTCCATACTCTCACGTTCCAACCTTTCTTTGTCGTGAACCGTCCTCCCCGCCGCGGCGGAAAAAGTCTCTGGTTCTTTTCACATTTCTTCTATTCTAACAAAAGAGAACTTGTGTTTCAAGTATGTTTTTCTCTTTAACCGCTTCTTTGTCTCCCATTCCCGCATTCTTCCGGTCCCCGCTTTTCCCGGAATCCCGGCGCCGATCCTTTCCCGCACATTGACTTTTTTTCACCTTCCGGGTTATAGTAGAACAAAAACAGTCATTTTGACAGTAGGAGGTAAGACGAATGACAGAACACATTACGGGGACAACGATGTTGACCGGCCTTCTGGGCAGTCCGGTGGCGCACAGCCTCTCCCCTCTTATGCATAACGAGAGCTTCCGGCTTCTCGGTCTTGATTACGCGTATCTTTGCTTTGACGTGGGAACCGATCGTCTGAAAGAAGCGGTGGAAGGTCTTCAGGCCATGGGCGCAAGAGGATGGAATCTGACCATGCCGGATAAAAACCTGATGTGCCAGCTGGCCGATTATCTCTCACCAGCGGCAGAGATCAGCGGCGCAGTAAACACTGTCGTCAATGAAAACGGCGTGCTGACCGGCCACACCACCGACGGCATCGGATACATGCGAGCGGCAAAAGAAGCCGGTTTCGACCTGCCGTTCAAAGTCATGACGCTCCTCGGCGGCGGCGGCGCTGCCACCGCCATTCTCGTGCAGGCGGCTCTGGACGGTATGAAAGAGATCCGGGTCTTTAACCGGAAAAGCCCTTCCTTTGACCGTCTTCTTTCTATTGCCGGACAACTGAACGAGCGCACCACATGCAAAGTCAGCGTACATCCGCTGGAAGACACCGAAGACCTCCGGGCCTCCATCGATACAAGCGATATCCTGACCAACGGCACCAGTCTGGGTATGGCTCCGAACATCGATACCTGTCCCATCCCGGATGCTTCTTTCCTTCGGCCGGAACTTATCGTCTCCGACGTCATCTACAATCCACGGCAGACAAAACTTCTGAAAATGGCCGAGGAGATCGGATGTCCATTCTTCAACGGACTCTACATGCTGCTCTACCAGGGCGCCGCCTCCTTTGAGCTGTGGACCGGACAGGAGATGCCGGTGGAGCATATTAAGGCGAAATACTTTTCGGAGTAAATGAACCTTGAGGGCACATCGTTATATTCCCGCTACCGGGCAGACCTGGGACTTGCATCCTAAAAAAACGTGCGCTGACAGGCGCACATCCAAAAAGGCGCAGCGACAAATGTCACAGCGCCTTTTGCCCGCAATGGATTTACTTTAAATGGTTTCTCCGCAGTGTTCCTTACTTCAACTTGTCATACCTTTTCATTTTCTTTTTGATAATGATTTTCCCCTGAAATCCGTACATATCCCGAAGCTGTCGCTTCACTTTTTTGTTTTTGACGTAGAAAGTAATATCCTCCGGGATTGTTCCCAGTGGCATCTTGACCCACCATACCTTTTCTTTCAGGCTCTCCGCGCGTACATAGACTTTTTTCACTGCCCCCGGACGCACATTTCTGAATAGGACTCTGAACTCACGGGTCTTTTTCGGAAAATCCAATCGTTTGATTGGAACCGCATGATCCAGATCACTCCAGTCAAAATATTTTGTATTTTTTCCAAACCGGATCTTTTTCAAGTTTGGCATAGCGCCTACCCATGCGCCTGTAAACATTTCATCTGACAGATACAGATTTTCTATCGTCTCATTTCCCCAGAGCGCCTTACTGGCCACTATTGTAACACCTTTTCTCACACGATAGGTTTTCTTTCCATTTACCACAATATAAAGAATCTTTCCGTCCTTTGAATAAATGTCCTTCCCGATTACCTTTAATTTCTTATTATTTTTGTCTATCGCTACCTGCAGGGAGGGACAATTGCTTATATCTATAGCAGACGGTCTGATGCTATCCGGAAGGTAGAGCCGCTTTAATTTCGGACATTTACTATAGAGGGCATTTATCATATTTTTTGGATTTTCAAATACTACCTTTTTTAATTTATCATACCCATAAACAGGTCCCTCTACGTGCACCCCTTTGGCAAAAGTAATCTTCTCCAGACAGGCGTGATAGGAATGTTCTTTATCCGGGATAGTGATCGTTTTCTTCCATAAAGAAGTATAACCGTTTTCTACCAGATAATATTCCGGGTCATCCCGATCAATAAAGTAGTCATCCATCTCTCCCCAGGAAAAACTTTTAACCTGATATTTTTTTCCGTTATACTCCACTTTATCAGGAATATACAATTCTGATGGCAGGTTCTCTCCACGTACCGTATCGATCCTGGCATGGGCAGCCCCTGTCTTCCCGTCTTCACTCAGGATATATTCCACTCCTCCAATCGTCACTGCAAAAGGTGACACAAAGGCCGCCTTTGCAGAAACCGGGTACAGAAGAACCATGAACAAGAATACAGGGAAAGCAATTATATAATAATACATCTTTTTCATGGGCAACCTCCTTTTCAGATATCGGTAGTATCAAGTACTACCCGTTTTTTAGTGCCTAAATCTATTAAAAACTAAGGAAATCCGCCTTTTTCAAATAAAAAGAGCATTGACCCCTTTTTTCTGATATAATATCTGCGACCAAACTTCCATCATTCAGAAAGGAGCAATGCTCGTGGATATTATACTATACTTACTTCAACTCATTCAAGAACTTTATCAGATCAATCGCTTTCTCCTTTTCTTCGTCTGTAAATTTATCCCTTTAAAACAATGGGCTTATGACGATCTGCATTCCCCCAAATATCAAAAATTCAAAGTGGACAGGCTTCCTGTCATCAAAACTTTCCTCCGACAGGACTGGCAGTTCCTTCTCGAATACTATCAATGGAAATACCACAAACCTGTCAGACCGGTTCAGAGAAGATCCGACCGATCATCCCTGAAAACATCATCTGCCCTCTCTGTGGCGCTCCTCATCATTACATCTATGATAATAATGGCGGCAACGGCCAATATCAGTGCAAGGTCTGTGGACAGACTTTCTTCAGCGGGGAATATGTCACTACTCCCGTCCGTTTCCTCTGTCCCTACTGCGGCCATTCCCTTGTCCCGAAAAAGGACCGGAAAGTTCTTCCGCATCCACAAATGTGTCAACAGGAACTGCTCATTTTATAAGCATAATCTCCAAAAAGTGGAAGACGGACATCTGCAGTCCCCTCACGGAAGATCAAGATATAAACTTCACTATATCTATCGGGAATTTACCATGGATTTCTTTCGCATGGATCTTGACTCCCTCCCTAAGCCTATATCATATCTTGACAACTCCTTTCTTCCCATATGGGATTCCTTTGTATTTTCTGTTTTATCCATATTTGTATCTTATCATCATTATATATCAATTGTTGTCGAATGGCAAGAACTACCTGGAAATAAAATGTTTTTTTGTAAAAAAACGCTGTTAATATTTACCTGTAAAACATAAAATGCGGGCACACTATGGCGTCAGACCATATGTGCCCGCAATGGATTTAACCTGCATAAGTGACAGAAACTGCCGGGTCGCACTGCAAAGCAGAATCGTCTTTGATCTTCGTGTTGGAAAGATCTAATTGGGTCAGGCGGGTATTCTCACAACGCAGGTTTTTAAGCTTTGTATTTTTCTTCAGGTTTAACTTTGTCAGGAGCGTATTTTCACAGCGAAGCCTCTGCAATGCCGGGCTCGTCTTTACGTTGATCTTCGTCAGTGCCGTATTATCAAAGCGAAGATTTTTCAGTTTTTTGCAGCCTTTGACTTTTATGGCAGACAGATTCTTATTATTATGACA
>DXGQ01000035.1 GCA_019113845.1 Candidatus Anaerobutyricum avicola
TGTCATAATAATAAGAATCTGTCTGCCATAAAAGTCAAAGGCTGCAAAAAACTGAAAAATCTTCGCTTTGATAATACGGCACTGACGAAGATCAACGTAAAGACGAGCCCGGCATTGCAGAGGCTTCGCTGCGAAAATACGCTCCTGACAAAGTTAAACCTGAAGAAAAATACAAAGCTTAAAAACCTGCGTTGTGAGAATACCCGCCTGACCCAATTAGATCTCTCCAACACGAAGATCAAAGATGATTCCAGATTAAAATGTGATCCGACGGTTTCTGTCATCTATGCGGATTAGCGTCCGTTCCTCTTCCGGAAAAAGAAGTTGCAAAAGACGGGATGTCTGTTATAATATAGGAAATAAATTTGTGCCATTTGTGTATACTACAGGAAGATCATTCTGTCAGGATCGTACGGCAAAGGGCATATAAACGGTGTCATTGTTGCAGGCATCATAAAAGGAGGTTTCCCATGGAGAAAGAAAATAAAGCAAGCCATTCCGGTTATGAGATAGAGGATGTCGGACAGGTGCAGATCGCGGATGAGGTCATTGCGGTGATCGCAGGACTGGCTGCCACGGAGGTGGACGGCGTACAGCAGATGTCCGGAAATATTAATAATGAGCTTGTCAGCAAGCTTGGCATGAAGAACCTTTCCCGGGGTGTAAAGGTGAGCATCGACGGGGAGCAGGTGGATGTGGTGCTGAATCTGATCCTCAAGTACGGCGTCAGCATCCCGAAGATTTCCAGAGAGGTGCAGGAAAAGGTCAAGGGCGCCATTGAGACGATGACCGGACTTACGGTCAATGAAGTAAATATTCGTATCGCCGGCATTCAGACGGAAGACGAGTAGAGCATCTGCCCGCGTGAAAGCGGGCAGATAAAGACTGTCCGGCTTTTTTCGGGCAGCAGAATACAGATACAGAAAGATAGATGGAGGTTCCTACATGAAAATGAGCAGAAGAGAGCTGAGAAAGAGCATCTTTCTCTTGCTTTTTCGCATAGAATTTAATACCAGAGAAGAACTGCAGGAACAGACGGAGATGTTTTTGGAAGAGAAGCCGGATATCAGCGAGGCGGACAGCTCTTATATCCGCGATAAGGTCAATGCGATCCTGGATGTTCAGGAAGAGATCGACCACACGATTATGAACATATGTACCGGCTGGCGGCTGGAGAGGCTTGGAAAGACAGAGCTTGCCATTCTCCGGCTGGCGGTATATGAGATGATAAAGGATGAGGACATTCCGAAAGGAGTGGCGATCAACGAGGCGCTGGAGCTGGCAAAGGTGTATTGCAGCGAGGATGCTCCGAGATTTATCAACGGAGTTCTCGCCAAGCTGGCGTAAGCGAACGGAAAAGACCGTGGCAGGACGGATGGTTCTGCCGGGAAGGCCAGTGTCTGCGCGGGCTGGTGACAGCCGGGAGCAGTCGTACTTTGAATTGACGAAGATAGGAACACACGGGCGGTGCGAAAACGGAATATGGGGTTTTGCATCGTCTTTTTCTTTGTGAGGAACGGATGGCGATCCCGGCCTGCCAGTGGTACTTTGAGACGAAGATGAGGACAGATATGAAACACATTTTTACGGTTTCACAGATTAATGCGTATATCCGGCGGATCTTCGACAGCGATTATGCGCTGCGGCGGATTTTTTTAAAAGGAGAGGTGTCCAACTGCAAATATCATTCTTCCGGGCATCTGTATTTTACGCTCAAGGATGCGAAAAGCACGATCCGGTGCATCATGTTTGCCTCGGAGAAGGCGAAAGGACTGCCCTTTCGGCTGACGGATGGTCAGATGGTCATCGTGGAGGGCAATATCGCTGTCTTTGAGAGAGATGGCGCTTACCAGCTCTATGCGAAGGAGATCACGCTTTCAGGGGCCGGGGAGCTGCATGTGCGTTATGAGCAGCTGAAGCAGGAGCTTCTGGAAGAGGGATATTTTGATTTTGACAGAAAGAAGCCTCTCCCGCCGTATCCGGAGCGCATCGGTATCGTCACGGCGCTGACCGGGGCGGCGATCGAGGACATCAAGAGTATCGCGTCCAGAAGGAATCCTTTTGTGCAGCTATACCTGTATCCGGCGAAGGTGCAGGGCGAGGGAGCGGCCGAGAGCATCGCACGGGGCGTCCGGTATTTTGACCGGCAGGGCGTGGATATCATCATCATCGGCAGAGGAGGCGGATCCGCCGAAGACCTCTGGGCATTTAATGAGCGGGTGGTGGCGGACAGTATTTTTGAGGCGGAGACGCCAGTCATCTCCGGCACCGGTCATGAAGTGGATATGACCATTGCCGATTACTGTGCCGACGTGCGCGCAGCGACTCCGTCAGCGGCCTGTGAGCTTGCCATCCCGGATGTCTACGCTGTGTTGCAGCAGATGGACCGCTATCGGGAGGAGCTTGATAGCCGGATGCAGTTTCATCTGCACAGGCTGCGTCAGCGGCTGTCTGGAATGGAACGCCTGCTGGAGGCGAAACATCCCGGGACAAAGCTTCTTCGCCAGAAAATGCACTGCCAGACGCTCACGAGACAGCTGCACCAGAAGATGCAGGAGAGACTCACACAGGCGAGACATCGGCTGTATCTTCAGGCGGAGCGGCTTCACGGGCTGTCGCCGACGGCGAGGCTGACCGGCGGCTATGCGTTTGCGCAGGACGGGGAAGGACGTCCGGTGACATCGGTGGAACAGCTTGCGGTTGGAACGCCGTTTTCTCTCATTTTTTCTGACGGTGAGGCCAGTGTGACGCCTCTTTCCGTCCGGAAAAAGAGGGAGAAGATAACGGAGACGGACGCCGGGCATCCTCTTTCGCGGAAGCGATCGAAGAATCTGTCCGAAGGATAGGAGAAGAGGACAAAATATGGCGAGAACAAAATTTTCCATAGAGAAGGCATTTGAGGAGCTGGATGAGATCATAGGTCGGCTGGAAGACCCGGAGCTTAGTCTCTCCGACTCCATGGAGTACTATAAAAAGGGTGTGAAACTTTTGGAAAAATGTGATCAGACCCTGGATAAAACAGAAAAAGAGATCATTGTGTTACAGGAGGGAAACGATGGAACTATCCCTGAAAGAGAAGATTGAGCAGAGAACAAAAGAAGTGGAGGCGGTGATCTATTCCTTTCTTCCGGAGGAAGAAGGATACCAGAAGACGGTGATCAGCGCCATGAATTATACGATGCAAGCAGGAGGAAAGCGTCTGCGTCCCATGCTGATGGAGGAGACGTACCGGATGTTCGGCGGCAGCGACCGAGGGATTATCGAGCCGTTCATGGCGGCCATTGAGATGATCCATACGTACTCTCTCATCCATGACGATCTGCCTGCCCTTGACAATGACGATTACCGCCGGGGCAGAAAGACCGCTCATGTGGTATACGGAGAAGCGATGGCAATCCTGGCGGGCGACGCGCTTCTGAACTATGCGTTTGAGACGGCGTCGAAGGCATTCCGGGGTACGGAGGAAGACATTCGCACGGCAAAGGCGTTTCAGATCCTTGCGGTAAAGCCGGGCATTTACGGCATGATCGGCGGGCAGACGGCCGATGTGGAATCAGAGCACCGAAAGATTCCTTTTGAGGAGCTTCTGTTCATTCATGAGAACAAGACAGCGGCGCTCATCGAGTGCGCCATGATGATTGGAGCGGTGCTTGCCGGCGCTTCCCGGGAGGAAGTGCGCATCGTGGAGCAGGTGGCGAAGAAGACCGGGCTGGCATTCCAGATCCAGGATGACATCCTCGACAAGACGAGCACGTCGGAAGAACTCGGCAAACCGGTGGGAAGCGATGAGAAAAATGAAAAAAATACCTATGTATCCATGAAGGGGATGGAGCAGGCGACGGAAGATGTCAGACGTTTCACGGAGGAAGCGGTCGCTGCTTTCGATTCTCTTCACCGGGAAAATGCATTTCTCCGCGCCCTTTTGCTGGAGTTGAGCGGAAGAAAAAAATAGAAAAGCCCGGAGGATGAAACTATGGGTCAGATATTAAACAGAATACAAAAAGCGAATGATATAAAAAAGATACCGGCCAGGCTGTATCCTGTCCTGGCACAGGAGATCCGGGATTTTCTCATAGAAAATGTCAGCCGGACCGGCGGGCATCTCGCCTCCAATCTGGGTGTGGTGGAGCTCACCATGGCGCTTCACCTGTGCCTGCACCTGCCGGAGGATAAGATCGTCTATGATGTGGGACATCAGGCGTATGTCCACAAGCTTCTGACCGGACGGCAGGAAGGATTTGCCACGCTGCGGAAAAGCGGCGGCATGTGCGGATTTCCGAAGCGCAAGGAGAGTGAGTATGACTGCTTTGGAACGGGGCACAGTTCAACCTCTCTGGCAGCGGCCATGGGACTGGCGGCAGCCAGAGACATAAAAAAGACAAAGGAAACGATCGTGGCCGTGATCGGGGACGGTGCGCTCACCGGCGGTATGGCGTTTGAGGCGCTGAATAATCTGGCGCGTTTCCGGAAGGAAAAGAAGAATATCATCGTCATCTTAAATGACAACAAGATGTCCATAGCGGAAAATGTGGGCGGCATGAGTCGGTACTTAAACGATATCCGTTCCAGAAAAAGTTACGGAGAGTTCAAGGACAATGTGGAGCAGGCCATCAAAAATATCCCCGGCGTGGGAGACAGCATGATCAGGACGATCCGGCGCTCCAAAGATTCCATCAAGCAGCTTCTGATACCGGGAATGCTATTTGAAAATATGGGGATCACCTATCTGGGACCGGTGGACGGCCATGACATTTTTTCGGTCATGCAGGCAGTCAACCGGGCGAAGGTGATGGACGGGCCGATCCTCATTCACGTATTGACAAAGAAAGGCAAGGGATACCCGATCGCCGAGAATAACCCGGAGCGATTCCACGGGATCGAGCCGTTTGATATAAAAACCGGAAGACCTCTGAAAAAAAAGACGGCGGAAAGCTACACAGACGTTTTCTCAAGAACGCTGCTCGCCATCGCGAAGGAAAATGACAGGGTGACAGCCATCACGGCGGCAATGCCGTCCGGCACCGGGCTCAATACATTTAAAAAGACATATCCGGAGCGTTTTTTTGATGTGGGGATCGCGGAAGAGTATGCCGTTACCTTTGCGGCGGGGATGGCAGCCTCCGGCATGAAGCCGGTGGTGGCGATCTACTCCTCTTTTTTGCAGAGAGCGTACGATCAGATCCTCCATGATGTCTGTATCCAGAAGCTGCCGGTCTTTTTCTGTGTGGACCGGGCCGGTCTTGTGGGCGCGGACGGGGAGACGCATCAGGGATTGTTTGACATTTCCTATCTGTCGAGCATTCCGAATCTCATGCTGATGGCGCCGAAAAATAAATATGAGATGGAAGATATGATGCGCTTTGCCATCGGTTATGACGGTCCGGTCGCCCTGCGTTATCCGCGGGGAGAGGCGTCGGAGATTTTTGCTGAGTACCGGGCGCCGGTGGAAGCGGGAAAGAGTGAGATAATACAGGACGGGGAAGAGGTTGTGCTCCTCTCCGTCGGAAATATGATGGACGAGGCGGCGAAAGCGGCGGAGTTATTAAGAGCGCAGGGCATCTGTCCGGGACTGGTCAATGTCCGTTTTCTGCGGCCTCTTGATGAGGAGATGCTCCATGCGCTTGCCGCGAAGTATCCGGTTTTTGTGACGCTGGAAGAAAATGTATTGTCCGGCGGATACGGGGAGGCGGTTTCCGCTTTTCTGCACAGAGAAGGCTATGCGAACCGGCTGTTGTCCTTCGGGGTTCCGGACTGCTTTGTGGAACACGGCAGCGTAGAGTGGCAGAGACAGCAGATGGGCATTGACGCGGCTTCCATTGCCGGTCGCATTTTGGAAAAGGTGAGAGAAATATGAAGCAGCGTTTAGATATGATTTTAGTACAAAAGGGGCTGGCGTCTTCCCGGGAGAAGGCGAAAGCCATGATTATGTCCGGTATCGTGTATATAAACGGACAGAAAGAAGACAAGGCGGGAAGTACTTTTGATGAGAAGGCGGCGGAGACCGTGGAAGTCCGCGGGACGACGCTCCCATATGTCAGCCGCGGCGGACTCAAGCTGGAAAAGGCGATGGAGTGTTTTGATCTGTCTCTTTCCGGGAAGGTGTGCATGGATGTGGGCGCGTCCACCGGAGGGTTCACGGATTGTATGCTTCAGAATGGTGCCGCAAAGATATTTTCCATCGACGTGGGAAGAGGGCAGCTGGACTGGAAGCTGCGAAATGATCCCCGGGTCGTCTGCATGGAAAAGACAAACATGCGCTACGTCAAACCGGAAGATATCGGAGAGCCGGTCGATTTTACATCGATCGATGTGTCGTTTATCTCCCTGACAAAGATTCTGGTTCCGGTCAAAGCCTGCCTTGTGGACGGCGGCGAGGTTGTGTGCCTGATCAAGCCGCAGTTCGAGGCCGGAAGAGAGAAAGTCGGCAAAAAAGGCGTGGTCCGGGATACGAAAGTGCATGAGGAAGTGATCGCGATGGTGATGGATTTCGCTGTCGCTATCGGATTTTCTCTTCTGCATCTGGATTACTCTCCGATCAAGGGACCGGAAGGCAACATTGAGTACCTGCTGCATCTGAAAAATACGGAGAACGCCCATCAGATAGATAAACAGGGGATAACGGCGGTGGTGCAGGCTTCTCACGGAGCGCTGGATCATTGATGACAGACTCGTTCATTCATCAGGAGCGGCAGGAAAATACATAGAAAAAGGACTCCACAGAGACAGGAAAGATACTATGAAGAATTTTTTGATTATTCCGAACAGACAAAAAGATACGGGTCTGGCACTGACCGGGCATATACGGGATACGCTGGTTCGCATGGGCGCAAAGTGCCATATCTACGACGGGTATTATAACGATGTTACTCCGATCAAGGTGCCGGAAAATACGGAATGTATTCTGGTCATCGGGGGAGACGGAACAATCCTGGCGGCAGCTGGCCGGCTGGTGGGACAGAATATCCCCCTGCTTGGCGTCAATCTGGGAACGCTCGGCTTTCTGGCCGATGTGGATCTTAAGGAATTGCCCGAGACATTGAAGGATCTGGTGGAAGACCGGTATGAGCTGGAACAGCGGATGATGCTCCGGGCGGAAGTGTACCGGAACGGAGAATGTTCCGGGGCGTATACGGCGCTCAATGATTTTGTGATAAGCCGCCGCTCCTTTTCCAGAGTGATCGGCCTATCCATCGAGATCAACGATGTGCTCATCGCGCAGTATCATGCCGATGGCGTCATCGTCTGTACGCCGACCGGCTCCACCAGCTATAATCTTTCTGCCGGGGGACCGATCATCAATCCAACCTGCAAGAATTTTGTGGTGACGCCGATCTGCCCGCACTCCCTGGCAATTCGGAGCGTGGTGCTTGCCAAGAGCGATGTGGTAACGATCACGCTGGAAAATATCCGGCACGGACAGAGGGAGGAAGCGGTCATCTCTCCGGACGGACGGGAGGGCGTGGTTCTTCGTCCCGGCGACCAGGTGCGCATTTACAAGGCGGAGGAGAGCACGCCGTTTATTAAGATGAAGGAAGTAAGTTTCGTAAAAATATTAAAAGAAAAACTGCTGTGACAAAAAAGATGAGGCGCAGCGGCAATGACTGAGAGGTGGATATGAAAGGAAAGAGACAGAAAAAGATTCTGGAACTGATTGAAAAATATGACATTGAAACCCAGGAGGAACTGACAAAACGTCTGATGGAGGAAGGATTTCCCTCCACGCAGGGAACCATTTCCAGAGATATCCGGGAGTTAAAGCTTACCAAGGTGGCGGGCGCGAACGGAAAACAGAAGTACGCGCCGATCCTGACCAGAGACCTGCACGTTTCTGATAAGTACCGCCGGGTGCTCTCGGAGGCCATCCTGCATATGGAAGGCGCCGGAAACCTGCTCGTCATCAAGACAGTGTCCGGTATGGCCATGGCATGCGGCGCGGCCATTGATTCCATCGCCATGAAGGGCGTCGTGGGCTGTATCGCCGGGGATGACACTCTCCTCTGCGTCGTCAAGGACGCGTCGATGGTGAACGATGTCATTGATGAGATTCATCTGATCATAAAAGGATTCGAATAAGATTGCGGAGGAACACATGCTGATCAACTTACATGTAAAAAATCTTGCACTGATAGAGGAAACGGAGATTGATTTTACCAGTCATCTGAATATACTGACGGGAGAGACCGGCGCCGGCAAGTCGATCCTCATCGGTTCCATTCAGTCGGCGCTTGGCAGCAAGATCCCGAAGGATATGATTCGGAACGGCTGTGACAGCGCTCTGATCGAGCTGGTCTTTCACACGGAAAGCGAGGTTGTCCGTCAGAAAATGGAAGAATATGACATCCCTTTTGAGGACGGCGAGATCATTATTTCCAGAAGAATTACCAATAATAGAGTTATCAACAAAATCAATGATATGAGTGTGACAGCGGCACGTCTGAAGGAACTGTCGCCTTTTTTACTGGATCTGAGCGGACAGCATGAGAACCAGCTTCTTCTGAAACCGCAGAATCATCTGCGGATTCTGGATAATTACGACAAAGCAAAGATCACTCCGGCAAAGGAAAAAACTGCCGGACTGTATCGTCAGTTTCAGGCGGTGGAGCGGCAGCTGAAAGAAGAGAATCTCGGGGAGGAAGAGCGTCTTCGCGAGATGGAATTTTTAAAATATGAGATCAAAGAGATAGAGAGCGCGGCTTTAAAGGAAGGCGAAGATGAGGAACTGGAGGAGCTCTTTCAGAGAATCTCTCATTCCAGAGATATTCTCTCTGCCTGCGCGTCCGTGCATGAGATGACCAGCAACGGTGCGTCCAGCGCGGAAGATCTGCTCGGAAAAGCCATTCGCTCACTGTCCGATGTGACAAAATACGATGAGGACGTCAGCGGTCTCGTGGAAGAGTTGTCCACCGTCGACGGCCTGCTGAATGACTTTAACAGAGACCTCTCGGAATACATGTCGTCGCTGGAGTTTGATGAGGAAACCTTTGTTCAGACGGAAGAGCGTCTCGACCTGCTCCACCGTCTGAAAGCAAAGTACGGGGATTCCATCCCGGCCATCCAGGCTTACAGGACGAAGGCGGAGAACCGTCTGAAAGATCTGGAGAACTTTGATGAGCGGATGGCGGAGTTAAAAGCGCAGAGAGATGCTTTGGCCGCGGAGCTGAACGAGGCCTGCGAAGCGCTGACCGCTTTGCGAAAAAAAGCGGCGTCTCCGCTTGCGGCGTCCATCAAAAAGGCGCTTCTCGATCTGAATTTTAACGATGTGCGATTTGAAATCGCATTTTCGGAAGCGGCGTCGTGCCGGGCGGACGGCAGAGACAACGTCTGCTTTATGATATCCACCAACCCGGGCATGGACCTTAGGCCGCTCCAGGAAACGGCTTCCGGCGGCGAGTTGTCCAGGATCATGCTGGCCATCAAATCGGTGCTGGCAGACGAGGAACAGGTGGAGACGCTGATCTTTGACGAGATCGACGCGGGAATCAGCGGAAGAACCGCCCAGAAAGTCTCCGAGCGCCTGTCACAGATTGCGGAAAAACGGCAGGTTATCGCCATCACCCATCTGCCGCAGATCGCAGCGATGGCTGACTCCCATTATTTAATTGAAAAGACCAGCGACAGACACTCGACCATCAGCCGGATCTACCGGCTTTCCGACGACGAATCGGTGGAAGAGCTGGCAAGAATGCTCGGAGGTGCAGAAATTACCAGCACCGTCCTTGATAACGCCAGAGAGATGAAAAACTTCGCCGCACGGCTGAAACACGCCGCGTCGTAAGAATAAAAAATTTGTCGAATAAAAAAATGTAGAATAATCTGTCTGTGTGAATTCACAAAATGCCCGCCATACTAAAGGCAGTACTTTAGCATGGGGGTATTTTTTATGTCAGAAAAATCACAAAAGGCAAAATGGCGGAGGTTTTGTTTTTTCCTGCTCAGCGTAAATCTCATCATCATCGGCGCGTATGCCAATGCATTTTTTCACGTGGAGGAAAGACTTTCCGGCGTAAGCGATACGGCGGCGGGTCGGGAAATCTCCGGCGATCGTCCAGAGCAGGCGTCCGACCGCAGCCGGCAGAAAGAGGACATAAGGGAAACACTGGCAGGCGGAAAAGACCGAAAGGCGGCAGAAGCCGAAACATCGCCGGGAGGGCAGGAGAAGCAGACAAAAAATATGGTATACGCTTCCGGGGAGCCGGTGGGCATCTACATCAGGACAAAAGGCGTCCTTGTTCTGGGTACCCAGGAAGTGGAGACCGAAAAAGGCGGGAGCCGCGCGCCAGCCAGACATAAACTGGAGTCCGGCGACTACATTTTGGAGATGAATGGGAAGGAAATCACATCCAAAGCACAGTTGATTGGATACCTGCAGAACAACGAAGAAAAAGAAGCGATCTTTACCATTCTCCGAAAAGGAGAGAAGCAGAAAGTCCGGATTCAGCCGGTCTACTCTGAAAAAGACCACTGCTATCAGCTGGGCGCCTGGATCCGCAACGACACCCAGGGAATCGGAACTGTCACTTACATTATGGAAGACGGAAGCTTTGCCGCCCTCGGTCACGGCATCAGCGACTGCGACCTGGGTGTGCAGCTTGCCATCGCAGGCGGCAGCATTTACGAGACGGACATTGCCGCCATCACCAAAGGAAAAAAGAAAGATCCCGGCGAGATCATCGGGACCATCGACTACATCCCGGAAAAATATCTGGGCGTCATCGGAAACAATACGGTCTGCGGCATCTTCGGTAAGATGGAAAACCGTCGCGAAACCTTCCGGAACGGCGCCCTGATGGAAGTGGCGGATGTAGGAGAGATCAAGACCGGCAAAGCCCTGCTCCGAACGAGCATCAGCGGCGAAAGCCGCGACTATGCCATCGAGATCGAAAAAATCTCCCTGAACCGGCAGGACGCCCAGAAAGCGCTCCGCATCAAAGTGACTGACCCGGAACTCATCAAACTCACCGGTGGCATCATCCAGGGACTTTCCGGCAGCCCGATCATCCAGAACGGGAAGCTCATTGGCGCCGTAACCCACGTTTTCGTGGACGACCCGACCCGGGGATACGGAATCTGTGCCGAGACGATGGTGGAGGAGGGCGGAGCTTAAATGAAAGGATTTCCTTCTTGATATTATCGACCTGTGTGCGATATATTATTGAGGAACAAACACTATGGAATATAATACAAACAAGGAGAAATCTTATGAAACTTGCATTCATTGGTACAGGAAAGATTATTGAGGACGCGCTGTTTGCGGCAGCGCCGGTGGAAAACATTGAGATTACGGCGATTTTTGCAAGACCGCACAGCCGGGAAAAGGCAGAGAGTTTTGCCGGACAGTACAACATTCCGGAGATCTACACGGATTATGAGGAGCTGCTTAAGAAGACAGAGGCGGATACCGTTTATATCGGTCTGGTCAATAAGGCGCATTATCCGTATGCAAAGGAAGCGCTTCTTCATGGGAAGCATGTGATCCTGGAGAAGCCGTTTACAGGCTTTTATGAGGAGGCAAAAGAACTTCAGCAGATCGCGGAGGAAAAGGAACTCTTTCTTTTTGAGGCGGTCACCGTCCTTCATAACAAAGTCTTTGATGAGATGAAGAAAAATCTCAGGAAACTGGGCACACTCCGTATGGCTCTCTGTAATTATTCTCAGTATTCCAGCCGGTATGACGCTTATCTGGAAGGGGATGTCACCCATTCCTTTGATCCGGAGTACTACGGCGGGGCGTTGTATGATATCAACGTCTACAATGTCCATTACTGCGTTGGTCTGTTCGGCGAGCCGAAAGATGTGGCGTATTATCCGAATATCGGGCCAAACGGTGTGGATACATCCGGCACGCTTGTCATGGAGTACGACGGGTTCAGCGCAGTCTGCACCGGTGCGAAGGATTCTGACAGTCCGGGATTTATCTCCATTCAGGGCGAGAAGGGCTGGATGAAGATCGACAGCAAGCCAAACATTGCGGACGCCTTACAGACCACCTATGTGGACGAAACCGTAAAAGAAAAGGTAAAAGACGCAGCGGGCGCCATGGTGCGTGCGACAAAGACGGAGAACTTTAAAGCGCCTGAAAAACATCACCGCATGACGCAGGAGTTTGCGGATTTCGCCAGAATGATCGATGAAAAAGATTACAAAACGGCCAGAGAGTTTCTGAAAGAATCGGTGACCGTGGTGGGCGTTTTGGAGAAAGCGCGCACAAAAGCGGGGATTTTGTTTTAATAAATTCATAGAAAATACGGGAAATGTTATATAAGACAGTCTAATCTTTTTCCGTAAATTCGTTTAAATGTTACAAATCTGTTAAAAACACTTAACAAACTGAAACATTTATGATATACTCTCCCTCGACGCAAAAAAATGAGTAACAAATACGTAACATTTTATGCAGGAGGTTGTAGTATGAATTGTGTGAAAAAGAGACTGGGTCTTCTGTCAGTGATGACAATGATGGGCCTCGCTTGTCTCGCGCCGCAGAATGTTTCGGCAGCAGAGACTCCATACAATCCACAGGAAACAGTGCAGACACAGACAGCAGGAGCACCGGCAGCCACACCGACGATTACCGTAAATAAAGCCAAAAAATCCCTGGAGAAGGGACAGACAGTGAAACTTCGGGTGAAGGTAAAAAATGCTTCCTCGAAAAAGATTGTCTGGAAGTCCAGCAAAAGAAAAGTGGCGACCGTCGATAAACGGGGCGTTGTCACTGCGAAAGATAAAGGAAGAACTGTCATCACCGCGACGATCGCCGGCACCAATATCAAGGCACAGTGTGAGATCACAGTAAAGAATTACGTCACCATGTACGTGAAGACGACCGGTTACTGCAATTGCAGAAGCTGTGCCGGACAGTGGGCCGGAGCGGCCACCGCCAGCGGCACAAGACCGCGGGAGAACCGCACCATCGCCGTGGATAAGAGACTGATCCCGCTTGGAACAAAGGTTCAGATCGGGAAGGAAACTTATGTGGCCGAGGATACCGGCGGAGCCATCAAGGGGAAAAAGATTGATGTCTATTACAGCAGCCATGGAAAGGCCATGTCGCACGGTGTAAAATATCAGAAAATCAAGGTGTACATTTAAACAGAATATATGATAAGACGCAGAACATCAAAGCGCCACAAAGTCTGATACATGGAAAACAGAAGATTTGGATAAAAAAAGGAATGGTTTCTTCCCTTCGGGGAAGCAAAACCATTCCTTTTTTGTACGGCAGACAGTCATTGAGAAAACTTCTGAATATGCTTTTTGATCGCCGCAAAACTTTCCGGACTGATGACATGCTCGATGCGGCAGGCGTCGTTGTTGGCGATATCCTTCGGGACGCCGAGATCTTCCAGGACCTTGGCGATCACCTTATGCCGCTCATAGATCATCTCCGCGATCGCTTTTCCCTCATCGGTAAGATAAATGTATCCGGCGTCGGTTACAGTGATCTGATTCTTTTCCCGCAGATTCTTCATGGCGATGCTGACGCTGGACTTCTTAAAATCCAGCTCATTGGCGACGTCCACGGAGCGGACGACAGGAAGCTTCTCACTCAATATCAAAATCGTCTCCAGATACATTTCCGCAGACTCGTTGCTTTTTTCTCTCAATATTATCACCTCAATACGTTTTCTGGCGTATGGTATCCTGCATCGTCTTTATGAGAGATGTCGTTGATATCATGCGCTGGTACAGTCAGTCGCGCCAAAAATATATGTTCGTTTAATAACATGAAACATATAAAGCAGACATTTTATCTACTATATCATAAATAAAGTGGAAATTCAATTCCTGCAGAAAACAAAAAAGTTCTTGACTTCTAAGTTTAGTTAGTATATACTAACTAAAGAGTTTATGATTCAATAAAATCAGGCACGGGCACATTTTCCGACCGGGACGAAAGATTTCTCCAGGACATCTGTCAGTCTGTGTGTCTGTTTATCGGAAAGGAGACGGTTATGGGAACAGCAATTGTTGGTGTGATTCTGCTTGGCATCGTGGGACTGGCGGTGCGGAGTATGGTTCGCGATAAGAAAAATGGAAAGTCCATCCAGTGCGGCGGTGACTGTAAGCGCTGCGGGGGATGCTGTCATTAAAATTTTTTCTGATAAATTCCTGTCTTTGTTTAATTGATAAAGACAGGAATTTATTTTTTTGACTTTTAAACAGGCGGAAAAAATGGTAGACTATAAACCGGAAAAAAATTGACAGGAAAAGGAAGTATTGTTTATGAAAATGATTCTCCATTTTATGAGGGACTACAAAAAGGAGAGTATCCTGGCCCCGCTGTTTAAGATGTTGGAGGCGACGCTGGAGCTGTTGGTGCCGCTTGTGGTGGCGTCCATCATCGACGAGGGCATCTATCACGACAGCCGCCGACATATTTTTTTGATGTGCCTGGTGCTCTTTGGTCTGGCGCTCATCGGTCTTTTATTCTCCATCACGGCCCAGTACTTTGCCGCCAAGTCGGCGGTGGGAGCGGCGACGGCCATGCGCTCCCGGCTGTTTCGGCACATTTTATCGTTCGGATATACGGAGATGGACCAGACGGGAAGTTCGACGCTCATCACCCGGATGACCAGCGACATCAATCAGGTGCAAAACGGCATCAACATGGTGCTGCGCCTGTTTCTGCGCTCTCCGTTTATCGTGTTCGGAGCCATGGTCATGGCGTTTACCATCGACGTGCAGGCGGCGCTCATCTTTGTAGTGACAATCCCGCTTTTGTCCCTGGTCGTCTTTACGGTCATGGGCGTGACGAAGCCTATGTACAAAAAGGTGCAGGGCGCGCTGGATACGATCTTAAATATCACAAGGGAGAACCTCACCGGCGTGCGGGTCATCCGCGCCTTCAACCGGGAGGAGAGCGAGAAAGAAGCCTTTTTTGAGGGAAATGACCGGCTGACTGCCTTACAGAAGTTCGCGGGGATGATCTCGGGACTTACGAACCCGCTGACGCTGGTGATCATTAACCTGGCGATCATCGTGCTCATCCACACGGGGGCCGTCCGGGTCAACGCCGGCTCTCTATCCCAGGGCGAGGTGGTCGCTCTTTATAACTATCTGTCCCAGATTCTTGTGGAACTGATCAAGTTTGCCAACCTGATCGTGACGATCACGAAGGCGCTTGCCAGCGTCAACCGGGTGCAGGACGTCTTTGCCATCAAACCGGCGATGCAAGAAGGACAGGTGGGATTTTCTGCGCAGGCGGAGAGTATGCGCCGGGATTCCGGAAAAAGGTCAGTCCGAAACGATGCCCGGGACACGGACGCAGGAAAAAAAGAAAACAGGAAAATCACGAATGTATCCCCTGCGGTGGAATTTAATGACGTTTCCTTCCGCTACAATGAGGGCGGTGAAGCCGCCATCAGCGGCATTTCTTTCACGGCGGCGCCGGGGGAGACGATCGGCATCATCGGCGGAACCGGTGCGGGCAAGTCTACGCTCGTCAATCTGATTCCGAGATTTTACGATGCGGAGAAAGGACAGGTTTCCCTGTTTGGACGGGATATCCGGGAGTACACCTTCCGGGAACTTCGGAAGATGGTGTCTGTGGTACCGCAGAAGGCGCAGCTTTTTGCCGGAACGATCCGCAGTAACCTGATGATGGGCGTTCCGGACGCCACCGAAGAAGAGCTGGAGGAAGCGCTCGCCGTCTCCCAGTCAAAGGAGTTTGTGGATAAGAAGGAAGGCGGACTGGACGCCTATGTGGAGCAGGGCGGCAGAAATCTGTCCGGCGGACAGAAGCAGAGGCTGACGCTGGCCAGAGCGCTCCTTAAAAAAGCGCCGGTGCTCATTATGGACGACAGTGCGTCGGCGCTGGATTACGCCACGGACGCCCGGCTGCGGACTGCCATTGCCAATCTGAAGCATCAGCCAACGGTCTTCATCGTGGCGCAGAGAGCTTCTTCCCTGATGCATGCTGATAAGATCATTGTGCTGGATGATGGTAAGATCGCGGGCATGGGAAGCCATGAGCAGTTGCTTGCCACGTGCAGTATTTACCGTGAGATCTATGAAACACAGTTTAAGAAGGAGGCGTAAGGATGGGAAAAGAAAAAGAGACAACGATGACAGAAAAAAAGAATTCTGCCCGGAAAAGTACGGCAGTGCGCCTCTGGAAATACTTAAAACCACACCGCATTTTTGTGCTGCTCTCTCTTCTTATGGCGGCGGTCACAGTGGCGGGAACTCTGTATCTTCCTATCTTAATGGGAGATGCCATCGACTGTATCATGGGCGAGGGACAGGTGGATTTTGCGGTGATCCAGTCAATCCTTCTTCTCGGCGTTCTGACGGCAGTGGTGACCGGTCTCGCCCAGTGGATCATGAATATCTGCAATAACCGAATCACCTTTCATGTGACGAGAGATATCCGGAATCATGCCATAGAGAAGATTGAGATTCTTCCATTAAAATATGTGGACGGCCATTCTTACGGGGATGTGGTGAGCCGTGTCATCGCTGACGTGGATCAGTTTGCCGACGGTCTTCTGATGGGCTTTACCCAGTTTTTTACCGGAGTGATCACAATCCTTGGAACGTTAGGCTTTATGTTTTCCATTCACGTGTGGATCGCGCTGCTTGTGGTCTGTCTGACACCGATTTCTCTGTTTGTGGCGCGTTTTATCGCCAGCCATACGTACTCCATGTTCCGGCTGCAGTCGGAGACGAGGGGAGAGGAGACAGCGCTGGTGGAAGAGATGATCGAAGGGCAGAAGGTCGTGAAAGCCTTTGGCTACGAATATACGGCGCAGGAACGATTTGATGAGATCAACGGACGACTCCGGGACTGTTCCCTGCAGGCGACCTTTTACTCCTCCCTCACCAATCCGTGTACCCGGTTTGTCAACAGTATCGTGTACGCAAGCGTGGCGCTCTCCGGTGCGCTCACAGCGCTCTCCGGCGGTCTTTCTGTCGGACAGCTCACGGTACTGTTAAGCTACGCCAACCAGTACACAAAGCCGTTTAATGAGATTTCCGGCGTTGTTACGGAACTGCAGAATGCGTTTGCCTGCGCGGCACGAATCTTTGAGCTCATTGACGAGGAGCCGCAGACGCCGGAGCCTGCGGATGCACAGACGCTCACCGATGTGGAAGGAAATGTGGCGCTCTCCCATGTGCATTTTTCCTACCAGCCGGACCGAAAGCTGATCGAAGACTTTAATCTTCAGGTGGAAAAAGGACAGCGGGTGGCTATCGTCGGGCCGACCGGCTGCGGAAAGACGACCATCATCAACCTGCTCATGCGGTTTTACGATGTAAATGCAGGTTCCATTCAGGTGGACGGAGATGATATCCGGCATTTGACCAGACACAGTCTTCGGGATGCCTACGGAATGGTGCTGCAGGATACCTGGCTGAAAACCGGAACCGTGCGGGAGAATATCACGCTGGGAAATGACAGTTACACGGATGAGGAGATCATCCGCGCGGCGAAAGAAGCCCACTCCTACAGTTTTATCAAAAAGATGCCAAAGGGACTGGACACCTGGATCACCGAGGACGGCGCCGGTATGAGTCAGGGACAAAAGCAGCTTCTCTGTATCACGAGGGTAATGCTTCATGTGCCTGCCATGCTCATTCTTGACGAGGCGACTTCCTCTATTGATACGAGAACCGAGCAGAAGATCCAGAACGCCCTTGCCAAACTGATGGAAGGGCGGACCAGCTTTATCGTGGCGCACCGTCTGTCGACGATCCAGAATGCGGATATCATTCTGGTCATGAAGGACGGCCACATCATCGAAAAGGGAAACCACGAACAGCTGCTGGCACAGAACGGATTTTATACGGAACTTTATAACAGCCAGTTTGCCAACATATAAAAGATCATCCATATACGGGAGCCTGCGGAAGAAGAGAAATTTTGCTGACTTCCGCAGGTTTTTTGTCAGACAGTGGGTTTCTCTGTTTATTGAGAAATATGTTCCTGTAAAGATACAGTAAATATGCGGATGAATACTTGTTTTTTCAACGGAAATCCCGTATAATCATTTTTGGCAGACAATAAAAGACTGATGATTTCCAATTATTACTCTTTTATTGTCGGCATAAAAGTTTTGTAAGATACATTTTTAGCAGATGAAGGGAGTTTCTCATCTGAGAGATTCTGCGGCAGATGCAGATCGCTGTTGCACTTGCATTGCGCGGAATGAAAATTATATGAACGAGGTGACAGAAATGTTTAGTAAAGTGACAGAGGACATTTATTACGTAGGCGTCAACGACCATGATATCGATCTGTTTGAGGGACAGTATGATGTCCCGAACGGCATGGCATATAACTCTTATGTTGTCATGGATGAGAAAGTGACCGTTTTTGATACGGTGGATGCACATTTCACAGACGAGTGGATGGGCAATCTGGCAGAGGTTCTCGGCGACCGCACACCGGATTATCTGATCGTACAGCATATGGAGCCGGATCATTCCGCAAACATCGCTGCATTTGCAGAGCAGTACCCGGAGGCACAGATTGTTGCGAACGCCATGACCTTCAACATGATGAAGCAGTTCTTCGGTACGGATTTTGCCGACAGAAAGGTGATGGTAAAGGATGGAGAGAGCCTTTCCACAGGAAAGCACACCTTTACCTTTGTGTTCGCTCCGATGGTACACTGGCCGGAAGTTATGGTGACTTATGATTCCACAGACAAAGTTCTGTTCTCCGCCGATGGTTTCGGTAAGTTCGGCGCTCTGGACGTGGAAGAAGAATGGGCCTGCGAGGCGAGAAGATATTACATCGGTATCGTCGGTAAATACGGCATGATGGTACAGAAGCTTTTAGCGAAGGCAGCCACTCTGGATATCCAGATTATCTGCCCGCTGCACGGACCGATCCTCAAAGAGAATCTGGGATATTATCTGGATCTGTATAATACCTGGTCTTCCTACGGTGTGGAGACGGAGGGTACCGTCATCGCATACACCTCTGTTTACGGACATACAAAGGCAGCCGTGGAACTGCTGGCAGAGAAACTGAAAGAGGAAGGCTGCCCGAACGTTGTTGTGAACGATCTGGCGCGCTGCGACATGGCAGAGGCTGTAGAAGACGCGTTCCGTTACGGTAAACTGGTGCTGGCTACCACAACCTACAACGCAGAGATCTTCCCGTTCATGCGTGACTTCCTTGCAGAGATCACGGAGAGAGGATATCAGAACCGTAAGGTGGCATTCATTGAAAATGGTACCTGGGCTCCGACCGCTGCGAAGATCATGAAAGCGGCCTTTGACAAATGTGCCAATATCACATTTGCGGACACAACCGTGACCATCAAGTCTGCTATGACCCCTGCCAATGAAGAAGAGATCGCTGCGCTGGCAAAAGAAATGAAATAAATTTCTGTGAGTATCGCAGAAGACTTCACCCGTGAAAACGGGGGAGGATATATATGTACATAAGGATTCCGGAAAAGGTTTCCTGATAAATGAGAAAAGCTGCCACCTCATGTGACAGCTTTTTTCATTTCCAGAATAAACAGCGATCTCATCCAGTCGCCAAGATAATGGCGAAGATCATCTTTATCTCCTTCCAGGAGAGGCTGCATTTCCATAAAAACGACTTTATCTTTATATTCTGCCTGATACAGAGGCAGAACATCCTGATACCTTCCCGGTTCGGTTATCATTCCCTTATATTTTTGTGCCGGAAGAACGGGAAGAAAAATTCCTTCCTTATTTATGTAGCAGGTGGCCGGCGTCGCCTTGCGGCGAAAAGCCGCATCCACATAGCAGCCGACCGATTTGTGGATCGCACGGTCCTCCCCCGGAAGATAATAATAATTTTTATGATCCGGATAAAAATACCGTAGCTTTTTGCTTACGACAGGAATGGAAAGCGTCATGCTGCTGCCGGAAATATCCACAAAGCTTGCTGCCGCAGAACATGCAGAAGAATCAAAGACAGCAGAAGCAGTCGGCGCGATCTCCGGCATCCCGGCTGTGATCCGCAATGGTTTTGGCAGAGGGACAGACAGCCGGCAGCGGACACCAAGTGCCGGGGCGGAAGATGTGGGGAGCGTGATATCCTCCACGGAAAAATGCTCCTGCTGCAGTTCCACATAAGCGGCGAGCGGCAACAGCGCCTCCATGCCCCGGACGTCCTCCATGTTGTGGAGAAGAAGACTGTCCAGGAGCGATCGTTCCCTGCTGCGCAGATACTGCTTGTAGATTTTGATGAGCTGACCGCCATCATAGGTATCTTCCCGGGCAATGTCCAGAAAACTTTCCCAGTCTTTCTGCCGTCCCTTTGGCAGGTGAAGCAGCGACTGAAACGGTCGAAGCGCCCGGTACAGGTCCAGAGAACCTGTCAGGTCCAGCTGATATGTCATCGAATTTAATTCATAATGCCGGTTCAGATACGGGATGTCAAAGCCTTCCCCGTTGAATGTGAAAAACGGCGCCGGATGTTCCGAAAGAAACTGCCGGAGTGCCCCGAGCATGGTCTCCTCACTGACTCCATCATCGTTAAACCATTGCCGGATGAGAAATTCATCCCCCTCGTACCATCCGCAGCCGATGAGATAAAGAATCGTTGTATCCCGCCGCAATCCGGTAGTCTCGATATCCAAAAATGTAAAGTCCTTTCCCCCGGCCGCCTCCGCAGGCACACCGGAGGGAAATGTATATTGTTTTATGAGCATGATCCGTTCCGCCTAAATAATGGCCAGCAGCACAAAATTCAGAATAAAGAGAAACGTTGCCGCCCAGAGAATCGGATGGATGCTTCCCGCTTCCTTCTTACAGATCTTTACGATACAGTAGGAAATAAATCCAAAAGCGATACCGTAAGAAATGCTGTAGCAGAGAGCCATGAACAGTCCCGCGAAAAATGCCGGAACAGCCTCGGAGAAATCATCCCATTGAATCTCCTTAAATGCTGAGGTCATCATAATGCCGACCACAACGAGAGCCGGAGCGGTTGCCGCAGACGGGATCGCGCTGACAAAGGTGGCAAGAAAAGCGCTGATGGCAAAACAAATAGCGACCACAACACTGGTAAGACCTGTCCGCCCGCCGGCGCCGATACCGGAAGCACTCTCCACAAAGGTCGTCGTGTTCGATGTTCCGAAGATCGAACCGATGGAAGTGGCGATCGCATCCGCGAACAGCGCCTTGTCCATCTTGGACTTAAAGCCCGCGCTCGTTTCCATGGCACGCTCATCTTCCTCACTGAAAATGCCGCTGCGGCGTCCGGTTCCGATAAAAGTACCGAGAGTGTCAAACGTATCCGAAGTACTGAACGCAAAAATCGTCACAAGAACAAGCGGAAATTTTGACAGATCGGCAAACAGCGACGGCAGACCTTCCGCAGTAAAGATCGCACCGAATGTCGTCGGAAGCGCCGCACAGGCCTCGCTGAAGCTCACAGAATCCGCCGCAGTGGTCACACCCATCGGAATACCGAGCAGAGTGGTGATCACAATGCCGATAAGGATCGCTCCCCGAATCTGGCAGACCAGAAGCACGATAGTCAGCACAAGACCGATCAGAAACAGCCAGAACGCCGGCTGATTCAGCGTGGCGATCGCCGGTACTCCGGAATCAAAACTGATGATCCCCACATTCAAAAGTCCAATATAAGCCACAAATACGCCGATACCGCCGCCAATGGCATTCTGCAGACTGTTCGGGATCGCCTTGATAATAAACTTGCGCACCTTTGTTACCGTGATAATGATGTTAATGACACCGCAGATAAAGACCATGGACAGCGCCTGCTGCCAGGAAAATCCCAGTCCAAAACATACCGTATACACAAAGAACGCATTCAGTCCCATACCCGGCGCCAGCGCGTAAGGTACATTGGCAAACAGCCCCATGACCAGCGTTCCGATGATGGAAGCAATGATCGTCGCCAGAAAGACAGCGCCCCACTCCATGCCGGACTGGCTCAGCACACTCGGATTCACCGCGATAATATACGCCATGGTAAAAAAAGTGGTAAGCCCGGCCATCACTTCCGTGGAAACCTTCGTGCCATTCTCTTCCAGCTTAAAAAATTTCTCCATAGTTTTTCCCTTCCTTTTCTTTATGTGATAATGTTTCATGCGACCGTACCCATTATAGAATATCTCAGGGAAAATATCCAATATAAGTTTTTGCTTTCTGTATAAGAAATTTTAGATTTTGTTTGCGGTATAATACGCAGATAAGTTTAAATTAGTTGACATTTGCGTAAAAATATGGAATAGTACGTATAAAGTGATGATATTGTCGGTTAATAATTTCTGAAAATATAAGATTGTCCGGAGATAAGGATAAGGCAGGTGATAAAATGGCAATTCAATCTATTGAAATAGTAAATGTGATGATCTTTCAACGTCAATGGAGAAAAAATAATTCATATTTTTCTGATTCCGTGGTTAAAGAAGGCGACGGAATCAGCGACAGCTTTCGCTTAAGATTCTGTGACGGTATCAATGTATTGATCGGAGAAAATGGAGTGGGGAAGACTACGATATTAAAGATGATTTATGCGGCAGCACAGCAGTCATTGTCCGATAAAAAAGAAAAAAACGCATTTCGACAATACTTTTCTAATGACCTGCCGAATAATGCTGTATTAAAGAATAATGCACGAGGCCTGGATGTATCCTACTACAAAGTTTCTGATGGCCTGCATAGTTTCAAGGAGATTCTGTTTCCAAAAGAGGATGTCTGTGAAGCAGGATGGAATGGCTTAAATATTCCTTCTGTTTTTATACCAACGACAGAAATGTTATCCCATTCAAAGGGATTTCTGGCATTGAGCCGGAAATATAGTATACCCTTTGATGAGACACAGATTGACATCATTGTGAATGCCTCTCTTCCGCAAACCCGAAAAATCACGCCAATGATGAAAAAAGTCCTGAAAAAGATCAGTGATGCCATCGATGGAGAGGTTGTTATAGAGGATGATACATTTTTTATTGAGAAAAAAGATGGAAAAAGGATAGAATTCTCTCTGGAGGCTGAGGGACTGCGTAAACTGGGACTGTTATGGAAACTGATTCGTAATGGACTTTTGGAAAGCGGAAGTATTCTTTTGTGGGATGAGCCGGAAGCGAACCTTAATCCGGAGTTATATCCGCTTGTAGCAGAAATCCTGCTGGAATTACAGAAGAACGGTGTGCAGATTTTTCTTGCAACACACAGTTACAATCTGGCAAAATACCTCGAAATCCGTCGAACAGAACAAGAACAGGTAATGTTCCATAATCTTTACCAGTACCAGGAACATCTTCCGGAAGAACTGAAAGATACTTTGCCGGAAATAGGCGGACGGCAACGGACCATATACAGCCAGTCCGTATATAAAATGGATGAAATCAGGCAGAACCACATCATGATGGCGGACAACAAACTGCTTGATGAAGTGTATGATTTGTGAGGTGGCAGGATGGAGAAGATATTTGTAGAGGAGAATGGAAGATATTGTATTGACTGCACAAACGCTTTATGGGCTACGGATCAGATGAATATGGAATATCATAAAGCGGGGATACATATCAGTGATATAGATTTTGTAATGGAAAATGTAACGCATATTTTTCTGGTCGAATATAAAAATGCCATGATTTCCGGAGCGAGCAATCCTGCCGCGTTTAATCCCATGGCAGATAAAAGGATTTTAACAGCAACACGCAAGTTTTATGATTCTCTGCATTTTTTACATCTTCTGGGGAAAGATAAGCCAATACAATATATTTATGTATTAGAATATCCAAACGGAGATACAACGACCAGGAAAAGGTTGAGAAATCGTCTGAGAACGGAACTGCCATTTGTTCTTCAGGAAAATATCGGAAATGGAAAAAAGTTGATTGATAAAGTAGATGTGGTATCAATTAAAGAATGGAACGAAAATGAAGTGTACGGCCAGTATCCAATAATCATGTTAGAAAATAATTCATGTTCAACAAGCTAAAGTCTATAATTAAGAAAGAACTGACGATCCGGCAAAAAGAGACAGGAAAAATACTTCACCGTCATTTAGATAAAATGACAGTGAGGAGACCTGTCTCTTTTTTTCGGCGTATATTGTCCCGGAAAAATCTGATCAGACCGAAAACATAAAATCTTGCTGGATTATTCTAATTTTTTTTACTCTGCATAGTTAACACGGCGGATATATCATGTTATTATCTTATTAAAAGTGCATGTATGAATCAATGTCGAAACAGATGTACCTTATGTCTGCTGTATGATGAAAAGAAAAATGACACAGGAGGCAGACACATGGAACAATACGCATATATCAGAGTATCAACCAAAGAACAAAACATAGACCGCCAGCTTCTGGCATTGGAGCAATACCACATTCCCGCAAAAAACATTTACTGTGATTATCAGTCCGGCAAAGACTTTGACAGACCAGCTTACAAAAGGATGCTGAAAAAACTCCGTCCAAGCGATGTGCTCATTATCAAAAGTATCGACCGCCTTGGACGAAACTATAACGATATATTAGTACAGTGGCAATACATCACAAAAGAGATCAAAGCAGATATCGTAGTGCTGGATATGGAACTTTTAGATACCAGAATAAAAGGCGATAACCTGACCGGCACACTGATTGCAGACCTCGTTCTACAGATCTTCGCCTATGTAGCGCAGACGGAACGGGAATTTATCCGGCAGCGGCAGGCGGAAGGCATAGCAGCAGCCAAAGCCAAAAAGTTCGGCCGAAAATGCATTGTTATGCCGAAAAACTTCGAGGAAATCTGCGATAAATGCCATAAAAAGCGAATAACAACAAGAGAAGCAGCAAAACAACTGGGAATTAGTCATACGACATTTTATCGGAGATATAAAGAATATTTGTCGAAAATGTCAGAAAAAGAGCAGAAAATAGTTTCAAATAGTAGACAAAATGAAACACGATTGATATAATAATTTAGAAAGCAAATTTAATAAAAATTCACAAAATAAACATTTTTTGATGTGGCTATTTACATTATTTATGATGTATTGTTAAGTCTGCTTTTTGAATCATAGAAATTATAAAATACTTTTTATTAAATGTTTTAAAGGAGTATATATGAATGGTGGGGCAATATATGAAGTATAGTCGGGTAGTTGCATTTCTGTTGAGTTTTGTATTATTTTTTGGTCAGATTCCAATTAATGTTTCTGCAGCAGGGAATAACGGTGTTTCTGCCTACTTCAGTGTCAATGTGGATGGATTCATTGGTGTGATCGACACGCCGGATGCAAGTGCTGTACCAATTTCCACTGCTGAAGAATTAGATGCGATTCGGAACGATATGTATGGTTCCTATGTGCTGAAAAATGATATTGATTTGTCAGATTATGAGAATTGGACGCCGATAGGAACTACGCCAGATTCTGCATTTCATGGTAAATTTGACGGACAGGGATATAGTATTACAGGACTACATTCTGAAGAAAGTTTTGATTCGGGAACATTGACAGGCGTTTCGTATACATCTGGCCTTTTTGGAGTATGCGATGGTGCGGAGATCAAAAATGTACGGATAGGAGAAGGAGAAGTATCTATAGAAACAACGTCCGGGTATCGATATGATGATGCTGCTATTACATCAGATTACAATGTTTATGCAGGAATGCTTATTGGTTATGCCTGTAATGATACTGTAATATACAATTGCAATACCTCTGGCAATGTATCAGCAAACGCATCAGGGGAGGGGTATTCTGATTCTATAGCGGGAGGACTAGTTGGAACTATCAATTCTGGTATTATTTCATATTCATATTCCAATTGTGTTGTCGATGCGTACAATGGAAATGCTACCTCAGCATATGATGCGTACTCTGGCGGACTCGTGGGCACTGTAGATAATGATATAATTATAGATAAATCGTATAATGAAGGAAATATTACCGCTCAGACATTAAATTGGGGAAACGCGTATGCCGGCGGTTTATCTGGAGCAACTGATACCGGTGTTTATGAGATTACAGATAGTTTTAATACCGGTCAGGTGATAGCACAGACTGGTAATATGTTTTGTGATGATGTGTATGCAGGGGGACTGGTGGGTTCCTTTTCTGGAAGTATTGATTCTTCCTATAATAGTGGTAGGGTATCGGCACAGACTGTAGATCCTTATGGTGTTGGAGGTGGAAAAGCTTACGCCGGGGGGATTTGCGCTATCAGTACGTCTTCATCTACGATACATAATTCTGCAATTGTGCAGCCGTCTGTCAGTGCGACTTCTTCTGCAAATGAATATCAGTATCGTATCTCTTATCAGGGAACAAAAAATCACAACATAACAATCAATAGTGTGACAACAGGATCCACAAATGATGCGGATTCTATACAGACAGAAGCTGAATTGAAAACAGAGGAGCCATATAAAGACATTCTTGGTTGGGATTTTGATACTACATGGCAGATGGTCTCAGGGTATGATTTTCCTCGACTTCGTCAGGTAGATGTGGAGAGTGATGAATATGAAGATGAATACATTTCTCAACATCTGTCGTTTATTGATGGAGAGATTTATAAAAAGATTCTCAGTGAAGAGCGATGGGCACAAATTTACTGGAGTGATGCAAATACGCTTGCTTCCGATATAGGCGATAGACTATATAATGTCATAGATTCTACAGTAAGTGCATCTGTGGATTTATCGGAAGGAAATTTGGGTTTTCTTTTTGAAGACAATAATCCTTATAAGGTTATTTTAGCAGATTATATTTCTAACCAGGCATCTTATGATTGGATGGAAGAAACATATGAATCGAAAATACCACAGTATCTGGAAGAGATACAAGCAGCAGTAAATGATTTTATTAAGGAAATATGGCATGATGAGTGGGGAAAATTATCTGATGAAGATATTTTCTGGCTGTTTCATTATAAGGACAGACCTTCTGAAGACTGGGTTAACAGTGACTTTGAAAATCATTTGGCGGAAATTGTAAAGGAGACCAATAGCAAAGGGCAGACGCTGGGAACAATCTTACACATATCGGATGAAGTTTTTAACGCGGTACTTGATTTTAAAGACTGGACTGATCTTGCCGGACAATATGTTCATGATGTTATGTCCTATGCAGCAAATGTTGAAGCATATATCTCTACAACGGAAGATTTTAAAGAGGTTTTGAGAAAGATGTGCAATCATTTGCCAGATAGTACTTCGGAGGAGAAGAAAGATAAAGCGAAACTGGAAAAGATTTTAGAAAGTTATATTGATATTGATTCTTCAAATTCTGTGAACAAGATTTTGTGGGAAAATTATTTATTTAATCCTACTGCAAAGTTGAATAGTGAAATTATGATAAAAGTAATAACAGATGGATTGACGGATTGGATGAATGTTGTTTTTCCTAAAAAAGTATTAGACAGGTTAAAAGTAGTGGTAGGGGCAGCAGATATTACATGGAAATTTTATAAATATCTTACGAAACAAGGAGAGTTGACTTATTGCCGGGAAATGCTGAGAGCCAATGCTTATTTTGAGAGTGCAATGTATAAGACATTGGAATCCATAGAATCTGATTTCAGATCGGAACAGACCAGAGCCAATGCTGAATTATTTGATACGGCATATAAATTTTTTAAAGAAACGGAACTGTATTCTATGGATACCTGTATTGCCTACTGTGACACTTACCAGACTTCATGGGCGCAGGCAATTAAAAATTTGTCCAATACGTTTATGAACTCTTTTATTGATGAGGTGCATATTCATAAATTATATTTATACAGAGCATATTGTCATGGAACAAAATATAATCTGGGAGGAAAGGTTATCACAGTTGCGTGTCCTACCGATGTAATTGTGTATGATGAAAATGGTAGCATTGCAGCATCCATTGAAAATAATGTTATAACGAATATCAGCGCTGATGTATTGGTATATACGGCAGATGATGTCAAGCTGGTTTTTGTACCGTTAGATCAGAAATATGAGGTAAAAATTTCTGCAACAGACGATGGAAGCATGGATTATAGTATATGTGAATATGATGAAAATTTGCAAACAGTGCAGTCCGTTGTTTATTCTGATATAATGATTCAGAAAGGACAGTCTTTTACAGGAAATGTGAGTACAGATTTAAATGAAAATCCAGATGACTATAATCTGAGAAGAAACGATAATACAATGATTGATTCATATGAAAAAGTTGATGGAGAAACAATGGTTCCGGTGACTTCAGTTCAACTGTCGTCAGAAAAAGACAAACTGCAGGTTGGAGAGACTCTTTCCTTGACAGCGAATATAATTCCCGCCGATGCCACTACACAATCGCTAGTTTGGTCATCTTCTGATCCTGCCATTGCCGAGGTTTCAGAAGAAGGTGTAGTTACTGCAAAGACAAAAGGGAGAGTGGAAATTAAAGTACAGTCTCTTTATGGCGGTATAAATGCGAAGTTGGTACTTATAGTGGATGAAAAAGATACAGAAGAAGATAATGAAAGCGGAGATGATCAAACATCGATTAAGCCGCCAGAGTCTTCTACTGAAAAACCAGTTCAAAAGCCATCTGAGAACCCAACTGAAACGTTGCCTCAAAAACCTGCCAGTGGATCGCAATATCCTGTTTCATCGGAAAAAAATGCAGAAACTTCTTTAGATGCAGAAATTCCAACGACAGAAAATGATGAGGTATCTGACGAAGCAGATATTCTGGCAGTTGGCGATTGTATAACAGATTTTGGAAGTAATGCTATTTATAGAATTACTAATAATACAGATGAAAACCGAACAGTAGAGTATGTAAAACCATTGACTCAGACTGCCAAAATAATAATTTCTTCTACAGTAGTGATTCAGGGCAAGAGCTATCAGGTAATTGCGATTGCCAATAAAGCGTTTAAGAATAGTAGAAAAGTAAAAAAGATTGTGATTCCTTCTACGGTGAAAAACATTGGTAAGCAGGCATTCTTCAATTGCAAAAAGTTAAAAAATATCGTTATCAAGACAAAAAAGTTAAAAAATAATTCTGTTGGAAAGAAAGCATTTAAAGGAATCTCAGCAAAGGCAGTCATCAAAGTGCCTAAGGTAAAACGAGCTATGTATCAAAAGATATTAGGAAAGAAGGGAATCGGGAATAAGAATAAGATAAAATAGTAAATGTGTCATCTATAACAGGCGGGGTAACGATAGAAGTTCCCTGCCTGTATAACTTTTATAATCAGTGCATCAAGCAATTTTCATTTTATCAGCATGGGATAGAAATGACTTGCCTGCTTTCCATCGTAAACGGTAGATATCTCGTACCTGTACAAATCTGGAGCAAACCTGTATGATAAGGACAGATTTGCTCCAATCTTTCGCTCACTTCTCTTTTCCGGATTTCCGGCAGTTCGCCGGCAGGTTCGGTGAC
>DXGQ01000036.1 GCA_019113845.1 Candidatus Anaerobutyricum avicola
AAAAGCTACCGAATGGAGCATGCCCTCATGCGCAGGGATGCATAATGCCCGCTGAAAGCAGGGAAAATCCCTTGCTGAAAAAAGGGAATTCCGACGCTTTTTTTAAGGAAAAGTACTTGACAAAAAACAAGGAACGATTATCTAGATTATAAGCTGTTTCTGGTCAAGCAAGGCTGGCCAAGCCAGCTCTGTTTGACATGTCCGGAAACAGCATTATAATACAAGCAAGGGCAGAACCTTAAAAATCGGCTCTGCCCAAAGTAACTAATGACATATCTTATATCAGTTTTTTTAAGTTTACACAAAACTTGAAACGGTCTCGCAATCATTCTGGCCATTTCAGGCCACTTAATCCGGTTGTTGTCGCTCTGGTTCACAATGCTGAATCTGTCATCATTATTATTACCTCATCCTTTCTTCTACGTTGGAGAAAGCAAAAATAAAGGTATCGTCTTTATAAATTTAAGCCGGCAGACTTGTTTCCTGCCGGCTCATTTAGCATATATGTTGATCATTTTTCTGGAAGCAGACTGCTCATGCTTCTCAGACTGATTGCAAGAGTAGATGTATTATGCAACAAAGCCGATGTTGTTGGCTGGATCAGGCCTGCCACTCCCAGAGCTATCAGTGCTCCATTAATACTTATAATACCTTTGTAATTTTCCCGAATCCGCCGCATCATGGCATCAGACAACCGTTTCAGCATTACGATTCCACGCAGATCTTCTGCAGCAATAGTAATATCTGCAATCTCCCGGGCAAGCTCCGCCCCGTCACTAATCGCAATTCCTGCATCCGCAGCTGAAAGTGCAGGTGAATCATTAATCCCATCTCCAATCATCACGACTTTTCTCCCCGCAGCTTTCTCTTTTTCAATAAATCCTGCTTTATCTTCTGGAAGTACCTCTGCATAGTACTCATCCACACCAACACGTCCTGCAATCAAAGCAGCGGTACGTTCACTGTCTCCGGTCATCATGACAATTTTAGAGATTCCTTCTGTCCTCAGCATCTGCACCATATCTTTTGCTTCTTCCCTAAGCGGATCTTCAATACAGATCACCGCAATCAGTTCTCCATCAATGGCAAGATATAGATGGGAATATTCTTTCGGAAGTGCATCAAACTTCTCCTGGTATATCTCTCGGATTTTACATTTTTCATCTTCAAAAACAAAATGACTGCTTCCGATCACAACTTTCTTTCCGTCAATATAAGAGGAAATCCCATGTGCTACGATATATTCTACTTTAGAGTGCATTTCCTCATGATACAGTTTTCTTCTTCTGGCAGCATCTACAACAGCCTTCGCCATGGAATGTGGAAAATGTTCTTCCAGGCAGGCAGCAATACGAAGGGCTTCCGGTTCCGGATAATCACCAAATTCAACAATCTCCTTTACCGTTGGTCTTGCTTTAGTCAATGTTCCGGTCTTATCAAATACAATCGTATCTGCTTCAGACACTGCCTCCAGATATTTTCCACCTTTCACAGTAATCCCTAGCTGTCCGGCCTGTCGGATGGCGGAAAGAACAGTGATCGGCATAGCCAGTTTCAGTGCACAGGAAAAATCCACCATAAGAACCGAAAGTGCTTTTGTCACATTACGGGTCAACACTCCCACAATGCCAGTACCAAGGAGTGTATAGGGAACCAGTCGGTCTGCCAGATGTTCTGCTTTGCTTTCCAGTGCGGATTTCAGTTTTTCCGAATCTTCAATCATAGTCACAATCTTCTCATACCTTGTAGAACCCGATACAGCTCTGACTGTAATTTCCAATTCGCCTTCTTCCATGACCGTTCCGGCAAACACAAACTGTCCTTTCGTTCTTCGTATCGGGAGGGATTCTCCTGTTAAGGACGCCTGATTGACCATTCCCTCTCCTGCGGATACCTCTCCATCAAAAGGAATCACATTTCCCATATGTATCACAACGGTATCTCCCGTCATAATATCCGAAGACGGAACAAGGATTTCCTGCTCTCCTCTTTTCAGCCATACTTTCTGCACATTCAATGACATACTGCGGGCAAGATCCTCGACAGATTTCTTGTGTGTCCACTCCTCCAGAAGTTCTCCGATTCCCAGAAGAAATATGACCGAACCTGCAGTATTAAAATTCCCGCGCAGCACGGATACTCCGATTGCTGTGGCGTCTAATACCGGAACTTCAATCTTCCTTCTGGCCAGGCACCGGATCCCCTTTCCAATATATTGGACAGCCTTAAAAGTAAGCCATATTTTTCTTATTGGATTTGGCAGAATCAGTTTCCCTCCGTAATGAAGAAGTACTTTTGCGATCAGTTTTTCTCTGTATGCAGAATTTAAAGCACGCCCTGAGCTTGTTAGTAGATTTTCCGGCACATCTTCTTTCTCAAAATGAAACTTTCTTAATCTGCCAATCAGTTCTTCCCGGTCTCCTGTATAGTAGATCACAGCATCAGCGGTGCGCTCATATACTTTGACACTGATAATATCTTTCTGTTTTTCAAGAGTCCAGCAAAGAATATCCGCCTCCGCACATGTCATCCTGTTTCGGATAACATGAATGCGGAGACGGCCTTTCACTTCATGTTTAATAATAAACTTCATTCTTATTCCTGTTCGTTCTCTTCCTGATCTGCCGCACCATCTTCCTGAAGAGCATCCTCTTTTACTCTCCCTGCTTCTTCTGCCGCACGCTTTTCATTGATCTGCTGCGCCTCAGCAAGAATATCTTCTGCATTCTCCTGTATAACAGTAGCTGTCTTCATTACACAGTCTTTTGCCCGCAATGCTGCTGCTGTACAATTCATGTACACTTTCTTTGCATCTTTACTGGAAAGAAGCTTTACACCTGCCGTTCCAAACAGAACTCCTCCTATAAAACATCCCATTTTCTTTAATGCAGAATCACTTAACATAATACATTCCTCCTGATTATTTGTGTTTGTAGCCTGTATAGAATAACATCAAAAAGCAAAAGACAGATGCCCATGCCCAAAACCTGTGTTGTTTCACAATTATATCCCTTCCTTCTATAAGACTTTTTATTAAAATAACAAGTTTGATTTCAGATAGTCAATTCTAACTGTTCCTATTGAGAAATTTAGTCATTTTCTCCTTCTACTTGTACACAATTTCTCTGCTGAGTACCCCGATCTTCTCCAGTTCCTTTACCAGACGGTAAACCGTTGCCATCCCAATGCTATGATCCAGCTTTGATGCCTGAACATAGATTTCTTTGCAGCTGGAACACCTGTTTTCCAGGATAATATCTAAGATCATCTTCCGCTGTTTCGTTATCCTGCAGCCGTTTTCTTTTAGTTTTATTATTATTTTTTCTTTTTCGCCATTCATCCCAAACTTCTCCATGCATCCATATTCACTGGTTTAACATATTTCTAAAATATCTGGTTCTGGATAGAGTCGACGGAAACTCCTTCTTTTTTCACTGCAGCAGTCAAAATATCGTCTTGTACTTCACGATCAAGAGAGACTTCTGCCCATCCTTTTGCAAGATCTACTTTGGCAGAGACCCCATCAATCTGATTCAGACTATCTGTCACACTATCCACACAATGCTGACAATGCATTCCGGAGATAAAAATCTTCTTCTTTGCAATTATCTTGCCTTTCAATTTCTTCTTTCTCTTTTTTTGTTTGCGGGAGCAACTTCCCCCTGCCGGGCATCCGACACATTTCACACCATTTTTTTTTGCATTAACCAAATATGTGGCTGCTCCTCCAATTACAACAACCAAAATGAGCACCGCAATCACATTTTCCATCTGTCCTCTCACGTCCTTTCCCTAATAAAAATGGCGGACAAAGTAACTCTGCTCTGTCCACCATCTGTTGTAACTGTCATTCTTTATGATTTTACGGAATGCAAGCTATATTCTGACGAAAATTCTTTGTCTGATTTGCGGATTCTCCAAAGAATGATCAACGCAAATACAATGACTGCAATCAATCCAGGAACAAATGCCGTGCCCAGAGAACCTGTGGTAATCAGTGTACCAATCTGGTACACAAGAAAAGCAACTGTATAACCTGTTGCAAGCTGGAGGCAAATTCCTGCAAACAACCATTTCCCACTCTTCATCTCGGAATTCATTGCTCCAAGAGCAGCAAAACACGGCGGTGTATACAAGTTAAACATCAGATATGCCAAAGCAGCCGCTTTTGTCAGTCCCATTATGGTAGCCACTTCACTTCCGCTGCCGACCAGAGCCAGCTCATCTGTATCGATCAGATTCGTGACACCATACACAACCGCTAAAGTACCAACTACATTTTCTTTTGCGATAAATCCCGTCACTGCTGCTGCAGCAAACTGCCAAACGCCAAATCCAAGTGGAATAAACAAAAGTGCAAACGGATGTGCAATGGATGCCAGAATAGAGGTTCCTTCCGCACCTTCTTCCACAAGCTGGAATTGCCAGTTAAAACTCTGCATAATCTGTACCACGGTGTTACATACCAAAATAATTGTTCCAGCTTTCACAATATACGCTTTTCCTCTCTCCAGCATAGAACCAAATGCCCGTTTTATACTTGGCACTTTATATTCAGGAAGTTCAATGATAAAGAAAGATTTTCTGTATTTTTGTCCCGTAATTCTTTTAACAAGCAATGCTCCAAGAAGCACTAACAAAATACCGACCAGATACATCGTCGCTGAAACCCACCATGCATCCGCAAAGAATGCTCCGGCAAACAAAGCAATCACAGGAATTTTTGCCCCACAAGGCATAAAAGGCGTCAGCATTGCCGTTGTACGGCGTTCTCTTTCATTACGAATCGTACGGCATGCCATGACGCCCGGAATGGCGCACCCGGTACCGATAACCATCGGGATCACCGATTTACCCGAAAGACCTACACGCTTGAAGATTGGATCCAGTACCACAGTAGCTCTTGCCATATAGCCGCAGTCTTCCAACAATGCAATCAGAAAATACATGACCATGACAAGCGGAAGGAATCCGACAACGGCTCCAACGCCGCCAATGATACCGTCCACAAGAAGCGCATACAAAAGCGGGTTTGCGTTTTCCATCATCGAGCCGACCCATCCCTGGAAGGTCTCGATCCATGCCACCAGCCAGTCTGCAATCCATGTGCCAAGCGTTGTCTGGGATATGTAAAAAACAAGGAAAATGATTGCTGCAAAAATAGGAATACCAACAATTTTATGTGTAATGACATTGTCAATTTTATCCTGTATATTTTTATCTTTTGTAAAAACTACACGTTTTTCTACCTGACTAACAATAGTATTTACAAATTCAAAACGCTTCCGGTCTGCTGCTTCCACCGCCGCTTTATCTTTCAGATCAATCTCTTCCTGCACATAAGGCGCTTCCTGTCCTTTTCCTTTTTGTTCTGCCGCCGCATCAATGGCTTCCTTCAATCCTTCATGACCGGATGAGGTGGAAATGGTCTTTATGACCGGACATCCAAGCTTTTCGGATAAAAGTACTTCATTTATCTGCGTCTTTTTTTTGTCGACGATATCGCTTTTATTCAGTGCGACAACGACTGGTATTCCCAACTCCAAAAGCTGTGTAGTAAAAAATAAGCTTCTGCTCAGATTCGTAGCATCTACGATATTAATGATCACATCCGGATTTTCATTTTTGACATATCCGCTTGTAATACTTTCTTCCGACGTGAAAGGAGACATGGAATAAGCCCCCGGTAAATCTACTGCGATCATCTCTTCTGTTCCCGTATAGTAACTTTTTTTAATCGCACTTTCCTTTCTCTCCACCGTAACGCCTGCCCAGTTTCCAACCCTCTCTTTTCTGCCGGTCAGGGCATTGTACATCGTCGTCTTTCCACTGTTTGGATTCCCTGCAAAAGCAATCCTCATAACTTTTCCTCCTTCATAATACATTTAGTATATTCATCTAATAATAATTAGTACGAACTAACTATTGTGTAAAAAAATAGTGATTTTCACTATTTTTTATATTGAAATAGCTTTCGCTAAATCAGTATCCATGTTATAACGCCCATCTTTTATGGATACAACGCATCCGCCTCTCAAATGGGAAACTACTGTAATCGGCTCGCCGCTGTAACAACCAAGGGAAAATAAAAAGGATATCAATTCATCATCGTCTGCCACGATTTCTTTCACGATATACTCTTTCCCCTCTTTCGCTTCCAGCAAATTCATACCTATCACTCCTTGTACATTCATTTACTGATATATTCTGGAAATAAACATTTTATTATCTAACCTCTATTAGTTTATTCTAATTATAGTAAGTTGTCAAGGATTTTTTTCACTTTGTTTTACTATATTTCATCCTGAATGAAATACTTCTCATAATCTCCAGATGTAGATACACAGGCGGTTCCTGATAGATTAATTACCCCCATGTAGCTCCCCTCTTCTCCCTCCGGATCTTGCACCGCCACACTCCAGTCCGTTCCATCAGGTTTACTGCCATATACAAGAATGCTCCCACCAATGGCAACGACCGCTCCTGAAACGTCCTCCTGTTTCGTCAAATATTCCCTTACCACATCACAGCCAATTCCTTTTCCAACTGCACCCAAATCAAGCGTACATCCTGCATCCATAGAAATTGTTTTTTCTTGCATATGAATGTGTGTATTACCTATTTCCAAAAGAGCCTGGTCGATTTCTGCCTGCGTCGGTACCGTTGGATTTTCTCCTTCAATATTCCATAATCGTGTCAGTTTTCCAATGGTCGGATCAAAAGCGCCGTCACTTTTTTGTGCCAAATCAAGACTAGTCTTTGTCCATTGATAAAAGTCATCACTCATCGTAACGCTGGCGCCTTGTGTGCAAAGAGTATTGATATTGGAAACTTCACTGTCTTCTATCCGCCAGGAAAGCTTTTGTGTCTCTATTTCTGATAAAAGATCTTTGATTGTTTCAGTATGATCAGTACTTCCATAAATCGTTTCACTCAATACGGTATCCATGACAAAATTGGTGGCCGTAAACATTTTTTCATCAGACGAATCCTGCCTGTCTGCTCTACTTTCCGTTTGATTTTCTTCCCCTGTGCTTTTTACTGCCGCGCATCCGCATAAGAACAGAGAAAAGATTGTCGCCATCAATACTGTTCCTGTTATCCGATATATTATTTTTCTGGAAATATTACATTGTAATCCTATCATCTTTACCCTTCCTTTTCTACACTACTTTATTTATCCCCATGTCTGACGGATTACCGGAGTCAGCCGCCGCATAAGAAATCCGCTTAAAATCCCAATGACAATACCAGCGCCCAGACCGGATAAAACAAGGATGGGAAGATAATAAATCAGTGTACTCGTTTCCAATACCAACACCGCTACAAAAATTTGTCCCACATTATGAAACACACCTCCGGCCAAACTGACACTTATATATGAAAACTTTTTTGTACTCTTTAAGACTGTCATAACCAGAATACTCAAAACGGCGCCTGCCATGCTATATACAATGGAAAATCCGGTGCCAAACAAAATACCAGAGAGCAGAATCCGGACAACCGTAATGCCTGCCGCCGTCCTAACTCCCACTACATACAGCAATACCATGGTCACAATATTGGCCAGGCCTAACTTAACACCGGGTATACCAAGATTTATCGGAATGCATTGTTCCACATAGCCTGTCACTAATGCCAGCGCCAAAAATATCCCATAAAATGCCGTCGATTTTCCTTTGCTCATCAAATCTCCTTTCCGCTTTCAGTAAACCATCAGAAAAATTACCAATGCTATCACAGCTTTTATCACTGTTAAGGGCAGCCATCCCCTGGATTTTCCCGGCAAAATTATATTCTGGCGGGGACAACGGCCAGCACATTTGCCACAGGAGAAACACTCTCCACTCAGGGAATTATCTCCTTCCGTAAGGGAGGGAATATCCAACCCTGCCGGGCAGGCCATTTTACACGCCTGACATCCCATGATGCAATTTTTCCTGTCTCTTTTTATTACAGAAAAGGGAAGTACGGGCAAAAAGGAAAAAATTGCTCCCATCGGACAAAGGAAACGACAAAAAAATCTTGGTTCTGCCGCCATGCCTGCCGTAATAACCAAAAAGAGAAGCAATCCCAGCATACTATCCGGCGTTTTCAGTGCATGCAACCGGGAAAATACAGTAACAGGACTATGCAAAGATACTATATTTTCCATTCCCTTTATACATGCCAGAAGAACGAAAATAAGAACAACATATTTCCCATACCGCAGTATCTTTCCCCATTTTTTAAAAATATGCAGCGGTTTTTTTTTGCATTTTTTTCGAAGCGCAGATGACAAAACATACATACAATCACCATAACTGCCAAAAGCACAAAGAAATCCACAGAAGAATCTTCCAAAACAGATTGTAAATATGATCAGAATCACCAACGTCATTACAAAAGTATTCCACTCAAGCGCTTTTTTCCCTGCCACCTGCCCCACCAACATTTTTACTCCTGTAAAAGCAGTGGAAAACAATGCCGGATACAAAACAAAAAAACCGCGCGTATGAACACTTCCAGGCTCATTCGTATTTTATCGTAAAATGTTTTTGTTTTTTTCATTTATTGCACTGCTCCTTTCAACGCATCGGAGACTGCATCCCGGATACCCGAAGAAGAATATGTTGCTCCACTGATCGTATCTACTTCTGTTGTCTGCTTTTCAACAATCGTATCGATAATCTCCTCCGCCATGGAAAGATAGGCTTCATCCTCCTGCTTAGCAGATACAATGGTAATAGCTGTGATTTTTCCTCCAGAAACTTCCACCAAATCTTCAATCTCGCCACCAAATCCTTGTGCAGCTCCCTGATAGGTACCGTCTGCATATGCTATTTGTGCTGTCTCGACGACAGTCTCCGTCTGGCTGGAGGAATCACCCGCAGCCTCTATTCCTCTTTCTGACACTGCTTTTTTTACCTGTTCCGACCAGTCCTGCAGTTCTCTTTCCAGTTGATCTACCCTTGCCTGGACCTCTGTCAAGTTTTCCTGTTGTTTCCTGCCATACAGTACTGTCTGATATGCTCCAAGGAGGCAAAGTATGAACAAAAGATTTACCACACGGAGCACAAAATTTTTATTTTTCATGTTCTTTCCTCTTTCCTGCAATTATTTTTTTGCCTCTTCCAGAGCTTTTTTACATCCTTCCATAACGGCAAGTAAATCGCAGTTTCATAAACCGACTCTTTACGATTTCCGCCACTTTATCCACTCCGCCAATCCTCACAAAACTCTCTTTGGGAAGGAGCATGACCTCTACTATCAACTCCACTAATTCATCAACCTCTTCCCGTTCCTACGGACTTCTCTTGGCAAAACTGTCATATTCGATATTTTCCCTTATCTTCGCTCTATAAGCTTCCATCTCATCCATCCTTTTTTTACTTATCCAAATATCCCCCTTTCTCTTCAAAGAATGATAAGATACGATAGAATGATTATTATCATCAGTATTGTTATTATCAGTATTATTACCGTTTGATTTTTGCACTTCCGGAAGTTCTTTTTTCTTATCTCCTAAAGTTTGATTTTCATACTCTTTGAAGTTTGATTCCGGAACTTCTGGAAATTCACTTTTCATATCTTTTGGAGTCTGTTTTCCAAACTTTTGAAAATTCGATCTTGAGACTTCCTGAAATTCATTTTTCATACTTCCTGAAGTTTTTTCTCCGTACTTATAGAAATCTGACTCTGTAACTTCTGAATATGTATCTTCCAAACTTCCTGAAGGATGATTTTTATACTTCTGGCAGTTTGACTGTGATGCTTCTTGAATTTCCTTTTCCATACTTTCAGAAGTATGATTCTCATACTCCTGAATATGATCGGTGTCTCCTTGTTCCATACTTCCGTCTTCTTGTATCTGACACTCTTCCATCAGAAAGTTTTTTACATAGATCATATTTGGTCTGCCTAACCCTAATCGTTTTTTCTCAATCAAACCTATTCCTTTTTCTTTATCCAGTTCCGCAATCGTTTTGATGGCTTTCTGACGGCTACATCCCAAAAGTTCCATAACTTCTTCTACAGTAAAGATAATATAAACTCTGTTTTTTTCATCGAACCACTGATTTTTTATGCTGAGTCCCATACGGTCCAGCATGAGACCATATAAAATTTTGGCTTCGCAAGAAAGGGATTTAAAGCATTCTGCAGTAAACAGGACTTTAGGAACCCGGTAAAAACTATACTGTTCTGCTTCTATTCCATAATAATAATCAAATTGTAGTTTCTGCATGTTCCTCCCCTTCCTTTCCTTTTTTCCACTCATCTAAGAGTGTGTAGATAACTTCTTCCATCTGCTCTCTGGTGTAGGCAGGTGGAAAATAGTCTCTAATCTTGTTTGCAGAAAGTGTTATATTTCTACCTATTTTTTCTTTTTTTACCAGAATTTTATAAATACTTTCTTGGCAAAGGCTGCCATTTTCACTCTGTTCTTTTATCTGACCTGCTTGCATCGGAGACGGATATATGCCAGTATTTTCAGATGCTTTCCATACCCATTCCTGTTCTGAATTTTTCAGATAAGACAACTTTTCTCCTACAGTCATTCCAATTTTTCCAGCATCTACCATATTTATAAGCCCATCTATCAGACTGGCCAGACGGATATATCTTTGTACTGTCCTTCCACTGTCACCGGCTTTTTCTCCTACTTCATCCGCTGTATGTTTTTCTCCCTTGCTTCCCTGATGCTTCATAGCCTCATATTTCATTTTGATTGATTGTGATCATCCCCAAGGACGGCATGCAGTCAATGAGAATATAATCATATCTGTTTTTGATTTCTTCCAAATACAGGCGCAGGATCTGTTCCCGGCTCATTACGTTGACAAGAGATGTCTCCAGACCAGCAAGCTCAATATTGGCTGGAATAAAGTCAATTCCTTCCTTATGTTTTATAATTCCTTCTGCTGGATCAATTTCTTCCTCATTGATGATTTTTCCAAGTATCTGCACCAATGTCATATCCAACGCGTCAGGTTCCTGTATACCAAGACTTACCGACAAGCTTCCCTGGGCATCTGCCTCCACCAGAAGTACTTTCTTTCCTGCTCTCGCAAGACCGATTCCTAGATTTACACATGTTGTAGTCTTCCCTACCCCGCCTTTTTGATTTGCAACTGCGATAATTTTGCACATAATTTATTCCTGCCTTTCTTCTCTTTCCACTTCTACATACGTTCTAAAATAACGATTTGTCCCTTTATTTGAAAATATATCTGATATCTGTAAGACTCGAATACCCGAATTTTTTTCCAAAATCGTCTTAAACCACCGAATATCCTTTGTTGTCCCCTGTAATCTTATTTTCAACATAAAATACAGTCCCCCTCTTTATCATTGTGACAATATTCCGGATACCGGATTTTAATCGCCTCCCAGAAATATGGCGCATCCTCCGTGCAGAATAAATCGCTGACAGAATACAGTCTTGTCTCTCTGATCTGTTCATCCACATCTTTATAGTCATAAGTACTCGGAGTTCCATCACAATATAAATTAAATGCAACCCGTACGATTCTCTGGCTTTCGCTTGTCTGCCAGCCTTCCTGCAAACACTTTGGCTTTACATTTCCGCTTTTAAAATCATAAATATGTTTTATATTCCTCCTTGTATCTTCTGACATCCCCAGGCAATAGACTAATGCCTGATGATAGGAATCCGGATACCGGCATTTTGAAAGGCAGGAACTATAAAAATTTTTATGTTCCTTATCTTTGAAAATAATTCCCTGTACTTTATTGTTTTCTGCTCTTAGCGCTGTGTTTTTTGCCATTACGCAAACCTCCTTAAAAATATTTTTATACTAAAAAAGGACGAAATCCTTTTTTCGTTTTACTGTCGGGATTTCATCCTTAATAAAGAGTTTATATACTTGAAAAGGGGCTGTCGCACCAAAAACAGCTTATGCCCTATGGCAGGGATTCATGCTTTGCATGGAATCGCTGCCATATTTTTTTGAATAAGCGTGGGACCTATGGCATAATCGCAGACGACTTGCGTTTTGCGACTCAACTTTCGAACGTTTATGGAAACGCCATTCGCGCTAAACTCGCTAACGCTCAGACAACGCGCTCGGTGGCGGATCCGTTCTCAAGTTTTGTGACGCAAAACCTGCAAAGCATCTGCTCTTTATGCCATAGGAATCCACGCTTTTTCATAAAGATCGGGGATCCGATCCCATTGCAGATCCATGAATCCTGCCATTCGCCACGCCCGATGCCAAAAGCTGTTTTTGTTTCTGCCGACTGTGGTACAGCAAAAGAAAAAAGCCGAACTTTTTTACAAAGAACGGCTCTGCGTGTATAATTATGTTATGCACAAAACGAAAATTATACAAAAAGATTATAGCCTATCTTCGATGAATTATCAATTAAAACTTCCTTTTGAACTGGAAGTTCTGATCCCGGACGATGACCCGGTCCGCCTGTTAAGTGCGTTTGTGGAGGAGCTGGAACTGACTGATCTGTACCGGTCTTACGGAAAGATCAAAAAAGACCAGGTGACACCGCGTCAGATGTTCAAGATCGTGATCTATGCCGCCATGAACCATATCTATTCCAGCAGGGATATTGAAACCGCCTGCAGGAGGGATATCAATTTCATGTATCTGTTAGAACAAAAACCCGCACCGGACCATGCGACCATTGCCAGGTTCCTCTCCCTTCATTTATCCCGGTGTTCGAAAAAGGTGTTAGCCAAAGTGACGGAAATACTCTACAGCCTCGGTGAAATATCCGGGGCCCATATCTTTATTGACGGGACAAAGATCGAATCTGCAGCAAACCGGTATACATTTGTATGGAAGAAAGCGGTGACAAAACATCTGCAGAGGCTCTGCCAAAAGATTGCAGTCTTTGTGGAGGAATGCGAGATACTGTATGGGATCCGTTTCATTTTCAACGGAAAAAAGTTCGGTCTCAGGACCCTGAAAAAGATCCGAAAAAAACTCTATAAGATCAAAGAGGAAGAAGGGATCGTGTTTGTCCATGGGATCGGAAAAAGAAAAAGCCAGATCCAAAGATCCATTGAAACATTGGAAGGATACATGGAAAAACTGAAGGAATATACGAAGAAGATCCACCTATGTGGTGGCAGGAACAGTTATTCCAAAACAGATCCGGATGCTACTTTTATGAGGATGAAAGAAGACCATATGCAGAACGGACAGCTGAAACCAGCCTATAATCTCCAGCATGGTGTGGATTCCGGATACATTACATGGCTTGATATAACGCAGAGGCCGACAGATACCAGGACCCTGATCCCGTTTATAAAAGATATGGAGGAACACCTGTCGTTCCATTATCGGGATATCGTTGCAGATGCCGGTTACGAAAGTGAAGAAAACTATCTGTTCCTCGAAGGAAACGGCCAGATTGCTTATATCAAGCCGAATAACTATGAACAAGCAAAGAAGCGCAGGTATCAACAGGATATCGGACGCATGGAAAATATGACATACGATCCGGAGCAGGATCATTATATCTGTTTTAATGGCAGGAATATCGAGTGGAGATATGACCGAAAGGAAAAAACAGCAACGGGTTATCAACGGACCACATCCGTCTACGAATGTAGTGAGTGTGCAGGCTGTCCCTATAAAACAAAGTGTATCAAAGGGAATAACTGTAAGACTCCAATGGAAGAAAGAGCAAAAAGGCTTTATGTTTCCAAGACGATGAAAGAAAAAAGAAGGGAAGATCTGGAACGGATCACGAGTGAGTACGGGACACAGCTGAGGATGAACCGGAGTATCCAGGCAGAAGGCTCGTTTGCGGAAATAAAAGCAGACATGGGATTTCGTCGGTACTCTTATCGGGGACTGGAGAATGTGACTGCCCAGAGTGTGGTCCTGGCGGTCGCCCATAATATAAACAAGCTTCATAATAAGATCCAAAATGACAAAACAGGACAGCACTTGTTTGAACTGAAAAAAACAGCATAATTTTTAAAATTTCAAAATACACATCATACCAGTCTTTTGTCTAAGACAGAAGGCTTAGATCAGTGCGCTTTTTCAGCAGCGCAAGCGCTGTAATTGTAGCCAAAGCAAACAGATTCTGCTGAAAATGCGCACAAAAAATCCGTCAGCAGTTACGGTCGTTAGACCGTTACTGCGACGGAACCTTTCAAGTATTTATATATAGATTTTACAAACAATATCTTTAAATCGGTTCGCCTTTGTATATTCAGGGTGATATGACATGTATTTTTTCACATCATCCCTTGTCACTACCAGCGACATGAGATAAACATATTTTTTAGAATCTATTTTCCTCCGTTGGCAATAGCTGCCTGTGCTGCTGCAAGACGAGCGATTGGTACACGGAATGGTGAGCAGGATACATAGTCAAGACCGATCTTGTAGCAGAATTCTACGGAAGATGGGTCTCCACCGTGCTCGCCACAGATACCGCAGTGGAGGTCAGCTCTCTGGCCTTTACCTAATTTCACTGCCATATCCATTAACTTACCAACGCCATCCTGGTCGAGTTTAGCGAATGGATCGTTCTCGAAGATCTTAGCGTCGTAGTAAGCGTCAAGGAACTTGCCGGCATCGTCACGGGAGAAGCCGAATGTCATCTGTGTTAAGTCGTTTGTACCGAAGCAGAAGAACTCAGCCTCTTTTGCGATCTCGTCAGCAAGTAATGCAGCACGAGGAATCTCGATCATGGTACCAACTTCGTATTTGAGGTTGGAGCCTTTAGCTGCGATCTCAGCGTCTGCTGTCTTAACAACGATCTCTTTCACGTATTTCAGCTCTTTTAATTCGCCTACTAACGGAATCATGATCTCAGGAACGATATTCCAGTCTGCATGTTTCTCCTGAACAGCCATTGCTGCACGGATAACAGCTTTTGTCTGCATAACAGCGATCTCTGGGTATGTTACTGTCAGACGGCATCCACGATGTCCCATCATTGGGTTGAACTCTTTGAGACCTTCGATGATTGCTTTGATATCTTCAACAGTCTTGCCCTGAGCGTCAGCCAGTTTCTTGATATCTTCTTCTGTCTGAGGAACGAACTCATGCAGAGGCGGATCCAGGAAACGGATTGTTACAGGGTTGCCTTCCATAGCTTCGAATAACTGCTCGAAGTCTCCCTGCTGGTATGGAAGAATCTTCTCAAGAGCTTCTTCTCTTTCTTCTACTGTATCTGCACAGATCATCTCGCGGAATGCGTCGATTCTGTCTCCTTCGAAGAACATATGCTCTGTACGGCAAAGGCCGATACCTTCAGCGCCCAGCTCACGAGCTCTCTTAGCGTCTGCAGGTGTATCCGCGTTGGTACGTACGCCCATGGTTCTGTATTTGTCAGCCCATGCCATGATACGTCCGAACTCACCGGCAATCGTAGCGTCTACTGTAGGGATGATACCGTCGTAGATGTTACCTGTGGAACCGTCAAGAGAGATAGGATCTCCTTCGTGGAACTCTTTGCCGTTAAGAGTGAACTTCTTGTTCTCTTCGTCCATGATGATGTCGCCGCATCCGGATACACAGCAAGCACCCATACCACGGGCAACTACGGCTGCGTGAGATGTCATACCACCACGAACTGTCAGGATACCCTGTGCGCTCTTCATACCTTCGATATCCTCTGGGGATGTCTCAAGACGAACAAGGATAACCTTTTCTCCTCTTGCTGCCCATTCTTTAGCATCTTCTGCTGTGAAGACGATCTTACCGCATGCAGCTCCCGGTGATGCACCAAGGGCTTTTGCCATAGGAACAGCTTTCTTCAGTGCCTCTGCATCGAACTGAGGATGTAATAATGTATCAAGGTTACGAGGGTCGATCATTGCAACAGCTTCTTCTTCTGTTCTCATTCCCTCATCTACTAAATCGCAGGCAATCTTTAAAGCAGCCTGTGCTGTTCTCTTACCGTTACGTGTCTGTAACATGTAAAGCTTCTTGTTCTCAACAGTGAACTCCATGTCCTGCATATCTCTGTAGTGATCTTCCAGAGTCTTGCAAACCTGTTTGAACTGTTCGAAAGCTTCCGGGAACTTCTCTTCCATCTGAGCGATCGGCATTGGTGTACGAACACCGGCAACTACGTCCTCGCCCTGTGCGTTTGTTAAGAACTCACCCATAAGCTTCTTCTCGCCTGTAGCAGGGTCACGGGTAAATGCAACACCAGTACCACAGTCATCGCCCATGTTACCAAATGCCATGCTCTGTACGTTAACAGCAGTACCCCAGCTGTATGGGATATCGTTGTCACGACGATATACGTTAGCACGTGGGTTGTCCCAGGAACGGAATACGGCCTTGATCGCGCCCATTAACTGTTCCTTCGGATCTGTCGGGAAGTCTTCCCCGATCTTTTCTTTATATTCAGCTTTGAACTGGGAAGCCAGCTCTTTTAAGTCATCAGCAGTAAGGTCAACGTCCTGTGTCACACCTTTTTCTGCTTTCATTTTGTCAATTAATTCCTCGAAGTATTTCTTACCTACTTCCATAACTACGTCAGAATACATCTGGATGAATCTTCTGTAGCAGTCCCAAGCCCAGCGAGGATTGCCGGATTTGGCAGCTAATACTTCTACAACGTCTTCATTTAAACCAAGGTTCAGGATCGTGTCCATCATACCTGGCATGGAAGCGCGGGCACCGGAACGAACGGAAACCAGAAGAGGATTCTCTTTATCACCAAATTTCTTTCCGGTGATCTCTTCCATCTTTGTGATGTACTCCATGATCTGAGCCTGGATCTCGTCGTTAATCTGTCTTCCATCTTCATAGTACTGTGTACATGCCTCAGTTGTGATAGTGAAACCCTGAGGTACAGGCAGGCCAATGTTTGTCATCTCAGCAAGGTTAGCACCTTTACCGCCGAGAAGATTTCTCATTGAGGCATCGCCTTCGGTAAACAGGTATACCCATTTTTTTGCCATTGTTGTTCCTCCTTAAAAAATTATCTATATTCTGCACACATAAAACACATGTGATCTCCACATGCTTAACCATTATAGCACAAAAAAATACAGTGCGCTATATTTTTCACAAAATATTGCAAAAATATTTCATCCGTTCAGCAGCCGGGTTCCGAGATGGCATGGCTGAACGGATACAAAAACCCGTGGTGAAATCTCCTGTTCCTCATTCCTCATAATCTTCTCCGTCAAAATCCTCATCCCCTGACAATCGATTGATATATTTCGGGTGATACTTGGAATAAACAATGATCTGTTCGCGGTACAGTCCCTTGTATCCGGAGAAAAGATAGCTGACGGAGATCACCAGAAGAATGAACACCGCCCCCTCAAATCCAAACAATTCAAAACCAATCAACATAGAAGTGATCGGACAGTTTGTCACTCCGCAAAATACCGCCGTCATGCCGAGAGCAGCGCATAAGGACGGGGAGATTCCCATGAGGCTGCCGTAAAGGCATCCGAAGGTGGCTCCGGTACAGAACGCCGGGACGATCTCGCCGCCCTTAAATCCCGCCGCCAGCGTCAGGGATGTAAAAAGCATTTTTAAAAGAAAGGCAAACGTCGGTGTCTCGCCCTGCTCGATGGCCCGCGCGATCAGCTCCGTTCCCGCTCCGTTGTAGTCAAAATTTCCCACCAGCATTGTGAGAATGATGATCAGCACGCCGCCGACGATCACTCTGATATACGGATTTTTTAAAAATTTTCCGTAAAGGAAGCCTGCTCCCCGAAGGAAATTGCAAAAAATTACACTGAACACCGCACAGAGAATACCGAGAAGAATCAATTTGCCAAAGCTTTCAAAGGACACTGCCGGAATCCCTGTCACTGTGTATGCCTCCGGATAAATTCCCATATTGAGAGCGAACTGATTGGCGACCAGAGAGGCGAACACACAGGGCAGCAGCGCCGAATACTGCATGATCCCCACGCTGATCATCTCCATGGGGAAGATCGCCGCCGCCAGAGGCGTGCCGAACACAGCGGAAAAGGCGGCGCTCATGCCGCTCATCATGAGAATCTTCCGGTCACCCTCATGCAGATGCAGCAGCCTGCCCAATGTATTTCCGAGACTCCCGCCCATCTGAAGCGCCGCCCCCTCTCTTCCCGCGGAGCCGCCGAACAGATGGGTGATGAGCGTCGCCCCGAAGATCAGCGGCGCCAGATAAAACGGAACATTCTGATGGCTGTTATGTACCGCCGTGATCAAAAGATTCGTGCCCATATCCTTTTTCATCCCGCACAGCCGGTACAGCCACACGATCAGAAGTCCGCCCACCGGCAGCAAAAACAAAAGAAACGGATAGCGCATCCTCGTCTCATTGACCCAGCCAAGTCCCAGCGTGAACACACTGCTGAAACCGCCGACCACCAGTCCGACGATAAAAGCGCGGATCATCCACAGAATCCCCATTTTCAAATTAAATCCCATCATTTTGAGATAATGGATCTCCACATTTTTAATCTGGTGCTGTATTTTCTTCCACTGCTCTTTGATTTTCTCCCACATTTTCTTAACTTCCTCATCCCGTCATGTTTGCCTTCTCCCTCCCGCACCTTTACAGCCGGACACGGAGGATCCGCTTTCACGGCGGCAAATCTTTCCCCTCTTTGTTCCTTCTGCCTCTCATTTTACACAGAATTGCGCTGCTTCGCAACATTTCTTCTATAATAAACAGACAAATACAGCTGCCGTATCCTTGCGCTGCGCCTCGGACAGTGCTTCCCCAGAAAATCGTGTTTCCATTCCATACAACAAAAAAGTATCATATATTTTCCAGAAAATCACTTCTACCCCCCCCCCAGCCTGTCCGAAAACCTCATTTTCAGGCATAAATTTAGCCCCTTTCCTTCTTTTCTGTGACATTGAAAACTGAACAAAATACACAGAATGAAGGAAGGGGCTTATCCCTTTTCCATTAATTCCATCATTTTTTGAAATCCCAGGAGATTTTTCGCCCGTTCAAGGTTATATCCCAGACAGAAGAGCGCAAACTCCCCAGCCACTTTTCGCATTCCTTTTAGTAGAAAATAAGTGGCTCCCATGGCTCGTTTTATAGTTCCAAATGGATGTTCCGACAGACACATCCGCTGCGTCATTTTCTCCCGGTTTGGTTTCAAAAAGAATTTTACAATCTTCTTCTTTTCATAATGATATTTCTCTTTCGATGCTGTTTCTTCTGGTTTATTTCCTTCTGCTTCCAGCCAATCCTTACATGGTTTCTCCAGCTGATCTTTTGTAAAATCAATTTCTTTCCATTCGCCTTTTCCTTTGTAACACTTGTTTCGGTTTGGGCAATGCCTGCAGGCATTTTTATTCGCATAACGTATATTTCCGTTTTTCTTTATGCATTTCTGTCGTAGGATTTCTCCTGCTGGACAGTATACCAGATTTTGTTCAGGGTCTCTGACAAAATATCCTGTTTTCGCCTTTTCCAGCATTTCTTCCTGACTGCCATATACTCTGTCTTTTTCTGGTTTTTCATCCACTACTTTCCGGCGCACAGTCTCTACTTTCATGTCCTGTATCACTGATTTATAAGCTTCCGGTATCTGTCCCGCATGCAGGGCTTTCTTTAATTCCTCTGGGGCTGTGCTGGTAAGATCTGCTTTCGATTTTTCATAGGGTGTTTCGATTTCGTAACCTTCTTTTCCGTCATCTGTTATGACATGGGGAATTATTCCATTTTCCAGACAGCTTACCATATCCTCCGTATTCTCATAACCCTTATCAGCCACCACCTCTACGATATTTTCTGGTTCAGCTTTCTTTATTTCCTCCATGGTACTTTCCAACAAACCATGGTCTGTCACCTGATTCGTCATTTGAAAATCCCGGATCAGATGTGTTTCGGAATCTACTGCCGTTTGTGGATTATATGCTACTGCAAAACCGTTCTTATTTTTCATAAGTTTTGCATCTGCATCCGTGATAGATAACTGTGATACTCCGGTTTCCTCCATTAACTTCTGATACTCCAAATATCTGGCAAGACGTTCCTGAACTTCTTTTAGTTTTGCTTCAAGCTCTTCTCTGGTTAATTCCCCGGGAATCTCGTCTGACTCTTCCTGTTTATCCATCTCGTTAAGTATCCGCAGATATTCATCTGTATGTCCGTTCAGCCACTTGATCCGGTCATCCAGCTTATTTTTTGTGAAGTTATTATCTTTCGAATTATTGGCCTGGATTTTTGTTCCGTCCACTGATGTAAATCCCCATTCCACCGCACCGGAAATCCGACGGTTAAACTCATGAAAGATTTCCTTAAGGCTGTCTATATTGTCTTTTCTGAAGTCTGAGATGGTACGGAAATCAGGTTCTACACCACCAGTCATCCATTTCACTTCAAGATTCACCTTACAGCTTTCTGCCAGCTTTCGTGAAGAACGAATTCCTTTTCTGCTTCCGTAAATATAAAGCTTGTAAAGGCTTTTCGGATCATAGGATGGACGACCTTCCACAGCCGCAGCTTTTACACCATATTTCTTCATGTCAAGATGTTCCACAAACGCATCAATTATTCTTGCAATACTTTCTTCATCTACAAATGCATCCCATGAACAGCACATCAGCTGATTACGGTCAAATCCGGAAACATATGGCATATCATCACACCTCGAAAAAGATTTTTTCTCTGGTTTTATTATACTATATTTGAACCATAGATGCATGATTTCTGTGTACTTTATTCAGTTTTCAATGTGCAGTATAAATATCTATATTGAACACTCATAAGAGTGGCTCAATCTTAATTTCGATGAACATTCATCTTAGTTTTCGGACAGTCTCCCCCCTTGAGAAATCACCCCTGAGCCGTTATAATAAGTGACGGTTTTGTCTTAAAAAAGACAGCCTCGTCCCGGGACAGATCTCATGGCTTCCCGGGGACGACAGACTCAACAGAAAGTGAGGACAGGCACCCATGCTGCACATCGCCATCTGCGACGACGAAAAAGCTTTTGTGGATCATTTAAAAGAACTGCTGTCGCAGTATATTCTGGAAACCGGAGAGGAGATCAAAACTTCTGTTTTCTATGACGGGCTCGACCTGATCGAGAAATACGACCCGTCCTTTGATCTGATCTTTCTTGATATACAGATGAAGATGGTGGACGGTCTTCGCGCCGCCGAAAAAATCCGCGAAAAAGACGAGAGCGTCGGCATCATCTTCCTTACCACCCTCGCCCAGTACGGACTGGAAGGGTACAAATATCAGGCAGCCAACTATATCATAAAGCCGCTGCAATACGGACGGCTGAAAGCAGAGCTGGACCGGTTCATCCGCAGACGTCCGCTGGAAACGGAGCCGTTTCTTGTCGTGTCCAACGACACGGGCAAATACAAGATTCTGCTCAAAAATCTCCGTTACATAGAGACCTTCAACCGGAACCTCCTTTTCCACACGGAAAAAGAGAGTATCCTCTGCTACCGCAGCATGAAGGAGATCGAACGAACATTGCAGGGCAAAGGGTTCGCCCGCTGCCACACCAGCTACCTGATCAATCTCGCCTACGTAAAAGGCGTGCGAAAGCTGGAGATCACCCTGATCACCGGCGAAAAAATACCCATCAGCCAGCCGCGCCGCAAGGCGTTCATGGAAAAGCTGACGGATTACTGGGGAGACATGCTATGATACACTTTCTGAACATTTTATCCTTTTTTCTGGAATGGACGTATGTATTCGTCTTCTTCTGGATCCTTCACACCTTTCTGCCGGTCCGCCGAAACTGGGTCGCGCGCATTCTGGCATTTTTCGCCTGCAGCTTTTTTGCTGTGACCATCATTTATTCCAACGACCTTGCCAACCTGCTGGGCTCCCTGATCGGATTCAGCCTTTATCTGATCCTTTTCCACCGGGGCCGGTGGGTGGAAAAGCTCACCGCCGTGCTGATCTTTTATCCGGCGGTCATCGCCATCAACTATATCATGCAGGACGCCGGCGCCTCTTTATTCTTCGGCATCACCAAAGCGCCCAACGAGACTTCTGCCTGGACGCCGGGAATCATGCTCTTAAGCACTGCCATCCACGCCGCTACACTGCTGGCAAGACTTCTTTTCTGGACCGGCGCCTGGCTGTTCCTTAAAAGATATCTGCGCGACACCACCTACACCCTCACAAACCGTATGTGGCTCATCGTAGACATACTGATGCTCGCCTCCGTCGTCTCCATATTTACGATCATCTATTTTATGCCGGATCGGATCATCATCGTCTACCCGATCTGCGCCGCCTCCATTTTCTCAAGCTTCGGCTGCATCTATCTGGCCTCCTACATGTGCGGGGCGATGCAGACCGCCTGGCACGCCCAGGAACTGGAAATGCGCCAGAATTATTATGAAGAGAAAATGGAAGACGAAACCCGCATCCGCCAGATCTATCACGACATGAAAAACCACCTGCTGGTGCTGGAAAATGTGATGGCTGACACAGAACCGGCGGCATCTTTCACTGAAAATGTATCAACGGACAGCGTCCATCCCTCCTTCCGCCATCTCCGGCAGCAGATGGAATCCTACGAGAACTACTACCGCACCGGAAACCCTTATCTGGACGTCATCATCCGGGACAAGGCAAAAACTGCCCGCGAAAAACAGATTGACTTCACCGCCATCCTCCACTTTGCCGACGGAAGCTTCCTGGACCCGCTGGATATCAGCACCATCTTCGGCAACGCCCTCGATAACGCCATCGAAGCCAGCGAAAAACTCGCCGTTTCCCGGCGCGTCGTCTCCGTAAAAGCCCGCCGCATCCACGACATGCTCGTCATCGCGGTGGAAAACAACGCCCTGCCGGACGCTGACGCCAGCGGCAAGACAACCAAGGAAGACGCCCTGTTCCACGGCTTCGGCCTGTCCAACATCCGCGCCGCCGTGGACAAATACGACGGGCAATGCACCGTCAAATGCAAAGACGGCGTCTTTGTGCTGAAGATCATGATACCGGTGGAGGAACATTAATTTTTTCCTCCTGCGTATTAGTTTACGCATCTTTTGTTGCTGCTTTTTTGTATAGCGATATAATCAAAACAACTTCCATACACACACTTCCGGTTTTGAAAAATTTTTAAGCAATATGACCGGAAATTTCATGGAAAACGAAAAAGTAAAAAAGGAGCGACAGTATGAGTATTTTAAGCACATCCCATCTTGTAAAACAATACGGTCAAAAAGAAAATCTTGTAAAAGCGCTTAACGACGTGAGCATATCCATCGAGGAGGGCGAGTTCGTCGCTATCATCGGCACATCCGGCAGCGGCAAGTCCACTCTCTTAAATATGCTGGGCGGGCTGGACCGCCCGACATCCGGCAGCGTGCAGGTGGACGGCGTCACGCTGGATTCCATGAGCGACGACGCGCTGACCGTGTTCCGCCGCCAGAAGATCGGTTTTATCTTCCAGAATTATAATCTGGTTCCTGTTTTAAATGTCTATGAAAATATCGTCATGCCCATTCAGCTGGACGGCCGGCAGCCGGATGACGCCTTCGTGGATGAGATTATTTCCCTGCTTGGCCTGAACCAGAAGCTTTACAACATGCCAAATAATCTTTCCGGCGGACAGCAGCAGCGGGTTGCCATCGCGAGAGCTCTCGCCAGCAAGCCTGCCATCATTTTGGCAGATGAGCCGACGGGAAATCTGGATTCGCGTACCAGCGATGAGGTTATCGAGCTTCTGCGCCTCACCAGCGAAAAGTTCCACCAGACCATCGTGATGATCACCCACAATCCGGAGATCGCCGCTCAGGCTGACCGCACGATCCGCATTGAGGACGGCCGGATTCACACGGATTCTTCCGCGCAAAATGCTTCCCAGCCGGAGCAGGAACCTTCCCCGTCGGAACAGGAACTTTCTCAGTCGGTGCAAAATGTTTCTCAGAAGGAAGGACGGTGAGGGAAATGCAAAATCAGACAAAAAACGCCTCCGGTCTTATCCGCAAACGCAGCGACTCGGAGCAGGCAGCCGCCCACGGCGGCAAAGCGCCGCAGTCGTCCATGTTAAAGACATTGTCCCGGCGCAGTTTTAAAACGAACCGGCGGCGGAATCTGGTCGCCATCCTCGCCATCGTTCTGACGACGATGATGTTTACCACCTTGTTTACGCTGGCTCAGAGTCTGGGACGAAATATGACGGAAATGTATCTGCGCCAGTCGGGAACCACCGCGCATTCCTCCACGAAGAGCATTACCGATGAAGAGATCGAGAAGATCGCCGCACACCCTCTGGTGGCAGGCTCCGGGTATTCCATCGTCCTCGGCAACGCACAAAATACGAATCTGGCCGGGCGGCAGGTGGAGATCCGCTACGCCAGCGACCAGTATGCCAAAGACAGTTTTGCCTGGCCGGAAACCGGGCAGATGCCGGAAGCCGAAGACGAGATCGCGCTCGACACTCTGACCCTGCAGCGTCTCGGTATCACGCCGGAGCTTGGCGCCAGCGTCACGCTGGAATGGCAGAAGGATATCACCTCCCCGGAGATGACTTCCAGTACATTTACGCTGTGCGGTTTCTGGGAAGGAAACGCCTCTTCCTACGCCAGCATGGCATGGGTCAGCAAAGAATTCGCCCTGAAAGCCTGCGACTATGCCGCCGGGCCATCGGACGGTCAGGTTCTCGGCACCCGCATGATGGGCGTCACATTTGCTGATACCGATGACATTGAAGGACAGATGGCACAGGTGCTTTCTGACACCGGCATCACCGATGTGGAATTTACCACCAACCTGGCGTACGACCCGGGCGTACAGCAAAGCATTTTCATGGAAAATCTGTCCACCTACGCCGGCATGCTTCTGGTCTTCGTGGCAGGATACCTGATCATCTACAATGTATTCCAGATCTCCGTCGCCTCGGATATCCAGTTCTACGGCAGACTGAAAACACTGGGAACGACCAGAAAGCAGATCAAAAAAATCATCCGGGGACAGGCGGCCAGACTTTCCCTCATCGGGATTCCAGTCGGACTGATCATCGGTTATCTCTTAGGCATCGTTCTGGTGCCGGTGATGATCGGCGGAGATAATCCGGACACCGTCGTATCCACCAACCCGGTCATCTTCATCGGCTCCGCCGTGTTCGCCTATGTGACCGTGCTGTGCTCTTCCCTGCTTCCGGCCCGCCAGGCGGGGAAGGTCTCCCCGATGGAAGCACTCCGCTACACGGACGCGGATACTTCGATAAAGAAAAAACAGAAAAAATCAAAAAAAGGCGCTTCCATCGCCGCGATGGCGTGGAGCAACCTGTGGCGCAACAGGAAACGTACCGTCATGGTCATCTGCTCCCTCACACTGGGGCTGGTGCTGATGAGCTATTTCTACGCCAGCAACGCAAGTTTCGACATGGATAAATATCTCATGGACTTAACTGTCGCCGACTTCCAGATTGACGATGCCACCAACAGCGCCGTCTCCGGATACGACCCGGCAAACCAGACCATCGGTGAAGATCTGCTCTCCGAAATCCGAAGCCTTGACACCCTGGAAGCCGAAGGACGGCTCTACTCGAAAGAGACTTCCATGCCGTTAAGTAAAGAGGCGCAGGATAATTTTACTTCCTATTACACCCAGGACATTTTGGACGACTACGCGTCCTTCGACCCGAGCTTTCCGATGTGGAAGGATGTCTATGACTCCGCCTTACAGGGAAATGCCGTGCCGCACACCATCTACGGCGCCGACGGCCTGATTCTCACTGCCGCCGCCAGTGAAAACTATATCCTGGACGGTAGCTTTGACGCGGAACAATTCGCCACCGGCGACTACGCCCTTGCCATCGGCCCTGCCACCGAGGCCGGGACCGGACTGCCAACCTACTCTGTGGGTGAAAAAGTCAACGTCAACGGACGAACCTTCACCATCATGGCCGTACTCTCCCCGCTGCAGCCGATGGTAGCCGGCTCCACACCGGTCTTTGACGTTCCGCTCGTCATCCCGGCGGACGTCTTCACACAGATGTGGCCGGACAGTCACCTGCGCAAGTATTATTTCAATGTGGAAGATTCGGGTATCGACGAAGCTTCCGAGCTGCTGACCGACTACCAGCAGACCAAAGCCTCCGGCATGTCCATCACCTCCCGCCAGACGATGGCGAAACAGTACGAGGACGAGCGCCGTTCCTCCGCCGTGATCGGATATGCCATCAGCATGGTTATCGCCCTGGTCGGCATCCTGAACTTTATCAACAGTATGGTGACCGCCATCATCTCCCGCCGCCGGGAATTTGCCATGATCCAGAGCATCGGCATGACAAAGAGACAGCTTCGGAACATGCTCACCTGCGAAGGCCTGTATTACGCCGGCATCACCCTGGTGATCTCATACATTTTGAGCATCTTCACCGTGGGTGTGATCGTCCGCGCCTTAACCGCCGGAGGATTTACCACCTTCCACTTTGCCCTGCTGCCCCTTGTCATCTGCACGCCGGTACTGCTGCTCTTCGCCGTCCTGCTTCCGTACCTCTGTTTCCGGAACCTGGAAAAAGACAGCATCGTGGAACGACTGCGGGCGGTGGAGTAACCGGCCAAAACCAAAATCCGGCTACATAAAATTTGCAGTTGACACTCCTTTCGTTTCATGCTAAAGTAGAACAGTCAAATGCACTGACGAGGAATAGTAGAATCCCGAATGCATTCAGAGAACCGCTGGGTGGTGCGAAGCGGCTGCAGGACAGATTTGAACTCGCCTCTGAGCAGCGTGCTGAACCGCAGATGCAGTAGGCATAGCCGGAGCCTGACCGTTATAACAGGAGGATATAAGACTTATTCAAGTCCGTATCTGTGATGAGCGCATACATTTTGTATGAATAAGAGTGGTACCGCGTGAGTTTTCTCCGTCTCTTTCTTTTGAGGAAGAGGCGGTTTTTTATTTCATAGAAAATTCCGCCGGTCCTTATCACGGATAAATCAACATATTTTAATAATGCGCCCCGGGCGTAATCTATCAGAAGGAGGATTATTCATCATGCAGCATGCAGATAAGTACAAGACCATGTATTTCCCGTCACCGACACACACACACAAATGGGTGGAAAAGGATCATATCGAAAAACCGCCGATCTGGTGTTCCGTTGACCTTCGTGACGGCAACCAGGCCCTGATCATCCCGATGAGTCTGGAAGAAAAGATTGAATTCTTTAAATTGCTGGTAAAGATCGGTTTTAAAGAGATTGAAGTCGGCTTCCCGGCCGCTTCCGAGACAGAGTTTGAATTCTGCCGTACTTTGATTGAACAGAACCTGATCCCGGATGACGTGACCATTCAGGTATTAACCCAGGCCAGAGAACATATCATCAAAAAAACCTTTGAGGCCATTAAGGGAGCAAAACAGGCTGTCGTTCATCTGTACAATTCCACTTCCGTGGCACAGAGGGAACAGGTTTTCAAAAAGTCAAAAGAAGAGATCATCAAGATCGCCGTGGACGGCGCGGAATTATTAAAACGCCTGACCGAAGAGGACGGCGGAAACTACCGCTTTGAATACTCTCCGGAAAGCTTTACCGGAACAGAGATGGATTTCGCTCTTGATATCTGTAACGCCGTACTGGATGTGTGGAAACCGACCAAAGACTGGCCGACCATAATCAATCTGCCGGTTACCGTCTCCCACTCCATGCCGCACGTATATGCCAGCCAGATCGAGTTCATGAGCGACAACTTAAAATACAGAGACAGCGTCGTATTATCCGTGCACCCGCACAACGACCGCGGTACCGGCGTCGCTGACGCAGAACTTGCCGTTCTCGCCGGCGCAGACCGCGTGGAAGGTACTTTATTCGGAAACGGCGAGCGTACCGGAAATGTGGATATCGTCACACTGGCATTAAATATGTACTCTCACGGCGTTGACCCGAAACTGGACTTCAGTCATCTGCCAGCCATCGTGGATGAATACGAAAAAGTGACCCGTATGCACGTTTACGAAAGACAGCCATATGCCGGCAAACTGGTCTTCGCCGCCTTCTCCGGTTCCCATCAGGACGCTATCGCCAAAGGCATGACCTGGAGAGAGACTCACAACTGCGACAAATGGACGGTTCCTTACCTTGCCATCGACCCGAAAGATCTGGGACGCGAGTACGAAGCCGACGTCATCCGGATCAACAGCCAGTCCGGCAAGGGCGGCATCGGATTCCTTCTGGACAAAACATACGGCATCCGGATTCCACCGCAGATGCGGGAAGAAGTCGGCTACTCTGTCAAAGACGTTTCCGACCACGCCCACAAAGAACTGCAGCCGGAGGAAGTGCTCAAAGTATTTAAAGAGAAATATGTCAACATCACAAGCCCGATCGAGTTCAAAGAAGTACACTTTGAGCAGAAAGACGGTATTCAGACCGAGCTGACCATCGACAAATACGGCGTTCACAAGGTATACCACGGCAAAGGAAACGGCCGTCTGGACGCTGTGAGCAACGCCTTAAAACGTCACTCCGAGATTGACTACACTATCTCCACCTACGAAGAGCACGCTCTGGAAACCGGTTCCAGCTCCAAAGCCTGCGCTTACGTTGCCATCGACGGCACCGACGGCAAGACCTACTGGGGCGTCGGCATCGACAACGATATCATCAATGCCTCCGTTATCGCATTGATCAGCGCAGTCAACCGGTACATGGACGCAACAGGAGCGAAGAAATAATCTTTGTTCAGGCATATCTGAAACAGAACGATATTTGATGACAAAGCCGCTAATCCACAACACATGGATCAGCGGCTTTTTGCTGTTGGTTTCAATCAAGTGGGGATTTGTAAAGGTGACAACAGGTTTCTCATATAACAGACGATGCCATTCGTTCTCATACAGTTCCTCCCGACTCGACCCTCACTCGGACTACTGACGTTTTCTGATCGGCCGGGAGAAACCGCAAAGCGGTTTCAGCTACGCTTTACAGGATTAAAAAGGTCTGCTCCTTCGTGCAAGCACGGGA
>DXGQ01000037.1 GCA_019113845.1 Candidatus Anaerobutyricum avicola
ATAGGAATCTGTCTTATGGATTTCTTACAGGCATCCTGCGAATTGCACAGGAGAGCATTTTCAGCGGATTGAATAATTTGAGCGTAAACTCGATTATGGATGAGGACTATAGTCAGTTCTTTGGTTTTACATCTTCAGAAGTTTATGAAATGCTTCAGTATTACGGGATGACAGATGAGATGGAAGAACTGAAGGAATGGTATGATGGATATCTTTTCGGTAATGAAGAAATATATAATCCATGGTCCGTTATAAATTATGTATCAAAAAAAGGTATTCCACAGGCCTATTGGGTAAATACAGGAAAGAATGAAATTCTTGTAGATGTGCTTCAGACCGCCACGGAAGAAATAAAAGGTCAATTGTATGATCTGCTTCAGGGAAAAAGTGTAATCACCAGAATAGATCAGAATGTGGTATACAGAGCCCTTGCGGAGGATCCGGATAATATCTTCAGTCTTTTACTGGTTGCCGGATATCTAAAGACACCGAAGAAAGAGCTGCAGCCGGATGGTTCATATCTGTGTGAGGTTTCTATTCCGAACAAAGAAATTGCTGCCGTCTATAAAAGTGAAATCCTGTTTCATCTGATGCAGATCGGTGCAATTACAAGAACAACTGCAAATAAAATCGCAGAGAGTTTATTTGCATGTAATTATACGAAATTGCAGAAAGCCATTGCGGAATATCTGGATAAATCTGTAAGCTTTTACGATGGAGGAACGGAAGGCTTTTATCATGGCCTGGTATTAGGGTTGATCGCATTGATGGATAATCAGTATAGAATCAAGTCCAACAGAGAATCCGGAGACGGAAGATACGATATTACCATGTTCCCGAGAGAGAAAAAGTATCCGGGAATCATTATGGAGTTTAAGTGGAAAGCTGATCTGAAAGAAGAGGAGATGGAGCAATTTGCTGCAGATGCTCTCAGGCAGATTGATGAAAAACGCTATGATGCAGAACTGATCGAGCTTGGTGTGGCACCTATATTCAAATTGGGAATTGCATTTTCGGGAAAACGCGTAAGAGTTAAGACCATTTAAAATGATTATTAGGTCGCATAAAATGTAATTGTTTTTCATTATCTCGCCAACTCGCCCACACTTGCAGTTTTCATTACTTCAAGAACACCTCGGCGTTCTTGCTGCGAGATGCGCGTCATGCGTTAGCATGACAAAATTCCAAGCGCATCTCTGCAATCCGCCGGAGGCTTTTATCGAAGTCGGAGTTTGCTCCGATTTCGATAAAACCATGCTCTGGCTAATGGTCGCCAACTTGGCGACCATTAAAAATCGAAACTCTTTTATGTACATTGTTGCATGATATGGTAAGGCATGATATATGTCATAGTGACGAGGAAAATGAATCAAGCTTGCTTGGATTCATTTGACGACCGCTGATCATCCGTAAAACGTGTTTTACGGATGTATCTTACCGATACCAGGTGAAGCTGCCGGGACGGGGGATAGTTTTGACCACCGGAGCAGCCCTTCTGAGTGCCGGCTGATGAGGCCCCACGAAATAGCAAAGCGGCGAAGCCGGTGACGAATAAGAACTCCATTGCCCAAATCAGGGGTACACAATGCGTGTATTTTGGGGTATAATATAAAAGCAGAGATCATAAAAACAGGTCAATAATTTAATAGAGTTATCAATTCCGAGAAAGTACGGAATCGGTAGCCGATGAATCTATTGACGTCGTTATAAGCACTCAATTTTTACTGTTTGGCAATTCGGTACTGAGAACTAAATTAGCTCATGCCAACATTTTGCAAACAAAACAGGCCAAAACGGGGCTGATCCGGGACCATATAAGAACTGACAATCAGGTGCCCACGATAGCTAAAAAACCCCGCAAATCAAGGCTTTTCAAGAACTTCATAAGACAGCGATAAACCAGGAGCAAGGTACCGAGTGCCTTGCTCCTAAGCGAGGGGTCGGAGGTTCAAATCCTCTCGGAGACGTCTGGATAAAGGCGGGAATTGTCACAGCTTACATGCTGAACATTTACCCGCTTTTTTATTTTATGGTTTATGCTCCATTGACCGGACAGGTGAAACCACTTTCAGAAGTACCTGATGAGACATTTTCAAAAGATGTGCTGGGTCGCGGCGCGGCAATCATTTCTTCAGAGGGAAAATTATATTCTCCGGTAGATGGAAAAGTGTCGACTGTTATGGATACCCGGCATGCGTTAGGAATTTCCGGACCGGGTGAAAGTGAACTTTTAATACACATTGGTTTGGAAATAGTTTCTCTTGGCGGAAAATATTTCTCACCGAAAGTCAAAGAAGGGGATGAAGTTAAGGTGGGAGATTTATTGATAGAATTTGATTTGGAGGCTATCAAAAAAGATTTTAAGACAATTACTCCGGTTCTTATAATGAATGCTGATGATTATGATGAGATCATACCGATGAAAACAGATGGAAATATCCAGGCTGGTGAGCCTTTTTATGAAGTAAAGTAAATATTAAATATTTCAGCAGGACGAATTTGAAAGGTCCTGCTGATAAAATGATGAAAGGAATTTCTTTTATGAGTTTACCTGAAAAATTTTTATGGGGCGGTGCAGTTGCAGCTCATCAGTTAGAGGGAGGCTGGAAAGAAGGAGGGAGAGGACCATCTGTAAGTGATGTACTCACTGCAGGGTCTTATGGTGTACCACGTCGGATTACGGATTGGGTCATAGATGGAGAATCTTATCCGAATCATGCGGGAATTGATTTTTATCAATGGATGGACAAATTCGGGAGTCAAATACTTAGAATATGATGATCCAAAAAAAGCTATGCATCAAGCTGCGCATCATGAATTGTTAGCATCAGCTTTGGTAGTAAAAAAGGACATGAAATTAACCCGGATTTTCAGATAGGATGTATGTGTTCTTTTATTCCATATTATCCATATTCTATGAATCCGGAAGATGAAAAAATATTAGCTGATGGTGTTGTAGATTATATAGGATTCAGCTATTATATGTCACATGCAGTAAAAGCAGACGTTGTAATAGATGGAGATAAAAATGTGGATGGGCGCAATATTCATACAGTTTCCAATAAATATTTGAAAACATCCGACTGGGGATGGCAAATTGATCTTGTGGGATTGCGCTATGTATTAAATTTGTTATATGAACGTTATGAAAAACCACTCTTTATCGTAGAAAATGGTCTGGGTGAAGTAGATCAGTTAAATTTAGATTTGACTTGTGATGACAGCTCCTTTTTTTGAATTAATTTTTATTGAATATTGCATTTGGTGATATAAAGTGATACATCAGGCGGCGAGAAATCTTGTGGAACGCATGAAGGAAAAAGATCTTTTAAATGTAGCCGTATCAGATACGGATACGAGAGCAAGGAAGATATGCCTTTCTGAAAAAGGGGAAAAAATCTGTAATGAACTGAAAAAGAAAGGCTCTGATGTGGGCGGTAATCTTTTGCAGCCGTTAAGTGAAGAGGAAAAAGAGCAGCTCTTTGTCATCCTGGATAAAATAATAAAAGCTCTGTAAAAGGATACATTTTACCTATATATACAACAGGTTGTTTAAATGGAAACGGAGGAATATCATGAGTAGAAAGGAACTTGTCAAACGTTATTTGGTTTTTATATTTGGACTGGTATTTAATTCTTTCGGAGTAGCCTTTGTGACCAATGCAGAACTGGGAACATCTCCTATTGCTTCAATCCCATACAGCCTTTCCATGATCATAACAAGTTTGTCGCTTGGAACGTGGGTCGTCATTTTTAATGTGGGGCTGGTTTTGGTTCAGCTTGCTATTCAAAGGAAAGAGGCGGATAAATTCCAGATTATCCTTGAAGTGATTATAGCTTTCTTTTTCGGCTATGGGATTGATCTGTCAATGCTGTGTTTACAGTGGCTTCATCCTACAGCATATATCTTTAAGTTGATTTCTCTGGTCATTGGTTGCTGTATCATAGCGTTTGGCGCGTATCTGGAAGTGATCGCCGATGTGGTCATGCTCCCTGGCGATGCCTTTGTACGTGCAATAGCTAAAGCGGTACATAAGGAATACGGCGGTACCAGAATGATTTCTGATATCAGCATGTCTGTTATAGCCGGAGTGATCTGTCTGATTTTCTGCATGAGCTTTCAGGTGTACGTGAAGGAACGATTATTTCAGCTTTGCTTGTAGGGAATATGGTAAAACTTTTTTCGAGACTTTTTGCCGGTATGGCAGAACGTATTTTTCCGGAGAAAATCCGGAAATAGGAGCCGAAATCTGCTTCTGAGACTAAACCGAAATACGTGATTACCATTTCCAGAGAATATGGAAGCGGCGGAAGAGAGATCGGAAAAAAGATTGCCGGAGAATTAAACATTGCATATTATGACAGTGAGCTTATCTATATGGCAGCTGAAAAAAGCGGTTATACGGAAAAATTTGTGAAAGATAATGAAGAGCAGATGTCAAGATTGCAGTATAATCTGTATTCCTGGTATACGCCATCCATAACGGAAAAAGATGTGCCGGGGGTTGAGCAGTTGTTTCAGATTGAAAAGAAGGTGATCAACGAGATTGCATCAAAAGATTCCTGTGTCATTGTAGGAAGGTTGGCAAATTTTATTCTGGGTGATCATGAGAATACCTTTCATATTTTTATCAGCTCTGATTCAGATGCTAAGATTAAAAGAATCATGGAGCGGGACGGATTATCTTTGGAAGAGGCCAGAAAAAAGGCGCGGAAAGTGGACAGGGAACGTGCCACGCATTGCAGATATTTTACTCACAGAGAGTGGGGAAGAGCGAATTGTTATGATATGACTGTGAAGTCCTCAAAATATGGTATAGAGATGACCGGTCGCATGCTTGCCGATATGATTCGAAATTATGTAAACAGGCAATAGATATAAAAAATGGGCCATAATTTTCACAGGAGGGTAAAATTTCCGGAATATCTATGATTTATAAAATAATAAGAGATTTCATTGTCATTTGCCGTGTTTTAAGATATATTTTTTTATAAATACAAAAGAATGTCAGTAAAACAGACTGCAACAGAAAATGAAAAAGATGGATGGTAAGGAGACAGTGAAATAGATGAAAGAAGAGGGAAAAACGCAGGATACGATGAAATATCGTCTGGTGGATGCAATGAAATGCTGTATGAAGAAAGCTCCCGTGGAAAAGATTACGGTGAAAGAAATTGTCAGGGAGTGTGGAACGACAAGGCAGACTTTCTACAGAAATTTTCAAGACAAGTACGATCTGATTAACTGGTATTTTGATAAAATATTGCTGGAATCCTTTGAACATATGGGAAAAGGAGATACCATCCGGGAGGGGCTTATCAATAAGTTCCGTTATATTGAAGCAGAAAAAATCTTTTTTCGTGCAGCGTTTAAAAATGATGCGCAAAATAACCTTCGGGATCATGATTTTCAACTGATTCTGAAATTCTATACAGATCGGATTGAAGGAAAGGCAGGCAGGAAGATGTCGGCAAATCTCAGGTTTTTACTGGAAATGTATTGCCAGGGTTCTGTCTATATGACTGTTCAATGGGTTCTTGGAAAAATCTGTGCCACGGCGGAGGAGATGGCCGATTCTCTTGTATCAGCTATGCCGTCAGAATTGGAAAAAGTGTTTAGAAAATTGAAAATTATTTAATGAAATCAGGTAAAAAGTAACAAATTCTATCACCTGTAACTTTATATTTTATACATTAATTGTTAAAATGTAAATAAACAGTAGATTCATTAAATGAAAGGGAGAATGATGATTATGGTAAACAGAGTCATGCTTAACGAGACATCCTATCATGGAGCAGGTGCAATCCAGGAAATCGCAACAGAGGCGAAAGCAAGAGAATTTAAAAAAGCATTCGTATGTTCTGATCCGGATCTGATCAAATTCGGTGTGACAGGAAAAGTTACAAAAGTTCTTGATGATGCGGGTCTTGCATATGAGGTTTATTCTGATATTAAAGCAAATCCGACGATTGAGAATGTCCAGCACGGTGTACAGGCTTTGCAGTTCCTACAACCGCAGGAACCGCTGCCGAGGTAACGATCAACTATGTGATTACAGATGTGGAGAAGAAGAGAAAATTTGTATGTGTGGATCCTCACGATATGCCGATTATCGCCGTTGTTGATCCGGATATGATGGCTTCCATGCCAAAGGGTCTGACTGCCTCTACCGGTATGGATGCCCTGACACATGCTATCGAAGGATATACAACAAAGGCTGCATGGGAAATGACAGATATGTTCCATCTGAAAGCGATTGAAATTATTTCAAAATCTTTAAGAAGCGCTGTGGCCAATGAAAAAGAGGGACGTGACGGAATGGCCCTTGGTCAGTACATCGCAGGAATGGGATTCTCCAATGTCGGACTGGGAATCGCTCATTCGATGGCACATACTCTGGGAGCTGTATATGACACACCGCACGGAGTAGCATGTGCGATGATGCTTCCGATTGTTATGGAATACAATCAGGAGTGCACCGGAGAAAAATATCGTGAGATTGCGAGAGCAATGGGCGTAAAAGGCGTAGATGAGATGTCGGTGGACGAGTACAGAAAAGCGGCTATCGATGCCGTACGTCAGTTGTCTGTTGATGTCGGAATTCCTACCAAATTAGATGCGATCAAAGAGGATGATCTTCAGTTCCTTGCAGAATCCGCACACGAAGACGCATGCGCGCCGGGTAATCCAAAAGATGCCAGTGTTGAGGATTTGAAAGATCTGTTCAGAAAAATTATGTAGAGAATAGTTTCTGTCGTAAAATGATATGAAAAACAGGATTCCCGGGAAGAAGCCAGATGGCCTCTTCCCGGGAATTTGTGATGTCTATACTCAAATCCGCCCGGCGCAAGAGTTTCGTCCGGGCGGAATTTTTTGTATAGTTTTTGTCCATTTCAGAAAAAAGATGTTGTTCAATCGTACAAAAATGAAATATCGTGATAGATCCTGGAGAAATCAATGACACACTGTTTATCCCAAATGGAGACAGGAACCTTGTCGTCAAAACTGTAGATGGAAGGAATATCGCTGTTTTCAAAATCATAGACAACGATGGTCTTCCGATTCGGATCGATCATCCAGTATTCCCGCACTCCGGCTTCTCCGTATTTATATAATTTCAGACGGCTGTCCTTTTTGCTCGTGGAAGGAGAGAGTACCTCAACGACAAAGTCCGGGGCGCCAAATACCCGTCCGTTCTGAAACTTGGAACGGTCACAGACGATCAGGACGTCAGGCTGGACAACGGTTCTGTCATCTTCATCCAGCTGGACATCCACGGGGGAGACGAAAGGCATACATTCTCCGCCGTGTTCCAGGACGAAATCAAGAAGAAACTTATAAATATAACCTCCCAGTGCCAGAAAAACATAGACATCCTCCCGGATACAGTGTATAATGTTACTATTTGCCGGGCAACGGACAGTGTGTCTGCTGCCCGCATATTAATTACAGGAGGATAGAAATAGTATGAATGATACCATGCAGATTATGATTACGATGGTTCTCTACATGCTGGTTGTCATTGGAATCGGTCTGGCTTTCGCCAAGAGAGCGAATCAGAGTTCCGAGGATTATTTCCTCGGCGGACGTACGCTGGGACCGTGGGTGACAGCCATGAGTGCGGAGGCATCGGACATGTCCGGATGGCTTTTGATGGGTCTTCCGGGTGTGGCGTATTGGTGCGGAATCGCCAATGCGGCCTGGACAGCCATCGGACTGGCAGTGGGAACGTATATTAACTGGCTGATCACATCGAAGCGGCTGCGCCGCTACAGCGAGAAGGCGAAGGCAATCACGCTGCCGGAGTTTTTCTCCAATCGTTTCCATGAGGATAAAAAGGTGATCATGACGCTTGCGGCGCTGTTTATTCTCGTATTCTTTACGGTGTATGCGGCAAGCTGTCTTGTGACCTGTGGTAAGCTGTTTTCCACTTTGTTTGGATTTGAGTATGTGCCGATGATGATCGTTGGAGCGGTGTTTGTGCTGGTGTATACGATCATCGGCGGTTTCCTGGCGGAGAGTGCTTCAGACTTTATGCAGGCCATCGTGATGATCGTGGCGCTGGTTGTTGTCGTTGTGACAGGTACCGTCGCTGCCGGAGGCCTTGGCGCTGTCATTGAAAATGCACAGAATATCCCGGGATTCCTTGATTTCTTTGGAGCGGCGACGCCGGTGATGCAGGATGGCGCGCAGCAGATCGTAAACGGAGCTCCGGTATTTGGCGAGGCAGGCACTTACAGCGTCCTGACCATTTTGTCCAGTGTGGCATGGGGACTTGGATACTTCGGTATGCCGCAGGTTCTTTTACGGTTTATGGCGATCAGAAAAGAGGGGGAGCTTAAGATGTCCCGCCGGATCGCTACGGTATGGGTGCTGATCTCCCTGACGGTTTCCGTATTCATCGGTCTTATGGGAAGAACGTTATTCCCGGTCGCTCTCACGACAGAAGCTTCCGCGGAGAATGTATTCATCGTGCTGGCGACAAATCTGCTCCCGCCGCTTCTGGCAGGACTGGTGATGGCAGGTATCCTTGCGGCGACCATCAGTTCTTCGGACTCTTATCTGCTCATCGCGGCGTCGGCGTTCGCGAAGAACATTTATCAGGGACTGTTACATAAGAAGGCAAGCGATAAGGAAGTGTTATGGATTTCCCGTATCACACTGCTTCTCATCACAGTCATCGCGATCTTCATCGCTCTGGATGAAGACAGTGTCATCTTTACGATCGTAAGTTTTGCCTGGGCAGGATTTGGCGCGACTTTCGGACCGCTGATGCTGTTTTGCCTGTTCTGGAAGCGGATCAACCGGGCGGGCGCCATCGCCGGTATGGTGAGCGGCGGCGTGATGGTATTCGTATGGAATCTTCTGGTGCGTCCTCTGGGCGGCATCTGGGATATCTACGAACTGCTGCCGGCCTTTCTGATCTCCTGTGTATGTATCGTGGTCGTATCTCTGCTCACCGCAGAGCCTTCCGAGGAAATGCAGAGAGAATTTGAAGAAGTCCGCGCAGGAAGATAAGAACAGGTGCAGAAGAATGATCTGCGGGAGAGCCTGCAAAAGATAATGCTCTGAAAATGGAACATTAAAAGAAAAATATCCAAAAGAAAATAGAAAAATCACAGAAAATGCCACCGGCAGATATCCATTTCCTCAGAAAATCATCTGGGATGGGGTATCTGTGCGGTGGCATTTTTACAGTTTCAGCTGCTGTGGGAGTGATGCCGATTGATGATAACACCGCAGATGGAAACGCAGGCAAGTCATTATGTGAAATGTGAGCAGGGCCAATCAGCCCGTAACGATCATATGCAGACAGTCCGCGATCAGGATCAGGGCGATGACGCCGCTTACCACAAACAGCGTTTTCCGGGACAGCTTATGTACAGCCTTTTGAAAAAGCGGCTGCAAAAGATAGAGGATGACCATTCCTCCGATGCCGAAGCGGATGCTCGGGTTTAAGGCGATGCGTCCCTGAAAGTTGGCAAAGTAATCGGAATAGTCCCACATCCATCCGCCCTGGGTAAATTCCATAATGTAGCTTCCAATCAGTTCCACAACGGTGGCGATCAAGATGATGGCAAAGAAGACAAGCACCGGCGTCAGATTCCATTTGCCCGGTCCAATCCGCTTTGCCTTTAAGTTTTTGAGAAGGATGAGGAAAATCAGGGCGCCGAACCCGTAGATCACGCAGTAGGGACCAAAGAGGGCGCCCCGGTTGGAAAATCCCCAGCGATAGATGAAGACCTCCAGGACAACTTCATAGATCCAGCCGAGGACGGAATATAAGAAGAAATATATCAGATATTCCGCAATCTGCGCAGAAAGCGAGGGGGATGATACGTGATTTAATCGTATGTTTTTCATAAGTTCTCTCCTTGTATGATGATTGATCAGATGAGACAGGATTTTGGTCGGGCCCTGTCTGTACGGTATTGTATGAGGCAATGAATGATTACAAAAATATACCGTACAGACGTTACTATTCGATAAATATAATGTTAAATTTTTAATAAGTTATTCGAAGGTTGATTCACAAATGCGCCCCATCGGCGCATTTCGTTGCCTGTATACTTATTTTTATGATAGAATATCGTTGAGAAAGAAAGTAGAAGAAAAGTATCAGAAAAAAGTATCGAAAGGACAGTATGACGGGAGATCATGATGAAAGAGTGTGAACGATTACGGCAGGAGTTTTTGCCGGAAGCGAAAGCAGAGAAAGAACTGTTTGATTATAATATCGTGTTGATCGGCTTTATGGGAGCCGGGAAAAGTACGATCGCCAGTATGATGCAGGAAGCGTTTTCTATGGAAGTGATCGAGATGGATCAGGTGATCGTGGATCAGCAGGGGATGAGTATACCGGAGATTTTTGAGAAGTACGGAGAAGAATATTTCAGGGATCTGGAGACAAAGCTTCTGATTGAGATGCAGGATCATCGGAATGTGATCATATCCTGCGGCGGGGGAGTGGCTCTTCGGGAAAGAAATGTAAAGGAAATGAAGAAGAACGGGAGAGTTGTTTTCCTCACAGCTTCGCCGGAGACTATCCTGGAGAGGGTGAAGGATGATGAGGACAGACCGCTTCTCCAAGGTCATAAAAATGTGGAAGATATTTCTGAGATGATGGAGAAAAGAAGGCCAAAATATGAAGCGGCGGCGGATATTGTTATCCGGACAGACGGAAAATCAGCGTATGATATCTGTCGGGAGATCGTATCAGAACTTCAGAAACAGGATAAAGTACAGCCAAAATGACGGAGGGAAGAAAGAGTATGAAGCCGGTAACAGTGAGAAATGTGAAGATCGGCAAGGGAATGCCGAAAATCTGCGTGCCCATTGTGGGGGTGACAAAAGAAGAGATTTATGAGGAGGCAAAAAATATGAAAAAGCTGCCGGTTGACCTTGTGGAATGGAGGGGCGACTGGTTTGCGGATATACTGGAGCCGGAGCAGACGGCGGAAGTGCTCGGAGGACTTCGGAAGATTCTCGGACGGCGGCCGATTCTTTTTACCTTCCGAACAAAAAAAGAAGGCGGAGAGAAAGAAATCACGGCAGAAGAGTATGAGAAGATCAATCGGCAGGTCATCGCGACGGGAAATGCCGATATGATCGATGTGGAGATCTTTATTGACGGAGAAGAAGGCAAAAAAAATGAAACGGAAGACGGCGGGCAGGAGGGCACGGTGGAGCGACTGATCCGGGAGGCGCATGCCCATGATGTGAAGGTCATTGCGTCCAGCCACGATTTTGAGAAGACGCCGCCGAAAGAAGTCATCATCAGCCGGCTCATGAGAATGCAGGATGCTGGGGCCGATATTGCAAAAATCGCGGTGATGCCGAAGGACAGGGCGGATGTGCTGACCCTGCTTTCTGCCACAGAGGAAATGTGCCGGGAGTACGCCAGATGTCCGGTTGTCACCATGTCCATGTCTGCAAGGGGCGTATTAAGCCGTCTCTGCGGGGAAGTCTTTGGTTCGGCCATCACATTTGCCAGCGCGGGAAAAGCGTCTGCGCCGGGACAGATGGATGTCGATGAATTGAAGGAAGTATTGAAGATTCTTCATAAGAATATGTAAACATTGTGTGAAATACTTGTATAAGCTTTCCTGTATATGGTAGAATGTCGGTAGCTTATCAGGGTGGTGAGAGGGACGGCGCGGATGCGTCGTTTTCTGACTGCCGAATCAAACAGGAGGGATGAACATGAAAGGGTTGTTTATTATTAATCCATCATCCGGAAGACAGAATTTTCACGACAAGTTAAAGGAGATCACAGGCAGTCTGATCATGGATCAGATCTGCAGTACCATAGATGTATTCTATACAGAGAAGCAGGACGATGCGCTGAACAGAGCAGCGGCATTGCAGCCGGAGGAGTATGATTTTGTGGTAGCTGTGGGAGGAGACGGTACGCTGAATGAAGTCATAAACGGGATCATTCTGAGCGGAAGTCACATCCCTGTGGCGGTCATTTCTGCCGGAACGGTAAATGACTTTGCCAACTATCTGAAGCTGCCGCAGACGCCGAAGGAGTTCTGTGAGATGATCAAAGAGTTTCGTCTGAAACAGGTGGATGCCGGAAGGGTGAACAGCAAGTATTTTATCAATGTGGTGGCGGCAGGGCTGCTGTCGGACATCGGTTTTAAAGTTGCAAAGGATAAAAAGGCTGCCATGGGCAAGCTTGCCTATTACCTGGAGGGCGCGATCGACCTTCCGAAGCAGTTCGGGCGGACGCTGAAGCTTAGATTTACTTCTGATGAAAAGAGTCTCGAGGAGGAGATTCTTCTTTTTATGGTCACAAACAGTCAGAGCGTGGGAGGATTCCGGGAGATAGCGCCGTTGGCGTCCACTTCGGACGGTAAGTTTGATGTGGTCATCATCAAAAAGATGGATATCTTCCAGGTGACGCCGCTGCTCCTGTCCATTTTGCAGGGGGATCATGTCAATCATCCTGCTGTGGAATATTTCCAGACGAATCATCTGAAGATTGAGAATCTGGATGAACAGGAGATCAATGTGGACTACGACGGAGAACAGCTCATGGACAGTTTTCCGCTGGAGATGGAGCTGATCCCGAAGGCAGTGCGCATTGTGATACCGCCGCAAAAGGAACAATAAAACTTGCAAATCACAGGTGAATAGACTATTATATCAAATGTGAGAGTCTGCAGGGTAGCGGGCAGTAAATATACCTCTGGAGGAAAATATGTTAGATTTAAAATTTGTGAGAGAAAATCCGGATATTGTAAAACAGAATATCAGAAATAAGTTTCAGGATGAGAAGCTTCCACTGGTAGACGAAGTGATCGCTCTCGATGTAAAGAGAAGAGAGACACAGCAGGAAGCAGATGATTTAAGGGCGAATCGTAAAAAGATCTCCAAGCAGATCGGAGCGCTGATGGCGCAGGGCAAGAAGGAAGAAGCGGAAGAAGTGAAAAAACAGGTCACAAAGAATGCGGAACGTCTGGCAGAGCTGGAAGCTCTGGAAACAGAGATCGGCGAGAAAGTGACTTCCATCATGATGCGGATTCCGAATATCATCGACCCGAGCGTGCCGATCGGAAAAGATGACAGCGAGAACGTGGAGATTCAGAAATACGGTGATCCGGTGGTACCGGACTTTGAGATCCCGTATCACACAGATATTATGGAGAGCTTTAACGGCATTGATTTGGACAGCGCGAGAAAGGTTGCCGGCAACGGTTTCTACTATCTGATGGGTGACATCGCCAGATTACACTCCGCAGTGATCGCCTATGCCCGTGACTTCATGATTGACAGAGGATTCACCTACTGTGTGCCTCCGTTCATGATCCGAAGTAACGTGGTGACCGGCGTGATGAGTTTTGCGGAGATGGATGCCATGATGTATAAGATCGAGGGAGAAGATCTGTATCTCATCGGAACGAGCGAACATTCCATGATCGGTAAGTTTATCGATACTGTTCTTAAGGAGGAGACGCTTCCGAGAACACTGACTTCCTACTCTCCTTGTTTCAGAAAAGAGAAAGGCGCGCACGGTATCGAGGAGAGAGGCGTATACCGCATCCATCAGTTTGAGAAGCAGGAGATGATCGTTGTCTGCAAGCCGGAGGAGAGCCCGATGTGGTTTGATAAGCTGTGGCAGAATACGGTAGACCTGTTTCGTTCCATGGACATCCCGGTTCGTACACTGGAGTGTTGTTCCGGCGACCTGGCAGACCTTAAAGTGAAGTCCATCGATGTGGAAGCATGGTCCCCTCGTCAGAAGAAGTATTTTGAGGTGGGAAGCTGCTCCAACCTGGGAGACGCTCAGGCAAGAAGATTAAAGATCCGCGTGACTGGAGAAAATGGCAAATACTTTGCTCACACACTGAATAATACAGTGGTCGCTCCGCCTCGTATGCTGATCGCTTTCCTGGAAAATAATCTCAATGCGGACGGTTCCGTAAATATTCCGGAAGTGCTTCGCCCATACATGGGAGGCAAATCCGTGCTGATTCCGGAAAAATAACAGAATAGAAAATAAAAAGGCTCCTCCGGGCAGATGAAAAAGATCTGTCCGGCAGGAGCTTTTTTGATGAAATATTTTGACAAGCTTTTTTAAGAAATAGAAAACATATGAGAACCACTGCGGCATCAGCCGATAAAGTTTGTGTAAATATGTTCTTCTTTTTTCGGCATACCATATTTTTCTTTGCCGAGAGCGATGCTCTTCATGAGAAACGCCATATTTCTGGCGAGAATCCGCATGGTCTGCAGTCCCTCGATATCCTGCGCTGCCTCACCCTGCGCGCGTCCGTGCACGCTGTTCCAGTACTGGCTGGATGCCACTGGCATACCGGAGATGGTGAAATACTTGTTCAGCTCATCGTAAGTGGCGGAGCAGCCGCCTCTTCTTGCCACGGCAACGCTGGCGCCGAACTTCATGCTCTTGTCAAAGCCGGTGCTGTAAAAGAGCCGGTCAAGACAGGCGATGAGAGTGGCGTTGGCGGAAGCGTAGTAGACAGGGCTGGCAACGACGAGACCGTCTGCTTCCTGGAACTTTGGTGCCAGTTCATTGACAACATCGTCAAAAACGCAGCGGCCTTTTTCTGCGCAGGTGCCGCAGGCGATGCAGCCTCTGACATCTTTATTGCCAATCTGGACAGTTTCCACTTCAATGCCTTCCTCAAAGAAGGTCTTTTCCATCTCTTTTAAAGCGATGGATGTATTGCCATCTTTTCTCGGACTTCCGTTGATCATTAAAACTTTCATGTTCATACCTCCCGGATTCTGGCGGCAGCATGTTCGGCTGACCGCGTCGTATTCTTCCTGTGATACAGGGCAAATATAAAGATATGTATACAAAACCCTGAAAACTTATTGTACACCCGAAAATCAGCAATTGCAATATCAGCCCCGGCGTGGTTCCCGGTGAATGACCATCTTGCAGATCGGATTGCCCTTCTGTACAAACTTCTCCTCGTATTCGGTCATGACATTTCCTTCGAGATATGGGCTGTGGTGCAGGTCAAAGGTGGAATAATCGAGGATCCATCCGGCCTCCTGCACTTCCTCGAGAGAGAAGTCAAAGAGCCCCCGGTTATCGGTCTTGAAAATGACCCGTCCGTCCGGTTTCAGAATCTCATCGTAGCGGGCGAGAAACTGCCGGGATGTGAGACGTCTCTTGGCATGTCTTTCCTTTGGCCACGGGTCGGAAAAGTTCAGATAGATCTGATCGACTTCCCCCTTATCAAAATACTGTGTGATGTATTCCGCGTCCATTCGCAGAAAATGCAGATTAGGAAGAGGGGCTTCTTCCATTTTTTCCAGAGCGCGCACCAGGACGCTGGAATATTTCTCAATGCCGATATACTGTACATCCGGATGAAGCCTCGCCATCTCCATGAGAAATCTGCCCTTTCCCATGCCAATCTCCAGATGGATGGGTTTGCCGTCATGGAAAATATCCGCCCATTTTCCTTTATTCTTTTCTGCCTCTTTTAAGACATATTTATTTTCTGCAATCTGTTCTCTTGAACCTTTTACATTTCTTAATCGCATAGGTATCCTTTCCTCTGTTTTAATAAAAGACCCGTTCGCGGGTCCCGGCACAGGAATGGAAGCCGGCGTCAGCCGACAGGATCATTTTTTTCAACTCCTGTGCCATATCTGCACTTTACATCCTACTCGAAAAGTAACATTTTTGCAAATTATTTTTACTTGATTAGTACAAACTGTTAGTATACAATAAAAAAATACATGTGCACCATTAAAAGTGTAATGAAAAAATAAAAAGACTGCTATATTTATGAAAGGAAAGCAATGACAGAATAATAATACAGAACAGGAGAACATACATATGAAACGTCTATTGACAGTAATCGTAGCTTTATCCATGAGTATTTCCGTCTGTCTGCCGGTGCAGGCGCAGTTCTCCTTCCAGGAGGACGCCACAGTGGAGAGTTCCACGGAAGCGGCAGCCGGTACGGAGGAAGCGGCAGACACTGCCGCTGAGGAGGATACCGCAGAAGAGACTGCTTCCACAGAACCGGATGCGGAGGAGAGTTCTGCTGCCGGAGCCACCGACACAGGCGCCGGAGAGGGAACGGCCGACGCCGCTGCCTACGGTGTGGAGAAGCTGAAAAAAGCGCCGGATGTCACAGCGGAGTCCGCCCTTTTGATGGATGCGGAGTCGGGAGCCATCCTCTATGGAAAGGATGAGGATTCCAAACAGTATCCTGCCAGCATCACCAAGGTTATGACGGCGCTTATCACCATCGAGAATTGTTCCATGGATGAGATCGTCACATTTTCCAATGAAGCGGTCAATGGCATTGAGGCGGGCAGCAGCAGCGCCGGCATCAATGTAGGAGCGGAGCTTACCGTAGAAGATACGCTGTACGCGATGATGCTCGTTTCCGCCAACGAGGCGGCGGCAGCGCTGGCAGAGCATGTTGCCGGTTCCAATGAGGCGTTCGCGGATCTGATGAATCAGAGAGCGCAGGAACTGGGATGTACGGGCACACATTTTGTGAACCCGCACGGACTGCCGGATGAGGATCATTATACGACAGCGCACGATATGGGGCTGATCCTGCAGCAGGCGATGAAGTATGACGAGTTCAGAAAGATCGCCGAGGCAGACACTTACACGCTGCAAAAGAGTGATACGCTGACAGACACGCTGGAATTATGGAATCATTCCAAGATCATCCGGGAGAACAGCGATTATTATTATGAGTACGCCGAGGGTTCAAAGCCGGGCTACACGCAGGCGGCGCTCAATACGCTGGTCACTTACGCGAAGAAAGATAATGTGGAGCTGATCTGCGTCATCCTGAAAGATTACGGCGCAGATAACAGCTACTATGATACGACGAATCTGTTTGAATGGGGATTTGAACAGGTAAAGGGGATCACACCGCTATCGTCTTTTAACCTGACGGAGGCGCTCAGAGCAAATTCTGATATCACAGAAGATGAGCTGACGAATATTCAGCGCCTGAACTGCACATTCCCGGAGGATTATTATATTCTCGTTCAGAAAGATTTTGATGATTCAACGTTGAAGACAGCCTTCGTGATGGATGAAGACACGCGTAGCGGAAGGATCGGCTACATCAATATCACTGCGGGAGATACGGTGATAGGAGCTGCTCCGGTAACTTATGATATGAATTCTGAGGCGGCGCAGAGTTATCTGAGCAGCGGAAGCGCCGACGATGATCTGGAGACGGCGCCGGTGGATGAGGGACGCCTCACGCCAAGCAAAGTGTTTACTTATATCGTCCGGGCGGTTGTAGTTCTGATCATCGTGGCCATTCTCATCAGTTTTCTGCGAAGAAGACAGGCGGAGAAGCGCCGCCAGCAGCGGATTCTGGAGAGAAAGAAAAAACATGCTTCCTCCAACACGAGAAGTAGCGGCGGATATTCCCGGACGGGAACCGGCAGAACGACTTCATATGGAAACAGAAGCAGAACGGCGTCCTCATCCCGGAGCAGAAGTTCTTCGACAGGAAGCGGCTCCGGAAGAGCGTCATCTGGCAGAACGACAGGAAGTACCTCCGGCAGAACGTCATCAGGGAGGACAACAGGAGCCCCGGGAAGAAGCGGCTCCGGCAGAACGTCCGGAAGAAATACTTCCGGAACAGGAAGGACATCACAGAATACTTCCTCCAGACAGAGACGCACAGGAAAGAAAAAATAAAAAAGGGGAATCTGCATGATATTCGGCAGATTCCCTTTTTTCACGGAAAATTGTGTTCTTGTGCAATAAAAACACTCCGCGAGGATCGCACTGTGGCGCATGTTCTTGTTTCAAAGAAAATGCGTCAGAAGAAACAGACAACGAAAAAACACCGTCCCCAATGGTCAAGCCATCAAAAACAGTGCTTTCAATGCGCCTTCAGGGGCTCGAACCCTGGACACCCTGATTAAGAGTCAGGTGCTCTACCAACTGAGCTAAAAGCGCATACATTTGAAATTGTTGTGAACTTTTCAACGCAAGGAACATTATATACGATAAGCGAAAGAATTGCAAGCATTTTTTTTAATTTTTTCACTTTTTTTAAGTATTTTTTTCAATACAATTTATTTATCGTTGAGAGTCCGGCTGATTTCGTCAAAACTTTTGAGAATCTGGTTGAGCCAGCGCCAGATGCCCCGGTTACTGAAACTTTTTCTCTGGATATTCCAGCGTATTTTTTCTGAAAAATTCATGAAAGCCTCTTTTTTGCCAGTTTGATATAGTGTATGCTATAGTTAAAAGAATGATTCCATATGGACTTTTTTGTTCTTTTTTAATATGATATCATGTATGGGATCTGTTACACATTTACAGGAAAGAATATTTAGATAGGAGATATGATGCGGCTGCTGGTTGTGGAAGATGAGAAAGATCTGAACAGTATCATTGTGAAGAATCTGGAAGCGGAAGGCTATATTGTCGACTCCTGTTACGATGGGGACGATGCCGTATTTTATATGACAACCATACAGTATGACGCTGTGATCCTGGATGTGATGATTCCGAAGCGCAACGGGTTTGAAGTGTTAAAGACGATACGGGAAAAGAAGATTGAGACGCCGGTATTATTTTTAACGGCCCGTGACAACGTGGACGATATCGTCTTCGGGCTGAACAGCGGAGCAGATGACTATATGGTCAAGCCGTTTTCTTTTGATGAACTGATCGCGAGACTTCGGGTGATCGTGAGGAGAAAGCCGGAGGTTCGTGAGAATATATATACCTGCGGGGATCTGACGTTGAACGTCAACACGAGGCAGGTGACGAGGCAGGGGAAGAAGATTTCTCTCTCGCCGAAGGAGTACGCGATTCTGGAGTGTCTGATCAGAAATAAAAATATCGTTCTGACGAGGGCGCAGATCGAATCGAATATATGGGATATGGATTACAACGGGGAATCGAATGTCATTGATGTATACATTCGGTACCTGAGGAGAAAGATTGATGATGACTTTGAGGAGAAGCTGATTCATACCGTGAGAGGGGCTGGGTATATGTTAAAATGCAGCGAGTAAGTAAGAAAATGTCCATCGCAAAGTACATTTCCATGCATTTTCTTGGGATCACCTTTGCGACGGCAGTGCTGATGGCAGTATTTATCACTTATTTTTCCGATGTGGCGATCGACTATGATCTGAAAAAGCAGATACGGCGGGAGTCCCGATACGATTATCTGAATATCGGAAAGGTAAACGGTGAGGTTCAGGTATCCGATAATTTTGTCTACGAGGATAACGAGATCATCAAGGTGGTACTGGATGCCGAGGGAAATCTGGTGGCAGGTTCCTGGCCGGATGTGAGTCTGTCAGAATTAAGACCGGTGATGAAGATCGTCCGGGAGATAGACAGCGGGAAGGTGCATTATCTGGTCTATGACCGCTCCATCGTCAAGAGAGATGAGACGGGGCGGCAGCAGGTGATCGCCTATGTGCGCAGCATGGTGGACCGGGCAGAGCTTTCCAGCGGATACCGGGCGCTGAAATATGCCTCCTATATCTGTGCGGGGGCGATCGTCGTGGTATCCACGATTCTGGCGTCCATCTTTTCCCGGCACATCGTGGAGCCGATCAAGCAGATCTGCCAAACTTCCGAGAAGATCGGACTGGAACAGGATCTGTCCCAGAGGATTGAGTACGACGGCACATTTCAGGAGATCGAGATACTGGCGCAGGCCAACAACCGGATGCTTGACCGGCTGGAGGAGATGTTCGAGAGGCAGAAGCAGTTTTCCTCGGATGTGAGTCATGAACTGAAGACGCCGGTCGCCGTCATCATGGCGCAGTGCCAGTACGCCAGAAAGCACATACAGGATAAAAAAGAGTTTGACGAGGCGATCACAGTGATCGAGCGCCAGGTAAAGAAAACAAATGCGATCATATCGCAGTTTCTGCAGCTTTCCCGGCTGGACCAGAACAGGATCCACGTGGATCTGGAGTATGTGGACCTCCGGGATATCGTGGAAGAAGTCTGCGAAAATGAAAAACTGAATGATGATAAGAATATCCGTCTCCGGCTTTCTCTGGAAAAGGCAGAGGCAAAGGTGGATATCGGTCTGATCATGACGGCTGTCCGCAACCTTGTGAACAATGCCATAAAGTACAGTGAGAAAGACGGAACGGTTGATATTTCCTTAAAAAAGGCGGACGGCTCGGTAGTGCTCACCGTACAGGATCATGGCTGCGGCATGAGCGAAGATGTGAAAAAACATATCTTTGACAGGTTCTACCGGGCGGACGAAGCGAGGAACTCCGAAGGGTTCGGACTGGGGCTTTCCATCACTGCCAGGATCGCGCAGCTGCATTCCGGCAGGGTCACGGTGGAGAGCGAGGAGAAAAAGGGAAGTATTTTCCGACTGATCCTTCCGGGAACGCTTTAATTCTATTTTAATGTTGGTATACTAAACTGCAACAATGTGGACTGCCATGAGATGGCTGTCGTAAAAAGAGAAAGGTTTGAAATAATGAAAACATTATATATTCATATAGGAACACCAAAGACAGGAACAACATCTTTACAGCATTTCTGCACGGAAAATGCACAGCTTTTTGAGGAAAAGGGGTACAGCTACCCGATTTTTCCACATAAATTCAAATATATCAATATCATGAGAAACGGATATTTCCTGTCTTATAAAGGGTATGATGAGAACAGAAACCGGGATCTGATGGATGAGGAGAAGTTCTTCCGTCAGGGGATGGATTTTGTTCTGGATAATTTCAAGAAGACAGACAATATCATTTTATCCGATGAGTCCATCTGGAATGTAGTGTTCAAGAGAGGAAAGCCGGACTTGTGGGAGCGTCTCAGAAAAGAGGCGGACGCGCACGGCTATGTGATCAAAGTGATCGTTTATCTCAGAAGACAGGACAGCCTGGCTACTTCCTGGTGGAATCAGAAGATCAAGATCGGAAAGCGTGTGTATTCCAAAGCTTCCTGGGAGAAGTTTGTCAGTGACCCGACAAGACTGGAGCTCAACTATTATGAGCCGCTCAAGATCATTGAGAAATCCGTCGGAAAGGAAAACATGATCATCCGCCGGTTTGGAAAGCAGTACTTTAAGAACGGGTCTATTTTTGAAGATTTTATCGATGCGGTCGGTATGAAGTACAGCAGCAGATTTGTCATCTCCGAGGGACAGAGAAATGTAAGCCTGGTGGGAAATGCGCACGAGATCAAGAGAATCTTAAACGCGATCCCGGATCTGAGCGACCAGAACAATACATTTTTCCGCAGGATCGTGATCGCCATGTCAGAACAGCGCGCAGACTTAAAGTCAGAGACGATGTTCTCCGCTGAGGAGGCGCTGGAGTTCATGGAGCAGTACCGGGAAGGCAACCGCAAGATCATGCAGGAATACTTTGGAAAAGACGAAGATCTCTTCGATATGGACTTTTCAAAGAATAAGAAATGGGTTCTCGACCACAAAGAGATGGAGAAAGATATCATCCGTTTTATGGGACGTGCCATCATCGAGCTTCGGAGAGAGAATAAGGAACTGAAAAAGAGGGTAAAAGCGACAGAGATAGAACTGTCCGAGCAGAGAGAGATGATCAGGGATATTCAGGCGAAACTTGATAATCCTGTAAAGACTATGCTTTTTTCCATCAAGAAGAAGAGATAAGAGAAAAACACATGAATCGGACAGCGGACAGGTATGCTTTTTTTAAAGAGAGAGAAAAATATGAGTTGCTTTGAGAAGGAAAATCCATGAAAGGAGAAGTTGTTATGAGACGTAATACCATCTTTTTAGTGGAAAAAAGCGTGGATTACATTAAAGAGTTTTGCGGATTTTTTGATAAGGACTATGACATTTTGTTTTCTTCTGACGGCGAAAAAGCGATGGAACTGTTTGCGGAAAATAATACGGACATTCATCTTGTATTGCTGGATGACAGAGTCTGTGAAAAGAAACGGTTTGATATTCTGGAAGAGATACGTGCCTTCTGCGATGTGCCGGTGATCGTGCTCATGGAAAAAGAGGAGCCGGAGCTGCAGATCATGGCGTACCGCATGGGGGCGGACGAGTGCGTCTCCGGCGATATCACTCTTCCTCTGTTAAAAATGAAGCTGGAAGCCATCATCAAGAGAGTTTACGGAACCGATAATTCCATCCAGGAGGGGATTCTGGAGTTGGATCTGGATAAACGAACGCTGAAGGTGGACGATGAGTACGTGGATATCACGATCAAGGAATTTGAACTCCTTGCCTTCTTCATGCGGAATAAACATACGATCCAGAGTCGGGATCAGATCATCACGGCAGTCTGGGGGATCAATTATGAGGGCAGCGACCGTGTGGTGGATTCTCTTGTGAAGAAGCTCAGACTGAAGTTAAAGGGCGCTTCAGATTATATTCATACCGCCTATGGTATGGGATATTATTTTGAGCTTCCCGTGAAGGAGCCGGCATAAAAGACGCCATGGAACAATAGAAAGATGCAGGGCAGGATCTGTGTTTCGTTCTTAATTCTTTCAAATTTTTTAATGGAACTTTAATGCAATCATACTTTAATGAAAGAGACGTTAGAGAGCATGAAAAATCGGGAAGGATGAGAAGGGCAGATGAAGACATTATATCTACACATTGGAACACCGAAAACAGCGACAACCTCCCTGCAGCATTTTTGTGAGGAAAATGAGACGATCTTCAAAGAGAATAATTATTGTTATCCGCTCTTTCCCCGCAAATTCAGGCATATCAATATTTTGAGAAACGGATTTTTCCTCTCCTATAAATGTTACGATGAGAATGGAGACCGAAGAGAACAGGAAGAGGAAGCCTGTTTCAGACAGGGAATGGACATGGTTCTGGAACATTTCCGTACATATGATAATGTCATTTTATCGGACGAGTCCATGTGGAGCGTTGCCTTTAAGAGGGGAAAACCGGAGCTCTGGGAAAAAATCCGCAGGGAAGCGGATGAGAATAACTATCGGGTGAAAGTGATCGTCTACCTGCGAAGGCAGGACAGTCTCGCGGATTCCTGGTGGAACCAGAAGGTAAAAAACGGGAAGAGAATCTACGCGACTTCCTCCTGGGAGGACTTTACCAGGGACCCGTCGCTTCTGGAACTTCATTATTATGAGCCGATAAAACGTATCGAGCAGTACATTGGAAAAGAAAATATGATCCTTCGCCGTTTTGTCATTTCCAATGAGGACAGAAATATCCGGCTCTTTGGCAACACCCATGAGATCAAGAGAGTCCTGAATATGCTGCCGGAGCTCAGCGATGCGGATAATCTGTTTTTTAAGAGGATTACCATCAGTATGTCGGAACAGCGCACAGAACATAAGGGGGAGACGATGTTTTCCGCGTAGGAGGCGCTGGAGTTTATGGAGCCGTTCCGGGAAGGCAACCGGAAGCTTATGGAGGAATACTTCGGGAAAGACGAAGACCTCTTCCGAATGGACTTTTCCAAAAACAGAAAATGGACGCTCGACAACACGGAGATGGAGAGAGATATCATCAGCTTTATCGGCAGTGTTGCCGTACAGCTCCGACAGGAAAACCGTGAACTGCGTGCCCGTATGCAGACGATGGAGAAAGAGTGGAGCGCCAGCAGGAAGAAGGCGGAAGAAAAAGAATCCGGAAAGAAAAATCCGCTTCGCAAGGTGGTGCGGGGGCTGAAAGTGAAAACAACCGGAAGATAGCCGCCGGGTGATGAGTGCTCATCCTGTCAGAAAACGGATGCGATCAGGAAAATATGTGAAAAGATACAGATAAAAAACAGATATATTTACGAAATAAAACATATCCGGTAAATATATCTGCTTTTTTTGTGATATTACACTGACGGATGACAATACAGAAACGTGAAGTATAAAGAGAATAAAAAGGAGTCCATCAGTCAGTGAGAAACGTATTACAGAGAGGAGCCGGCTTCTTCTTCTCTCATCTTTAAAAGCTCCTGTTTTCTCTTTTCAAGGATGGCGGAAAGCTCATCAAGAAGTTCGAAATCAGTCTCTTCCTCCACGAGAGCGGTGAAGAGATGAGCCAGTGCGGTGGAAGCGGACTTCTGATCCTGCTTTACCTGGAAGAGACTCCACTGGTCTCTGGTCATGGTCGGTTCGAAGGTGCGGGCATAATTTTTCGTTGTCTTTTTGAATCCGGCAACTTTGATCATCTCTTTCTTTAATAAGGAGTTGATCATGATATGGATGTAGCTCGGCTTCCATGTGCGGCCGGCGCATAACTTAACGATCTCTGTTGAAGTGAGAGGTTCATTGCTGTCCCAGAGGAGGTCGAGAACCTGTTTTTCGCTGTCTGTTAATTTTTTTGTTTTTTGTCTCATGTAATTACCTTCCCTTCTGATTTTTCAAATAGTAGTAATCAAGATGTTTCATTTGTTTGTTAGTATTATAATATAATACTATACACAATTTTTCAATGAATTAAACATTAAATATTTATAAAACATTTGTTTCATTAAAACAGGGGGCAGAAAAAGATGTCAGGAGGTAAAAAATTTTCATTTCCTCACTATACTAAATTGTCTCCTTTGTTTAAAAATGATAATATTATTACCTTTACAAAGAAAAATGTTGTGCTATAATTTTACATACAGAAAATCATTTTATTTACAGTCTGTTATCTCCGGACTTTCTGTCTGTATATAGCATGGTCTATTTAACTTCTATTTTCTATTATACCCATGAATTTCATTAATTGATATAGTCAGGCGAGGGAGAATGTCATGAATATCTGCATGTTGATTTTTCTATTTTGTCTTGCTGTCTGCATGTTTGCCCACGGATCGTGGAAGGGGAGAGGACGCCGGGGAGGCGGATTCGGACATCGCCACGGGGGTTCCATGTTGTCAGTGGATTATTTTGCCTACGCCTCCGCTCTCAGAAAATGGAATGCGGTTTTCAAGGCGGTGTTTGCCACAGCGTGTCTGCTGCTGTGTATTATTCTGAATAATATATATGTCTCCATCCTGGTGATCCTGGTGATGGGATATCTGACCGTGGTCATCGGCGGGATGTCTTTTCGCCAGTATCTGTCGATGATGCTGGTGCCGGTCGTGTTTTTGCTGCTGGGAAGCGTGGCCATCGCCGCGGGATTTTCGATGGAACCGGCGGGGCAGTATCAGCTTCGGGTGTTCGGATTATTTTATATCTACTGTTCCGATGCGAGTCTTCTTCGGGCAGCAGAGCTTGTGTTGAAGGCGCTGGGAGCAGTGAGCTCTCTGTATATGCTGACATTGACGACGCCGCTTGGAGAGCTCATCACGGTGCTTCGCAAAGCGCATGTGCCGAAAGTGCTTGTGGAACTGATGCATATGATCTACCGGTACATTTTTATCATGCTGGATACACACAGCCGGATGAAGAATTCGGCGGAATCGAGACTGGGTTATGTGGATTTTAAGACATCGTGCTATTCTTTTGGGCAGGTGGCGAGTAACCTTCTCATCGTCTCGCTGAAAAGAGGAAATGCGTACTATAACGCGCTGGAATCCCGGTGTTATGACGGAGAGCTTCGTTTTTTGGAGGAGGAAAAGCCGGTGCAGGGACGACAGATCGCACTGGCAGCGGGTTTTGTGATTCTGCTATTTTGTGTGTGGTTATTGGGGAAGTACATGAATTGACGGAAGTGACGAGGACAGCAGAATGGAATGGAAGAAAGAAAAACAGTCGGAAAAAGATGCGGTTCTGGAAGTCAGAGACCTGCACTTTTCCTACAATGATGAAAAGCACGCCTTAAACGGTGTGGATGTAAAGATTTATGAGGGAGAAAAGATCGCGGTGCTTGGCTCCAACGGAGCGGGAAAGTCCACCTTTTTTCTGAGTATCAACGGGGTATTGAAACCGCATGCGGGAGAGGTCATCTACCGGGGCGAGAAGATAACAAAAAAGAGGCTGAACCATCTCAGAAAAAATGTGGGTATCGTTTTTCAGGATGCGGACAACCAGATCATCGCCTCCACGGTGATGTCGGAAGTCGCTTTTGGTCCCATGAATTTAAAACTTCCCCGGGAAGAAGTACTGCGCCGGGTGGACAAGGCACTGGACTATATGAATATCACAGAGTTTCGGGACAGACCGCCGCATTATCTGAGTGGCGGGGAGAAAAAGCGGGTGAGTATCGCGGATATCATCGCCATGGAGTCGGAGGTAATCATCTTTGATGAGCCGACGGCGGCGCTGGACCCGCTCAATGCGCAGATGCTGGAGGAAGTGCTCCGGAAGATGGGGGAGGAAGGAAGGACGATCCTGATCTCCACCCACGATGTGGATTTTGCCTACCGCTGGGCGGAGAGAGTGCTGGTCTTTCATCAGGGAAAAATCATCGCCGATGACACGCCGCTTCGGGTCTTTCATCAGGAGGAACTCTTAAAAAAGGCGAACCTCCGGCATCCGATGTTGTACGATGTCTGTGAGATATTGAAGAAAAAAGGGATCATTCCTGACGGGGAAATGTACCCGAAAAATATGGAGGAATTCCGTACGATGACAGATCATCTATAAAGAAAAGCAGCGATTTCATAGTGCATAGTACTGAAAATAATAAGTAAGAAAGAAGGAGATGAACATGATGTTAAAGAGAAGAGAAAAACTGAGCATTCTTGCATTTGCTCTGCTGGTGGTATTTGCGGTGGCGCCGGTATCCAATGCCATGCATATCATGGAAGGATATCTGCCGGTGACGCACTGCGTATTATGGATGGTAGTCTGTCTGCCATTTCTGGTCCTCGGGCTGGTGAATATTAAAAAGGTTCTGCGGGACGACCGGCGGACTCTGATGGTTCTGGCGCTCACGGGAGCTTTTGTGTTTGTGCTTTCTTCCCTGAAGATCCCGTCCGTGACGGGAAGCTGTTCCCATATGACAGGGACCGGTCTGGGAGCGATCCTTTTCGGACCGTGCGTGACGAGTATCCTCGGCGTGATCGTTCTTTTATTCCAGGCGGTTCTGCTGGCGCACGGCGGGCTGACGACGCTGGGAGCCAACTGCTTTTCCATGGCGATCGCAGGACCGATCCTCGCTTATGCGGTGTACAAGCTCTGCTGCAAGATGAACGTCAATAAAAAAGTGACCGTGTTCCTCGCGGCGTTTCTGGGAGACATGTTTACCTACTGCGTGACCAGCGTGCAGCTGGCTGCGGCGTATCCGTCCGAGGTCGGCGGTTTCGGCGCTTCACTGGTGAAGTTCCTCGGTATCTTTGCGGCGACACAGATTCCTCTGGCGGTCATCGAGGGTATCCTCACCGTCGTGATCGTGATCGCGCTGGAGACTTACGCGAAAAATGAGCTGAGAAGCCTGAGTTTCTGAGTCGCGGAACATGAGCGGAGAAGAGTTTTTGATCTGCGGAAAATAAGTGGAGGAGCGTAAGCTTCTGTTTCACAAAAATGAGTGAAAAAAACAGAGTGACGGGAAAAATTTGACAGGAGGGAGAACATGAGTAAAAATACGAAAACTGTTATTATCTTATTAGTGATCGCTGTTCTGATCGCCATCGTTCCGCTGTTTGCACTTCGGAATGCGGAGTTCGGCGGTTCGGACGATGCCGGCAGCCAGATGATATCGGAGATTCAGGGAGAAGAATACGAGCCGTGGTTTACGCCGGTTCTCGAAAATGTTCTCGGCGGCGAACTGCCGGGAGAGGTGGAGAGCATGATTTTCTGCGTGCAGACCGGCATCGGCGTCGGTATCGTTGCCTTTGTGCTTGGACGGTATGTGGAGCGCAGGAAGTGGATGGACAAGGAAGAAAAAAAGACTTCGTATGAGAAAAAAGAACCGCTCAAAGAGGAATAGCAAAGACGGAACAGAGGAGAACGTGACAAAAGAATAAAAAAACAGGATAAAAAATATCCCGGCGCCGCAATATGGTGTCCGCTCTCAGATAAACGGTAAAAAGGATAACAACAGTTTATCTGAGAGGGACATGATAAAGGGGTGTCGGGATATTAAGCATTTTCCAGACGTTTCATCTCCTCGACGGCGTTCACGGCCTCGGCGGCTGTGCTGCATACGCGGAAAAGAGTCATCGCCCGCGGGCGGATAAAGCCTTTTTCCGTACATTTTCTCATGAAAGCGATCAGGTCGTCGTAGTATCCGTCGATATTGTAGATGACGATGGGCGCGACCTTTTGTCCGAGTTCCGTCAAGGTGAGGATCTGAAAGAATTCATCAAAGGTTCCGATGCCGCCGGGAGCGATGATGAAAGCGTCGGCGCGGTCTTCCATGGTATCTTTGCGCTGGCTCATGGTCTTGGTGCGGATGATATCCGTACAGTTGTCGTTGATGACCTCAAACTCATCCATGAACTCCGGCACAACGCCGATGACCGTTCCGCCCTCTCTGGCAGCGCCCCGCGCGCAGGCTCCCATGACGCCGCTGGCGCCTCCGCCGTAGATGATCCGGTGATGCCGCCGGGCGATCTCTGTTCCAAGCTTCTCTGTCTCTGTGACAAATACGGGGGCGATCCTGTCGCTGGCCGCTCCGTACACACATATCGTCATATTTTTCATGATCAGACCTCCATTTCTGTCTCTTCCGGTCAGTGATTTGTCCGTAATTCCCTCTATGTATATGCAAGACTCTTCTGTGATCAGTATAGTGAAATTATACCATCCAGCCATTTGAAAGACAACAAAAATTGACAAAACGTTCTTGTAACTTCCACAGAAAGTGCCTATAATACAAAAAAGTTCTTATAGTATATCATTATGCGACAGAAAGAAAAAGGTGACAAAATGGCGCGGTTTTATCCGGAAAAAAAGACAGATATGCAGCGGCTGTACAGACGGCTGCATGTGGATGGAAGAGACGATGGGAAGTTAAGAAAACAGGTGGACGTTCTCTCAAAAAGAGCGGAAGAGCAGACCGATATCACGGTCTGTTACCGGATGGGAGAGAAGGTGTTCCGGACGGGCATCCCGGCAGTGGACGCCTGCCGGGTGCAGATCGTGTGCCTGGTGTATGCCGGAGATCAACCGGCCGCCGGTGGGAGATCAGTCTGTGCCGTCGGGGATCGGCCGGATGGCGGTGGGAAGCCGGTCTGCGCCGCCGGGGATCGACTGACCGCCGGCGGAAAGTTGGCCTGTGTCGCTGAGAATCAGTCGGAAACCGGTAAGAATAATCTGCTCGACCTTTTTTTTCTGGACGGTATCGGCAGCGAGAGGATCTTTCGGGCTTCGGAGCAGTTAAACGAGTATCTGGCAAAGTATTTCTGTCAGCAGGGTATTTTTCTGACGGCGCCTTATTTTCCGGGAGACGGAACGGTTTCTCTGGAATGTCAGAGGGATTTGCTGGAAATAATAAAGGAAGAAGAGCAGGTCGGGGTGAACATCAGCAGCGGTATGATGCTTGTCCCGGAGAAATCTCTGCTCTACGCTTTTGGGGCGGATGAGAACAATAAAAGACGCCTCTGGGAGCATAATTGCGGGCAATGCCACGATTTTTCTTGCAGTTTCAGGAGTTTGAATATATAATAAATTAACGTGTAATAATTATGTAACAATCAGCGAGAATCCTGTCAGTATCAGGGAGAGAGAAGACTGCTTCCGGCAGGAGGAAGGGCCTCGTGGCAGACAGCAAAAAGGAGTCCGTATGAAGAAGATATTGATGCGTTCGGCGATGCCGCTGGACGGAGGAAAAAATGTTTCTGAGATTCTGCTCCATAATCTCATCGGCAACAATACCGGCAATCTGATCTTTCAGACCAGCGTTGCCCGGACGGTGATGACGGAGGATGTGGAGATCACCACGATCCGCACAGACAGAGTCTATTCGGACGAGCAGGTGGAGCAGTGGAATGCTGAGTACGACCTGTTCCTGATTCCTCTTGCCAATGCATTTCGCATCACGTTCATGGCAGAGCTTCGGATTCTCACGAACCTGGTAAAGAGGATGAAGATCCCCTGTGTGGTCGTCGGCGTGGGCATGGCGAGAAAGGTGAACTCCCGCAAATGGAAGTTCCGCTACGATGACGAGGCCGTTGCGTTTACGCGTGCCGTTCTGGAGAAGTCCCCCATGGTGGGGCTTCGCGGAGAGATCACGGCAGAGTATCTGAAGAGAAAAGGCTTCGTGCCGGAAAAAGATTTCACCGTGATCGGCTGTCCGTCCATGTATATGTATGGAGACCGGCTGCCGGAACTGCAAAAGACCGAACTTACCCCGGCGTCAAAGGTGACTATGAACTTCAAGTCGACGCAGATCCCGAGGCTGTATCGTTTCCTGCGGGCGCAGGGAGAGCTGTTTGAACACTCCGTGTTTGTGACACAGCTTCTCGATGAGATTCAGACACTGTATGTGGGCGAGCCTTTCTTTGACAAAGAGCTCAAGAAAACGATACCGGAAGATTATCCGATGCATTTCACCTCTCCCCTTATGCGGGAGAACCGGATCGCAGGCGTGGTGGACATCCCGTCCTGGTTTTCTTACCTTCGCGGACAAGATTTTAATTTTGGCAGCAGGATTCACGGCAATATCGCTGCGATCCTTTCTGGAACGCCGTGCTATATCATCGCGGGCGACTGCCGGGTAAAGGAACTGGCGCAGTACCATCACATTCCTCACATAACGGTTAACGACGTCACGGAGGAGACCAGCGTATTTTCTCTCTATGAACAGGCGGACTACGGGCAACTTTTTGTCGGTCATTCGGAGAGGCTGAGCCGTTATCTGGATTTTCTGGACAAAAGCGGAGTGCCCCATATCAGCAGAGAGGCGATGAGCGGCCGGGATACCCCGTTTGACCGGCGGTTCGGCAGCAGAGAAGGAGCAGGGATCATCGAACCATTTCCTGTTGTATCGCCTGAGGAGCAGGAGAGACGTCTGGCAGAATACTTCCGGGCATACCGGAACATCAGGCAGACACAGGCAGAAGCGCTGGAGACCCGGAACAGACGGGCGGCAGCCCTGCAGGAAGAGGTGCAGGCGCTTCGAAGGGAACTGGCGGAGATAAAGAGCAGCCGGTTCTACAAAATGAAAAACAAATACGATGCATTCAGAAAACGTTAATATCAGAGCAGGGAGCCTGCATGTTCCCCTCTGTTGTTATATATTACATCAAATCTACAGAATAGGAGTATGATATCATGAGTGATATGACACATCTTGATGCGCTGGAAGCGGAAGCGATTTATATTATGCGTGAAGTTGTGGCAGAATGTGAGAAGCCGGTCATGCTGTATTCCATCGGCAAAGATTCTTCGGTTATGCTGCATCTGGCGTTAAAGGCTTTTTACCCGGAAAAACCGCCGTTCCCGTTCCTGCACGTAAATACCACATGGAAGTTTAAAGAAATGATCGAGTTCCGTGATAAGACGGCAAAAAAATATGGTCTTGATATGATCGAATACATCAATGAAGAAGGCGTAAAACAGGGGATCAATCCATTTGACCACGGCGCAGCCTACACGGATATCATGAAAACGCAGGCGTTAAAGCAGGCGCTTGACAAATATGGATTCACCGCAGCCTTCGGCGGCGGCCGGAGAGATGAGGAAAAGTCCCGTGCCAAAGAGCGTATTTTCTCCTTCCGTAACTCCAGCCATGCCTGGGATCCGAAGAATCAGCGTCCGGAAATGTGGAAACTGTACAATACCCAGATCCATCAGGGCGAGGAAATGCGTGTGTTCCCGATCTCCAACTGGACAGAGTCCGATATCTGGCAGTATATCAAGCGGGAGAATATTGAGATCGTGCCGCTGTACTTTGCCGCAGACCGTCCGTTTGTGAGAAGAGACGGCAACATCATCATGGTGGATGATGACAGAATGCGCCTGAGAGAGGGCGAGAAGATCGAACACGGAAAGATCCGTTTCCGTACCCTCGGCTGTTATCCGCTGACCGGTGGAATCGAGAGCGATGCGGATACTCTTGACGCCATCATCGAAGAAACTCTGAGTGCTGTATCGTCAGAGCGTACCAGTCGTGTCATCGACAGCGACGGCGGAGCAGCCAGCATGGAAAAGAGAAAGAGGGAGGGTTACTTCTAAAATGAATAGTCTTCTTAAATTTATCACCTGTGGAAGTGTGGACGACGGTAAGTCCACCTTGATCGGGCATATGCTTTATGATGCCAAATTATTATTTGCAGACCAGGAAAAAGCGCTGGAGCTGGACAGTAAGGTCGGTTCCCGCGGCGGCGCCATCGACTACTCCCTTCTGCTGGACGGCCTGATGGCAGAGAGAGAGCAGGGGATCACCATCGACGTGGCATACCGCTACTTCACGACAGACCACCGCTCCTTCATCGTGGCGGATACCCCTGGTCATGAAGAATATACGAGAAACATGGCGGTAGGCGCTTCCTTCGCAGATCTGGCGGTCATCCTCGTGGATGCCACCCAGGGCGTGTTGGTGCAGACCAGAAGACACACCCGTATCTGCTCTCTGATGGGTATCAAGCACTTTGTCTTCGCCGTAAACAAGATGGACCTCATCCATTACGACGAGAACCGCTTTGACAAGATCCAGAAAGAGATCAAGATGATGATGGGAGAGTACGATTACAACTCCATCAAGATTCTTCCGGTCTCCGCCACAGAAGGCGACAACGTCACCGTAAAATCCAGCCACATGCCGTGGTACAAGGGCGAGTCCCTTCTTACTTATCTGGAGAACATCGACGTCCATGAGAATCCGTCTGAGACAGGATTTACCATGCCGGTACAGAGAGTGTGCCGTCCGGACCGTACCTTCCGTGGATTCCAGGGACAGATCGAGACAGGCGAGATCCGCGTGGGCGATGAGATCACCGCGCTTCCTTCCAATGAGAAGGCAGAGGTAAAAGGAATCATCGACGCCGGCAAAGAAGTGGAGGCTTCCGACGCCGGTCACGCTGTGACGATCTCCCTCGACCGTGAGGTGGACGTATCCAGAGGATGCGTTCTCGTAAAAGATACGGCGCCGGCTGTCGGCAATCTGTTCACCGCAGAGCTGTTGTGGATGGATGACTCTTATCTGGTTGCCGGAAAGAACTATCTGTTAAAGCTCGGCACGAAGATGGTTCCGGCCGTTGTCATGAACATCAAATATAAGATCGACGTCAACACAGGAAATGAAGTGCATGCCGATACCATTTATAAAAATGAGATCGCGGTCTGCGATATCTCCGTTTCCGATAAGATCGTCTTTGATAAATTCAAAAAGAATCAGGCGCTCGGTTCCCTGATCCTCATCGACCGTATCACAAATATGACTTCCGCCTGCGGCGTTGTGATGCATTCTCTGCGTCGTACTGATAACCTGACCTGGCATGAGATGGATATCACCAGAGAGTTCCGCGCACAGCAGAAAGGCCAGCAGCCAAAGACCATCTGGATGACCGGTCTGTCCGGTTCCGGTAAGTCCACTCTGGCAAATGAGCTGGAAAAACGTCTGGCAGCCCTCGGCAAGCATACCATGCTTCTGGACGGCGACAATGTCCGTATGGGTCTGAACAAGAACCTTGGTTTCAAGGAGGCAGACCGTATCGAGAACATCCGCCGTATCTCCGAGGTGGCGAAACTGATGAACGACGCCGGTCTGATCGTCATCACTTCCTTCATCTCCCCGTATGTGAGAGACAGAAGAAAAGCGAGAGAGATCATCGGTGAGGACAGCTTCATCGAAGTATATGTGAACACTCCGCTGGAAGAGTGCGAGAAACGGGATGTGAAGGGCTTATACAAGAAGGCGAGAGCCGGCGAGATTCCGAACTTCACCGGAATTTCCAGCCCGTACGAAGCGCCGGAACACCCGGATGTGACGATCGACACCAGCGCTATGCCGCTTGAAGATTGCGTGGACGCACTTCTCAAGCAGATTGAGGGACAGATTTAATGCCAACACTGTATATACACATGGGAACGCCGAAGACGGCGACCACATCCATTCAGATGTTTTTCGTGGAGAATCAGGAGCGTTTCCGGGAAAAGGGATACAGCTATCCGCTTCTGGATTTCGTGTATCCCCATGTGGCCCACCGCAGGAACGGACATTTTCTGGTAGGCCGGGTCTTTAATCCGGATAAGACAGAAAATGTGGAGATGGAACAGGAACTTTGGGAGAGAGGTCTTGCCATGATTCACGGGGAGTTTGAGAAATATCCGAACGTTATCCTCTCCGATGAAAATATCTGGCACGCCTCCCTCGGCTCCAAGTTCGAGTTCTGGGAGAAGATCAAAGCCGACGCGGCGGAGCACGGATACGATATCAAGGTCATCGTCTACCTGCGCCGCCAGGACGGGCTTGCCATCTCCTGGCTCAGCCAGCAGGTAAAAGAAGGCTGGAACACCAATGCCTGCATCAAATGGACGTTTTTTAAGAAAAAGACCCGGAAGATCGTTCTGAATTATTATAATCATCTGGAGAAGATCGCCGCGGTCATCGGCAAAGAAAATATCATCGTCCGTGTATTTGAGAGGGGCAAATTTAAAGGAAACGGAAATACGATTTTTTCTGATTTTTTGGAGGCAGTAGGATTGGAATATAAAGATGAATATCAGATAACGGAAGCAGAAGCGAACAAATCTCTCACCGGAAACAGTCAGGAGATTATGCGGATCGTGAACTCCGTGCTCCCGGACAATCCGCGGGTTGTCGCTTTTATGAGAAACGCAGCCATGGCCTGTGAAGAATTAAAAGACCCGGAGAACAACTTTACCATGTTCTCCAAAGAAGAGCTCACCGCATTTCTCAAACGCTATGAGAAATGTAATGAGTCCATCGCGAAAGAATACCTGCACCAGGATGAGCCGTTGTTTGACACGAAGATCAAAGAAGGCGAATGCTGGACGCCGGAAAACCGGTTCATGTATGAGGATATCATCCGCTACTTCGCCGATGTGGTCGTAAGACAGCAGGAGTGCATCGACAAGATGACACAGGATATGAAACGGCTCAAAGAGAGCCGGATTGACGCTGTCAAACAGTACGCGGCAGAGTTTGAGCTGGAAAGACGCCAGGAAATGGAAGAGCAGGGCATCACACCGGAGGAAGAAGAAAAGTTCGAGACGGTCAGCGAGGTCATCTTAAACCAGCACAGAGACATCGAAGACATGGAAGAGACAACCAGAAAAATCGAGACGACAGACAACCGGATCCATGCGCTTCGGACAGAGAACCTGCTTCTCAAAAATGAACTGGTCGACCTGAAACGGGAAAATATGGAGATGCGCAAACTGGCAGACCAGAGAGAGCGGGAGAACAAAAAGGATAAAAAAGAGCTGGAAAAAATGATCAAAGAGCTGCGGGAGGACGTCTTCTTCTACAGACTCAAGAGAAAGATGCGTCATATTTCCGGCAAAGATGAACAGTAGCGCAGTCGACGTTACAAATGAAAAGCAGTATAAAAATCTACGAGGCATCAACGATGAACACAAAAAAGTTTATGTCAATGATCACGACCATGCTGAAGATTGGCTTTATAGGATTTGGGGGCGGTACCGCCCTCATTCCTGTTATAGAAGAGGAGATCGTAGAAAAAAACAAGATCGTGACCGAAGAACAATTTAACAATGAAGTAATGATCGCCAGCATCACGCCGGGAGCCCTCCCGGTGGAGATCGCCAGCGGGATCGGCTACCAGACCGATGGCAACCGGGGCATGATGGCGGCAGCCTCCGCCATGGCATTTCCCGGCGCCTTCCTGACGGTGCTCTTTCTCGTTCTCTTCTCCAGCGCCGGCGCGTCGGTAAAGACGCAGATCAGCTATCTGGCAGTAGGTATTTCTGCTTATATTATACTGACGCTGATCAAATACTGCACCGGCACCCTGCAGCAGGCGAAAGACAAGAGTGAGATGATTCTGTACCTGATCATCATGATGGGCGTCTTCCTTCTCTCCGGAGAGGCAAGCATTTACCGGATTCTCGGTCTGTCCATCACACCGATATTCGGTATCTCCACCATCCAGATACTGGGAGCGGCCTTCTTCGTCATCCTGTTTACGAAAGGACAGCCGCGGGACAAAAAACGGGCAATCCCCGCCCTGTTTATCGCCCTGCTGTACTTTCTGTGCGCCGGAGAGGCGCACATCATTCCGGAGATGCTGCAGCCTTTCCTGGTCGGACTGATGATCCTCCTCTCCATCATCGGCATGGTACAGACACTGATGGACAGTAGCCAGAAACGGGCATTTGCCGGAAAGGCACTGACTATTTCCCTCATATGCTGGGGCTTATTTACCGTGATCTTATCCTTCCCGGCCATCATTTCCTTGCCGGGAGTAGCAAGATATATCGGCGACGGATTCCTGTCTTCTGTCCTCTCCTTCGGTGGAGGCGACGCCTACCTGTCTGTGGCCCAGGGAATGTTCGTGGACAGCGGCATGATCGGCTACCATGACTTTTATCAGAACATCGTCTCCGTTGCCAACGCCCTGCCGGGCTCCATTCTCTGCAAGATTCTGTCCGGCTGTGGCTACGTCCTCGGATACCAGCAGAGCGGCTCCGTGACCCTCGGTCTCTTCATGGCCATCTGCGGCTTCGCCTGCAGCGTGGCAGCCTCCGGCGCCATCGTCATCGTCGTCCGGATGATATACGATAAATACGAAAATCTCCGTATCTTCGCGGTGGTCAAACACTTTATCCGCCCGATCATCTCCGGCCTGCTGCTCAACGTGGCATTGTCCCTGTACTTATCCGGCATCCTCGAGATCGCCGGCGGCGGACTGAGCATGACGATACTATCCATCATCACTCTGCTCATCATCGTACTGGTTTTCGCCATCGAGCAGAAAAAAGACATACATTTGCTGTGGAAGATCGTGTTGGCAGCGGTCATCTCCTCTGTGGGATGTAATTTATTTGTATAAAGTGCATAAAGAAAAAACCTCCAAAAATACAAAAATTTATAAATATAAACTAGTTCACAAAAAATTTATAAAAAAATTTCAAAAAACGGGAAAGTGTAATGCTTTCTGTAATGGGGGGTTAGACTGTTCGTAAGAATTTTGAAAACTATTACACTTTTGCGACAGAAAGGGGTTTTGGGAAGTGCGGGCGAGAGGATATAAACAGGAGCAGACCTTCCTCATCAAGGTGCTGGACAAACAGCACGGCACCTGGCAGGGCAGTATTCTCTGGGCCGAGGGGAAGAAAGAGC
>DXGQ01000038.1 GCA_019113845.1 Candidatus Anaerobutyricum avicola
ACGCCTGCAGGAAGATAAGGCAGCAAAACGCCTGGCAAATTATCTCAATGCCTGCAAAGCAGATGTTTGCATTATATATTTTTCATTTTGCTCGATCCATTTTTCATATTCATTTTTTCCCGCAAGCATCCTGTTTTTTCTCTCATTTAAAGCATACAGGGTAACTGACGGTCCCTCTTTTACAGTTATTTTTAATCCTTTGATACTCTTTTTTAAAATACTTTTTATTTTGCTCATTTTTTCCCTCGTGTTCTTCTCACTGCGTTCACTATATTATCTTGAATTTTTTTGATATTTGTCCTGCAGCTTCTGGAAATACTTTCTGCCAAATCAGGAGCCATCACTCCGACACCCATTTCAATATGAACACAATTGGTACCCTTTTTCAGATCATTTATAAATATCCATGGATCCTCTGTGGCATAGATATAACAGTGATTGCCTAACTCATTGCCGTTTACACGATAGTCAGGTTTGTATTCCTTTTCTCCGGCCACAGCTGATATTTTATTCATCTGTACCACACCCGCAGCTTCCATAGGGTCTATTCTTATGGCAGAAACTGTTTCTGTTATCGGGATATCGACAACAATATTTTGTGGCGAAGCATAGAAGAATGACGCTGTATGTTTCTCTGAGAATCCCTGACCATAATCATAATATACTTTGATTTCTCTCTCTTTTTTCAACTCCTTATTTTGTCTGACCACTTCATCAATCAATTCTCTGGAAACTTTATCTATTCTGATATTCAGATGAATGCTTGTTGTCCCGGGTTTTATATTTGGGAAATAAATCCATGGGTCTTCGGTATCATATACAAAATATTGGTTACTGGATGCCACACCATTCACATTGTATTCTATTGCATATTCTTCTTTATCTACGTAGGCCTTCACATTTTCCAGATGTACAATACCGGAACATTCCATAGGGTCTATGCGTAAGTGTACGGTCTTATCATTGATCGGTATGTCAATACTGCTGTTTCCTTCTGTTTTACAAGGAAAATAGCTGACGTTCATTTCTGACAGACCATCTCCGTAATCATAGTATACTTTAACTGCAGAGCCACTTTCTATATTTTTTCTCAAAACATCTTCATTAATGATAAATTTCGGTTTAATGATCTGAGATCCTGATAAAACGTATCGGTCTTTATAGACATATTCAGCCATAAAATGCCTTTCCATCTGATAATAGATTTTTCGTTCTTCATCACTAATCCCATACCTTTCACATAATCCCCATTGCCTTATCTCGTCTGAAGCCTGATCGTATAGCAACCGATATAAAATATAATTTGTTGGAACCGGAAATAAATACGTCCATTCATAATCCAATATATTCCACTTTCCGTTTTGACAGATAATATTACCAAAAGTAATATCTATGTCTGCTCCATTCACAGCAGGAACACCTTCTAAAGAACACTCTCCAAAAACATTCCGAAATTCTTCTGTTTCAGTAAAAGTTGTATTGGTCATATCATGAACCCAATTTACAATTTCATCAATCAGGTTATCTGCTTGCTTTACTCTTCCCTGTAACAGCAATTTCCGCAGGGTTTCTTCTACATTTTCTCCCTCGACATATTCAAATCTGACACAGTCTGCCTCTTTTTCACATACATTAAAAATAATATCCTTATTCTGATTATTTTTTTGCAGGGTCTGGTATAGATCAAAAATATTTTGCACATGGGTCACCGCCTCACTGTCCAACGGTATTTTTCTGACAATCTTTTTTCCCTGCTCATTTTTTATGATGTCTGTTCGGATTTGAAAATTCTCTACACGTTCATTGGAAAATTTAGAGTAAATCACTCTTTCTTCGTTATCCAGACTGTTTTTACTTAATGTTACCAGGAATGAATTTGAAAAGAATGGGAACATATCGTTATCTATAATTGAGTTATAAACCTTTTCTTCATCAAACAACACCATTCTGCTGTTATCAAAATTTTTGTTATTATCCCCCAGCATGCCGCGCTGTGGTAAATACTCATCCGAAAAAATCTGAAAAGGTATTTTATAATCCGGATACGGATAATAAAACTGATAATAATAATTCTTTTCTTTGAATAGCTTTATCATCTCATTTCTTCCGAAGGTGACGGCGCTATTTGAGTCTGTATATCCCTCCAGGCCTTCAAAAAACTTTGCCGTATGATCTTCCCGGCATCCTGCCCAATATTTTAATCCGAATCTGTTTTCAATCGCAATAATGATTTTGCCGTCGTCTTTGATGTGTTTCCTGAGCAGATCCAAAAAAGTTCCAAATGGCTCGTCTGCTGTCAGATAAACCCCTGCATATTCCCACACTCCGATTAAAGTGATCACATCGTAATCTGCATCAAGATACGGCTCGATTTCCTCAAAATTTCCTACTTTTATTGTGACATTTTCGTAATTACGGTTTCTGTTGGCATTAATCAGGCTTCTCTTTCTGGATAATTCCACACAATCCACCTGACCACCTTTTTCAGCAAGCGCACCAGTTATAGCGCCACAGCCAGAACCGATTTCCAGAACTTTGGCATTATCCTTAAAAGGAATCCAATTAACAATATTTTTTCTGAACTGAGAAAAATGATACAAATATTCCCATTTATTTTCTGTATTAATTAATGTATATAACTCTTTTTCATTTTTTTCCTCAGCAAGCTTTAACAATTTATCTTCAATATTGCCTTCTGAGTAAAAATCCTGTCCTGGATAAAATTGATAATCCAGTGTAACCTTCCCGATTCTTTCCTGATTATTCATGACAGCTCCTCATAAATTAATTCTCGTTTTCTCCTTAATCGACAGTAACTTCAGAAAACATATCAAAAAATCCAACGTTTTCTTTATCCGCGATAACCAGTAAGTTCATCACATCATATTTACGGTGATACACTGTAAAGTTACCGTCTCTGAACCCGGTACATCCAAACGAAATCAGATAATCCCCTTTTGTAAGGTTCATTTTCTGTTTAAAGCTGACCACACAGGTCTGTCCTTTTTCTGATTCGAAGTCTATCTTTTCATACATGGTATTTGTTCCCGTCACTTCTGTACCTTTGATGTCTTTAATCGTAAACGCCAGAATTGGCTCATTCACCGTTTCATTGAAATGTACTTTAAATTTGACGGTATATTCTGCACCTTTTTCAATATTATCGCTGATATATCCATTTTCATCTATAATGCAGTAATCTATAATTTCTACTTCTCTTGTTCCGTAATCAATCGTCTGTGGATTCTCGTTTATAAATTCTTTCCACAGTTTTCCTTTTTTCTCCGCAAGTTCCGGCGTCATGGCCTGTATATTAATCTGCTTTTGTTCTTTCTTTTCTTCTGAAGGATTTTCCTGCTTTTTCTTTTCCTGGTCGTCTTCACCCTGACCATTGTTATAATCCTCCAAATCATCATCTGTCAGCTGGTTGACCAGCAGCTTCTTATACAGATCTACGATCTTTTTCGGTTCACCTTCTGCCAGCTTGTGTCCTTTATTCAAAAGGATAACCCGGTCACAATACTTGCTGATACTGCTTAAATCGTGACTGACGATGACAATCGTCTTTCCTTCTTTTTTAAACTCTTCAAATTTGTGATAACATTTTGCCTGGAAGAAGACATCACCCACGGATAGTGCCTCATCAACGATCAATATTTCCGGGTCGATATTAATGGCAACCGCAAAAGCAAGACGAACAAACATACCGCTGGAATAAGTCTTCACCGGCTGATAAACAAAATCTCCGATATCCGCAAATTCCAGAATGCTGTCCAGTTTCGCCTTGATCTCTTCTTCTGAAAATCCGATCATCGTGCCATTTAAGTAGACATTTTCTATTCCGGTATATTCCATGTTGAAACCGGCTCCCAGTTCCAGCAGAGCAGAGATTCTTCCATCAATGTCCACTTTACCTCCCGTTGGATTCAGAACGCCGGTGATAATTTTTAAGATTGTAGATTTTCCGGAACCGTTGGTCCCGATGATACCTACAGTCTCTCCCTTTTTTACCTGAAAACTGATTTGATCTAAGGCATAGTGATCTTTGGAGAGTTTCTTTTTCGTCAGATGCAATGCCTCTGCCAGACGATCTCTGGATCTGTCATATAATTTGTATATTTTACTGACGTTCTGTACGTCAATTGCATACTCGCTCATTATCCTTCCTCCTATAATACATCAGCAAAATGTACCTGCAGACTCTTAAATATTTTTGTGCCGACGATATACATAAATATCGTCACCACCCAAAAGTAGATGGTTGTTTCCCGTCTGTTCCAGAATACTCCATGATAAATAAACGCATCTCTGTATCCCATTACCACATAGTACACAGGATTTAAGTTGAAAATCCAATGGAATTTTTGTGGAAGAATCTGTATGTTCCACATGATTGGCGTCATCCAGATTCCAACCTGAAGTACGACATTGATTAACTGATTCAAATCTCTGAAAAAAACCATGATCGCGCTGGTAAAATACACCATACCGGTTACCAGGCAGATCAGACAAAATGAATAGTAAAATACCTGAAGCGTATATGCCGTCGGCATATATCCATTCAATGCATACACTACCACTACGAAAAATATAAAAAAGACATGTACAAATAAAGCGGATAAAACCTTCACTACCGGAAGGATATCAATCTTAAATACCACTTTTTTTACCAGATAGCTGTATTCCACCAACGCAAGAGTACCACTATTTAAAGCATCCTGAAAGAAAAACCATGGAATGATGCCCGCCATCAGCCATAAAGCAAATGGGAAATCATCCACTGTTCCGGATTTTAATCCAACGGTAAAAACAAACCAGTATACCAAAATAGTTACAATCGGCTGGATAAAAGCCCACATGATCCCCAGATAGGAACCAGCGTATCTGGTCTTAAAATCATTTTTTGCCAGATTACCAATGAGTTTTCGATTTTCATATAGATTTTGAAAAAATTTAACGATATTCATTGTCTGCTCCTTTGTTAAACTGTATTAATCATCCATATGCATTTACTATATTTATAATCGGATGGAATCCAGAGAAAACCATCTGCTGTTACAGGGATCTTTTGATAATTCTTTTCCCCATTTTTTCCTCATATAGGATATTTCCTGATTGTTTTCTTTTTTACTTTTTTTCTGAAAAGTCTTTTCTGAAGAACTATAACGCAGCACTACATCTGGCAGAAATAAATTACGATATCCTTTTTGCCGAAGCTTCAGGCAAAGATCTACGCTGCAAAACACATTGTCCAGGCTTTCATCAAAGCCTCCCGCTTCTTCAAAAGTCTGCTTTTTTACCATCAGGCAGTCTCCGGATACCGCACTGTAATTTCTCCGCATACTCAGATAATACATATAGCCGCTGTCTTCTTCCTCTCTTCCTCTGCCAACCGCTCTGTATATACATTTTCCATCAAGGTACTGTCCTGCCTGCCGAATTCGATTATCCGGCCCCAACAATTTGGCGCCGACCGCTCCGATGGAATCTCTTTCTGCTTCTCCAGCTAACAGCTGCAGCCATTGTTTTGTTCTGATTTCCAAATCTGGGTTTAAAAACAGCAGCAAATCTCCCTTTGCCTGTCGCACTGCTTTATTTTTAAGAGTTGTCGTTTTCTCCACACCTTGGGATTTTACCACACAACACTCCATGATTTCTCTATATCGACGGAACAAAGTTCCTATTATTTTCTTATTTATCGCATTTTCTATAAAAAGAATCTCAAAACTCTGATTCGATGTATTTGCAAAAACAGACTGCAGACATCTCTCTGCAGCTTTTTCTTTTTCCGGCATCAGGATAACAGATATGAAATGTCGATTCACTGGAAGAAACTTCACATTATAACACGGACTGTTTCTGGTCTCTGTCACTCTGGCATGATATCCCCGACGCTTTATCGCATCCTCCAACGCTTTCTTACCTGCCAGATAGGCATATCCTTTCTCTCCCCCATCCAATGCAGTGGAACCAGAGATAGCACGCCAGTGATAAAGAATTTTTGGTATATGACCGATACGGTCTGTCAGTTCCGTTACCCGAAGCAGCAAATCATAATCCTGCGCCCCTTCTACGCCTGTCCGAAAACCGCCTGCCTCCTCTACGATCCGCCTTCGATATACGGTAAGGTGCGAAATGTAATTATTGGACAACAAAGTATCCGGACAATAATCTGGCTTAAAATGAGGATTACTCCTTTTCCCTTTTTCATTTATTTTATCTTCATCACTGTACAGAACATCCAGATTTCTATTATCCTGCAGAACCCGCGCCACTTCATACAAAGCATGTGGCGCCAGTTCATCATCGTTATCCATCAAGACAACAAAATCTCCCTTTGCTATCTGCAAAGCAGAATTGGTGGCCCGTGATATATGACCGTTTTCCGTTCGATATACGACCTGTATTCGAGAATCCTTCTGCTCATACTTTTTTAATATATCCCTGACCCGCGGGTCTGTGGAACAGTCATCTGCCAGACAAAGCTGCCAATGTTCATAATACTGGTTCTCAACAGAGGCAACACATTTTCTCAGCCATTTTTCTTCCACATTATACACCGGAATACAGACAGAAAACAAAGGACGATATTGAAAACTATCTATATCGTGACGAATCTGCTCTTCATCTACATTTTCACAGTGCGCAATCCATCGTTCATATTTTCTGGCAAACGCTATTTTTCTGACTGCTTTTCTGCCGGTTTTATATAAGCCATTTTTCCGTACATATATAAAACCTTTCTTTACCACCGAAAAAATGGAACGCATAATTTCCTCTCTTCCTCTTCATCTGATTCTTCTGTCACTCAGTACCCTGTCCGCTTTGCATGCGATTAACACTTGTGCTTTCCCTGTATGCCATGCTTCTCTGCATCATATAAACAGCAGCTCCCCGATGATCTGTATCGGAGACTGTTTATAGAAGCGGTACTTCATCACCAGATACGTCCGTTTTATTTTGCTGACTTTATATAATCGCGAGAACTGTCCCAAAAGTTTTCTTTCTTCCGGGGTACAGTCTGCCCCATACCTTTTCAGCAAATCTTCCGCCTGCTGCGCTGACTGACGGAACTTCATCCGCACATAGCGCAGGTTGGAGAGCCGGCGCAGGATAAAGGCGACTGAGTTTACCTTCGTCGCGCCCACCACATTGCCGCCGTGCTGCCGGTAACGGATCGTTGCCTTATCCAGATAAACGATACGACCGAAGAGAACCGCTGTCAGTGAGATCCACCAGTCGTGCATGGCCGGACGGGCGTCTTCCCAGCGCAGTCGCTGATTGAGCGCCTGGTTCCACATCATCGTGCAGCCGGTGGCGACATTCTGGATCAGCATGCGGTTCAGTTTCGTGATGTACGGATTGATGGAACGGTACTGCAGGTAGGATGGCGCGACAGGCTGCAGATCTGCGTCTACGACCTCCAGGTCGGTATGCACGAGAATCGGCGCCCCGTATTTCTTTTCCGCCTGCTTCATCCGCTTTAACGTCATCGCGATCTTGTCGTCTTTCCACACGTCGTCCTGATCGCAGAACATATAGTAATCGAACTCTCCCCAGCGCTTTTCTGCCTGTACGAGCAAATGTACAAAATTGTCGGAAGAGCTGTGGAAACAGACTCCGTCATCCAGCACGACCATATTCAGTTTGCCGCTTTTTTCCCAGCTTTTGAGAATCTCCATGGTGCCGTCGGTGGAACCGTCATCATGAACAAACAGGAGGAAGTCCCGGCAGGTCTGCCTGCGCAGGGATTCCAGCTGTTGTTCCAGATACGCAGCCCCGCTATAGGTGGCCATGCAGATCAGGATGCCGGGAAGTGCTTTTTCACGTTCTTCTTTCGCCATCATTTTACCTGTCAAACTTAAAGGTGTCTTTAAATCCCTGCCATTTCTGATCTTTCTCCGACAGGTTCAGCGGTGTTCCATCTTTCAGATGATACCCTTCCGCTGACGGAGTTCCCTTGTATTCTCCACAGAGCTGCGGCCACTGGATACCGATGTCCGGGTCGTTCCATGCCAGGCCGCCTTCGTCGCCCGGATGGTAGAAGTCCGTACATTTGTAGCAGAATTCTGCCTCATCAGAGAGCACAAGGAATCCGTGAGCGAAGCCTTCGCTGATGTAGAACTGCTTTTTGTTCTCCTCTGTCAGCTCCACGCCGAACCACTGTCCGTAGGTTTTGCTGTGTACACGTAGGTCCACTGCCACGTCAAAGACAGCGCCCTTGATGACGCGCACCAGTTTTCCCTGCGGGTACTCTTTCTGATAATGCAGGCCCCGGAGCACACCTTTTTTGCTCATGGACTGGTTGTCCTGAACGAATACCATATCCAGCCCTGCCTCATGCATGTCGTTCTGGTTGTATGTCTCCATAAAGTATCCTCTGTCATCGCCGTGTACTGTCGGCTCGATGACATATAATCCCTCGATCGGGCATTTTTCTACTTTAATCTGTCCCATTTTTTTCATCCTCCTGTTTTAAAACCAGTTTTTTCATCCTTCCGGTTATCTCTCTATCATCTCAATTGTATCGGTTTCTTTATCATCGACATGTCGGCTATGACAATTTCTTTATTCCATCATCACAGCAGCAATGAGAAGAGAACTCTCTTAATAATCCAGGGTATCCACAATGACAAATCCGAGAATCGGAATGCCGTTTTTCCGGCAGATCTGTATTTCTTCCCAGACATCCTGTGTGAAGGAGCTGCCGATCTGCTCCACAAAGACCGCTCCCTGCGACAGGGTGAGCTGCTCCAGTGATTCGGCGGAATGCAGAATAGATTCTCCTCCGCGAACATTCACTTCATCACCTGCTATCTGTTTTTCAATCTTGGCAAGCAGTCTTTCCGTCTCCGCGTCTTTCACGGTGCTGGAAAGGTAAAGATTTTTTATAGAGTCCTTGCGGACTGCCGCCTGAATGGAAGCCCCGATCATCTGCAGTCTCTCATTCTCTCCAAAGGCGAGTTCTCTTCCCTTAAATAAACGGATGATCAGCGCATCGATACCGTTGCCAAACCGTCTCTTCTTTCTCTCTGTGTAGACTGTTCCAAGCAGCGTATTTCCTGATTCCTCCGTCAACACCGCCGGGGTGTTCAGACGACCGTTCATCACATAACGGCAGGCCAGATAGAAACATACCAGAAAGACTCCCACGATAGCGCCCAGGATGATCTCCTTCAGGTTGATATACTGCATGGATGGCACAACGACTGCCGGTTCCTGTACTGCTTCCGGTTCTTCTGCCACAGTCTCATCCATCTTGGCATCTGCCAGTTTCACATTAAAATACTCTTTCTGTTCCTCTGTAAGCGGGTCATCCTGCGCTTTCATCAGGTTACTGATATTATTGATCTCTTTGACTACACTCTGCTGCGCTGCCAGTAAAGCGCTGTCCGCACCTGTCTGCACAGATTCATCGATCATCTCCATGCCAAACTGTCCATATTCTTCCTGCAGTTCTTCTGTGACTGCCGGCATGGCGTCCTGCAGCAACTGGATGATCGCATGGCTTTCTTCCTCTGTGGCAGCCATTACCCGGATAGACAACAGATCAGAGTTATCATCATCGATATCCAGACTGGTACGTGCCAGACCGGCGTCGTTCTGGTACTCAATCTCCGCACCCAGACTGTTTTCCACAGAAATTCTGGAAATGGAAATGAGCTCCCGCACATATTTCGTGTCTTCTATATCCCAGCCGTTGGCCTCGATCATCTGCTGGCAGAGTTCTTCAGTCAGCAATTTCTCTCTGTATAATTCCAGGATCTCTTTTGTGCTCTCATGGCCTGTGATCCGGTAGATTGCCTCGTCGGTCACGACTTCATTTGGATTGAGCTGCATTTTTATGGAGGATTCATAATATTCTTTTGATTCCTCATATTTTTCCTCATAACGGATATATTCTTCCACCGCATTGTCAACCTGCTCAATCTCTACCTCCGACAGGTTTGCCTCATACTGTGAATAATCGGTCTCCTCGCTGGTCTGTGCCAGCTGTGCCTCCGCGGTCTTCACCGCCCGGTAGGAGCTCACTGCTCCGTAGATTCCGCCCAGGATGGCAAAAATCAGCCCGACGGCAATGATGGCTCTCCATCGCAGCAGAAGGTGATAACATAGATCTTTTAAATCAATCGTTTCTTCTCTCTCCATATTTCAGATATTCTCCTTTATTATCTCTTATTTATCTTCCAGAAACAGTTTCTCATATTTCTCCACGATACTGTCCCAGGTGTAGGCGCTCTGTATCCTTGCTTTCGCCTTTTCGCCGTAAGCCTCGATTTCTTCCTGTGTCATGGCGTCCGCTTTTTCGATCAACCCGGCAAGGCTTCCTGGTTTTTTGGACCAGTAGAGTGCCGCTTTGCCGGCTACCTCGCGGTTGAATCCCACGCCCAGCAGAAGATTCAGTTTGGTCAGGCTGAGCGCTTCCAGAAGGCTTGGGTTGGTGCCGCCCACCTCGTGTCCGTGAAAGTAGCCGTAGGCGTTTTCCCGGATTTTTTTCAGGAGCTCCTGGTCATAGACGGTTCCCACGAAGTTGATCCGCCGGTCGCTGCCAAAGCCGGTCTTTTTCTCCAGCTCCGCCAGAAACTTGTCGCTCACGTTGGTCACCAGCACAAAGCTTTTCTCCGTCTTTGCCCGCATGAACTCCCGGATCATCGTCTCATAATTATTTTCCGGGACGAATCTTCCCACGACCAGATAGTAATCGCCCGGCGTCACATGATGTTCCTGACACCAGTGCAGCCAGGTTTCCTCTTTATCGCCCAGCACAGAAGGACTGCTCTCGGAGCCGTAGGCGATAAAGGTCGTCTTCGGTTTGTATTTCGCATATTCTTTCCGGATATATTTTTCGATATTTTTGCTGTCGCAGACCAGTAGGTCCGCGTTTCGCACCATTCCCTTTTCGGAATGTTTCCAGTACCGCCGGATGGCGGCGTTCCATTTTGCCCGCTTCCATTCATGGCCGTCCGGATTGACGAAGAGCTTTCCGCCCAGCGCATGGATCTGCTTCCTGTAGTAAGGGATAAACGGTCCGATCCGGCAGGCGAGGACGTAAAATATCGGTCGCCGGATCTCCGGATGTTTTTTGCAGTAGGCGATGCCGGCGTCCAGCGCCGCGCCGTCATAGTACACGGCCTTCGCGCTGCCGATGTCCGGCACCTTCACGCAGAAGCATCGCGCCCCGTTGTGCATGTATTCCCCTGTGTGGTCTGATAGCACCGCCACATGGTACTGAATCCGGGGGCTTTTTTTGTATTGGGTCAGCTTCTCTACAAAGGTCTCAAATCCGCCGTAGGACGCCGGGATTCCCTTGGAGCCGACGATAAATACGTGCTGCTTTCCTTCCATCTGTCTATTCCTCATCCAGCGTCTTCAGATAACGCCCCAGCGCGTCTTGCCAGGTTGGCAGAGGAGTAAAGCCGTTGTCGACCAGCTTCTGCTTGTTCATCCGGCTGTTTTCCGGCCGTTTTGCCTTGGCGGCGTACTGCGCGCTGCTCACCGGCTTCACTTCAATATCCACGCCCGCCTGACGGAAGATCTCGCAGGCAAAATCATACCAGGTGATGTAGCCGCCCTCGTTGGTCGCGTGATAATTGCCGTATTTGTCTGTCTCGATCATATCCACCAGCAGTCTTGCCAGATCGTAAGTGTAGGTCGGCGTGCCGTACTGGTCGTTGACCACGGTCAGATGGTCGTGGGTCTTCGCCAGGTTCAGCATCGTCTTGATAAAGTTCTTGCCCTTGCCGAATACCCAGGCGATGCGGACGATGAAGAACTTCTGTACATTTGCCCGCACGGCGAGCTCTCCCTCATATTTTGTCTGTCCATAGACGTTTAACGGCGTGGTCACCGGGTCGTCCGGCTCCCATGGCCGGGTGCCCTTGCCATCGAAAATGTAATCGGTGGAAATGTACATCATCTTGCAGTCCAGCTCTTTGCAAACCTTCGCGATATTTTCCGTTCCGTTCGCATTGACCTGACGGCATTTGTCCACATTGTCCTCTGCCGCGTCTACGGCGGTCCAGGCCGCACAGTGGATCACGGCGTCCGGTGCTATCTCTTTTATCATTTTTTCCACAGCGGCCGCGTCGGTGATATCCAGTTCTTCAATATCCACGCCGACAGCCTCGTGTCCCCGTTTTTCCAGTTCATTTACTACATCATAGCCAAGCTGTCCTCTGACTCCTGTAACAAATACTTTCATTTCTGCCTCCTGTTTTTTATCTCTTAACGCAGTGAAAGCCCTATCTTAAAAAATCAACGATTCAGCCAGACACTTCGGATCCGCAACTTGCGTTGTTTTTTCGCTGCTGACGCAGCGGGATCCTCAGCTTTGGCTGAATAATCTTGATAAAATAGGGCATAAAACTGCTATATTATTCGGCGTCTTTTAAACGCTCGCCATACATGGATGCGTAATAATTCTGATACTCGCCGGAGATGATTCTCTCCCACCATTCTTTGTTGTCCAGGTACCACTGGATCGTCTTTTTGATACCGTCCTTAAACATGGTCTCCGGAAGCCAGCCGAGCTCTCTGTGAATCTTGGCCGGGTCGATGGCGTAACGCATGTCATGGCCTTTCCGGTCAGTGACATGGGTGATGAGAGATTCCGGTTTGCCCAGAGCCTCACAGATGATCTTTACGATATCAATATTTCTCATCTCATTGTGGCCGCCGATGTTATAAACCTCACCGACTTTTCCCTTCCGGATGATCAGGTCGATGGCCTTACAGTGGTCTTCCACATAGAGCCAGTCGCGGACATTCAGTCCCTCGCCGTATACCGGGAGCGGTTTATCTGCCAGCGCGTTGGCGATCATCAGCGGGATCAGCTTCTCCGGGAACTGATATGGTCCATAGTTGTTGGAGCATCTGGAAATGGTCGTCGGCAGACCAAATGTCCGGTGGTACGCATTGACCAGAAGGTCTGCTCCTGCCTTGGAGGAGCTGTACGGGCTGCTGGTTTTAAGCGGCGTCTCCTCCGTAAAGAAGAGATCCGGGCGGTCCAGAGGCAGGTCGCCGTACACTTCGTCGGTGGATACCTGGTGATACCGTTTTACGCCGTACTTGCGGCTGGCGTCCATCATCACCTGCGTACCGATGATATTGGTTTGCAGGAAGATGCCCGGATCCTCGATGGAACGGTCCACGTGGCTCTCTGCCGCAAAGTTTACAACGATATCCGGTTTTTCCTCCTCAAAGAGGTTAAAGACAGCCTCTCTGTCACAGATGTCCATCTTCACAAAACGGAAGTTTGGATTCTCCATGGCATCCTTCAGTGTCTCCAGATTGCCTGCGTATGTCAGCTTGTCAATGCAGACGATCCGGTCTTCCGGATGTTCTTTTAACTCAAGATATACAAAGTTTGCTCCGATAAATCCGGCTCCGCCGGTCACAATAATTGTCATGATATTTTTCCTCTTTATCTATAATATATTTATGGTTAATCTTTTTTACAGCAGGTAAAAATCCATGCATCCTGCCGCATATCGCGCTGTCCCTGCGGACAACCAGTTAATCCAGATATTTTCCATCCAACACGTCTTTCAGATACTGTCCATACTGGTTTTTCTTCATGATCTCGTAGGTCTCCAGCATCTCTTTCTCGCCAATCCAGCCGTTGATATACCCCAGCTCTTCCAGGCAGGCAATCTTTCTGTGTGAGTGCTGTTCCACAGTCTTTACGAAGTTCGTGGCATCCACGAGGCTCTCGTGGGTTCCGGTATCCAGCCAGGTAAAGCCCTGTCCCAGCAGCTCCACATGCAGCTCCTGATTCTCCAGGTAAATGCGGTTTAAGTCTGTGATCTCCAGCTCTCCTCTGGCAGACGGTTTCAGATTCTTGGCATACTCTACCACACGATTATCATAGAAATATAAACCGGTCACACAGTAGTTGCTCTTCGGGTGCTCCGGTTTCTCCTCGATAGAGATGGCCCGGCCCTCTTTGTCGAACTCTACGATACCGAATCTCTCCGGATCGTCCACGTAGTAGCCGAATACGGTAGCGCCGGAATCCTTTTCCGCTCTCTCCACCGCTGCCCGCAGACGTTTTTTCAGACCATGTCCGTGGAAAATATTATCTCCCAGCACCATGGCAACGGAGTCTTCTCCGATGAACTCCTCCCCGATGATAAATGCCTGTGCCAGTCCGTCCGGGCTTGGCTGTACTGCATAACTTAAGTTCACGCCGAACTGATGACCATCGCCGAGAAGCGCCTCAAAGCGCGGTGTGTCCATCGGTGTGGAGATAATGAGAATATCCCGGATGCCCGCCATCATCAGGACACTCATCGGATAGTAGATCATCGGTTTGTCATAAATCGGCAGCAGCTGCTTACTGGTCACCTTTGTCAGCGGGTACAATCTTGTCCCTGAGCCACCGGCCAGGATAATACCTTTCATAACATATTCCTCCTGTTTTCATTTTAGATAAATGATACATTTTTTCTCCTGAATTTTACATACAATATATCATACAATTTTTTTTAAGACAACGAAAAACTCTCTGCTTTCCGCCATCTTCTTTATTTTTGCAAGTCTCACCGCACCTCATACACATTTACACAGGTGTATTTTTCCTTGTAATGGGAGGCGATCATGATTTCCGCCGTTCCATCCGCTGCCACCTGTATGCCTTCCGGTTCCCGGTGGCTTATGCTTCCGGCGCCCCGGATCTTCTGAACTGTGGACGTTCCGCTCCCGTAATCCCAGGTGCGGATGCGGATCGGGGCGAAGTCCGAAGCCCGGCCCAGCTGGCGCATTTCGCTCTTGCTTCTGCTGCCTTCCAGAGTATATATGGTTGTGCCGCAGATGTCAAACCCCTGGAAGTCGCCGGGGGTGGTTTTTAATCTTACGGTTTTCTTAATTTTTTTCGGATGGATGGTCGTCCCGTCCGTCAGCTCGTAAATCTGGAACTGCTGTCTGTCACCGCTGGTAAAGCGCACCGCCAGCTCCGTGCCGTCGGCGCTGATGGCGGGATAACAGTTTGTCGCGTAGCCGCTGCTTCCGGCGATGGGGATGCGGTATGTGTACTGCCCGTGGCGGCGCAGCACCGCGCCTGCCTGAAATGGAAAGCAGGTGATGGTCGTGGTATTCCCCCCGCTGCCGGCATCGCCGCCGGTCCAGAGCCAGGTGACGCCGTCTTTCGTCACGCAGTCCAGATTGGTTCCGTGACCGAACTGTTTCAGCGTCATGTAGTCTACGCTATACTTCCCCGGACCTTTGTATTTTATGCGGGTGACCCGCAGGTCATTTTTGTGCTTTCCGGTGTTTGCCAGCTGGGAAATGTAATAATAATACATATCATCGTGGGTATAGCCCTGGGGCAATCTCGCCGTGGTGATCCTTGCCGCCGGATACCGGAGTGTGAGGTCGCTGTCCGCCGGTTCCGCCGGAGTTGTGGCGGCGATTTTTCTTTTGAGCGCCGGCGTCAGTTTTTTCATCCGGATGTTCTGCTTCTTTTTGACTGTGGTGACCGCTTTCGCCTGCGCCGGCACTGCCGTCCCCGGAAGGGAAAACGCTGCTGCCAGCCCTCCTGCCACCAGAATGAGGAGCACTGCCAGTCTGTTTACATGTCCCCGCCTAAGCAACTCTGCCATCTTGCTTTTATCTCCCCACAGGAACCATTCTACCAGCCTACTCATATGCCCTCGCAGGAACAACACGGTCCGCTTTATGGTTCTCGTCTCTTCTATAAGTTTCATCTGTTCCTTCCCTGTTCTGTCTCTTATCTGAAATGTGTTTTCTCCCTCTGACTCCTTTTGTACTTTCTTTGTTCCATCTTGATCTGCAATGCGTTTCCTTATCTGAACGCTTTGTCCTTTCATCCGCCCGACATTGCTGCAAATATGGAATCACTTCATATCATTAAGATAATTTTCTTTAATGTATTTTGCCACTCTCTCGGTACTGTGTCCGTCCAGCGCGCCGAGGAAGGCTTCGCGGAATTGTTTCATCCGCTGAGAGAGGGGGAGTCTGCTCTCTGCCCTGCCTGTCCGGTCTGCGAACAGCATTCCTTCCCGGTCTTCTTCCTCCGGGCTCCACCGGCCGGATACCATACGGGCGGCTTTTCTTGTCATACCGGCAAAGGTGTGCTCCACCGGTCCCGGCACCATTTCCTCATAGGCGAAGTAGAAGTCCCGGCTGGCCATGTATTCTTCCTCGTCAAAGGCGTAGAAGAGCATCGGTACCTCCAGGAGGGACGCCTCAAAGATGCTGGAGCTGTAGTCGGTGATCAGCAGGTCCGTGATGAGGAGCAGGTCGTTGATATGGTCTTTGCCCGTCAGGTCCAGCGCGCGGTTCTGCCATTTTGGCGGGATGGAGAGCGGCTGGTGTACAAACGGATGCTGCTTGACGATGCAGGCGGTGTCTTCCGGCATCTGTTCCAGAAAGGCCTCCAGCTGGAAGGCGTCTTCCGGATAGTAGGCGTCCTTGTTACCGTCTCCCCGGAAAGTCGGAGCGAAAAGGATGACTTTCTGTTCCCGCAGAAACGGGTATTTTTCGTAAAGTTCCTCCCGTTTCTGCCTCTTGTACTGCCAGTCGAACAGAACGTCTGTCCGCGGTACGCCGAAGGCTTTCACCTTGTTGGTCGGGATGGCAAATGCTTCGGCATAAATGCCGCGGATGGTCTCGCTGCTGACGCTGACAAAGTCATAGTTTCTGTGGTTCATGGAGCTTTGCGGGGCGCCGCCCGGCTTGCCCATGCGTGTAAGGCCGAAGGTCTTGAAGGCGCCGCAGGCATGCCAGAGCTGCACCACTTTTGTCTCCCGGCGGATGTTCAGCCGGTGAAGCTGCGGGTAGAAGTCCTCCAGAATGATCACCCTGGCTTTCGCGCATTTCTCCGCGCACTCGCGCAGCTCTTTCTTTTTGAGGGCATCCACCGTGCGGGTGTTGATAAATTCTGTGACTTTCACTTCCGGTTCGTTCTCAAACCAGCGGCGGATCCGCTGGAGGTTGCCCCCCTCTTCCGGCAGACGCTCGGACAAAAAGAGGACCTGCGGGCCACTCAGTGTTTTATAACGGGATACGAACTGCTCGTATTTTGCCGCGAAATAATCGGTGTGGCGCTGTCTAGGGCTGTAATTGTAGCCGCTCAGCCGGTAGACGGTGTCGTTTGCCCGTTTTACGGCCGCGCGGATATTTTTGTTTTCTTTGAACCAGGCGCGGATCAGCAATACCGGCAGCCCGATGGTACAACAGCAGAAGGTCAGTACATTTCTTCTTCTGACCTGCTCCGGCCGGGCAAACAGTTCCCGCTGTACCGGAAACGGCTGGTCATCAAGGATCCACTCCCGGACGCCGCACCAGAGCGCAAAGGTGATGGCCACCTTATGCCGCGGCGTCTGCCGGAAAACGTATGGCAACTCGATCTGCGCGTCTGCCAGTATCTGTGCGCCCGCCTCGCCTTCCTCGATGCGCACTTCCATCGGGAAACGCCGGTCCACCTGGCGCTGGGAAAAAATCGCCTGTATCCGTATTTTTTTATTCTGCATCTCGTCCGGCAGCTTGCAGCGAAAGCCCAGCTGCATGACACTGCCGCTGATATTGACAGTTATTCTGTAATTAAACTTTTTCATCTGTTCCTCCCAATCGTCCGATCCCGGCGGGCGGCGTGATTCTTTTTCCGCGGACAGCTGTGCTGCGCCGCGCAGCATCCTGCGGCTTTACAGGGCACAGCGTTCCTCTGTCTCAGAGAGTGCGGGCAACCGCGCACGGGCACCGCCTGCGCCGGGTGGGATCATTCCTCATTTTATTATAATAGATTCCAGCTAAAACACAAGAAAAGTCCGTAGATTTTTTCCAATAGTATTGCTATAATAACATTGCAGAGAGTCTTTTACAGAAAATGCATCTGCACATGTTGAATTTCGAATCATTTCAATACATACTTTCAATCATACAGGAGAAAGAGATGGACAGACAGTTTACATTGGATGAACTTCATGCCGTGGTCGCCGCCCTGCGCGGGGAGAATGGCTGTCCCTGGGACCGGGCGCAGACCCACGAGAGCATGAAGAGGAATACGATCGAGGAGGCCTATGAGGTGAATCAGGCGGTCAGCGACCTGAGCGCCACCGGACAGGCGGACAACCTCTGCGAGGAGCTGGGCGACCTGCTGCTGCAGGTAATGCTGCACAGCCAGATTGCGGAGGAAAATGGCGAGTTCACGCTGGAAGATGTCATCGACGGCATCACCCGGAAAATGATCCGCCGTCATCCGCACGTTTTCGGCGGAGAGACCTACGAGAGTGACGAGGAGCGCCGGGCGGCTTGGGAGGCCATCAAGTCGCAGGAGAAAAAAGACGCCGGTCAGCAACAGACCGTCCGGTCAGAACTTGCAGAGGTACCGGCAGCCTTCCCGGCTCTGATCCGCAGCCAGAAGGTGTTAAAGAAGGCGGAAAAGAATCACCTGCTCTCCTTCCGGGAGGAAGACATTTTCAAGGAGATCCTGGAATCCGTCGTCCGCCTGCAGCAGGCGGCAGCCGACCCGGAGAAGACCGACGCGCTGACAAAGAGACTGGGGGAGACGCTCTTTGCCATCAGCAAACTGGCCGCCCTGTATCATCTGCACAGCGAGTTTGCGCTGGCGGAGGAAACGGAACATTTTATTGAGGAAATGTCCTGACAGACAGCTCCATTTCTTCTGCAAATACAGAGAAATGCTGCTATAGATACTTTTTTATGATATCTGCGCGGACGGCTTTTCTATTGCATAGGGAATTGCGTTCCTGTGCAATAAAAACGCTCCGTATGGATCGCACTACGGTGGCGGTTCCGGCAGACATCGGCACAATACGTGTGTGAGGAGGATTGTATTATGAAGTTTTTTATTGACACAGCAAAGGTGGAAGACATCCGTAAGGCAAATGACATGGGGGTTATCTGCGGTGTTACGACCAACCCGTCCCTGATCGCCAAGGAAGGCCGGGACTTTAACGAAGTAATCAAAGAGATCACCACCATCGTGGACGGACCGATCAGCGGTGAGGTAAAGGCTACGACCACGGACGCCGAGGGTATGATCAAAGAAGGCCGGGAGATCGCTGCCATTCACCCGAACATGGTTGTCAAGATCCCGATGACCGTGGAAGGATTGAAGGCTGTGAAAGTGCTGAGCGCTGAGGGCATCAAGACGAATGTTACACTGATCTTCACTGCCAACCAGGCATTGCTTGCCGCAAGAGCCGGCGCTACGTATGTTTCCCCGTTCCTGGGAAGACTGGATGACATCAACGTCCGCGGTGTGGATCTGATCCGCGAGATCGCAGATATTTTTGCCGTTGCCGGCATTGAGACGGAGATCATCGCCGCCAGCGTCCGCAACCCGATCCATGTGACTGACTGCGCTCTGGCAGGCGCGGACATCGCCACCGTACCGTACAAGGTTCTGGAAGCGATGACCAAACATCCGCTGACCGACGCCGGTATCGAAAAGTTCAAAAAAGATTATATCGCCGTATTCGGTGAATGATCCGAGAAAGCTCATCACCTTATCCGGTGAATCTCCCGGACAGATCACACCGACTTATCTTGTGAATTGCTCCGGACAGATTGCGCCGACTTATCCGGCAGATAAAAATGCAACAGCCCCGCAGACAGAGATTTCTCCCTGCCTGTGGGGCTGTTTTGATGCTGTTTTATTGCTGATCCAGCTTGATGATCTCTTCTGACAGAATCTCCTGGAACTTCCCGCAGTATCGCAGATAATCATTCAGACACCGGCTGCCCATCCGCTCCCGCACCTTTTCGAGAACACGACAACCGTGGGTCATCTCCCGGTGCAGAAGCTCGCTGCCCTTGTCAGTGAGAAAGACATAGACATAGCGCAGGTCTTCCTCGCCGCTCTTCATTTGAATGTATCCCTTTTTCTCCAGGACGTGAAGCATCCGGGAAACGGCCGGCCGGGACAGCTTCATGGCAGTTCCGAGTCCGGAGACCCTGACGGCTCCAAGCCGTTCTGACTGGCGGCTGATAGCCAGCAGCATGGTGAGCTCCCCCAGCGGGACGCTGCTCATCTGCTGAAACAGCAGATTCGACTTGCGCATCTGCACGATCAGCTCTTTATAATCGTCGGTACAGACACCATCAGATGGCGGTGTGTCCGATCCCGTCTCTTTTTTCTGGCTCTGCTGCATGCTTTGTTCCGATGATCCTGCTTCTTCCAACTCCATATTTCCTCCCAGATATTCTCTTTAGTCTTCTGCCTTTCTCTCAGACATCGGCACGTACGTTTTCTCCGATGCGATGCTCTGATATGCCGGACGGATGATCTTATCACAGTTCATGAGCTCTTCGATACGGTGCGCGCTCCAGCCAACGACACGGGCCACGGCGAACATCGGTGTGAAGAGCTGATCCGGAAGACCGAGCATCCGGTACATGAATCCGCTGTAGAAGTCGATATTGGCGCTGACGCCCTTGTAAATCTTTCTGCGGCTGGAGATCAGTTCTGTCGCCAGTCTCTCCACCGTCTCGTAGAAATGGAACTCGTCCTCGTAACCTTCCTCGATGGCCAGCTTGCCCAGGTAGCCCTTGAAGATCTGCGCTCTCGGGTCGGAGATGGAGTAGACGGCATGTCCCATACCATAGATCAGTCCGCTGTGATCGAATGCTTCCTTGTTGAGCAGTCGGATCAGATAGTTCCTGATCTCGTCTTCGTCCTTCCAGTCTTTGACCTCTTCCTTCATCTCGTCAAACATGCGGACAACCTTCAGGTTGGCGCCGCCGTGCTTCGGTCCTTTCAGGGACGCCAGGGATGCCGCAATGGCGGAGTAAGTGTCTGTTCCGGAGGAAGTTACCACGTGATCTGTAAATGTGGAGTTATTACCACCGCCGTGATCCATATGGAGCACGAGGGCAATGTCGAGGATCCGCGCTTCCAGATTCGTGTATTTTTTATTCGGACGCAGAAGGCGGAGGATATTCTCCGCAGTGGACAGCTCCGGCTTCGGAGAATGTACGTAAAGACTCTTGCCTTCCACATAGTGGTTGTATGCCTGATAGCCGTACACGGCCAGCATCGGCATCGTGCTGATCAGCTGCAGACTCTGGCGCAGTACGTTGTCGATCTGAATATTGTCCGCCATGTCATCATAGCTGTAAAGAGTCAGGATACTCCGCTGTAATGTGTTCATCATATCTTTGCTCGGCGCCTTCATGATAACATCCCGGACAAAATTCGTCGGCAGGGTGCGGTAACTGCCGAGAAGCTTCTTAAAAGATTCCAGTTCTTCTTCCACCGGCAGCCGGCCAAATAAGATCAAAAATGCGATCTCTTCAAATCCAAACCGTTCTTCTCTGGCAAAGCCGGCAACCAGGTCCTTGATATCATAGCCCCGGTAGCGAAGCTCGCCCTCGCAGGGAACACTCTTTCCGTCCACGATCCTGGAGGCGGTGATGGTGGAAATGTCTGTCAGTCCCGCCAGAACACCTTTTCCATTCACATCTCGTAATCCACGAAGAACATGGTAGGTATCATATAAGCCCGCCGGTATATTGCCGTGCTCCATACAGATGGCAGCCAGCTTCTGAATCTCCGGTGTCATTGCTGAATATTCATTCATGTCTGTCAGTCCCCTTTCTGTGATCAAAATTGCGCAGAGATAGTTGCGCTTGTTAATTAACTATGTTAATTATTATACTGGAAAAATTTCCTTTTGTCAATCTTCGATAGCATCGGCAAAAAATTACCCTGTCCATAAAAATTTTATGCAAAAACTGTTTTCTTATCACTAAAAAATTATGTATTATATACAAGTTTTTTTATGTTTTTCAAATTCCAACTGTGCTATACTATAGTTATCTTTTATAAAGGGGGAAGTACGCACCGTGCATTCGTCTGCACATTTTCAGGCATATCTGCCGGTATGAGACTCCCCTGCTGTCATGAAAAACAGACGTCACTATTAAGAAAGGAGCGTATCAAAATGCAAATACAACGTCTCGTAGACCTGGAAGATTACGAATTTGATACACTGCTCGTTACATATAACCATAAAAACCGTCTGAGCATTGAACTTGGTAAAGTCAGCGAGATTTTTAAGGCTCTTCAGGACGACGACCTGGTTGGTGGGAGCAAGGTGTACGGACTTCGCGGCAAGGATTTCTCTTATCAGGGACAGCCTTATTATAACCTGATCTTCATCGGGATCCCGGAACATGCCTCACCAAGGAGATATCAGCTTCAGTTCGGCGCGGCTTTAAAGGAAGCAAAGAAGCTCAAGGGCCGCAATCTTCTGATGACTGCCATCGGCGACGACGTTTCCTACTGGCTGAGTTCTGCCATGCGGGGCATTCTGCTGGCGGATTATTCTTTTGATAAATACATTTCTGACCGAAAGGAGTCTCCGGAACTGAATCTCGGTATTCTCACCGGTGTGGATTCCGCTTCTTTTAAGAAAGAAGAACAGTATTCTCACATGATGGCTTCCGCCGTTACGCTGGCACGTGACCTTGTCAATGAGCCTGCCAACGTGATGACGCCTGCCGCTCTTGCGGACGCCGCCAAAGAGGTCTGTGAGAAGAACAATATCAAATGTACGATACTGGAACGGGAAGACTGCGAGGCTCTCGGCATGAACGCTTTCCTGGCTGTCGCCAGAGGTTCCAAACAGCCGCCGAAGCTTATCGTGATGGAATACAACGGACGTGTAACCGACGAGGAAAAGATCGCCCTGATCGGCAAGGGCATCTGCTACGACTCCGGCGGATATAACCTGAAACCTACGCCTGGTCTTAAAGGGATGCACAAAGACATGGGCGGCGCCGCCGCGATCATCGCTGCCATGGGCGCCATCGCCCAGAGCAAACTTGGCATCAATGTGACTGCCGTGATCCCGGCCTGTGAAAATATGGTTTCCGGCAAGGCGATGCGGACCGGCGACATCGTCGCTTCCATGAGCGGCAAATATATCGAAGTGGTCAATACCGACGGGGAAGGCCGTATGACTCTGGCTGACGCGATCACTTACGCGATCCGTGAGTGCGGCGCCACCTCTCTCATCGACGTTGCCACTCTCACCGGCGCATGTATCACCGCCCTCGGCAGCCGCTACACCGGTGTGTTCAGCAACAGCGACGAGCTGGTTGCCAAACTGGTACAGGCATCCATTCTCGCTGGAGAAAACATCTGGCGTATGCCTCTGGGCGACGATGAGTACAGGGATCTGAACGCTTCCGCAGTTGCCGATGTCGCCAATTGCGGTACTCAGTGCGGTGCGATCGCCGCTGCCAGATTCTTAAATGAATTTGTGGAGAGAAAGCCGTGGATCCACATGGATATCGCCGGCACTTCTGATTCCGACGCCGACACAGAGATCTATTCCAAAGGCGGCACTGGCGTGGCTACCATGACATTATATGAGTTTGTCAAATTAATGGAAAAACCTTATAAGAGTTATTAATGCCAGAGAGGCCTTTCGGGAACTTTCCGGAAAGGCCTCCATGGTATTGATATATACTCTGCGGAACCGCAGAGCGAAGCTTGAAATATCTTTCTGCACAGGATACCTCCTGATGTGTCCGCGCATGAGTCCTATGTCTCATGTGCCGGCACATCGGTTGCAAGGGCCTGTTTTTTTATACATTTTTTATGCGCGTCAGTCAAAAAGCATTGCCTCTCGAATGACCACGTCTTTATTTTTTCTCCAGATTGACGGGAACTCGCTGCTTGACAGCGGGCAGGCGCCCCGTCCGACTTCCAGTGTGATACACGGGATCTTTCTCTTGTAGAGGAAATACTCCCGGGAACATCCGGCTGCGGAGCTTATGCTCTGCGTCGGCATCAGACGATAACCTGTCAGACTCTGTGCGGTCCGGTACATCCGTGTTGTGGCCTGCTCCACCTTTGCCGTAATATTTCCCGCGCAGCGTCCGTAAAGAATCGAACCGGTGGAGTGATAACTCACAACACCCATGATCTTTCCTTTTTTCTCTATGCGGTTTATCATTTTTACCAATGCTTTGATCTCCGGCTCACTGGCCGCCCTGTTACCGCGGAAACCTGAAGAACCCCGGGTTCCTCCCTTTCGGAATGCCACATCCCAGTTCCGGTTCAAATCCACACCACGGGCGTTGGCCTTCCACGTTGTGCTGCTTCCCGACATTCTCCGCAGAGCCGCCCGCAGATCTTTATCGCGGATGGCGCTGGTACCGAACTGGCTGATCGCCGTTCCGTCCGGATTGCAGGATGGTACGTAGTGGATCGCCACTTTATCAAGCACTTTGGATACCTTTGTGCCATTGATCTTCTTATTGTAATAGTTCAGATAGTACTCGATCTGGCGCATGCAGAGCTGGGTCGTCATATACTCTCTGGCATGCAGATTGGCGATCACCACCAGATGTTTTTTCGCCTGCGGGTTGCCGAGGACGACCTCGTAAAGATTCCTGTCGTCGGCAGACTGTCCGATCACATTGACCTGGCAGTATTCCGGATATTTTTTCTGGAGCTGCTTTAAGTCCTTCTTGTACTCCGCATATGTATATTTCTGATGGTCAGTCGATACGATGGCCGCCTCCGTCTCCAGACAGCATCCGCCCCAGAAGCCCAGCACCAGAAACAGACACAAAACGAAAAGCATCTTTGCCGTTTTTAACTTGTTCATCATCTGTTGTCACTCCTTCTTCCTGTAAAAACTTCTTTCACATTAATGTAACATTTCATTAATCATTTATACAGGAAAAAAGAAGAGTCGTCAACAGTCTGCAGACACAAAGAAAAGAGAGCATCTGACTACCAATTCGGATGCTCCCTTTTACTGTTCAACTATTATGTCCAACGGTCTAATACCTCCTGTTCATAATATCGTTTCGAGTTTTAAGTTATGTTTTCTTCGGACCGTACCTCAAATACTTTTCCTCTTAACTTTAAGAAGAACTTTCCGGGAATTCTGTACCAATTCTTTTTCCTATCCCTACATTCTATAACCGGTTATCCTTATCCTCCTTCAAGCTTCCTTAAAATCTCGAGCGAACTTTCCTGTAATATCACAATTTCAAAGTGCCAATCCTATGAATTCAAAGACAAACTGCACGGTGACCTGTACACCTTATACTTCTCAACTACTCAGGTTCTGCTATCGATAACCTCTTACCTCTTGTACCTCTTCCTTCAGGTTCTCTTGAATTCCTCTCTTACTACTTCCGGTGGTCTGTACCTCCTCTGTTAGTATCGTTTGAATGTCAGATTAAAGTTTTTGGTGGACCGTACCTCCTTTACTTAGTATAGTTTTGAGTTCAAATTAGTCTTGCTGGTGGTCTGTACCTCCTGTGCTTATTTAGATCTTGAAATTAAATTAACCTTCTCGGTGGTCTCACCCTCTTTTTCTTTTACAAAAAACTGAAAATTAATAATTACAAAATCTATATAATGGACTAATCCGTCCTTTCTTTGTTTGTATCTGTATTATAATACCGGACTCGTATTTTGTCAATACTATTTTTCAAAAAAATTTCTGTTTTTATAAAATGATTAAATATTCTGATAAATTTTAGTTTTCTGATTTTTATTAGATTAATTTTCAGATAACTTATATATTTGCTTTCATTTAAAATATATTTGCAGTAGCTTTCGGCTTCCGTCCGCAGCTTTAAGAGCACTCTCTCGTATCGTGGACTTGGCGTACCGCCTTTCAGTCCCTGATTTTAAACTTTTTCTGGATATCATATCTTCCCCACAACTCCACATTGTTCTGCCTTGCCAGATTGCGGGCGCTTTTGGTAAAGCCGCTGTTTGTCACCACCATGGCTCTGTCCGCATCGTAGTATGCCACGGAACCCACCGCTTCCTGCACCGCCGCAATGCCCACATTTCTTTCGTAACGCTTCGCCTGCACCACGATCTTCTCACCGCGGCGGCGGAGAATCAGATCCGCCCCGTAATCATGACTGTAATCCGTCAGCGTGACCCGGTAGCCAAGATGCCTGAACTGCGCGCACAGATATTTTTCGAAGGCACGGCCGTTCAGCCTGTCCACCTTCCGCATGGACATCCGCAGATAGCGTCCGTTTACCAGCCGCCGGACAAGCCACACTAACGCAGCGGCACAAAGCAGGGTGTAAAACACACATTCTTCTCCCTCTCCTCTTACAAATAAAAAGTATCCTTTTCCGTAGGCTGCCAGAGCCATCACCGCCAGTATGCCTGTTATCATGTTATAAATTCTCATTCTGTATCCTCTCTGTCATTTGTTTGTATCATGATAAGGTGTGAACAACCAGATAATTATACTATACTCCCCCGGTTTTTTCATTGTTTTTCTGACAGGGCTATTTTATAATAATAACAATACAATCATCGCAGCAAATGCGCCAAAACGCTCTGCTGCCGTCATTATATTTTGTATAAGGGGGGAATCTATTTTGGCAGATTTCAGTACATATTTTCTGATGAAGGAGCCGGACGTCATCGAGTACGTGCGGGCAAAGCTTTCCTATTTTGAGAACAATGCGCCGCTTACCTGCCGGGAGATCGGCGACGGCAATCTGAACTACGTTTTCCGCGTGAAAGACCCGCAAAACGGCCATTCCATCATCGTAAAGCAGGCGGGCACGCACCTTCGCATCTCCAATGAAATGACATTGACTACAGACCGGGGACGCATTGAGGCCAGCATTTTAAAACTGCAGGACGCGCTTTGCCCGGGGCTTGTGCCAAAGGTTTATCTGTATGACGGCGTGATGTGCGCCATGATCATGGAGGACATGGTGGGACACACCATGATGCGGACCGGACTCATTCACCACGAGATCTATCCGAAGTTTCCGGACCAGATCAGTACATTTCTTGTAAATACTCTTCTGATGACCACGGATATCGTCATGGACCATCAGGAACGGAAAGCGCTCATACGGGAGTTTTCCAATCCGGAGCTCTGCGACATCACCGAGAATCTGGTCTTCGGGGAACCGATGCTCGATTACAACGGACGCAATGACATTTTCCCGCCGGTCAGAGAGTTTGTGGAGAAGGAGATTTACGGGGACGACGCCCTGAAAACAGCCGTCGCCCGGCTCAAATTCCGTTTCATGAACGAGGCGCAGTCGCTGATCCACGGCGATCTGCACACCGGATCGGTATTCATCAATCAGGAGCATACCTTTGTTTTCGATCCGGAGTTCGCCTTCTTCGGCCCGATGGGGTATGACATAGGAAATGTGATCGCAAATCTTTTCTTTGCCTGGGCAAACGGCAACGCCACCATCGACGCTCCGGCAGAGAAGGCACGGTTCTGCGGCTGGTGTATGCGCTCCATCGTGGAGATCATTGATCTGTTTAAAGAAAAATTCTGCCGTCTTTATGATGAGCAGGTGACGGAACCTCTGGCAAAGTCTGAAGACTTTAAGGCTGCCTATCTGCGGGATATTCTCGCCGACACCGCCGGATACGCCGGAACGGAATGTATCCGCCGGATCGTGGGCATGGCTCATAATAAAGATATGACTGTCATTGAAAATGCAGAGAAACGGGCGACGGCAGAGAAGATCCTCCTGACCTTTGCCAAAGATCTGATCCTTCATCAGAAAGAGTTTCAGCGCGGGGCAGACTATTACCGCACCATGGAAGACGCTGTCCGGGCCATTGAGCCGGACAATCCGCTGATCGGTCCGAAGAAAACGATTCTTGATTATGACACCGTGGCGCTGGACGACGAAAAACACGCTCTCGTCATCATCGACCAGACCAGGCTTCCTTCCCGCATCGAGATTCTTTCTCTCACTGCGCAGAAGGACATCTGGGACGCCATCTATCTGCTGAAAGTGCGAGGCGCTCCGGCCATCGGCGTCGCCGCCGCCATCGGTATATATCTTGCCGCCAGAGAGATTTCTCTTTCGATGGCGAAACAAAACGGCGATTCCGCCGGACAAGGCGCTGACGGACGGCCCGCGACCGATTATGAAGAATTTCTGCGCCGGTTCCGGGAAGCTTCCGCTTACCTGAATTCTTCCCGTCCGACCGCCGTCAATCTTTCCTGGGCGCTTCGGCGCATGGAAAATGTGGTGCTCGCCCACAAGGGCGATTCCATCCCACAGATCGTGCAGGCGCTCCACGACGAGGCCCTCGCCATCCGCGAAGAAGATATCGTCGTGTGCCGCTCCATCGGAAAATACGGGCTTACCCTCGTAAAACCGGGCGACGGTCTGCTGACCCACTGTAACGCCGGTCAGCTTGCCACGGTAAAATACGGCACTGCCACCGCGCCGATGTATCTCGGACAGGAGAAGGGGTATCATTTTAAAGTATACTGCGATGAGACAAGACCGCTCCTCCAGGGCGCAAGACTTACAAGCTTTGAACTGGCAAGCGCGGGGCTTGACGTCACCCTGCTATGCGACAACATGTCCGCCTCCCTCATGCGGGAAGGCAAAATCCAGGCGGTCTTCGTGGGCTGCGACCGGGTGGCAAAAAACGGCGACACCGCCAACAAGATCGGAACCTCCATGGCCGCCCTCGCCGCCAAACGTTATCATGTGCCGTTCTATGTGTGCGCGCCGACATCGACCATCGACATGAACACCGCCACCGGCAGCGATATCGTCATAGAACAGAGAAAACCGGAAGAGGTCACTGACATGTGGTATGAAAAGACAATGACCGCTCCCGGCGTAAAAGTTTATAATCCGGCTTTTGATGTGACCGACCATGACCTGATCACAGGAATCGTCACCGAATTTGGCATCGCCTACCCGCCATACGAAGAATCCTTCCGGGAAATTTTCCTGAAAAAGCAGATTCGCGATACCGTACAGCGTATGATGAAAGATATGGTCTAGTGTCCTGACTCGTTCATTTTCAGCATAATGGCGAAGAATGCGTTTGCATTCTGCAAGGCGGAAGAATGAGGAGTAGTGGGCGCTACGCCGATTGATGACAACACCGCAGATAGAAATGCCGGCAAGTCATTATGCAAAATGTGAGCCGGTCAGTACACTAATTTCTCCGCCAGCCTGCCGGATACTTATTTTTCAAAATGTGTCCGGCAAGTTTGGCAAAGCCCAGCGGATACCCCTCCGCCAGGATGAGATACCAGCCGTTGGCCAGCGGAGTTTTCGATGGAGGCTCCTGCTGCGCTGACTTGCAGCCGGCCGGAGCGCTCTCCTCCAGAGAAATACTCTCTCCCCGGAGATAGCGCGTCAGCCTCGGATCTTCTCCCGAAAAGTTCAGGCAGTTATCAAATGTCTCTTTTGAGAGAGCGAGGGCAAAGGGCTGCGCCGGCTCAAAACGTTTCTTCTTCAGATCTCCAAGATACAGACCATTTCTTAAAAAATGTATTCCCGCTGTCTTCCCTTTCGGATTGGCGGGCTTCTTTTTTCCTTTTTTGCGGACGCCGGTTCTGCCTTCCACAGCATTTCTTCGCATGGCATTTTCCCGCGCAGCGCTGCCCCGGGACTCTTCCGGCTGAATCTCTTCCGGCACATAATAAATCCTGTCGCCGCGGACATCGATCCGCTCCGGAGATAAATCCAGATGAACGTGGACAAAAAAATCTTCCAAGGCCTGCCGCTGCTCTTTGTTAAGACCTGCACAGACCTCCCACCAGCGCTGGGTTCGCCTTGTCTGACCGCCTCGTACATTCCCGCCAGTTCTATTCATTGGCGCTCTCGCTCCAGTGAGCACGCCCTCATTGAGTAGCGCGCCCTCGCCGCCTGAATGGCTTTCGTCAGTTGGCACATCCTCTCCGGTTGAATGATTCTCGCCGGTTGCGGTTGGCACGCCGCCTTTTTTATGGAGGAGCGCCATAAAATGTCCCTCGCCCGGCATTTTGTGCGGGAAAATGCGCCGGCAGAGCCGGCAGCTTTCGTCAAAAACTTCCCCGTCAAACTCCGTGATTCCTTCCGAAAATCCCTCGTAGTCTTCCATCGGGATCACTTCCATCTCCGGGCGTTCCCGGAGCAAATGGGTGATGACCGCCTCATTTTCTGCCGGAGAAAAGGTGCAGGTGGAGTACAACATCATCCCGCCGGGCCGCAGCATGTCGGCGCCATGGAGGATGATCTCTTTTTGAAGTTTTGAAAAATATTCCGGTCCCTTTTCCTGCCACGCTTCCACGACCGCCGGATTCTTCCGGAACATTCCCTCGCCGGAGCAGGGAGCGTCCACCATGATCTTATCAAAATATTCCGGGTACTTTTCCGCCAGAATGTATGGCGGTTCATTGGTGACAAATGCGTTGGATATCCCAAACAGTTCCAGGTTCCGAAGGAGCGCCTTCGCCCTGGCTGTGTTGATATCATTTGCCACGAGAAGTCCCTCGCCCCGCAGCTTTGCGCCGAGTGCCGTCGCCTTGCCCCCCGGGGCGGCGCAGAGATCCAGAACCCGCTCGCCAGGCGTCACCGGGAGCCGGGAAGCCGGAGTCATGGCGCTCGGTTCCTGCAGGTAATAAAGCCCTGCCGCATAAAACGGATGCTTTGCCGGGGCATCTTCTTCCTTATAGAAATATCCGTCTGCGATCCACGGGATTTTGCTCAAATGAAAAGGAGCAATTCTTGCGAATTCCTCCGATTCCATCTTTGATGTATTGACCCGCAGACCAAACTGTCTTCCTTCATTGAAGCCTTCCAGAAAGGATTCGTATTCTTCCCCGAGAAGCTTCTGCATCGTCTTCAAAAAAGACTCTGGTAACTGCAATTGTGTCATTGGTTTTCTCCACACTGATTCTTTTTGCGTATCGTCTTACCGATAATCTGTTTTCTTGTCACGATTCCGATAAATACATTTCTTCCGTCCACCACCGGCACAAAGTTCTGATTTAAAATATACTGTTCCAGCTCCGCCATGGTGGCTTCTATACTTACCGCCTTATAATCCCATCTCTTCCGCAGAGAAGAAATCCGCACCTTCCGCATGACCTCCATATCCATGTGATAATCTTCAATGAGATTCCAGAGGAAATCACCTTCTGTGATAGTTCCCACATAATGTCCCTCTTCGTCAATGACCGGCACTGCCTGAAATCCGTTCTTATGTATCACCCGCAGCGCCCTTCCCACGGTATCCTCCTGCTCAATATACGTTACTTCGCTTTTTGGAAGCAGAAAAAATGATATGTTCATGTAGCCCTCCCTGTTTTCGTTCTCTATTTGCCGCAGTGAAGATGAATCTTCCCGCGAAATACTTACACCGATGCACCGCGCGCGTCACGTCGAGGCGGGCCGCGCGGCACAAAACCTATGCCTTATCATACCACACCTGCCGGGTTTTAGATACAAAAATACAGAACCTTCATGAAATCTTCATACTTTTGTAAAGATGGGGGATTTATAAAGTTGATAACAGATTTCTTATATAACAGACGATGCCATTCGTTCTTATACAGTTCCTCCCGACTCGGCCCTCACTCGGACTACAGGCGTTTTTGATCGGCAGGGAGCGCAAAGCGGTTTCAGCTGCGCTTTACAGTATTAAAAAGGTCTGCTCCTTCGTGCAAGCACGGGAGCCATCCCTTTTCCAATCCTGCTCCCTGCCTTCCACAAGTCTCAAACAGTCCTCCCTCACAGCTCGCGGTCGGAAACTGTATGCACTCCGAATGGCATCTGGATATTGAAAAAATCTCTGTTCCACCTTTACAAAAATTCTTGTACAATATGGCAAACAGAGAACTCCGGTATCCCTGGAGAGTCAGCTACAATACTGTAGATGCGCTCGAGACGGAACGGGCATTTTGTCATAATCTTATTGATGAAGTCAGACAGGGATTTGTAAAGGTGACAACAGGTTTTTCATATAACAGACGATGCCATTCGTTTCCATACAGTTCCTCCCGACTCGACCCTCACTCGGACTACAGGTGTTTTTTGATCGGCAGGGAGAAGCCGCTTT
>DXGQ01000039.1 GCA_019113845.1 Candidatus Anaerobutyricum avicola
ATAATGGCGAAGAATGCGTTTCCATTCTGCAAGGCGGAAGAATGAGGCGTAGTGGGCGCTACGCCGATTGATGACAACACCGCAGATGGAAATGCAGGCAAGTCATTATGCGAAATGTGAGCAGGTCAGTATACTAAAATTTCCTGTGAAAAAAAAAGACGGCCGTGCAACTTACGCACAACCGTCTTTTCGAAGTGAGGGGTACTTCATGTAGAAAATAAATTTCATATCGTCATTATAACATAGATATCAAATTAATCAATCTTTCTTTATGACTTTTCACAATATATTTTTGAAAATGCCGTCATTTTTCCGCAAGCGCCGTCAATTTCTCGTTACTCTGCCTGTCCGGTCGGCGTCTGCGTTCCCTCCGTCGCTGTCTCCGACGATCCCGCACCTCCGTCCGGTGACTCCGAAGTCACTGTCCCTGCCGTGGCGCCCGCAGCCGCCGTTGTTCCATCTGCGGCAGGCGCTGCATTATTATCCGGCGCAGCCGTCGTCTCTGTGCTTCCCTGACTCTGCCCTGTGGAAGCGCCCGGCGCCTGTGTAGTCGCCGCCGCGGCAGCATGTTCTTCATACGTCTCAAAGTAGAGATTGGAGCCGTCGTTTTTCACCTGATCCGTCTGGAAATAGAGATAGTTATGCTCTGCCGGATGCAGAACTCCGTCAATGGCATCCAGACTCGGGTTACAGATCGGACCGACCGGAAGCCCCTTGTTCCTGTAAGTATTATATGGGGAATCAATCTCCAGATGGTCATACAGCACCCGCTCCACGCCGAACATTCCTTTCGAGAGCGCATAAACTACCGTGGAATCAAACTGCAGCCGCATATTCTGCGCCAGCCGGTTATTGATCACACCGGCCACCATACTGTATTCCTCCGGCCGCTCTGTCTCCTTCTGTACCAGAGAAGCCCGGATAAGCACTTCCTCCACGGACATTCCCATGGCGGCCGCCTCCTGCTGCCGCTGCTCGTCAAACTTATTTTCAAACTCATCCAGGATCTTCGCCACCAGCTCATCACCGGTCATATCTTCCGACAGGTAATACGTATCCGGGTAAATGTATCCTTCCAGCTGATAAAACACCTGATCCGCCGGCGGAAGCACATCAGCATACGCAAAATCCGCCGCCGCATTTTTCACTGCCGTCAGAAACTCATCCTGACTCATGACGCCTTCATTCTCCAGCTTTTCCGCGATCATCGGAACCGAATACCCCTCCGGTATGGTAAAGGATGCTTCCTCCTTCTGCGCGCCGCCGGTCACCAGCGTCTCGATCACATCCGCAAGGCACATACCATCGTTAAGTTCAAATGTGCCATAGCGGAGCTTTCCCCGGTTATCCGAAAAATAGATCTTCATTAAAAATGCAGTCTCATAACGAATGACACCGGCTTCTTTCAGTTCCGCCGCTACCTGCCTTGTGCTGCTTCCCTGAGCGATCGTCACTTCAACCGGATCTCCCTCCGCAGATTCCGTCCGGGAATACTCCCGCCAGATGGAAAAACCGAACGTCATCAACACGGCCAGCACGATCACTCCCACTCCCAGAAGGACCTTTTGCCAGCCCCGCAGTGGTTTCTTCTCCACCGGCTCGCCGACTGTCTCAAAAACGCCATCCTGCTCCGCACTCTCCGCCTTGTCCTTCACCGCTTTCTCCGACTCGTCCGGCTTCTGGCTTCTGCGCGAACGCCTGTGCCGCTTCACCTCTCCGTTCTCCACATTTTCTTCTGCACCTATCTCGTCCGTTTCACTTACAGGTTCTTTTGCATCCTCTTTTTTTACAGCTATAGGTTCTTCTTTTGCATCCTTTTCTTTTACAGATCCTTCTTTTTCTAATGTCTTATCCACATTTTCCGGCGACGTCCCCGCCCCCGTCTCATTCTTTTCCGGTTCCGGCTTAAACTTTATCTCCAAAATATGTTCCTCCCTGCATGCCCGCTCCGCCGCCAGTCATACCACGCGCCGCCAGCATGGCGCACCTTTTTCGTCTGCGCGGCATAAGGCCGCATCGCCTACATTTTTTTATATTTCTTTACGTCCTTTACCTTACCACAGTTCTCACTGCCCGGCAAGGCTGTTTTTATGCTTGCACAAAAATTGGAAATAGTATAGACTGGAAATGTTCAGAAACAACAAAAAGAAGGGTACAAAATAGATAGAAACATGAAGATACCTCCATTACCGTCTCTGTATATACAAATAGATATCTGTCCGCCTTATGACCGGGAATACCGGGAAACTGCCGGAAAAATGATGAGAGCGATGCCCAGAGAAATCGCCGCCTGTGGCCGCGGCTGTAACCGGGACGCATATAGCGGTGTGACACAGCCCCACTGTGCAAATCCGGAAAACACTATCTGGCTCTGTGACACAGACGCCGCCATCCGGAAGCGCCGGTCAGAGGGCGCCCCTGTCATCGCCGTCTCACACGCCGGAAACGCATCGGAAGAGTTGATGGGAACACCATGGCTGGTATTGTCTCCGGAAGCTCTGACGCCAGAGTTTCTTTCCGAAGTATACTGCCGCCATCACAGTCTGCCGCTGATCGTAACCGAAACCAGCCGCTGCCTGCTGCGGGAACTGACCACGGCGGACTATCCGGCGCTATCCAAACTGCAACAGGAAAATGCCGGGAATCCGGAAGGGTGCTTTTTTCCTGCTGACATAAATGTGTCAAAACCCACATCGCCTGATAATCCCACTCCGATACCCGGACAACTTCCGGCTCCGGATCGTCATGCAGAATGGAAAGACTTTCTGGCAAACTATATCGCTCATCAATATCCGTTTTTCGGATTTGGATTGTATGCAATCCTCAATAAAGCGAGCGGCGAATTCATGGGCATCGCCGGATTTGCGCAGATTATGGAAGAAAACTTTTCCGGCGACAGGGCATTCCAATCTGCCCTAACATGCTCTGATCACAAGTCCGGGGAAGTCATTGGCGCAACTCCCGATAAATCTCTTTGCGCCGAGGTCAGCTACTCCCTCTTGCGACAGTTCCAATATCAGGGCTACGCCAAGGAGGTATTGCGGGCACTTATGGCTTACGGACGAGAAGAGGGCGGATTCGGGCGCTTTGTCGCCCGGATCCGCCCGGAGAATACCGCATCCCTGGCGCTGGCCAGGAGATGCGGTGTTGTAGTTGAATATCTTTCCCGCAAAAGATGAGACCTCCCGGAGACGTCGCCTCCGGGAGGTCTCTTTTAGCAGATAAACATCGCATCTCCAAAACTGAAGAACCGATACCGTTCTTTCACTGCCTCTTCGTAGGCGGCCAACACATGCTCTTTTCCGGCAAGGGCGGACACCAGCATGATCAGTGTCGATTCCGGCAGATGGAAATTGGTGATCAGGCAGTCCAGTATCTTGAACTGGTAGCCCGGGTAAATGAATATCTCCGTCCAGCCGCTGCAAGGTTTCAGTCTGCCGTTTTCGTCGGCGGCGGACTCGATAGTACGGCAGCTGGTGGTTCCCACGCAGATCACCCGTTTTCCGTTTTCTTTGGCGCGGTTGATCTTTTCCGCCGCTTTCTCGTCGATCATGTAGAACTCAGAGTGCATGTGGTGGTTTTCCACATCGTCCACCTTCACCGGGCGGAAGGTGCCAAGGCCCACATGGAGGGTCACTCTGGCGATATCAATGCCTTTTTCCTCGATGGTGTGCAGCAGCTCCGGCGTGAAGTGCAGACCTGCCGTTGGCGCCGCGGCGGAGCCGGAGTGGGTCGCATAGACCGTATTGTAGCGGTCTTTGTCTTTGAGCTGGTGGGTGATGTACGGCGGCAGCGGCATCTGTCCCAGCCGGTCAAGGATTTCCTCAAAGATCCCGTCAAATTCAAACTTGATCAGGCGGTTGCCCTCATCAACGATATCCATGACCTCGCCTACCAGAAGGCCGTCGCCGAATTGGATCCGCGTTCCCGGTTTTGCCTTGCGGCCGGGTTTTACGAGGGTTTCCCAGACGTCGCCGGTCTTTCTTTTGAGCAGCAGCACTTCAATCTTCGCCCCGGTGTCCTCCTTTGACCCGATGAGACGGGCCGGGATTACCTTCGTATCGTTGATGACCAAGCAGTCGCCGGGCTGCAGGTATTCCACAATGTCCCGGAAAATGTGATGGCTGACCGCGCCGGTCTTTTTATCGAGCACCATGAGGCGGGAATCCGACCGGTTCTCAAGCGGGTCCTGGGCAATCAGTTCTTCCGGAAGATCATAATAAAAATCACTTGTTTTCATATATTTTCCTGTCCTTTTAGTATAGAATCCTGATAATCTGATGAACTGCCACCGTCCGCATGCGGCGGATCGCGGCAGTCTTATGTCAACGCAGGGGGCTGCCACAGATGGCACTCCCGCAAGGCACCGCAGGAAATCAATTCGTTACAATCTGTTCGTGCAGTGTCCTGCGCAGGCGATTCATTCTGCAGCAGCCCCTACATTTTCTAATTTATAATTACTGTGTTCTGAGCTCAGCGCCCATTTTCTTGCCGAGCTTCTTCATAACCTGGTTGGCGGTGTTTTCAATCTCCTGTGAGGTCAGCGTCTTCTCATCGGAGCCGATGGTCAGACGGATGGTCACAGATTTCTTGCCCTGCGGAATCTGTTTTCCTCTGTACTCATCCACAAAGGAGGCGTCTTTTACGAGGGCGGCTGCCTTCTTTTTACCCATGATGGCGTGATAGATATCATGCCATGCGGCGCCCGAATCAAAGAGCATGGAGATGTCATAATCAGTCTCCGGATACTCTGCCAGATGGGTAAATGTGTTGGTTCTGGATTTTAACGGAACCAGCTTTGTGGCATCCAGCTCGAAGAGCATCACGGAAAGGTTCTTGATACCGCATTCCATAGATGTTTTCTTTGCCATCAGCCCTATATCGCCGATTTTCTCATCGTGCAGGTAAATGTTCAGCCAGACTACATTGTCCGCCCAGACCGGTTTCTCCTCTTTTCTGAACTCGTACGCTTCCATATGGGTGTAGCGCGGCATATTTTCCAGCACGCCCTTTGCCTCACGGAACAGGGTGGTAATGTCCTTTTCGCTGCTGGCGAAAGCTGCGCCGATGTGTCTGCGCTGTTCCGGTAGAGACTCCGTCTCATCGTATACGGACGTATAATTTTTGTCGAAGAACACCTGTGCCTCCTCGAAGATAGAAAATGTATGGAAGTAACGTTCGTTCTTTGCCACCGCCTCGCAGAGATTCGGGAGCAGGGAAGAACGGATATAGCTCATATCCGGCGCCGGCGGCGTGGAGAGCTTCAGGATGCCGTCGGTATTCGGAAGTACCGCATTTACAAATGTATCGTTCATCCAAGGGTAGGTGTACACTTCCTGCATACCGCAGCGGATGGCCAGATACTCTTTGATATTTCTTATGAGGCTCTTATCCTTCTGATTGATTGCCGCCGTAAATGTGGTGGTAAAAGCTGTGGCCTCAAAGTTATCGTAGCCGTACATTCTGGCTACTTCTTCCATCACGTCGTCTTTGATGGAAATGTCGCCGGTGGAACGCCAGGTCGGTGCGGTCACGTGCATGTTGTCGCCGTCAATCTGTACGTCAAAGCCCAGCTGTATAAGCTTGCCCTCCATCTCGGCGTTGGTCAGATGTTTGCCCAGTCTCTTTTCCAGCCAGGAGAGGTTCACATCAATCTCGGCTCTCTGCAATGGCTTCACATAATTATCGCAGAATCCGGTCACAGTCATCTCCGGATACAGCTCTTTGAAATACTGCATGGAGAGCGCCAGCGCCTGGTCGCACCGTTCCGGATCGATGGCTTTTTCATACCGCGCGGAAGCCTCGGTACGGTTGTCGTAACGGAGCGCCGTGCGGCGAATGCCGGTTGCCTCAAAATTGGCAACTTCCAGGATCACACGCTCTGTCTTCGGCAGGATGGAATCCTTTGATCCGCCCATAACGCCAGCCAGCGCCACCGGCCCCTCGGAATCCGTGATGACCAGATCGTCCGCGCATAGTTCCAGTTCTTTATCATTTAACAGAAGAAGTTTTTCGCCTTCTGCGGCATGTCTTACTACGATGTGATCTGTGATATTGTCCGCGTCAAAGGCGTGGGTCGGGTTACCGGTGGCAAGCATCACATAGTTGGTGATATCCACCAGCGCATTGATCGGGCGCATGCCCACCTTCCAGATCCGGTTCTGCATCTGGTACGGCGACGGTTTTACAGCCACGCCGGACATTTCCACACCAATATATCTGGTACAGCGATCCGGGTCGTTGATCTCCACCTTAAAGCCAGACTGCACATCCGTTGTAAACGGTTCGATTTTCTTAAGCGGCAGATCGTAAAGGGCCGCGATCTCGCGGGCGATGCCGTAATGACCCCAGAGGTCCGGACGGTTTGTCATCGATTTGTTATCAATCTCCAGAAGTACGTCGTTCATGTCCAGAGCATCTGCCAGAGAAGTACCTGCCGGAACGTCAAAAGCGGAAAGGTCGAGAATCTCCGCTTCCTGCTCTGCCGGGAACAGATCACCCAGCCCGATCTCATCGGAAGCACAGATCATACCGTAAGAAGCCACGCCGCGAAGCTTGGAGTTCTTGATCACGACCGGCTCGCCCTCTCCATGCCAGCGCACAACGGCGCCCGGGCAGGAGACAGCCACCCGCATACCTTCCTTCAGGTTGATGCCGCCGCAGACGATATCCTTGATCTCACCGTCCCCAATATCTACCTTGCACACCCGCAGACGGTCTGCGTTCGGGTGCGGTTCGATGGCCTCGATCACACCCACAACCATGTTGTCGAACCGGCGCGCCAGCTCTTCCACATCTTCTACCTCTACCGTGGACATGGTCAGGTCATAGGCCAGCTTTTTAAGATCCATATCCTCCGGGATATTCACATAATCTTTTATCCATGATAATGATAACTTCATTTTAATCTCCTATATCAAACTATTGCTTTTTATCCATCCAGCCATACGCGTCAGCTTCACCGCTCAGGCTGCGTCGATTATTTGAACTGTTTCAGGAACCGCAGGTCAGCGCTGTGGAACAGACGCACATCGTCCACGCCGTAACGCATCATGACTAGTCGGTCCAGACCGATATTTACGTAGAAACCGGTGTACTCGTCCGGGTCAAGACCGGCTGCCCTAAGTACGTTCGGATGCGGTGAACCGCCCGGCATAACCTCGATCCAGCCCACATGCTTACATACGCTGCAGCCCTTTCCTCCGCAGACCTGGCACTGCATATCGATCTCAAATCCAGGCTCCACAAACGGGAAGAAACCGGAACGCATACGCACCGGCACATGGGTACCGAACACCTTGCTCAAGATACTCTGGATCATCACCTTTCCTGATGTAAATGTGATGTCCTTATCCACGATCAGCGCCTCATACTGGAAGAACGCTCTCTCGTGATGGGCATCGGTCGTCTCGTTCCGGTATACACGTCCCGGATACACGAAACGGTACGGCGGCTTGTGAGTCTGCATGTAGCGGACACTGCCTCCTGTCAGGTGCGGACGCAGGCAGAGCTTCTCATTGGTGCTGCCGCTGTCATGTCCCTCGATCCAGTACGTATCCATGCTCTCCCTTGCCGGATGGTTCGGAGGGAAGTTCAGTTTATCAAAGGCGTACATCTCGCTGGTGATCTCATCTTCCTCAAAAATCTCAAATCCCATGGAGCGGAACGCATCGTTTAAGTCATAACACATCTGTGTGATCGGATGCAGTCCTCCGGCTGACGGCAGGATACCCGGCACGGAACAGTCAAAGTCCGGAGACACCTCGGAAGCTTTCAGTTTCAGCTCCGTTCTCTTGGCGTCGATCAGCTCTGTGACCTCTTTCTTCGCCTGATTCATCAGCTTACCCATCTCCGGACGCTGCGCCGGGTCCAGCTTCGGCATCTCTTTCATCAAGAGACTCAGAGAACCCTGCTTGCCGACATAGGCGCTCTTCACATGCTGCAGCTCCCCTTCGTTCGCCGCCTGTGCAATCTTGTTTTTCGCTTCTGATAAAATACTGCTGATTTTATCCTTCATTCCTCTTTTCCTCCTGTTATGATAACATTTCATCTTATAACAAATATTCCAGGGACGGATATCCGACCTGCCCGCCACGGCATTTTCCGCAACGCGATTTGACCCGAGGCTTTATCACCGAAATTCCAACAGAATTTCCTTTATAACAAAAAGAAGTCCCTCCCGATTCAACGAATCGAAAGGGACGAATTATATCCGCGGTACCACCCTGGTTCCTGATCATTATCAGACTCTTTATACGCTTAACGCGCGCCACGGCACTTCTTATCACAGAAGAACAAATCATGTCCGAATCTCTTGTCCTGTCTCTCTGTCTGTGCTCCCCGAAGTGCAGCTCCGGTGCGGAAATTCAAAACAAACTGGAGCTTGAAGGGACTTACAGCCGGTGATCCCCTCTCTCTGAAAGACAGTCTGTCTCTACTGCGGCGGCCGCGATCCGCGCTCATTCTGCGAATGTGCTGCGCCGACACCTTCTCTGCTTTTAATCGAGTAACATTGTAACCCAGTAAGTGCGGAAAAGTCAAGGATTTTATTTGCTCCCCTGCCTGTTTCCCGCTGCCATCCTCCGGTATGTTTATCCTTCCGCCGTTTCCGGCAAATTTGAAAAGTCCAGCCGGCAGGTCATATCATACCACTGCTTCTACCAGCACCTTATCTCCCAATACAATCTCTTTTACACCAATCTGCTTTTTCTTATTAAAATTAAAGCTGAGCATATAGCCCTTTTTCAGATGGAAATGATCCAGATATCCGGACAGCTGCTCTTCTCCCCGCTCATTATATGCATTTCCATGCCATATTTTTAATTCGCAGATATATTGCTGTGCATTATAATCAATCACCAGATCCATCCGTTCCCGATTGCGGGTTTCCGGTTCCACATAGCAATTTCCAACACCGTTGATAATCGGTTTTAAAAACAGCATAAAATATCTTCTGCCCTCTTCCTCGACAAAAGTATCTTCTCTGTCCCCATAAAGATAGTCAAAAGTTTCCACAAATTTCTCCAGTATCAGCCTGACGTTCAGATATCCATTGGCAACAAACTGATTCTTCTGACGGGCTCCTTCTCCGTACATCTTATCATTCTGATCTTTGGCGTCCAGCAAAAAACGATTATACAGTCTCGTCTCAAAAATCCGATTTGCGATCTGCACGGTCGAATTCTTCACTTTGACGAATCCGAACATACGGGCATTTCTTACTGCGATATCGTCAGGATCATATGCAATTGTCTGCCCCTGAAAAAGAAGCTTTGCAACCACCCTGTCCAATTCCGGAAATTGTGTCAGTTTATTTACCAGAGAATCAAACAACGGATTGTTTTCATCGAGCAACATTTTGACCGACGCCAGAACGCCCTCCTTCGTCCATGCACTTTTTCCGTCCGAAAATGTACCGGTCTGAGGCAGACGCTCGTCCATAAAACTGCAAAGGCGGGATACCAGATAAGGATATCCGGAAGTATAGTCATATAGCAGAACCGCAATCCGGTTCCTGTCCATTCCGGTATGGTGGTCATCCTCATATTCCGCAAGCATCCCGGCAATATCATCGACAGAAAAGCTCATCTCCACAAGGAAATCTGCCGCAATATTCCACGGGCTGTTCTCCCGGTGGTCTTCGTCAGGCCGAAGTTTTCTCTGAATGTTTCGGATATCATACACACTGGCAAGAATCACTGACTGAAACGTCGGTATCTCATCCCTGTCCATAAATCCGGCTCTAAGCTGCGCCAGAAAATCAAGAAAGACCTGGTTATTAGTCGCTGTATCCACCTCATCTACCAGAAGAACCAATGGTTTTTTTGCCTGTGCACACCACCGTGTAAAACAGTCAAAGATCTCCGCCATCTTAGGAACGGATGTCTGTTTCTCTTCCAGCGTTTTCATCGCTTTCTCTATTCCGGACGGGATATCCGCCATAAACGGCAGCTTCCGGCGTACTTCCCGGGCAAGGCCTCTGACAAACGCTTCTTCACTGGAAAAATCCAGCGCGCTCAGTCGCTGAAAATCCAGACTTAATACCGTATACTCCTCTTTCAGATAATCTGCCAGCGCCCGCAACATCGTCGTTTTCCCGTATTGGCGGGCACGGTTGATCGTAAAATACTTTCCGGCATCTATCATTTTTTTTATTTCGTAAAGACGCGGCTCAAGGTTTACCATATAGTGCCGTCCCGGATTACAGGCTCCGCTCACATTAAATGTTTTTGTCATCTGAATGCACCCCCCTTTTCACCAAATCTTTTCTATGAGCTCCATTATAAACGGATTACCTGATTCATCCAACACATTTTTACTTTTTACCTGCCGGCAAGTCCAGCCGGCAGGTCATATCATACCACTGCTCGCCGCCCCAGACGGACCCCGATACGCCCCGGTTGGCAAATCCCATCTTCTCATACATTTTTATCTTCCCGGCAAGGCAGGTGAGCGTCACCTCGCGCCGTCCTCTTTCCTTTTCCCGCTGCAGGTACTGATGCATCAGCTCCCGCGCCAGCCCCCGTCCGCGGTATTCCGGCAGCACGTCAAGTCCCAGGAGCATGACGTTCGCGCCGTCCGGCTCATAGAGATCCGCGTCGGTAAAGAACTCATCCCTGAAAACGGATTCGCTGGTGGCAAGACCGTTTAAGAATCCGGCGATCTTCCCGGTATTCTTGTCCACCGCCACAAGAAACATCTCCGGCGCCTTTGCCACCCGCTCCAGCATCATTTTCCGGGAGCAGGCTTCGTTGGGCGGAAAGCAGATGCGCTCAATCTCAGCGGTCTGCTCCGCTTCCCCCGGGCGAATGTCCCGGAATTCAAAGTTTTCGTGCAGATCTCTTGCGATCTGTGTCTGTTTTATTGTGTCCATAATTGTTGTCTCTTTCTCTGACGGCTCTTTCTCATCCGGCAAACTTTCCGGAATCGCTGACTCTTTTCAGCTTGAATGTCATTCCGCTTGTGCTGATAAATCCGTAGTCAGATCCCGGTGTTCCTGTCGTTTTGATCTTTACCGCATTGTTTTTGAACTTCATCACACCGGTTCCCGTATAGCCCCATCCCGCTTCTTTATAAGAAAATGTAACCTTATTGCCTTTTCGGGCGCCTTTGATCTTTTCTGTCCAGGATTCCCGGAACGGATAGCTGCGGGCGTACTGAATCTGGAAGACTACCTTGTTCTTCTTGATCTTTTTGATGACTACCGTCCGGTAGGAATCCGCCCCGCTTCCGACGAAATGTTTCTCATAGGTTCCCGTGCGCGGCGCGGCAAAAGCTGTCGCAGACGGGAGGATGAGCGCCGCCAGAAGGAAAGCGGTCATCAGGATGCGTCTTATGTGCCTCGTCTGTTCTTTCATTTTTTTCATAAATCTTCTCCTTTCCTCTTCTGCTCATTCTGCGAAAAGAGGGAGCCTTGGACAGTCTTTTCGCAAGATGCAGGATATGTCTTCATTTTACAGAATCCGGGATATTCTGTCTACCTTTTCACATTCTTTTTCTCTTTTATGATTCTTCCTCTACAGGAATATTCTTCTGTCATTCTTGCTTTCTGTCGTTATTTTTCTGCTCTTACGGCTGCCTGTCCGTTTCTACCCCGTATCCAATCCTTCCCTCCATCATGAGAATCTGCTCGCCCATCCGGGAGAGTTCGCCCAGGACGGTTCGCCGTCCTTCCGGCGTGAGGTGCCATTGTTCCCGGGTGATGCCGTCGACGGCGGTGGGACAGACGAGAATCTCCGTCTCCGGAAAGACCATGGAGTAATAGAAACAGGAGCGGCGGGCGTGATGGGCTTTGCAGCAGAGAATGGCGCGCTTTGGCAGGCTGCCGTGCGTCCGCAGGAGCAGTTCCCGGGTCTTCTCCGCATTTTCCAGGGTGTAGGTGGCTTCCCGCTCCGGCAGGATTGCCGCATCCGGCGCCCCGTTTTGTCTGAGGACTTCCGCGAGGAAGTCTGCCTCGCAGGCGAAGTCTGTGCCGTAGCGCTCTGCTCCTTTTGCCACGCCTTCAAAATGTCCGACGGCTTTGGCAAAGCGTCCCGACGGGATGAGCAGAGGCGCGAAGCCTTCCCGGTAGAGTCTGGCCGCTTCTTCCGCGTGTTCCGGGCGGTCGCATCCGGGGATAAAGATGACGTCGGCGGGCGCCGGCGCGTCTTCCAGAAAAATATAGTTTGTAATGTCGCTTAATTGTTTTTCACTGATGTGATACATTTCGTCCTCCCAATTTTTTTCTCTAATTTTTCGGGTCCCCCGGTTTACTTTGAGTTTTTGCGTGGCGCGGCGCTTTTTTGCGGTGTATCCGGCGATCCCGCTCGTACATTTCTTTCTCTCTTCGCCGGCGGATGGCCTGGTAGTTTGGCCGGAGGGTGCGGATCAGCAGATGATAGTTTCGTTTATTTTCCAGAAAATAATTGACTTCCGCACCGTAAAATACCATGGACATACAGAAATGCAGCCACAGAAGGAGAATCATAATACCGGAAAGACTGCCGTAAATGTAGGAAAAGTTGTCAAAGTTTCCAATGTAGAAAGAACAGCCGGCCGATACGACCAGCCAGCCAACGGCGGCGACCAGCGCACCCGGAAGCTGTTTTCGGAAGCTGACGCTTTTCCGGTTCGGCACAAAGCGGTAAATGATCATGAATAACAGGGTAAGTATAATGATAGTAAAGATGGTTCGCTTGTGGATAAAGGAGCTGGCGATCGCCTCGAAGGCAGGGAACCGCCCGCAGATATAGTCGTACAGTACATTTCCAAACACCCAGAGCAGCAGCATGGCAATGACCAGCACCGCAAACACAAGTGTATAAAAAATACTGAAAATGCGGAGAACCACGTAATTCCGGTTTTCATCGATGTCGTAAACAGAGTTGAGGCCGATAACAATAGAATAAATACCCCGGGACGATGACCAGAGGGCCGCTATGACCGAGATGGTGAATACCGAAGCCCCCGTCTTCCGGTAGATCTCATTGACGATAGCGCGGATCAGCGACTCTTTCTCAAAGGAAATCACCTGCGTCAGCACCGTGATGATATCCTCTTTGGAAAAAGGCGCATATTTGGTCAGCGTCAGAAAGAAGATCAGAAACGGAAATAACGACAGCAGCATAAAAAAGGCCGACATGGAGCCGAAGGCCGCCACATGGTCGTCATTGCATTTCTTGATGAAATCCATCACCAGCGTGTATAGATTTTTCACTCGTTTTGATATGCTCATTTTTTCTCCTTTTCTGACGCATTTGCTGCGTCAATACTGGCAGACTGGAAAGTTTCCTTTCAAACTTCCCCTCTCAAAATTGTTCACTCAAAACAGAACTGATCATAATAGGATTCGTCAAAATAAGCCGCCTCATGTAGAAATGAGACGGCTGTTAAAACGTTGGCCCAAAATGCCGTGTCCTGCGATTTTGAGTCCTAGCCTAAGCCAGGTGGGTAACCTCATTTGAATTTCTGACTTCCTCCGTTATAAAACAAGGCCTGCCATCCCTTCAAAGATTTGGTTTCCCAAAATCAAAAATGTAGGTTCAAAATAGCAGGGGTTCTCGAACATCCCAGGCTTCTTTACAAATACTATAACTTAATTATATACAAATTTCAAGGAAAAAATGTTGGCAGATTTCTCCACAATTTTATCGCATGTTATAAAATGTCCCTCTAATACCAGCTCCGGTGCACCGCCGCACAGAGTACGTTCTTCGTCACTCCAGAATGAGACGGCCGTCCTTCACATGATAATCCCGGTTTCGGTGGCGGAGCAGAACCTTCTTCATGTAACAGACAAGATAATCCTCTCCCCGTTTTGCCAACATGGTAAGCAGATACCTGGCCAGAAAATCACTCTCCTCATGAATGAGCATCATGCCTTTTCCGTTCACGTAATAATCCAGAGCGCTCCTGTCATTGTATTTCTCCTTCATATAATTTTTGCTGGCACAGATGCGGTCAATGACCATCTCTGCCACATACTTTTTCGGCATCTTCATGCCCTTTAATCCCCGGGGGCTGATGCTGTAGTCGATCCAGTACTCAAAATGATGCTGGTTTCTTCCTTTGTGATGCAGCCACCCTCTGGAGTACCCCTTGATCTCCTTCTCCCGGTTGATGGGACTCCTGTCGCCCTGATAATAAATCACACCCGGGATAAACTCGATCGGACTGTATTTTGACAGGTCGTGGCAGATACCCTGCCAGTACAGACCTACCCGGAAGCACATTTTTGTCACTAACATCTTATGATGATTGATTGTCCTTAAATGACCGAAAAAATCCATATAAACCCTCTTTCTACAGACCGTGACGGGAATCCCCGCCTTCAAAGCCGGTCGCATCCTATCCGTTTTTTCTAGTATATCATTTTTTTATCACTTTACAAACGTATTTTTTCATGGTAGACTGCATGGGATAAGAATGAAGTTCTGCCGTCAGAACTTCTGCGTCAGAGCGCGACCGTCCGGCATATTTTCGGTCCGGCGCGCAATATAACCAGACAGTTCATTTGTACCATCCTGTCTATAAACAAAACCAGGACAGCATTTTCATAACCGACGTATCAAGTGCTGCCTGCGGGCAGCTTTTTTTTATACCTGTCTGTCCGGCACGAAGGGCACCGCGCAGATGCGGTCAGAATCCGCTCTCATATATGGACAGACAGGCAGCACAAAAAGGAGAACATTTATGTATATTTTAGAAACCGAGCAGGCCTTTGATTCCGCTCATTTTTTAAACGGCTACGAGGGTAAATGCCGCAATCTTCACGGTCACCGCTGGCGCATCGTGGCGCGTATCGCTGCCGACTCTTTAAGTACCGAGCGCCAGACCCGGGATATGGTTATTGATTTCGGCGATTTCAAGGACGCATTAAAGGAACTCACCGAAGAGCTTGATCACTGTCTGATCATCGAGACGGATTCTCTGAAACCGAAAACGCTGGAAGCCCTGCGGGAAGAAGATTTCCGCATCGTGGAGCTTCCGTTCCGTCCGACAGCAGAACAGCTCTCCCGGTATTTTTACATGCAGCTGAAAGCGCGTTCTTTCCCTGTATACAGCGTTTCCGTCTACGAGACGCCGAACAACTGCGCGACTTATCAGGAAAGGAGCATGGTATGACCATAACCTATCCCCTTGTGGAAAAGTTCATCAGCATAAACGGAGAGGGCCCGAAGGCCGGCATGATGGCCGCCTTTCTCCGGATGAAAGGGTGCAACCTGTCGTGCAATTACTGCGACACCGCCTGGGCCAATGAGCCGGGCTGTCCGGCGGAGCATCTTGGTATCGAAGAGATCCTCCGGTGGCTGAAAGAAAGCGGCACGGTCAATGTGACGCTGACCGGCGGCGAACCTCTCCTTGTGCCAGAGATTGGCGCACTCATCGAGGCGCTGGGCAAGGCAGGATTCTCCATGGAGATCGAGACGAACGGCAGCGTACCGCTCGATCCGTTTTGCAGTCTTTCTCCCCGTCCGGCTTTTACGATGGATTATAAATGTCCGGACAGCGACATGGAGGATTCTATGGATCTTGATAATTTTTCTCTCCTTACCGGACAGGACTCCGTAAAGTTCGTTGTCAGCAGTGAGAGAGATCTGGAGCGCGCCCGCGAGATCACCGGACAGTATTCTTTAAGTGAACGCTGCCGCGTTTATTTAAGCGCGGTGTTCGGGCGCATCGAACCGCGGACGATCACGGAATATATGATCCGGCATCAGTGGAACGACGTCCGCCTGCAGCTTCAGATGCACAAGTTTATCTGGCCTCCGGAACAAAGAGGCGTATGAAAGTGGAGGTAACGTTATGGCAATAGATAAAGAGGCGATCCGGGAGCATATTCGGGGAATCCTCATCGCTCTCGGAGATGACCCGGACCGGGAGGGCTTAAAAGAGACGCCAGACCGGGTGGCAAGAATGTACGAAGAAGTTTTTGAGGGAATGAATTATACCAATCACGAGATTGCACAGATGTTCAACAAATCCTTTCAGGATGACCTGGCTGTGGGACCGGAAAGAAAAGATATCGTCCTCGTCCGGGACATCCCGATCTTCAGCTATTGTGAGCATCACATCGCCCTCATGTATGATATGAAGGTTTCCGTCGCCTACATCCCGAACGGACGGGTGCTGGGCTTAAGCAAGATCGCCCGCATCTGCGACATGGCGGCCAAGCGCCTTCAGCTTCAGGAGCGCATCGGCTCCGATGTGGCGGAAATCATGACGGAAGCCTCCGGCTCCTCTGACGTCGCCGTCATCATTCACGGAACCCACAGCTGTATGAGCGCCCGGGGAATAAAAAAGGACGCCGCCTCCACTGTCACGACCACCCTGCGGGGACGTTTTGAGACGGATACGGCGCTGCAAAATCAGCTTTACATGATGCTGGCCGCGCGGTAGATTGGCAGCGGAAGACAACGGTTTCCCGCTGCCGCCGGGCGTCATGCGCTTCGCAGGCTGTTGCCCCGCGCGGTAGAGCTTTTATAAATTATTTTTCAGGGACATTTTACGATACGGAAAGGAAGATTCTCATGCAGGAATTAAAAAATAAAAAAGCCGCTGTCGTTGTATTCAGCGGCGGCCAGGACAGCACCACCTGTCTGTTCTGGGCGATCAAACGTTATGAAACTGTCATCGCGCTCTCCTTTGACTATCACCAGAAACATGCGCTGGAACTGGAGTGCGCCAAAAAGATCTGCCGGGAACACGGCATCGAGCATTACATCATGGATATGAGCCTCTTAAATCAGCTGGCTCCGAACTCCCTGACCCGCAGCGACATCCCGGTCGATGAAGAGGCTCCGTCCGAGGGAACACCGAACTCCTTCGTGGACGGCCGGAACCATCTGTTCCTCTCCTATGCCGCCGTCTTCGCAAAACAGCGGGGCATCACCGACATTATCACCGGGGTATCCCAGAGTGATTTTTCCGGCTATCCGGACTGCCGGGACGTTTTTATCAAGTCCTTAAATACCACGCTCAACCTGGCCATGGACTATCCGTTCGACATTATCACGCCACTCATGTGGCTGGACAAAAAAGAAACCTGGGCTCTCGCTGACGAGCTGGGCGTCTTCGATATCATCCGCAACGAGACGCTGACCTGCTACAACGGCGTTATCGGCGACGGCTGCGGACACTGCCCGTCCTGCAAGCTCCGTAAAAAAGGTCTGGAGGCTTATCTGGCAGAAAAGAACAGATAATTGACCAGAAGTTCAGGTCAGACAGACAATACGAAAAGAAGCAGAATATCTGCCGACAGAAAAATCTGAGCGGCACAAAAAAATGAGCGGCCTGTGGTCCCATCGATCACAACCGCTCATTTTTCTCTTTTCCCGACGCATTGACTGCGTCAATACTGGCAGATTGGAAAATTCCCTTTCCATCTTATTCTTCCAGATTCTTTGAAAGAACATCCCGCATCGCCGCCAGGGCCGCTTTCTCATCCGGTCCACTGCAGATACACAGAATCTTATCCCCCTGCCGGAATGTCGCGCTCACCAGACTGATAATACTTTTGGCGTTAATGTCCATATACTGCGTCTGAAAATGAATCTGCGCGTCAAACCGGTCCGCCAGATTCGCGATGATATTGGCCGGTCCCAGATGGATGCCTTCTTCATTCATTACAGTCAGTTCCGCCCGCACCATAAAAATGTAACCCTCCCTTATCCGCAGCCTTCTTTAATCTGTTTTTATTATTTTATCATAATCGGAAGGGTGTTTCAATCTGGAATGGCGGCCAGCGCCAGGGCAATCTGATTTTTCCACAGAGGGATCGTGCCAAACAGGGCGGTCTGAATCTTATCTGCCAGAAGTTTTTTCTGTTTCTGTATCAGGTGAATCTGCGGCACGGTCTGCAGCGATATGGTCCGACTGATCTTCAGGTCATACAGTTTCTGTTCCAACTGCCACAGCCCCTCCTCATAATTATGAAGCTGCTGCAATGCCAAAGGCTGTCCTTCTTCTCCCGCACGGCGGCGCTTCCCAGACATCGTCTCCTCCGCCTCACGAATAGTCTCCTCCCCGGCGACAATCCATTCTTCCAGATTCTGATAATATTCCAGATTCTTTTCATACATTTCTTCAAAAAGGGTGATTTCTTTTAACAGCTGTATTCGCACCAGTTCCAGTCTATGTTCGATCCGGTCCAGACGGACTTCCAGTTGCTTATACTTTTGCAGATTTTTCTTTCTGTTCCGGCTTTTTCGATTCAAAAATGGCAGCCAGGCCGCCGCATTTTTTTCTTCTTCCATCTCTTTTATGAGTTCCGCAAGTTCAGACAGCGGCGCTGCGGCGTCAGCCTGCTTTGTTTCCTTCACCTGTTTCAGTATGTAATCAGAAAAGGCCGCCATATTGCTCTGTGCTTCCGCGCCAAACTGCAGAACTGTCTGCGCGTCTCCCGGATCTGTGACCGCTTTGATTTCCTCAATCCTGTCCCTGCTGGGCGCCGGGAGCAGATCTTCTTCCCGGGCCGCCATATGATCTATGCCTGTCTGTATGGTATTTTCACATTTCCGTTCTCTTTCCGCCTGCATCTGGCTCACAGCCTCCTCACATGCTCAACGCAGCAATGATTTTTTCCATGACGGCGGCGTCCGGCATCGGAGCCACCTGTGTGATCTCCTGCGCCAGTCCCGGCACGCCAAAATGTTCCACATCTACCGGCGCGTCGTAAAGCCCGGTACGAAACCCGTGCTTTTCCCAGGCCAGCTTCTGTACCTGTTCATCAAGCATCGCCTCTATTCCCACCGTTCCCGCCTCGTCCAGCGCGATAAATACGTGGGAAGACCACACGGTCGGGGTCGGGTACAGCATGACGACATCCTCCTTCACCTGTTCCCATGTATCCGGATTCTCAGCCGCAAACTCCAGAAGCTGGCTCTCATATCCGGCGATCAGCGGTTTGGCGCCCATGCCGGTTTTCAGAAACTGATCAAAAATATCCGCAGAAGAGCTTTCCATATATCCAAGCTTCTGAAAAATGCTCTGAAGACGCGGCAGTACTGCGTCCACATTGCCGGTATCGGCCACTCCGCCACACAGAGTATTGGCCAGGAGTCCCGCAAACATGTTTCCGGAATTGGATTTTGTCGGATCTGTGGTTCCTACCGTAATACTGCCATAAAGCTGGCTCAGTCCTATATCCGCCCATCTTTTTCCTTCTTCAATATATTCCGTGAGTTTCATCATATTCACAAAATGCACACCCGCCGTCTCACTGGCGATTCCCTCTGCGGTCAGCGCTTCTGCCACGGCTTTCCGGGTGTATAGAACGATTGGCGTATTCAATACGATCTCACTCTGCACCGGTTCCCCTTTTTCCTTCACATACATTTCCAGCGCAGTCTGGTTGGACGGGAACAGAAAGTCTCTCCCTGTGGCATCCGCCGTGATCATTTCCAGCGATCCCGCCTTGGCGTAATCCATCCGCAGATGATACTTTTTTTCCAGTATTTCCGTAATCTCCGTATCCTCCAGCAGACCGATCTTCTCGCCGCCCACATACCCGTTGATCTGCGTCACCTCCGGTTTTCTTGTAAACATCGCATAGGCGGCTGCGGCAATAATGACTGCCGCCAGAATAAACAGACCGATTAATTTTGTTCTCATTTTCCGCCCTCCATCTTCAAAGTTTTTTCCAACAGTGCGATATCTGCCTCCACATCCATCAGTTCTCCTTCCATCAGACGGGTAAACTGCTTTTCAAATGCCTGATTGAGCATTGGCAACGCTTTTTTTGTCCGTTCCAGAATCTCCTCAATCTCTTCTGTGTGAAGGCCGGTATTCTGAAAATCTCTGTATCGGCCCAGCAGCTTAGCCGCCGTATCAAGATAATAGAGAAAGAAGCGGCGCGCCTGCCGGATTCGTTCCGGATTTTCTTTCAGAAACGCGAGTATCCGGCTGCCGGTTTTGTGAAGGTTCTCCGCATCCCTTTGCACACTGCGATCAAAGATCGACTGCGATGCTCTCCGTATCTCATACAGATCCTTTTCCGCCTCTGCCAGCATTTTCTCCATCTCTTCTCCGTCCGGCAGAGACTCCACATCCATTCCTCCCAGCCGTCGGCTGGGTTTTAACACCAGATATAACCCGAAGTATACTCCGACGCACAGCAGGATACTTATTAAAATGTTCCAGCCTGCCAGCAGAAAAAGTACAAGGAATGTAACGGCTCCTCCGATCACAGAGAGGATCATCCTCATGATCTCTTTCATCAGTTGTACCCCCTCACGGCGCGGAAGGCTTCTGTCAGATTCTCTCTTCCGTCAAACACCCTTGCATTGGTGTATTCCGCCACCTTCTGAAGCTGTGTTTCATTCGCGTCCCCAAACATGATAGAGAATACCGGCACATTATTGTCCAGCTGGTCATACGCTTCCCTGAACTCTTTAAAGGAACCATCGGACTGCCCGTCTGTCATCAGGATGATCGCCGGCGTGTACTTTGTCAGATCATAATCTTCAAGCATATGGATGCCTTCCACAGCCGCCTGATACATATCGGTCCCGCCGCCGGTTTCCTGTTCTTCCACCTTATCATAAAGACCCTCTATCTCATCGCCGGCTCCCACTGCCGTATAGGCGCCGATCACATTTTCATTAAACGGAATCAGGATATTGATCTCGTCATCGGAAGCCTGCAGATAGTTTTTCTGTGCGTTTTCCTGAATCAGAAGCTGCTCCATGGCGTCTACCAGCTGCACATTGCCTTCGCCCGCCATACTTCCGGAATAGTCTAGACAGTACACGCTCAGAGAGGGTTTCTTAAAGTCTGTCTGATACATCCTCAGACATTCCTCGATCACATCCGCCGCCGGCATGCGGATCGGAGAGAGAATCCGGTCCGGCTGCAGGCCCCAGTCCGTGCGGAACACAGATTTATTTTCCTCCGAGATCCCGCTGTATCCGGAACGGCGTCCCGTCTGCTGGATTTTATTTTGTACATCCCCGGACAGAAGGTATTCCTGCAGTTTTAAGAATAACTCTTCTTTTTCATCATCCCCGTTGTCCACATATCCAAGAGGGGAATCCGCCAGAGACAGACCGTCATACGGATAGATCACATACAGTGTCTCTTTTCCCTGCTGTTCCAGTTCCTTATTTGCCTGGATCATCAGACATTCGTAATTTACCATGGCGTCATAATCGCCCTCCACAAACATATCTTTCAGCCAGTCTGAACTGCCCGAAGACCGATTCACACCGGAAAGCAGTTCCCTCACCTGCGTCTTTAATTCGTCACTTTGCAGATCTTCAGACGTGATCACTTCCGGATTCCCAAGAAGCGCATACAAAAAACCGATATACGCGCTGGCGCCGGAGTTGGACTGCGTTGCGCTGGTCATACAGAAGCTGAGTTTCCCGCTCCGGATCGCCGTCAGCAGATCCCGGACAGAAACTTCTCTTCCCACAAATCCCAGCTCCTCGGCAAGACTCTGCCGTATCCCGAACACCACCGGCGTCACGGACACGGATTCGGCGTGTTTGACCCTGTGCGCGGTATCTCCCATGGTCAGCCACATACTGCTGGCCGGCCACACGGCGTCAAAAGGGATCTCCTCTTCCTCCAGAAGCCGCATGATATCCAGCGATCCCTGGTACGTCATCTCTATCTCCACGTTTTCTTTCTGTTCAAACTCCTCCAGGATCGGTTCCAGCTCCGCATTTTCCGATCCGGATACGATCCGCAGAACCTTTTTATCTCCAAATCCCGCAAATTTCTGACCGCTTCCATCGTCTCCGCCTCTGAAACCGCATCCGGACAGTACGCCCGCAGACAGCACGATCAGCAATAGCACCGCGAGTAATCGTTTTCCTGTTCTCATAACCTTTCCTCTTTTCTTTTTTTCATACCGGATGCGCTTACTGCTCTACTGTGGATTTCGCCGCCATCCGACCTGTTATGATCGTTCTTTTTCATCACTATACCGCTTTTAGGTAAAATCTACAGGTACGTCAGGTGGAATTTATGTAAGGTTTATATTTCCTGTGAAATAAAAAAACGATCCGGGGATTTCACTCCCACAGACCGTTTCTTTTGCTCAGACATTTTTCAGCGCAATGACCTCCACTTCAATGAGCAGATCCTTCGGCAGTCTCGCCACTTCCACGCAGGAACGTGCCGGGAATGCGCCGGTAAAATAAGAGGCATAGATTTCGTTGACCTTGCCGAAATCATCCATATTTTTGATGAACACCGTGGTCTTCACCGCCTGGTCAAGACTGCTTCCGGCGTCGGTGAGAAGCCCTTTCAGGTTTTCAAACACCTGCTTTGTCTGCTCCTCGATGGTCGCCCCGGCTTCTCCTGTCTTCGGGTCCACGCCGATGACGCCGGAAGTGTAGATCATCCCGTTTACCTCAATGGCCTGTGAATACGGTCCGATGGCCGCCGGTGATTTTTCTGTCGCGATTACTGTCTTGTTCATATTCTGTCATCCTTTCTTAATCTGTTTCTTATCTGATTCTCCTGCCGTTTTCCTGCCGGGCGGGCGACGCTGGTTTTTGCTCCATTTGCCAGGCAAATCCGGCTTCTGTCTCTCTCTGCCGCCGGATGTATTATTCCAGCACAAATTCCTGTCCCGGCCCCGTGATGCCCATGATCTCACAGGTCGGGTACTTTGCGTCATTTTTCGCCTTATACTCCCGGATCATACGATAGTTGTTCCAGCAGTGCATCGGGAAAATATAACGGCTGCGGACATGCTTCAGGAAATAATCCATGCCCCATGTGCCGGCTTCTTCCTGCCGCGGGTCGAGTACCACAAAGGAGACATCCAGCTCTTTGCCGGAGAAATGCTCCATCTCCTTTTGAAAAGCGTCGCGGTGCCACCGGTTGTCCTCCTCCGGCTCTCCCGGCCAGTGCCACCAGTGCAGATCCCCGGCATGATAAATAGTCTTCCCGTCTGTCCGTATCAGAAACGCCACGCCCGCGTCGGTGGAGAGCAGCGTCTCCACATGGACGTTATCCACATCCAGAGTTTCATGCGCCCGCATAAAATGTACATGCTCTGCTCCTGCCCAGCTCCGGCTGCTCTTGCGAATGTCTGCTGACAGGATGTAGCATACTTTTTCACAGCGGTTTTCCAGTTTGAAAATGTCTTCTGAAAAATGATCCCGGTGGGCATGAGACGCGAAGATGTACAGCTCTTTTTTGTAGTCCAGAGGAGGAATCTCCCCCTTCCAGTAGTCAAAAAGCAGATAGCTGCGCTCTGTCTCCACCAGAAAACCACTGTGATAGATATACGTCACTTTTAATGTATGTTCCATAGGCATCTCCTCTCGTTTTCCTGCTCTTCTTTCGGTTTCCGGCAGATCGTACAGCCGCCACCCTTTTCGCCGTCCCGGCGGGCGGCGTGATCTCCACCGTCTTTACTGCCCCGCCGCAACCAGGATTTCCTGTTTCAGATCCGGATGGAACACGCCCTCCCGTATCATGGCGATCTCCTGCCGGTACGGCGGATAAGAACGCTTTTTCGTCTCCGGGTCCGGGATGTAAGGAGTCTCCAGGATCTTCGGAACGTCCTCAAAGTCTTTGTGATAGATGATATTGCGAAGGCTCTCAAAGCCGATACTGCCGAAGCCGAAGTTCTCATGCCGGTCTTTGTGCGCGCCCAGCGGGTTCTTGCTGTCATTGACATGGAAGACTGCGATCTGATCCTTGCCGATGATGCGGTCAAACTCTTCCATCACTCCCGCAAAGTCATTCTTCACATCATAACCGGCATCGTTGGTATGGCAGGTATCAAAACAGACCCTGAGCCGATGATTGTTTTTCACTCCGTCATAAATGCGCGCCAGCTCTTCAAAGCTCCGGCCGATCTCGGTTCCCTTTCCCGCCATGGTCTCCAGAGCGATATGGACGCTGCCGTCTTTCTCAAGCACCTCGTTGAGTCCCTTGACGATCTGCGCGATACCGGCGTCCACTCCCGCGCCCACATGCGCGCCGGGATGAAGGATCAGGGTGTGGCAGTGCATCGCTTCTGTCCTCTCGATCTCCAACCGGAGAAAATCCACCGCCAGCTCAAACGTCTCCGGCTTTACGGTATTGGCAAGGTTAATGATGTACGGCGCATGGACCACAAACTCCTCAATGCCATTCTCCTCCATCAGAGCAAGCCCTTCCTCGATCCGAAGCTCCTCCACCGGTTTTCTGCGGGTATTCTGCGGCGCGCCCGTATATATCATAAATGTATTGGCCCCGTAGGATACGGCTTCCTTCACGGAACCCAAAAACATTTCCTTCCCGCTCATACCCACGTGGCTTCCCAGTTTTAACATGGAAAATCCTCCTGTTTCTTTTGTCTGTCATGCGGCGACAGATTCCTTTTCCTGACAGCAAACGCTTCTCCTCCGCCATTGATGACAATGCCGCAGATGGACACGCAGGCAAGTCATTATGCGAAATGGAGCCGGGTCAGAACAACAGTCACTGTACAAGCCGCAGGAAAAGTATAGCAGAATCGATAAACGATTGCAATCAGCAAAAAGAGCCCCGGCATAGCCGGGACCCTTTTTTTAGAAAAGATTAATCGATAAGACCAATCCTGAATGTCTCATTCTATTATTCGTCTTTTGCCCATCCGTAGGAACACTGAACAGCTTTCTTCCAGCCTTTGAGCAGTTTAGTACGGGTCTCTTCATCCATCTGAGGCTCGAATACTTTGTCAATTGCCCAGTTAGCAATAACGTCTTCTTTGCTGTTCCAGTATCCAACTGCCAGACCTGCCAGATAAGCAGCGCCCATAGCTGTTGTCTCAACGCACTGTGGACGATGTACAGGAGCGTCGATGATATCTGCCTGGAACTGCATCAGGAAGTCGTTTCTACAAGCGCCGCCGTCAACCTTGAGGGCTGCCAGTTTAACGCCAACGTCTTTCTGCATAGCTTCCAGAATATCGTATGTCTGATATGCCAGGGACTCAACCGTAGCACGGATGATGTGAGCCTTGTTACATCCACGGGTCAGACCTACGATACATCCACGAGCGTACTGATCCCAGTGAGGAGCTCCAAGTCCTGTAAATGCAGGAACAACGTAACATCCGTTGGTATCCGGAACTTTATTACAGAAGAACTCGGAATCCGGAGCAGCATCTACAATCTTAACCTCGTCACGCAGCCACTGGATAGCAGCGCCGGCTACGAATACGGAGCCTTCCAGAGCGTAGTTAACTTCGCCGTCAAGTCCCCATGCGATCGTGGTAACCATGCCGTTCTCGGACAGCTTCATCTCTTTACCAATGTTCATTAACAGGAATGTACCTGTACCATATGTATTCTTAGCCTCACCAGCATTGAAACAGGTCTGTCCAAACAGAGCGGACTGCTGGTCACCTGCTGCGCCTGCGATCGGGATTCTTCCCTGGAACAGGCTCTCGTCTGTCATGCCGTAAATCTCGCTGGACGGCTTCGGTGTAGGAAGCATGGATTTCGGAATCTCAAGGATCTCAAGAATCTCATCATCCCACTGCAGCGTGTTGATGTTAAATAACATTGTTCTTGCTGCGTTAGAGTAATCGGTTACATGAATCTTTCTGCCGGACAGGTTGTAGATCAGCCATGTATCTACGGTACCGAACATCAGCTGTCCAGCTTCTGCTTTCTCTCTTGCTCCCGGAACATTTTCAAGGATCCAGTGAATCTTGGAGCCGGAGAAATAAGCGTCGATAACAAGACCGGTCTTCTTCTGAATCATGTCAACCAGACCTTTTTCTTTTAAGGAGTCGCAGTATTCAGAGGTACGACGGCACTGCCAGACAATTGCATTATATACAGGAACGCCTGTCTCTCTGTCCCATACGATTGTTGTCTCACGCTGATTGGTGATACCGATACCAGCGATATCTTCTGCGCCAACACCTAACTGTTTCATTGCCTGTCTTGCGACAGATAACTGTGTATGCCAGATCTCTTTTGCGTCATGCTCTACCCAGCCTGGCTGTGGGTAATACTGTGTGAATTCCTGCTGTGCTACGCTGCAGATCTCACCTTTTTCGTTAAATAAGATACAACGGTTACTAGTTGTTCCTGAGTCTAACGCCATCATGTACTTAGCCATAAAATTAAACCTCCTTAAAAAATAATCCGTTTCAATTCCAACAGTCATCTACTCAAAAATATGACCTGTAGGTATATACTATCACAATTTTCCGGTTCTGTATTTAGACAATTCGAGGTTTTTGTATGGATTTATCGTCTTTTTGCATGATAAAAATAAATTTTTACATATTTTTTCAAGCATTTTTTATAATCATTTTACACTGGCGCCAGAATCTTTGTCCCATTTTGTTCATAAACTACCACAAATATATGTTTTCTCTATAAGAATACGCCAAAAGAATATACCGATCTTCATGACTGACATCCGCAGACACGGCTTTCCACAAAAACAGCCTCCCGCAGACACATTTCCTTATGACCACTCCCGCTGCCGCAGAGCTTCATACATGAGCACCGTGGACGCCACCGCCGCGTTCAGGGATTCCACCTGCCCCTTCATCGGAATGCGAATTTTTACATCCGCGCGGGCAGTCAGTTCATCAGACAGTCCGTTCCCTTCATTGCCGATAAAAAAGGCGCAGCCGCCCCGGTAATCTTGCCGGTAAAACTCCTCTCCTCCCAGATGAGCGGCGTAGGTGCGCACGCCCGCCGCGTTCAGCTTCTCAAGCACCTCGTCAAAATCATGGACGATCACAAACGGAACCCGGAAAATGGCGCCCATCGTGGACCGGATCACTTTCGGATTGTACGGGTCCACCGTCTCCCGGTTCATGATGACGCCGCTCACGCCCGCTCCCTCACTGGTGCGGAGAATCGTTCCGAGATTCCCCGGATCCTGCAGATTCTCCAGAAGGAAGAGACACGGCGGCTGTTCTCCCGCCAATATTTCCTCCAGCGTGCTCTCTTTCTTTTTCACAAGGGCCGTCACTCCCTGTGGCGTCTTCGTATCCGAGAGATGCCGGCATACCGCATCGCTGATCACCTCATAGCGGCAGCCTTCCAGACACTCCCGGTACTTTTTTTCAAATTCTCCGGTCACATAGACCTCTTTCAGGCGCTCCTTCGGCGTCTCAAAAAACATCCGGGGACCTTCCACCAGAAAACAGTCCTGCTGTCTTCTGGCGCGGGCGCTGTTTTTCAGATTCATTATATTTTTTATTCTGCCATTTGACGTACTTGTTATCATAAACTTCCTCTCCGTCCTGTCATTCGTATACTTTTTTGACGATGAAGAACAACTTACAGATGACTTCATCCACGCTCTCCCTGTAATCGCTCTCCACCCACTCGAGAATGTACTGTGTGATTCCGATCACCAAAAAATGCCGCACAAAGTTATCCTCTTCTTCCTCGTCTTTGTCTTCACAGCCGGGGCGGCAGGCGCTGTTCATACTCCGCATGACGACCGGATAGATGGCCCGCCGCATATAGCCGCTCTCCACATTGACCAGCATATTTTTTATGATGATACGGTTGTCTTTCATCCAGCACAGAAAACGCCGCATGATCATCTCCCAGGAATCATGCTCATACACACGGCTCTCTCTGGTAAGCTCATACTCAAATGCTTTCGTCATCAGATCATAAATATTGTCAAAATAATAATAAAACGTCTGCCGGTTCACCCCGCACTGCTGGGCAATCTTCTGAATCGTGATCTTTGGAAACGGATATTTCCTGAGAAGCTCCATAAAAGCAATGCACAGCAAGGTCTCCGTTTTTTTTCTCATAAATATTTTCCTCCTGGTCACAGCCGAAGCTGTCATTATAACTGTTCTCAACGTATTCATGTATTTGATGTACCTGTATCAAAGTACTTTATAAAGGTATTTACAGAAGAAACTGCCGTACCGCGGCCCTTGCAGGCAGCCTGTACGACAGCTTCCTTTCTCATCCTTCTCCGGCAGACGGATACACAGCCGCCGGAAAAAGTCATTCTCACTGATAAACGTCACCCTATCGTCAGGGTGATATCCGGAATGGAATCCACGGTCACTCCATCCACTTCTTTTACATGCAGCCGCAGGGTGTGCTCTCCCGACTCCAGGTCAGTCACATCCACCCACGGCGTGAAATCTGTGATCTTCAGTTCTTTCACATGGGACTCTGCTCCCTCCACCCGAATTGAGTATCTGTTATCACTGGAGAACGTGATCGTCTGAGCGCCCCGTCCCCGAATACTGATATCTGCCTCCGTGAATGAGAGACGGCGGGTGATCCGCTTCTCGATGGTCGCCTGCACCTTGACATCTTCATTGTCCTCCACAAAAATCGCGTCATCCGGCAGATAATCTTCATCCAGCTTGATATCCTCCTCATAATTCTGTGTCATACCCTCCACAGAGATATTTGGAAGCGTGATGGCGGTCATCTCCTCGAGAACATCTTCCGGCGCCGCGACAAGCACCTGTTTCGGCTCATAATCAAAAGACGTCATCTCATAGCCGGCAGCCGGTGTTCCCATGGACTGCAGGTTCACATTTACCATCTTGGTCTTCCAGAGACTGATCATCACATTGATAGATGTCGTGTCCATCTGCACCTGTTTGCTGTCGATGACTTCATTCTTATCGTTATAGAGTATCGGGTCCGCAGTGGTCGTTACGTCATGACTGATGCCGTCAATGTCCACCACCGCCTGAATCTCCTTCGCACTCTCGAGCAGATTCTCCGGCCCGGTCACCTTGACCAGATTCGGCGTTCCGGTCGTATTGCCCACTGCGTAGCCCTCAGCCGGACTTCCTTCCAGAATGATGTTGACCGGTACGCTGACGCTCACCACCGCATCCTTCTTGATCTTCATGGTATTGACATTACCCAGGGTGATTTCCAGCTGATTGGCATATTTTTTTGCGCTCACGTCGATGGGAACCGCATCCACCTCCGAGAGCTTGGAGAAATCCGCCACCGCCTGAAAATCAGAGGCGGACATGTCATTCAGCACGCTTCTCTTTCCCTCGACGGTGATCGACACCTCATCCCCCTCCAGCACCTCATAGGCATAGCCCAGGCTGGTGAGAGCATTTTCATTGATGATCTGCACCGGAATACCGCTGAACCTTTCCGTCCTGACCGGGTCGTTGATATTGGCGACCAGAAGCCAGATCAATATGGCGATAAAAACGGAAAGAATCTTCATCCCGGTATTATTGCTCTTTAGATTTTTTAGACTTTTTAAACTTTTCAGGTCTTTCACTGCGCAACAATCCTTTCCATTTCTTTAACACATCGATGCTTCCTGCCGGGTCCGGCCGGAGCAGATTCAGACGCTCTCTGAGCGCCTCCCTGTCCAGGTTCCGGTAAAGCTGCCCCTCTCTGGCAACAGAGACCGCGCCGGTCTCCTCGGAAACCACAACAGTCGTGCTGTCGGAAACCTCACTGATCCCTACCGCTGCCCGGTGTCTGGTTCCCAGCTCCTTACCCAGCTCCATGCTGTCTGTCAATGGAAGATAGCAGGTTGCCGAAACGATTCGGCTGCCCCGGATGATGACCGCACCGTCATGCAGGGGCGTGTTATGTTCAAAAATATTGATCAGAAGCTGACTGCTCACAATGCCGTCCACGGCGATGCCGGTTCTCTCGTACTCACCCAGCGCCACCTTCTGCTCAATGACAATGAGAGCGCCGGTCTTCACCTTGCTCATCTCAAAAGCCGCCCGGACGATCTCGTTGACCGCCTTCTCCGTGAGAAAACTCTTCTCTCCGCTCTCCTCGTCAGAGGAAAACAGAAAGGCACGGAAAAAATTCTTCCGTCCCAGCTGCTCCAGCGCGCGCCGCAGCTCCGGCTGGAAGATGACGATCGCCGCCATGATCCCCACGCTCAGTGAGTTCGACAACAGCCACGCAATCGTATCCAGCTGAAAGATCACGGACACCAGAGCAAAGAGAAGCAGCACGATGATACCCTTAAACAATGTCCATGCCCGGGTCAGCTGCAGCCATTTGATGATCTGATACACGATCACACTGATAATGATGATCTGTATGATATCCGTAATGCCGATCGTGGAAATCGAAAATCTGTATAAGTATTTTTGTATAAAGTCAAGAATCCCGTCAAAATTCATTCATGTCGTCTCCAATCTTATTCTCCGCTGTCTCCGGCTCCTCTGCGCTGTCCCCGGCATCGTCTTTCGCGTCGCCGGGTTCTTCTTCCGGCACAATGTCAGTCACACTCCGCTCTTCCTGTGCCGCCTTGATCTTCGGAACCGCCTTTACAAAATAAATGTATTCATCATCCTCAAAGGAGACCTTCTCAATTCTGGAAAAATCGCCAATCCCCCGGAAGAACTGCACGGCCGTCGCCAGCGCCATGGCCAGCACAATCTCCAGGAACACCCTCCATATGGTGTAATCCAGCTCAAAAATGAGCCGTCCAAACAAAAGAAGTACCGCCAGAGAGATATTTCCTATGATAATGGAAAACATCCATGCCTTCTCGTGAAACAGCCGGTACAGTATCGTCGATAAAAATACGACCAGACAGAAGGTGACCAGGATCACCATCAGCTTCCTGTCTATGACCAGAAGGCTGGTTATCCGCGATATCCCTATGCCGGGCTCCAGATTCTCCGTAGTCGTCAGGAGAGCGCTGGCGTCCCTGGTATACAGGCTGAAATAATAGATAAGGATTCCGGCTGCCATCGGAAGGATCCCGCCAAATCCGGCTGTCATCCCCAGAATGACCGGAAGAAAGTACTCCAGCTTCAGATAAAACAATACCGGCGTGAGTATGATGATAAAAGCATATCTCCCGTCCACCCTCACAAACAGCAGACAACAGATAATAAAAAACAGCAGGAACATGATACAGATCTCTGCCGATACCTGCCACAGATTCAGCAAAATCAGGCAGGCTGCCGAATAAAAACAGAAGGACAGCGGCAGAAATGCCTGCACCACAGACACCAGCAGAAAGATCCACGGCCGGTCCACCGCCTCATTATACTGAAACATTTCCTGTACCAGGCACAGCATGATAAAGGAAAAAAGCAGCTTCAGGGCAGGATCTGCATACGCCGCATGCTTTTGATAAAAATACTTTATATTTTCTTTTAAATAAACTAACTGTGCCATACGCAAATATCCTGTCTTTCTATTGTAATTGTTCTTCTTTCTCCAGGTATTTCTTCAGAGCGGAGAGATTCCTGTCATACTGCCCCACATGCCGCAGCATCCGGAGATATCTTCTCCTCTGGATCACAAAAGTGGCGATCAGATTCACAGCCATGACAATGACATACACGACGAGGATGTTGATGAGGATATTCCGATAGGAGAAAGCAAGCCCCTCCGTCATGATGTTGGAATAATAGCGCATCATATACATACCCGCGCCGCAGAGATAAGCGATGGTCCCCAGAAAAAAGCTGCCCAGCAGCTTGAGACTCAGGTACGTCCGCGGACTGTAGCGGTGCATCCGAAGCTCTTTCTTTCCCTCGCCCTCTTCATAGACTGCCAGTTTGGTCATCATATGAACCTTCGATACATCTATCATATATTCGTCCTTTCTGACCGCTGCCGCCCTCTATCCGGCGGCGTCCGTCTCCCGCACGGAGAGACCGGTGAAAAAATAAAGGCACACGCGGTCAAAAACCTCTTCTTTATCAATTATACGTAATAAGTATAACATGATTATTCCATGAATTACAATGACAATCTGGGATTTCTGATATAATAAAAAAATGCCGCCAGACCGGATATCAGAGATCCTTCCTCTGATACCCTTTCTGTGCGGCAATCTGCGTTACGTATCCTACATATCGCTTCTGGAGATCTCCAGAACTTTATAGCGGGAGACGCCGTCCGCGCTCTCCACTTCGATCTCCTGGCCGATCTTGGCGCCAACCAGCGCCTTGCCCAGCGGAGACTCGTTGGAGATCAGCCCCTTCATAATGTCAGACTCTGTGGAACCGACGATCCGGTACTCCAGCTCTTCGTCAAACTCCTCATCGTAGAAGCGGACTGTACTTCCGATGCTGACCGTATCTTTATCAAAGGCGGATTCATCGATCACCTCTGCATTTCTTATGATCTTCTCAAGTTCCTCTATCTTTGCTTCGATGGAACGCTGTTCATCCTTCGCTGCATCGTACTCCGCATTCTCTGATAAGTCTCCCTGTTCTCTCGCTTCCTTGATCTTCTGCGCGATCTCTTTTCTCTTTACTACCTTCAAATCCTGAAGTTCATCCTCCAGGGCCTGCATTCCTTTACTTGTCAGGATATGTTTCTTACTTTCCATAGCTCTCATCTACACCTTTCTTACAGTTACTGACCTGTCAAAAGTCCCCTTTTACACAATACTACAGTAAAGGAGACTCCACATAAGTTCTGATTATAATGCAATTTAAAATACTTGTCAACGAGAGGAAATCACATTTTCTCTCTTCCTTTTTACCATTTATCAGACGTCACATTTCCAGTGTACTGACCCGTCCATTTTCAGCATAATGGCGAAGAATACGTTTTCATTCTGCAAAGCGGAAGAATGTGGCGTAGTGGGCGCTACGCCGATTGATGACAACGCCGCCGTCCGGCTCCTCAGACCGGCGCCCGGCTCAAAAGCTCCTCCAGCTCCCGGAGTGTCGTCACCTGATTGACTTCCTGCCGGAGTCTTGACGAGCCGTGCATCCCCGCCGTATACCAGGCGGCATGCTTGCGCATCTCCCGGATGCCGGTGTATTCACCCTTGTATTCCACGCACAGCTTCGCGTGACGAAGCAGCATGGCAATCCGCTCCTGCGCCGTCGGTCTCTCCGGAAGAGGCTCCCCGGCGAGCGCTGCCTTTATCTCCCGGAACAGCCATGGATTCCCCTTGCTGCCTCTGGCTGCCATGATACCATCACAGCCGGTCTGTTTCCGGATGGCAACGGCGTCCGCTCCGCTGAAAACGTCCCCGTTAGCGATCACCGGGATGGATACGGCCTCCTTCACCTTCCGAATGGCCATCCAGTCCGCTCTGCCGCTGTAATACTGCTCTCTCGTTCTTCCGTGCACCACAATGGCGTCCGCGCCGCTGTTTTCCATGACCTTCGCAAAGTCCACCGCATTTTTATGTTCTTCATCAAAGCCCAGACGGAACTTCACCGTGACCGGATGAGAGACTGCATTCTTAATCTCCCGCACGATCCTCCCGGCGAGCGCCGGATTCTTCATCAACGCCGAGCCTTCCTGGTTGTTGACGATCTTCGGCACCGGGCATCCCATGTTGATATCAATGAAGGCAAAGCCTCTGTCCTCTATTTTATGTGCCATCTGTCCCATTAATTCCGGCTCCGAACCAAAAATCTGCACGCCGACCGGCGCTTCTCTCTCGTCCGTCTCCAGAAGAGGGATCGTGTTCTTATTGCCGTACCAGAGCGCCTTGGCGCTGATCATCTCCGTCACCACCGCATCGCAGCCCTGTTCCCTGCACAGCAGGCGGAAAGCCAGGTCCGTGACGCCCGCCATGGGACCCAGGATGACCGGGAACGGACTGCCGTATATCTTCCGCATGACAGACGCATTGTCCCTGGCTGTATTTTGTGTCGGGATATCTTCTCTATCGTTTCTGTTTATCATAAATAATCTGAAGTCCCTTCAATGTGAGGCTGGCATCATAATAGTCAATGCAGTCCGCCTCCTCCGCGATCATCTTGCCGAGACCGCCGGTTGCCACCACCTTTACATTTTCAAATCCACTCTCCTCGATCATCTTGCGGATGATATATTCGGTCTGTCCGATGTAGCCGAAGACCAGACCTGCCTGCATACCGCTGACCGTCTCCTTGGTGAGGATCGACTCCGGCTTGCGGATCTCAATCTCCGGAAGCTTTGCGGCGTGCTGCCAGAGCGCGTTGGCAGACGTGCGGATACCCGGAGAGATGACGCAGCCGATAAAGTCGCCGTCCGGCGTAATCAGATCGTAAGTCGTGGCCGTTCCGAAATCCACCACGATGACAGGTCCGCCGTAGAGCTCATAGCCTGCCACAGCGTCCACGATCCGGTCTGCGCCGGTCTCCTTCGGATTCGCTGTCTTGATGTTAATGCCGGTTTTGATGCCGGCGCCCACGATGATCGGCTGCAGATCAAAATACTTGATGATCGCGCTGGTGAAGGAATGCATCACTGCCGGCACCACGGAGGCAATGATCACATCGTCCACATCTTCTCTGCAATATCCCTTGTACTGGATCGCCTGCAGGATAAACAGCCCGTACTCATCGGAGGTACGGTTGATCTTTGTTCTCATGCGGAAGGTATCGCAGAGCTTCTTCCCCTGAAAAATACCAAAAGTAATGTCTGTATTTCCGATATCAATTCCAATTAACATTATGGTCCTCCTGTGTATCGTTTACTCCTGCCCTTCTTGCAGGAAAAAGACTTTATAATACATTTCAAGACTCTCCAGCAGCTCTCTCTTCTCCTGCTGAATCTGCTTGATCTTCAATACGCTGCCGATCTCATCAAAAAAGAAATCGTCCTCTCTGGACTCTGTGACCAGATTCAGGTTTCCCTTCTCATCAAACTCCAGACGGAGAATGCCTCCCACGTCTTCCGTGTACAGGACGCAGAGGATGTTCAGCTCCTCCTTCACCGTCTTTGGAAGAGAATCAAACTCGGGGTTAAAATAAAAAAGCTGTTCATAATGGCTGGCGCCGCACAGTATCTTTTTTTCCTCTAACATGATGTTCTCCTTTTTCTTTTTACGCGGCAGACGTCACACATATCCGTACAGGCCGCGGACCGAAACCTCTCCGCTCACCACGCACTCGGTTTCTCCCTCTGCGTTCTGCACGAGCAGTCCGCCCTCCTCGTCGATGCCGACAGCCCGGCGAACCAGCTCCTGTCCCCGACGGATCAGGCGTACCTCCCGGCCGATATTGACCAGGCGTTCTTCATATTCTTCCTTAAAAGAGGCAAAACTCTGCTCCTTTAAAAAACGGGAATACCGCAAAGAAAACTCTTTGATAACGTCCGCCAGCAGCGCGGCGCGCACTGTCTTCTCTCCGGTCTCCCGGAAAAGGGAAGTCGCCATACCGGAAAGCTCCTCCGGAAAATCTTCCCGGTTTACATTCAGCCCGACGCCGATGACCACATAGGATATCTCATCCATCTCCAGCTCCATCTCCGTCAGGATGCCGCACACCTTCTTTTCACGCAGCAAAACGTCATTCGGCCACTTAATCTGACAGGACATCCCACTGTGTTTTTCCACAGCGGCGGCCACCGCCAGCGCGGTGACAAGCGTCAACGTCGAAGCAGCGGACGCCGGCAGTTCCGGCCGGAGAAGCAGACTGCAGAAAATGTCCTCTCCATTCGGCGAAGACCACTCTCTGCCTCTTCGTCCTTTTCCCGCCGTCTGCATATCCGCTGCAAATATCGTCCCGTCCGCCGCACCGAGGGCTGCCTGCCGTTTGGCCTCCTCGTTGGTGGAATCGATCGAGGAAAAACAGACGACCGGGCCAGGCCAGACGTCCGCAGGCAGATACCGGCGGACGTCCTCCTCCCGCAGCAGATCCGGACTTTGCAAAAGCCGGTAACCCTTCCGGGTCACCGACTCAATCTCATATCCTTCTTTTTTCAATGCATTGATCCACTTCCACACAGCCGTTCTCGAGACGCCCAGCTCCTCACAGAGCGCCTGTCCGGACACAAATCCATCCCGCTGCCGGAGAATCTTCAATATTTTTTCTTTCATGTTCTCAGCGTCCCAGCGTCGCCACCATCACTGCCTTGATGGTGTGCATCCGGTTCTCCGCCTCATCAAAGACAACCGAATGTTCTGAGCGGAACACCGCATCCTCCACCTCGCGGATATCCAGACCCAGACGGTCCCGCATATCCTGGGACACCACCGTGTCAAAGTTATGATATGCCGGCAGACAGTGCATGAACAGGCACTGATCGTTGCCGGTATCCCGCATCATCTTCTCCGTGATCTTAAACGGAGACAGGGCTTTCACCCGCGCCGGGTATATCTCTTCCGGCTCTCCCATGCTCACCCAGACGTCCGTGTATATCACATCGGAACCCTTCACATCTTCCGGGTCGTGAGAGATCTCAATGACTGCGCCACTTTCGTCCGCCAGCCTCCGCGATACTTCCAGCACCTTCGGGTCACAGACCGTCTCCTCCGGTCCCACAGCCTTAAAGTGCATACCCATGATGGCACAGCCATACATAAGAGCATACATGACATTGTCCGAAAGGTCTCCCACAAAAGTCAGCTGCATCTCTTCAAGAGGCTTGTCAATATGCTCCTCCATCGTCAGGAAGTCCGCCAGCACCTGTGTCGGATGATCCGTATCCGTAAGCCCATTCCACACCGGCACGCCGGAATACTTCGCCAGCACCTCCACGATCTCCTGTCCGTATCCCCGGTACTCGATGGCGTCATACATCCGGCCGAACACCTTCGCCGTATCCTCGATGGTCTCCTTCTTATTCATATGAGAATTGGACAGAAATGTCACATGAGCTCCCTCGTCGGCAGCCGCCACCTCAAAGGAACAGCGGGTTCTGGTAGAAGCCTTGTCGAAGATAAGCACGATGTTCTTCCCCTTAAGCTCCTCGCCCTGCACACCGCTCTTCTTCTTCGCCTTGAGCTGATGCGCCAGATCCAGAAGATAACGGATCTCTTCCTTATTAAAATCAAGTAATGTCAAAAAATTACGACCTTTTAAATCCATTCATTTATCCTCCCAAGCTTGCCGCCCGACGCCTCTCTGCGCCGCTGCGCAGGCGGTGCGCGCATGCCTTATCTAAACTTTTTATCAAACTTTTCACATAATGTCAAGTACACTCCTGTACTGACCTGTCGATTTTCAATCTACCAGCCTCAATGCGTCACATAATCTGCGATCAGGTTATAGTCCAGCACTTCCTTGCAGGTATCGATCAGTGCATTTGCCCGGTCCGAATACTCCTGACACAGGCGGTCATTCCGGTTCATTTTCCTGCCGCTCACAAGATTCCAGACGCTGCCGCTCTCCACCGTCCCGTCCTTTCCGATGGCAAAGAGCATGTCATTGTCGTTGGTGATAAAGGAACCTTTCCCAATATAGGAGATCTGCGCCACAAACCCTTCCTCCGCATTGAGCAGATCCTGCCCGAACACAAAGGGCTGCCCGATATCCACATCCATCAGGTTGGCAATGGTCGGCAGGATATCCACCTGTCCTCCCACCGTATCGACCGTCTCCGCCTCTCCCAGTCCCGGGATATGAATGAGCAGAGGCACGTTGAGCATCTCGTCAAAATTATATTCTTTTCCGAGAAACGCACTCATCCTGCTCTTGACCGACGGTGTCTCCATATTCATCCCCTGATGGTCCCCGTATATGACGATCATCGTATCCTCATAGAGACCGGCGTCCTTCAGATACTGTATCAGCTCCCCGAAAGCCTCGTCCGTATAGCGGACAGTCTGCAGATAGCCGCCGAATGTCGTGTCCTCGTCGGCCTCCTTCAGCTCCAGCGTCGCTAAAGACGCATCCAGCTCATAGGGAATGTGATTCGTCAGCGTGATCATAAAACTGAAAAACGGCTGCGGCTTCTCCTTTAAAATGTCCACCGCCTGCCGGAACATTTCCTTATCCGTGAGCCCGAAGCCTGATACCTCCGTCATCTCCAGCTCTTCCTGCGAGTAAAAATGCTGGAATCCCTGCGTCTTATAGGCTTCATCCCGGTTCCAGAAGGTCTTCACATAACCGTGGAAGGCATACGCGCCGTACCCCTCTCCCCGCAGGATCCACGGAAGCCCCTGAAAGGTATTATCCACATAGAGACGGTAACACTCCCTCTCATCATTTGGATACAGGCCATTCAGCGCGGCGAACTCCGCGTCACTGGTATTCCCCACACCGGTGGTGGAATAAAAATGATCAAAGTAGAAGGTATTCTCCTCAAGCATCGCGTCGAGATTGGGCGTCAGCTCCTGTCCGTTATACTCCGCGCCAATGACAAAATCGTTGAGGGACTCTGTCTGAATGAGGATCAGATTCTTTCCCTTCGCCACACCCCGGTATTTCTCCCCCGAGGACTTCGGGACGATCTCAGCCATCTTTTTCAGAATCTCTTCCTTATCCACGGAGCCCCGCTGCAGCTTGCCCACCACATTTACCAGAATGTCATTGGTATGGTACGTGAAAAACTCGATGTGGTTGACCTTCTGCACAGAGCGCAGGTTGTACGGATTCCATCCGTAATAAAACCAGGCGCAGATCATCACGATCAGAAGAACCGTGTGCGCCGCCATGTACGGAAGAAACTTCCGCATCCGCATGGAGAAAATGGACTCTCCTCCCTTCTGGCGCAGGCGGAAAAACCAGAGCACGAAGGGATAATCGATCAGTGTCAGCAGGCAGCCGGGACTGACCGCCGCCCCGATCACATTTCCATCTCCCGCAATCTGCCCCAGACTGGTGATCTGATAAATCTGATTGACAGAAATATATTTGCCAAAATAGCTGCTGTACGCGGCGTCCGCGAACATGAGCAGCGTCACGATCGTATATAGCACATAAAAAATCCATCGGCCCGCCTTTCCTCTTTCCATGGAGCACAGCTCAAAAATACCGAAAAGCAGAAGCACAGTGAGCGCCGGCACTTCATACACATGCATCATGTCCAGGCGGTCCGTCTGCCAGTAGAATATAAAAATCTTCAGCGCCAGAAACGGGTACGCCAGCCAGAAATGCCTGAGATATTTTGTCAAAGGCAAAGCCTCCTTTCCTTTTCCGTCCGATGTGTGTATGCCGCTGCCACCAGCAAAATATCTGTCTTTTTGTGCAGCGACATGGAAATTCAACACACTAACGTATCATAGCACAAAACGGAGAGGCTGAAAAGAAAAAAGTCCGGCTGCGCACGCAACCGGACCTCCTTGTCCTGATATAAATATCCCGACTGTAAATGCTATACATATTTCAACCATTTCTGAGAAAAACCGAATCCGTGTCTCACGGCTGTCTTTTTCCGGTCTCGATACCCGGAGCGCTCTCCTCCACATCTGCGGCAACCTCTTTGATGGAAGTTACCAGACCTGCCAGTCCCTGAATCTCCGACGGCACAATGATCTTCGTCGCCTTGCCGTCCGCCGCCTTCTCAAAAGCTTCCAGAGACTTCAGCCGGATAACCGCCTCGTCAGCTCCCGCCTCCTTGATGGCTCTCAAACCGTCGGCTGTCGCCTGCTGTACCTTGAGGATCGCTTCCGCCTGACCTTCCGCCTCACGGATGGTCGCCTCCTTCTTCGCCTCCGCGTTCAGGATAGCTGCTTCCTTCTCCGCCTCAGCCTCCAGGATCATAGCCTCCTTATGTCCCTCAGCGATGAGGACAGAAGACTTCTTCTCACCCTCGGCACGCAGGATGGCCTCCCGGCGCTCCCGTTCCGCCTTCATCTGCTTCTCCATGGCATTCTGAATCTCTGCCGGAGGGATGATATTCTTAAGCTCCACACGATTCACCTTGATCCCCCACGGGTCGGTGGCCTCATCCAGCGTGGCGCGCATCTTCGTATTGATGGTCTCACGGGAAGTGAGCGTCGCATCCAGCTCCAGATCACCGATGATATTACGCAGGGTGGTCGCCGTCAGATTCTCGATCGCCATGATCGGATTATCCACGCCGTAAGCGTAAAGCTTCGGGTCCGTGATCTGATAGTACACCACGGTATCAATCCGCATCGTGACATTATCCTTGGTGATCACCGGCTGCGGCGCGAAATCCACTACCTGCTCCTTCAGGAGCACCTTTCTCGCCACCCGGTCAATAAACGGTATCTTAAAATGCAGTCCCACGGACCACGTGCCATTATACGCGCCAAGACGCTCGATCACGTACGCCTGCGCCTGCGGTACGATGCGCACGCAGGACACGATAATATAAATCACAAGTATAAGAACGATCACTAAAAAAACATTGCCGATTATATTCATATTCTGCCTCCTTTATCCAACAAAGTCCGTTCCGGGCTCTGAGCATTCATCCCTTTACACGGTCTCTTCCGGCTCCACAATGAGCTTCACGCCGGATATCGCCGTCACTCTCACCCTGGTATCCTTCTCGATCCTCTGGTCCTCCCGCACACTCCTGGCGGTCCAGACCTGCCCCATGATGCTGACCTGCCCTTCCGCACGCAGATTATCAATGGTCTGCGTCACAATGCAGGTCCTGCCAACCAGGCTGTCCGCATTCGTCTTCACCGTCCTGCTGTTCAGATACTTCTTCGCCAGAGGCCGGGTGAGCATCAGTAAAATGACAGAAACCACCACAAAGGCCGCCACCTGCACAGCCACCGGCAGCCTGAGCGCCGCCAGCAGCGCTCCCACCAGAGCCCCTCCCGCAAACCAGACGGTCGTAAGCCCCATGGTCAATACCTCAAGAACGAGAAATACCGCCGCAGCGATCAGCCAATACAATACTGTCATATGTACTCCTCCCTGTCCTTGCAGCCTGCCTCCTGTCCGAAAACGTCCGACATCTCCCGCCGGTCACGCCATGAGCAGGCATCGTCTTGCTACAGTCCCATTTTATCTTATTTCATGACAGAAGTAAACGAAATTCTACTCATTTAATAGAAGCTTAACATTTAGTGTAATTTATTACATCATTGCTTACTATGATATGTCGTATAGCTTTGCATCAGATTTACAATCTTACTGGTTAATAAGTAGGTTAACGGAAGAAAACGCCCTGAGAACAGTTCCTGTACTGCTCTCAGGACGCTTTGGATTATAAAATCATCTTTTTCATACTGTTGCTAATTTCTTATCTTCAATTTTATTTAAGATCAGTTTGACCGTTTTTTCATCCAGCTCCTTTCCTTCCATGGATAAAATCCCTTCCATAATCTCCCGCCTTTCTTCCCGATGTCCTTCAAGACGCCCGATTTTTATACCTTCTTCTTTCCCACCATTATAGATCCTCTCCGAATATTCACACAT
>DXGQ01000040.1 GCA_019113845.1 Candidatus Anaerobutyricum avicola
TGTAGACTCACCTCATTTCTATAACAGTACTAAAAGTTGAGTGCTGAACTATTAGCACGGATTGATAAGAATCGAGTCTATTGTCTCACATATGACTATGATTTTCGAGGTACGGAGTATTTACCGTTTACTTAAGGTCTATAAAGATAGTATTGATGCGGGAAATTTATTAGAACTTACAAATGACTATACATTAACTGATCCAGTATCAGACGATAATGGCACAACAATTAGCATATCTTTAACGCAACAGGCTATTAAAGTATTAGCTGGTCATGAAATCATTGTTACTTATTCCGCAAAAGTGAACGAAAATGCTGTAGTTGGTAAAGATGCTATCACTAACGCTGTTAAATTAGAGTATACCAACAGTCCGAATACAACCTTTGAAGGTGACCCTATCACAAATAAAGTGTATTCCTTCCAGATTAAAGTAAATAAAACTGGAGATGATGGTAAAGCATTAGAGGGAGCAAAATTTGGTCTTTATAGAGATCAGGATTGTACAGAGAAGATTGCAGAGGCTACATCAGGCAAAGATGGTGCAGTAGTATTTAAAGATACTGAGAATAAAGAGATTATATTAGATGAAGGAACCTATTATCTGAAAGAACTTTCAGCACCTAATGGATATACTATTTTAGCCACTCCGTTTGAAGTAACGATTAAAGATAATACTGAGAATGATACACAAGATTATGATTTCAGTTATTCTTTAAATAACGAAGAAGATAAGACTATTAGTGATGATGGTATCATCACAGTTAATGTCCGCAACAACAAAGGCTTCTCCCTCCCATCTACCGGTGGCGCTGGTACCTACCTCTTCACCATCGGAGGTATCGTCATCATGGCTGGCGCAGCATTCGCTCTCATCGCCATGAAGAAAAGAGCCTGAGAAGGACAGTAACGAAAGATAAGCGGTACGTTTGATTCGTACATAACGGCTGGATGCCGATAACGAATGCGCCCCGGCGGTGACCGGGGACAGGCCGCCGCCTGTGGGCGGCGGGATAGGTAAAAGCAGAACAAGAAGCTTTACCCGCGGGGGCCGGGCGGCCCGGTTCCCGCGGAAATGTTAAAGGAGAAGCAGTGCAGTGAAAAAATATCTTCCTATTATAATAATCGTTCTGCTTTTTCTTGGAGGTGCCGGACTGGTGCTGTACCCGGTTGTGAGCAGTTGGTATATGGGGAGGCATCAGGGACAGGTGATCGCTGACTACGATGCGGAAGCGGCGAAACTGTCGCAGGCACAGATGGAAGAAGAACTGGAGAAGGCCCGGAGATATAACGAGAGCCTTTTGGGAAATGTGGTTTTGACGGACCCTTTCAATGCGGAGGGACTGGAGGAACAGAATACAGAGTATGAGGATTTGCTGAATATCGGAGGAGATGGCGTCATGGGAAGCGTTGAGATTCCCGGACAGAACATTTATCTTCCAATCTATCATGGAACGGATAGTGTGTCGCTGGAAAAGGGCGCAGGACATTTGCAAAACAGTTCCCTGCCGGTGGGCGGCAAAGGAACCCACGCGGTTATATCCGGCCACACGGCTCTGCCGACGGCGGAGCTTTTCACGGATCTTGATCAGGTGGAAAAAGGCGATGTTTTTTACATACACATTTTGAAAGAAACACTGGCCTACCGGGTTTATGATATCGAGACAGTGCTGCTGGAACAGGTGGAGAGCCTGGGCATCGTGCAGGGAAGAGATCTGGTGACGCTGGTCACCTGCACGCCTTACGGCATTAATTCCCATCGGCTGCTGATTCACGCGGAGCGGACAGTGTATGACGGGGAGCAGGGAGACCAGGCGGCGGCCATGCAGAAGAGTCTGTGGCAGTGGCTTCTCTCGCAGAAGACCTTCCTGTTGTCCGCGGGGCTTATACTGATAGTGCTTCTTTACGGAATCATCCGTTTCATCAGGAGGATAAGAAAAAACAGCCGCAGAAAGAAGGAGGAGGCGAACCAATGAAACAGAGATTTTTCACAATAAGAAACCACGGGGTGCTTCTCACCGTCCTGCTCGTGCTGTCCCTGGCGCTTGGTACATTTACAGATGTCCATGTATATGCAGAGGACGGTGACGTGCCGGCGGTAGCGGAGGCGTATGATCCGGACGCACCGGGCAGTATCCGAGTGGAGCTTTCCGATATTGCGGGGCAGGAAAATGTCAGCAAAGACGGCGTGGAGCTTACCCTGTATAAAGTGGGCGACATTCACACGGAGAACCATTACATACAGTTTTCCCTGACGGAGGAGCTTCGGGAGGTGGAAAGTCTGTCCGGTTTTGACTTAAATGCCATCACCACCGGGGAGGCAAACAAGGAGGCCGCCGGCCTTCTGGAGACGGCTGTGCGTGAGGCAGACATCACCCCGGCAGGTGTGGAATACACGGAAACAGTGACCGATGAGGCAGGTGTTTCCACAGACGGCGTGGCGGTATTTGACGGCGAGGACGGCAAAGGACTTGCTCAGGGTATGTACCTGCTTGTGCAGACCAACGCCAATGCCTACGGTATCACCAGTTCGGCGCTGATCGCCATTCCGTATATGGCCGACGGCGTTCACTGGATGTATGATGTGACTGTGCAGCCAAAAGGCGTTGCCTTTGACAGCCTGGGAAGTATTCAGGTGACCAAGGCGCTGAAATATGACAATGACGGCATTCTGCTGGATACCACAGCGGAAAATGCTTCTTATGATATCGGCTTGTTTATGGATTCGCAGGGCCAGTACCGCTACGGCGGCGACAACTGGCGGCAGACGGTGACGATCCAAAACGGCAGCAGCGGCACGGTGTCCTTTGATAACCTGCCGATTACCGACAAGCCGTATTACGTTTTCGAGTTGGATGAAAATGGACAGAGCATTCCATATGGCGTCGGTTCCGATACCGGAACTCAGGATAATCTTTTCACCGTCATGGCCGGCGAAGACGCGTCGGCGGGCAATGCGGGCGAGGCGCCGGAGATCATTCTTGACGGCGAGACCAACCGCAGTGCGTCGGCGGTTATCAGCAATGTGTACGCAGAACTGCCGGCCGGTTATTATGTCACCGGCGACCTCACCATCACCAAGAGCGTGATGAACGACGGGCAGATGGTCGCTTCGGGCGACGTCTTCTACGCCGGTATCTTCCCGGTAGATGCGCAGGGAAATGTGGGTGCGGCTCCGGTAGACGTCGTGAAACTGAACAATAACGCTTCTGTGACGGTGGAAGTGCCGTTGGGCGGCACGGACGGCACCCAGCCGGTGACTTACGCCGTGCGGGAGACCAACGAGAACGGTGTCCCGGTGAGCCAGGACAGCACCTTCCTCTATGAAGTGACCGGCGAGGGAAATGTGGACCTGTCCTTGGGGCAGACCACAGGCACGGTGAACATCACTAACACCCTCAGCGCGGCAGACGGATACTATCAGGAAGAACCGTCCACCCAGGCGCCGAACGACCCGGGTACCGGCAACGACAACAGCCGCAGCAATGCAAATGACAACAGAAGCGACAACGATGGAAACGGCAGCCAGAACGGCGATACCAGCAGCGGCACGGGCCGGAGTTCCAGCTCCGCAAGGACAGGCGACGACAACCAGATCTTCCTGTACGCAGGACTTCTGGCAGCGGCAGTGATCGTTGGCGGCGTGGTCGTTATGCGGAGGAGAAGACGCGGATAGGACTGCATCTAAAATGAAATCCGGCATCCTGCTGGATGTGACATACTGGCGCGGGATGATTGGATGATTCAAAATAAAAAAGTTGAGGTATAGCTTGTCGAGTACATGACGGCTTTACCTCAATTTTTTTGATTTTCAAGGATAAAAGAAAATAGCCGCCACTACTGCCAATAGTGACGACCGGACATTTTTAATCAGTGAGAAAGTTTGCCCAGTCCCGGATCATCTCGTCGATATTTTCGTAGAGTTTGGCGAGCTGGTGTTCGTCCGGGTTATCAACGTAGACGCCGCCGGTACACAGGGTGCGCTGCCCGGTTTTTTTCGCGATGTTTTCGGCAACGTAGGCGCAGAAGGAGGCGTCGGCGTTGTCGTCGCTTTTGATCACGGTGGTCTCGCATGGGATGGAGGAGGTATCCTCTGCTGCCGCGGCGGCTTCTGCTGCAGCTGCAAAAACTTCTGCGGCGGTTGTTTTCTCCGGAACGTCCGGCTGTGGCTCTGCCGGGGTGTCGGTGTCAGGCGGCTGCGGAACGCTCCAGGCAGTACAGCCGATGCGGTGCTGGTCTCCGCCGGTCAGCAGGATGTGAAGGTCGTCGCCCACCGGGGTGATGTCCATCTGAATGGTTGTAAATAATAATACTCTGTGAAATTTCATATCATTTCCTCCTGAAGTTTTCTGGTAGTGTCAAATACTACCTGTTTTTTTGTTTCAAAATATAATAAAAACCTTGATTTTAAGGGAAATCTGCAATAAAAAGAGCATTGACCTCCCTTTTCGTGTATAATGTCATCGACCAAAACAACCTCATACAAAAGGAGCCAATGCTCATGGACATTATACAATACTTACTCTCTGTTATTCAATATCTCTACCAGCAAAACTGCTGGTTGATCAGTTTTATCTGCAGATATATACCACTCAAACAGTGGGCTTTCGATGATTCCCATTCTCCAAAATATCAGAAGTTCAAAGTAGACGAACTTCCCAAAGTCCAGATCATCCAGCAGGAATGGGACTGGCGTCTCCTGATTCCTTACTTTGAACGCCGGTACGGTGTTAAGATAAAACCCGTCTCCCGACGTAAGGAATGCGACATCCCGGAAGACTGCTCCTGCCCTTCCTGCGGTGCCCCACAACCTTATCTTTATCGTAATAACGGTAAAGCCGGACAACTGAAATGCAAAGTATGCAATACAAATTTTTCACCAGATGAAAACCGCTTCGCCAAACAGTTTACCCTCCGGTGTCCCCACTGTGGCAAGGCACTCGTGGCGAAAAAAGAACGGAAACACTTTATCATCCACAAGTGCGTCAATCCCAAATGTCCTTATTATCTCCACAATCTCAAAAAGGTGGATAAGGATGACCTGGAAGAGGATTACGGCAAAAATAAATACAAGCTCCACTACATCTACCGTCAATTCACGATAGATTTTTTCAGCATGGACGTAAGCACCCTTCCTAAGAACGCTTCTTCCCTGAAATTCAGTAAGCATAACGCCCACGTTATGTCTCTGTGCCTGACGCTGCATATCAACCTTGGCCTGTCCCTGCGAAAAAC
>DXGQ01000041.1 GCA_019113845.1 Candidatus Anaerobutyricum avicola
AGTTTATGGATTAGTGAATCATTATTATAGGTTCAGTCCTTTCAATTTTGTTCATTAAAATATGCTCTAAGGCCTTTTAGATAAGCGAAATTATAAATATTTCAATTGACGTTGCCTTTTTAAATTGAGAACAAATGTTTCCCATTTCTTTTCTTGCTTTTCATATCAAGGATAACACGATTGTATTCCTTTTGCATATCCACCTTATTTTAAGTGATTTTTGGTATTCGTGTTCATCTCTTCATTGGATACACTACTGTCTTCCACCTGATTATCAATAATTCACTGCATCCGCAATTCTCGCATGACAAATTTTTCCAACTACTGTTTAGAGTAATCTTCTGATACATCAATTTCAAACTCTTCAAATAATTATTGCATATAATTTCCATGTTGGACGGTAGTTGAATTTCATTATTGTCAGTCAACGTCCAAAAATCCGTAATGACTACATGATCTCTACTGATACTTTGACTGAAATTATTTTTTTGTTTAACACTAATCATCACCATTTTTCACATTCAATAATTTAATTGCAGTTTCAATTTTTACAAACGACTTTTTAGCTCCACTTGAGTGATGCCCAATGGAGTCAACTTAGTAAGTTGGCTCTTTTTTATTTTTTTGGAAATAAAAGAGTGTCTTTTTTACTTGTAGTTAAGTATAATTATCTATTTATTATCTTATTTCCTTTAGTTTTGTTGTATAATGTAGTTAAGAAAGAAGGTGCTTCTATGTTCGTTAGAGTTATCAAAAATAATAAGGGTAAGAAAAATACCTGTTTTTGCGCACTCGTTGAATCCTATCGTGATTCTTCTGGCGTTCCTAAACATCGTGTCCTTATCAACTTTGGGCAGGTTGATGAGGAATCCGTTCCTTTTCTGAAGGCTGCTTTCGCCAAGAAAAAGCCTCGTCTTGTCTATGATGATGAATAATGTAGTTAAGTCTTCTCAGCTGGCTGCTATCTTCAGTGAGTTTAATGCTATCATTCATTCTGATATCACAAACAGACTCTGTCGCAAGAGAACACAGGACTTTACCAGAAATAGAAATATGAATTTCTATTCGCTCATCTATTACTTCATCTTCAGAAACAGAACCACAACCAATGCTGAACTCTCTCATTTTTATTCTTCCATAGATCGATTTGAGAAGAGAATAAGCAAGCAGGCTCTCAACAAGGCCATTAGAAAGCTGAATCCAAATGTTTTTTCATATCTCATCAATCGATTTTCAGCCATCTATTATACATCGTCGCTCCCTAAAAAATATAGAGGATATTTCCTGATTGCAGAAGATGGGACCTATATGGAAATCCCATACAATGTCTATAATATCTATGATTTTCATTTTGTGGAGAATCAACATATCATTGACATGTTCGATGTCAAAAAAGTCCAGTCCAAGGCCGGAGGACTCTATGATGTCCTTAATGGTCTGTTTATAGATTTTTCACTCAGGCCTGCACCATATTCAGAATTGCCTCTTGCGTTTTCTCATCTCTATCGAAGTCAAAGTATATTCAAGGGAAAGAATGTCATTTATCTTGCTGACAGATATTATGGATCAGCCGAAATCATATCCCACCTTGAGTGTATTGATTATCATTATATCATCAGAGGAAAAAGCAATTTCTATAAGAAGCAGGTTGCGCTCATGAAATCTGATGATGAATGGATTGAGGTGGAAATTGATGAAAAATGGAGAAGGAGATTCCGATTTTCACCTGAAGCCATGGAATTGAGAGAAAATAATCCAGTCATGAAAATCAGGGTCATTAAAAGAAGAATTGAATATATCAACAATCATGGAGAGGCGTGTCAGAAAGAGCTTATTTTCTTTACCAACCTAGGAGAGGAATTCTCTGCTCAGGAAATCATTGAGCTATATACATATAGATGGGATATCGAAGTTTCATACAAGACACTCAAAACAGACCAGGAGATAGAAAGGCATATAAGCAGTGATGGTGATGTTGCACGAAATGATATATATGCAAAGGTACTGTTTCATAATATTGCAGGAATCATGAGAAAAGAGTTGAACCGTTCACTTGAAATGAAAGAGTCAAATAGACAGTATGTTGTCAACATAGCACAGCTACATGAAATCATACATGATGTCAACATTCTGCTTTCAATGATCAATGGTAAAAAAAGACAGCTAAAAAAGAAGATAGAACAGATAGAGAAGATGCTAGACAAAATAAAAGTGCCTGTTCGCCCAAACAGGCACTACCAACGATGGGGACGAGTCATGATTTCACCACCAAGCTATCGCTTCAGACTTGATGGAAGAAACAATCCAAAAGTCAGACGATACAAATCAGTGCTTATGACAATATCCCCGTAGTTAAGAATACAATTATATTGTATCATAAATTTAATGGGATAAAATTTTAAAAAACGAAAAAAATCAACAGGGGCTTTATGCGCTTTTTTTGCATAATAATAAAGAGTACATATAGTCATACCACAAGAATAACAGAAATAAAAAAAGAGTCACCTAGTCTAATATACTAAGTTGACTCCATTGAGCTCCACTTGAGTGATGCCTATTTTTCTTTCTAAGATTCCTTTTATCATAAATATCCTAATAAGTTTATTTATCGTTACTAAATAAATTATTAGGGTACTTCCCACGTTCTAAACATCACTCTCACCTCAAGTTACTGGCTATTGGTTTTTTGATAGTTTCCATACAATTGACCGCAAGCAGCGTCTATATCAATGCCAAATTGACTTCTAATGGTAACTTTAATTCCTGCTGACTTTAATTCTTTATAAAAGTTGACAAGACATTTCTCATTTGCTTCTTCAAACCGCATCCGTGAACTAACAGTCGGGTTATATCTAATGATGTTCACATGATACAAGTTCCCACTCCTATATCTACCTCTTAAAAGGTTTACGACTTCTTTCGCATGTTCAATAGAATCATTAACTCCGTGCAACATAATATAAGCAATATAAACTTTTCTTGAGGTTACTCGTATATGCTCATCTAATGTATCCATCACATCTGATAATGGGTAGCGTTCATTAATTGGCATTAACTCACTTCGCTGTTCATTAAAAGGAGAATGTAATGAAAATGTCAGGTTGACCTGCGGATAGTTTTGAGTCAATTTTTTAATGTTTGGAATAATTCCTATAGTGGATATAGATAACCTACGCGGACTTAAAGCAAACAACGCAGGATCTGTAAGTACATTTAAAGCATCAAAAACTTGTACATTCGCTAATGCTTCTCCCATTCCCATAAAAGAAATACTGTCAATTGAATGCCCTTGTAAGTGAAAGTACAAAATCTGGTCAGTAATTTCATCTGAAGTTAAGTTACGTTTTAAACCTATATCTCCAGTTGCACAAAATTTACAACCAAAATTACAACCGCACTGCGATGATATACAAAATGACTCCCAACCAGCTTTATATTTCATATTTACCGTTTCTATTTTTTCGTCTCCTGAAATTCCAAATAAGACTTTTGAAACTTGTGTAGATTGTTGTGCTTTTAAAGGAACAATATTTAAAATCGATTCTCCAAACTCCTCAATTAACATATCTCTTAGTGATTTAGGAAGAACCGTTATTTCGTTGAAATTATTTATTCTCCCTGGGAATATAGCATTTGTAATTTGTTTCATTCTATAATTAGGAAATTTATTCTGCTTCAAGAACTCTTGAATTCTTATATACTTATTTTTTTGTTGCATGTTTTCTCATCCTTCCATATAACTCTGGTTTGTTTGGACCTATGTCAATACTTTGGACACAAAAAGTTGAACATTTTCTCTCTGCATGATATTAATACGTAGAGAAAGATTACCAACTTTTGCATTTTTACCAAACAAAATTCTAAAAACAGTTAACATTGCTTTCACCTCTTTCTTGTCAATATAAGTGTTAAATAGTATACCATAAATCTTTCCCTATGTAAACTCAAAAAAATACATGTAATTTGAAAAACAAACAATTTTGGATATAAATGTAGTTAAACTAACCTGCACCGTTTACCGTTAACATTTAGATGAAAAACAAGAAATCTTTTATTTATTCAATTTTATTTAAAATTAAAATTGCAATAATCTCAATAAATATCATCGTATCATAAAGCCATTGGATTACATTGGCACAAAAAACATAACCTACTTCCAAAGTATCAGGCACCATTGCTCCAACTGCTTTTGCAAGTAAATTTGCCATAATTATAAAATAGATAAAGGCAATCGCACTAGCTTTTCCTTTAATTTTCCACCCACGTTCATCTCGATTTTGTTTTCGTACAAACATTACAATCAATATCAATGTAAGTGACAAACTTGCCCATGCACCAATTATCAAAACAGTTTTACTGTTAAATACATTCCATAAAAATTCGTATAATGATAACACAGTCAATCCTCCCTAAAATCAAATAAATCTTCAATCGTTACATCAAACACTTTCGCAATACTGTATGCCAACAACATAGAGGGATTATAACGATTTCTCTCAAGCTGTATAATCGTTTGTCGTGATACGCCTACAAGGTCAGCGAGTTCCTGCTGGCTCATTCGTTTTGTCGCTCGGTAAACATGAATTTTGCTATCAAACGAATATTTATTTTTCTTTGCCACTCATACACCGCCTTTATCGTAATTTTCCATTTCCGATTATAACATATTTCTTACATTTTGTGTGGCTGTTTTTAATACCTTATGAGAAAATCGTGCAACTATCCCTTTTTCCCTCTTGATTACCCAACACAGAACAGAAAAAGCCCTGTCAAGAGCTTTGCCACCATTGGTGGTGCTTTGCACTCTTGATCGGGCTTTTTGTTTGCTGTATCTTCTCACAAGAGGAAAAAGATTACTCGTCCTCATCATCAAAATGGTTATTCCCTAATACTTCCCGTAACAGTTCCATATCTTCTTTTGAGTTGGGGTTTATCCGTTTCACGAATTGAAAAGGTGTTTTATACTTATGTCCCTCTATGCTTTCCCCAAACATATCCATGCTGTATAAATCATCATATCGGTCTAACAATCTTTGAAACTTCAAATGCTGGATAAATTCTTTAATTGGGTAAAGGTCGCCTGCCTGTATGTTATTTCCGTTGATGTAGTCGGTAATATATTCCCGTAACTTTTCTAACTCATATTCCAGCCATTCTTCCTCACTATCAAAAAAGTTGTCATAATGCCCGTGTTTCAGTTCTGTATTTAGGCGTTCTTCGGCTCTTAGAAACTGACAGACTTCCTTTTCAGCCTGATTGATATATTTCCATTCCCCCGACAACAGTTCATTGGGCGTTACGTCCAGCACTTCCATTATCTTTTCCAGCGTATCATAGGCAGGATAATTCAATCCTCGTTCAATCTTGGAAAGGCTCTGCATATTGATACCGATTTTGTCCGCAAGCTCCTGCTGTTTCATTCCTCTGTATTTTCTGATGGTCTGTATGTTGTTTCCCAAAAAATTTATTTTCACTGCATAACCCTCCGTAACTCTGTATATCTTCTTATTTCGTTTCCGTTATAAGTCTATCATGCTTAATATGGTTTGTAAAGACAAAAAAAGATATTGACAAATAAGCATACAAGAATTATTATGTGTTTGTAAATAATTAAGCACAACAGAATGAAATATAAAACCATTTAAAAAGTAAATCCTATCTGATTAAACCCGTAGATATGAATATCGGTTGATATGGCATGGTTAGAAAAGGACAAACAGGGTTTGCAGACAAAGCATTGCAGGACTGCTGGCGTGCGTCAGCGACAACGCCATGACGGCTCTGCCGTCAAAGGACGGAAATGCTTTGTCTGCTGGCGAGCCTGCGAGCCTTACCTGTGCCCCCGTTATCTAACAGGGGGGCACTATTTCACAAAAGACAAGTCAAAAACCATACACCCCCAAACCTGTGAGTAGTAATGAGAGGTTTTAAGAAGATAGTACATATCACACTTTTTGAAAGGTGGTTTACAGGTATTTCAAGGCTATTGTGGGATTGGAGGAATACAATGAACAATTTAGAATTTGCACTTGAAATGAAGAACAAACGTCTTGCCAGCGGTCTTTCACAAGGAGAACTTGCAAGTCTTACCCATGTATCAAGATATAGTATCAACCGCTTTGAGAACGGAAAAGCTAACGCCAGCAAGGAAACACAGAACATTATCCTGCGTTGTCTGAATTACTATATCTGCGATAAGCCTTTTTATCTGCTCGTTGATTATCTGTCTGTCCGTTTTCCAACGACTGACGCATTGGAAGTTATCCGAAAGGTGCTTGGCATGAAAGCAGATTATTTTATCCATTATGACTATGGGTATTATGGCTATAAGGAGCATTATGCTTACGGGGAAATCAAGGTCATGGCTTCTGATGATGAACACATGGGCGTATTTTTAGAATTAAAAGGGGCAGGCTCACGCAACATGGAATATGTCTTACAGGCACAGAACAGGGACTGGTATTCATTCTTAAACCGCTGTCTTGACTGTGGCGGTGTTATCCGACGTTTTGACTTGGCAATCAATGATATGTGCGGTCTGCTGGATATTCCTGTGCTATCTGAAAAATACAGAAATGGTGGTGCGGAATGTCGCTGTAAAAACTATGAAAATGTACAAGGTGGAAAATTAAGCGGAAAAAACCGTAATTTAGCAAGTACCCTTTATATCGGCTCAAAGGCAAGCACAAAATATTTCTGCCTGTATGAAAAACAAAAGGAACAGGCAACGAAAAAGAAACATACCGATATTATCAACCGTTTTGAAATTCGTCTGCGTGACAAAAAGGCGGTACAGGCAGTTGAAGAACTGTTATTGACGTATAACCCTCATGGGCTGGTGTTTTATCTCATTACCGATTTTGTGGAATTTCCTGACTATCCATTGTGGGAGATATTCATTTCCCATGACAGTTTACCTTTTGAAATGAACCCTGTACCTGTCAATATGGAACGCACTCTGCAATGGCTGGAAAGACAGGTCATGCCGTCAATCGTGATGATAGAGGAAATCGACAGGCTGACAGGTTCAAACTACATGAAAATGATTGATGAATGTACCCACCTTTCTGAAAAACAGGAAATGCTTGTGGAACAGATGTGTACGGACATATCAGACGTAATCGAAAGTGAGGGGGTGTTTTATGAGTAATACACAGGATATTCCCGTATGGGAAAAATACACCCTTACCATTGAAGAAGCGTCAAAGTATTTCCGCATTGGAGAAAACAAGTTAAGACGATTGGCAGAGGAAAACAAGGACGCTGGCTGGCTCATTATGAATGGCAACCGCATACAGATTAAACGCCGACAGTTTGAAAAGGTTATTGATAAATTGGACGCAATCTAATGCAAATGAGCCTTGTATGTGTTATGATGAACACAAGTCATATCAAGGCTCTTTCCAACAAGGAAAGGAGCAGACACCATGAAAGAAAAAAGACGGGATAACAAAGGTCGTATCCTGCATACTGGAGAGAGCCAACGAACAGACGGAAAATACTTATATAAATATGTAGACGCATTGGGAAACACAAAATATGTGTATGCTTGGAGATTGACACCCACAGACCCGACACCAAAGGGAAAACGGGAAAAACCCTCACTTCGAGAACTGGAACAGCAGATAAGACGGGATATTGAGGACGGTATCGACAGCACAGGCAAGAAAATGACGCTTTGCCAACTCTATGCCAAACAGAACGCACAGAGGACAAATGTGAAGAAAAGCACACAGAAACAACGGGAACAACTCATGCGGTTATTAAAAGAGGACAAGTTAGGTGCTAGGAGCATTGATACGATAAAACCCTCTGACGCTAAAGAATGGGCGTTACGCATGAAAGACAAAGGCTTTTCCTACAATACCATTAACAACCATAAACGCTCGTTAAAAGCGTCATTCTACATAGCCATACAAGATGATTATGTGAGGAAAAACCCTTTTGATTTCAAGCTAAGTGAAGTCATAGAAAATGATACCAAAGAGAAAGTCGCATTGACAGAGGAACAGGAGCAAGCCTTATTGTCATTTATTAAGACGGACAACGTGTATCACAAGCATTATGATGATGTGCTGATACTGTTAAAGACAGGACTTCGTATCTCGGAACTGTGCGGACTGACAGTAGCCGACATTGATTTCAAGAATGAAGTTGTGATTATCGACCACCAGTTACTAAAGAGTAAGGAACAGGGCTATTATATTGAAACGCCTAAGACGAAAAGCGGGATAAGGCAAGTGCCATTAAGCAAAGAAACGATACAGGCATTTCAACGGGTTATCAACAGCCGACCAAAGATAAAGTCGATAGAGGTAGACGGACACAGCGGTTTTGTGTTTATCAATCCGAAAGGTAATCCAAAAGTTGCCATTGATTATAACGCCTTATTTATCCGTATGGTAAAGAAATACAACAAGCACCACAAGGACAATCCCTTGCCACATATTACACCGCATACGCTACGCCATACATTCTGCACAAGGCTGGCAAGCAAGAACATGAACCCGAAAGATTTACAGTATATCATGGGGCATTCAAACATCAGTATCACAATGAACTGGTACGCTCATGCGTCCATAGATACCGCAAAATCAGAGGTTCAGCGTCTAATCGCATAGAAGTATTTACCACGATTTTAACCACGATTGACAGGGAAAATATAAGAAGATAGACCTAGATATGCGAGGTTTACCACAAAAGCAAAATGCCCGTAGAGCCGATAAAATAAGGCTTTGCGGACATTTGAGAAGATATAAAAAGATAGTCAAAAAGACATATATAATTTATGGATAAATAAATATAGGTAAAAACGCTCAGCAAGTTTTTCATCGTGCTGGCGATGGCGGCGATCGGGCTGAATACGGATATCGTGAAGCTGGTAAAGACCGGCGGCAGACCGATGTTCATGGGCGCCTGCTGTTGGGCGGGAATCACAGTGGTCAGCCTCCTTCTCCAGTGGATCATGGGAATCTGGTAGAATACCGATATCCTGATCGCACCGCTTTGGTACGTGACGCTTAAGAACTTGCTGTGCCTTGCTGCACCTTTCCAGTTGCGGGGCACGACAAAAAAAGCTGGAAATAATATAAAAAAATGATAAAATAATACCAGGCTTCGGGCTTTGTGTCCGTGGCTCTGGTATTATTTTTTTGATGCCGCGCGTTCGGGGCGGTATCGCAAAGAAGGGAGCGTATACATGAATATATCGGAAGTGGAATTTTCTTTTCCAGCGGCACATGCAGGCAATGTTTTCGGACAGTTTGACGCTCATATGAAAAAGATTGAGCGGGCGCTGCATGTGACTCTCATTTTCCGGGATGATAAAATAAAATTGATCGGCAGTGAAGAAGACTGCCGGAGGGCAAAAGATGTGATCGGAGAACTGCTTGTCTTGTCCGAGCGGGGCAATGTCATCGGCGAGCAGGATGTAAATTATACCCTCTCTCTGTCCATGGAAGAAGGCGTGTCCGTGGAATCCATGACAAAACTGGACAGCGATATCATCTGCCATACGGTCATGGGAAAACCGGTGAAACCGAAGACCATGGGACAGCAGAAATATGTGAAGGCCATCGACGAGAAGATGATCGTCTTCGGCGTCGGCCCGGCCGGAACCGGAAAGACGTATCTTGCCATGGCAAAGGCGATCACTGCCTTTAAAGCCAACGAGGTAAACCGGATCATTCTGACCCGCCCGGCCATTGAGGCGGGGGAGAAGCTGGGATTTCTGCCGGGCGACCTGCAGAGCAAGGTGGACCCGTATCTGCGTCCTCTCTACGATGCGCTTTATGAGATCATGGGAGCGGAGACTTTCCAGAAAAACATGGAAAAAGGGCTGATCGAGGTGGCGCCGCTTGCCTACATGCGTGGACGGACGCTGGATAATGCCTTTGTGGTTCTTGATGAGGCACAGAACACCACACCGGCGCAGATGAAGATGTTTTTAACCCGTATCGGTTTCGGCTCCAAAGCCATCATCACCGGAGATATGACCCAGAAGGACTTGCCGGACGGGGCAAAATCCGGTCTGGACGATGCGCTTCGGGTATTAAAGGGCATCGATGAGATCGGCGTCTGCATGCTCACCAGCCAGGATGTCGTGCGTCATCCGCTGGTACAGAAGATCGTATCGGCTTATGACGCGGATGAGAAACGCCGGGAGGCAAGGAGCAAAGCGAGAAAAGCAAAGATCAAAGATGCCGCGAAAAGGAGAATGCGATGAAGATAGAGATCGAATACAATTATAAAGAAATATTGATTCCGGATTATGAGAAGATTATCCGGCGGGTCGTCGAAGAAGCCCTCGATTATGAGAACTGCCCGTATGAGACGCAGGTCTATGTCCTGCTCACGGACAATGAGGAGATCCATCAGGTAAATCTCGCGCAAAGACAGATCGACCGCCCGACGGATGTGCTTTCCTTCCCGATGGCGGAGTACACGCATCCGGCGGATTTTTCCGATCTGGAAGAGCGGGAACCGGACGCCTTCCATCCGGAAACCGGGGAACTGATGCTCGGCGATATCCTCATTTCCATGGATAAGGTGCGGGAGCAGGCGGCGGAGTACGGACACTCCGAGAAAAGAGAACTGGCCTTTCTCGTGGCCCACAGCATGCTGCATCTCATGGGATATGACCACATGGAAGAAGAGGAGCGGCAGGAGATGGAGCGCAAACAGGAGGAGATCCTCTCGCGCTGCGGATATGTGCGCGAAGGATGAAGGGCAGCATGATCATGAGCGAGAGATCTTCGTGGACGCTGTGGATGGTCAGGAGAAAAGAGGGAAACAGGTGAAAACATTTGATACGATCATCGCGGGGGGCGGTCCGTCAGGGATGGCGGCGGCCCTCGCCTGTTTAAAAGGCGGTCAGCAGGTATTGCTCGTGGACCACTGTGATAAAATAGGAAAAAAGATTCTGGTCACCGGCAACGGTAAATGCAATCTGACGAACCGAAAGCAGACGCCGGACTGCTACCACGGGGAGATGCCGGAGAAAGCGGCAGCCGTTCTTTCTGCTTTCGGATTAAAAGACGCCATGGAGCTGTTTCGGAGTATCGGTATCCTCACAAGGGAGAGGGACGGTTATGTCTACCCGTACAACGAGCAGGCGTCCGCGGTGCGGGAAGCCTTTGAGAGCGCGCTGATGGCCTTTGAGAAGTTTTTCGTGCTGTCCCGGGCGTCGGTGGAGCATGTTAGAAAGACGAAGGATGGATTTCGGGTGTCAGTAGCGATGGAGGAGTCGGAGGTCAGGACTGAGGAAGTGAAAAAGAAACCGGCGGCAGGGAAGACCGCAAAAGCGCGGAGACAAGCAGAAAAGCCGGAGAAAAGACTGTCGTCCGGGCAGCAGAGAAACGATACTTTTCTGTGCCGCAATCTCATTATCGCCACCGGCGGTCTTGCCGGCGTGAAACTTGGCTGCGACGGCAGCGGCTACCAGCTGGCAGAGCGGCTGGGACATCGGGTGATCCCGCCTCTGCCGGCGCTCACCGCGCTGAAATCTCCCGCTCCGTTTCTTAAAAAACTGAGCGGTCTTCGGAACCGGGCAGGCATTACTTTACTTGTGGACGGGGAGAAGGTCTGCCGCGAGCAGGGAGAGCTTCAGTGGACGGACTACGGGATCTCCGGGGTGGCGGTCTTTCAGGTGAGCCGTTTTGCGGTGGTTGCCCTGGAGGAAGGAAAGCAGGTACAGCTTTCTCTGGATTTTATGCCGGAATACACCGTCTCCGAAGTGAAGGAGCTGCTCTTTTCTTATGGCAGGGCATGTGCCTATAAAAATGCGGAAGATCTGCTTATGGGCATCCTTCCGGCAAAGCTGACGCCGGTTCTTTTGCGGGAAGCTTTCCGGAATGACGGAGATCTCGGGACACTGGCAGAGGTGATCAAAGACTTTTCTCTGCGCATTTCCGGGTACATGGGGTACGAGAAAGCGCAGGTCACCCGCGGCGGCGTAGATATGCGGGAGGTCACAGAAGAACTGGAATCCCGGATCTGCCCGGGCCTCTTCTTTGCCGGAGAAGTGCTGGATGTGGACGGTACCTGCGGAGGATATAACCTCCAGTGGGCGTTTTCCAGCGGCAGTGTGGCGGGAAGGGCGGCATGCCGGCGGTGAACGCAGCCTGAAACCCGCCGTTATGCTGAAAATGAACGGGGTAATACACCGGAAGAGACGCCGGAAAGCCAAAGAAGTTTAATTTTCGGGATTGGTAAAGGCAGCCAGGATCTGGTGGATGACCTGATGAAGATAAGGCAGGTATTCTTCCATGGAAACCGGCTCCTCATAAAGAATACAACTGTAGCAGGTGGAACCCACCAGCTCAATGATCGTAAAAAGGACGATATCGGGCTCTTTGCAGACGATATGGTCCTTTTTCATTTGTTCCAGATAGTAGGCATAAAATTGCTGCGATTCCTCCGTCACTGTGTTCTCAAAGGCGTGCTTGAAGATTCCCCAGGAGAGATTCTTTGAGATAAAAGTAAGAAGCGCCTTGTCTTTTTTCAATTCTTCAATGATAAAATCAACGACAAACAACATCTTGTTTTCAAAACCGTTCACTTCTTTTCCGGCGATGGCGTGGTGCGCCCTGACAAAAAGCTGTCCCGTTTTGTGGATGATGAGCTGATCTCTTAAGTCATATTTATCCTTAAAATACAGATAAAAAGTTCCCTTTGCCAGTCCGGCCCGGTTGACAATGTCCGAGATCGTCGTCTTGGCGAATCCCTTTTCCGTAAAAAGTTCAAAAGCTGTCTGCAAAAGTGTTGTGTTTTTTTCTTTTTTATTCCGTTCTAATTTTCCCATGGCAATCTCCTTTGTTGACTTTCTCCCATCTTACAATAAGGCGAAAAAAATTACAAGATGTATCAAATACAATAAAAATGACCAAAATTCATTTTTTCACAAGAAAAAATCTTGTGAAATATGAAATATTGACCAATAGTCATTTTTGAATATAATGATAGATAAATGAAATACATTTCCTGAAAAACGGCTGGCGTGTGGCTGCGCCTGCAGGACATCAGGAAAAAAGAAAGGGTGATGAGAGTGATTCCATTGGGAAAGTGGATTGCAAAACATAAGCGGCTGATTCTTCTGGCCGGGTTTTTGCTCCTGATCCCCTCTTTCCTCGGCATGGCAGCGACGAGGGTCAACTATGACCTGCTCAGTTATCTGCCAGAGTCTCTGGAAACGGTGCGGGGACAGGATATTTTAGTGGATGAATACGGCATGGGAGCGTTTTCCATGGTCGTGGTGGAAGACATGGAGCTTAAAGATGTGAAAAAACTGGAAGATGCCTTTTCAAAGGTTGCCCATGTAAAAGATGTGCTCTGGTACGATGATGTGGCGGATCTGAGTCTGCCGGTGGAAATGCTTCCCAAAGATTTGAGAGAAGCGTTTTTCCGGAAAAACGCGACGATGATGCTTGTACTTTTTGACAATACCACCTCCTCTGACGAGGCCATGAACGCCGTGGCGGATATGCGGAATCTGGCGGGGACGCAGTGCTTTATCAGCGGAATGAGTGGTATCGTCAATGACATTAAAGATATTGCGCTGAAAGAACTGCCGGTTTATGTGGTGATCGCCGCCGGACTTTCCTTCCTTGTGCTGGAGCTTACGACGGAATCGTTTCTCGTCCCGGTCTTTTTCCTTCTGAGCATCGGGACGGCGATAGTGTATAACCTTGGCAGCAACGTATTTTTAGGGCAGGTTTCCTATATCACGAAAGCGCTGACCGCAGTACTTCAGCTGGGAGTCACCATGGATTATTCCATTTTCCTGCTGAACAGTTTTGAGGAAAATAAGCGCAGGTTTCCGGATGACAGGACGACAGCCATGGGATTTGCCATCTCCAATACATTTCGTTCCATCGTGGGAAGTTCCGTGACGACCATTGCCGGATTTGCCGCCCTCTGCTTTATGACCTTTGCCCTCGGAAAAGATCTGGGGATCGTCATGGCAAAAGGGGTGATCATCGGTGTGTTATGCTGCGTCACGATACTCCCGGCGCTGATTTTGACGTTTGACAGACAGATTGAGAGGACGGGACACCGCCCGCTGATACAAAGCGTTGACCGGGTGTCCGGTTTTTTTATCCGGCATTACAGACTGTGGACAGGAATCTTTTTAATCCTGCTTCTGCCGGCGGCTTACGGCAACGGGCACACGGAAGTCTATTATGACATTGCCCGCTCCCTGCCCGCCTCTTTGCCGGGAAATGTGGCGGCAGAAAAACTGGAAGAAGACTTTGACATGAACACGGTCTACATGATCATGACGGACAAAAATATGGAGGCAAAAGAAAAGGCGGCATTGATGGAAGAGATCGAGCAGGTGGATGGCGTCCAGTGGTGTATCAGCATGCGCTCTCTCGCAGGGCCGATGATTCCGGAGAATATGATTCCCAAAAAGATAAAGTCGATGCTGCAAAGCGGCGATACGGAGCTTATGTTCCTCTGTTCCTCCTGCGACGCTGCCACGCCGGAAGCCAACCGGCAGATTGCTGCAGTCAGCCAGATCGCAAAAAGCCACGATCCCTCTTCCATGGTGATCGGGGAGGCGCCTTTGATGCGGGATCTGGAAAATGTCACCAGCGTGGATATCCGGAATGTCAATCTGGCATCCGTCATCGCCATCTTTGTCATTATCCTTCTGGTGTTTAAATCCCTCTCCCTGCCGGTGATCCTGGTGGCAGTCATTGAATTTGCCATCGCCGTCAACATGGCAGTTCCGTTTTATCAGCATACGAGCCTCCCCTTTGTGGCAAGCATCGTCATCGGAACGATTCAGCTCGGCGCCACGGTGGATTATGCCATCGTCATGACCAGCCGGTATATCCGGGAGAGAAAGGACGGAAAAGATAAAAAGGAGGCGGTCCGCATCGCCCACAAAACAAATATGCTTTCGATCATCACGAGCGCTTTGAGTCTTTTTGCCGCCACCTACGGCGTGGCGCTCTATTCCAAGGTCGATATGATCGGAGCTATCTGTACCCTGCTGGCCCGGGGAGCCATCATCAGCATGCTGGTCGTGGTGACGCTGCTGCCGGCGATGTTCCTTATTTTTGATAAAGTGATATGCCGGACGACGATCGGCATGGGAAGGAGAATGGAAAATGCGAAATAAAAAATATATCAGATACACAGGAGAAGCGTTTGCCCTTATCATGAGCGTCATACTGGCGGCAGGCCCTGTTCTGCCGGCATATGCCGCGCAGGAAAAGGATAAGACAGAGACGGTTTATGTGAGCGCGGACGCCGAAGGAAATGTAAAGGAGATCACAGTCAGCGACTGGCTGAAAAACAGAGACGGCAGCGATACGCTGGAAGATTACTCTGATCTGACAGACATAAAAAATGTCAAGGGGGACGAGACATTTACGAAAAAGTCAGACGGCAGTCTGCTCTGGGACGCGCAGGGAAAGGATATCTATTACCAGGGAAAAAGCAGTGAAGAACTCCCGGTTTCCGTGAAGATAAGCTACACACTGGACGGACAGCCGATCTCTCCGGAAAAACTGGCGGGAAAAAGCGGAAAGGTGACGATTCGTTTTGATTATGAGAACCATGCGAAGGAGACGGTAAAGGTAAAAGGCAGTGAATATGAGATTCAGACGCCGTTTACCATGGTGAGCGCCATGATCCTGCCCTCCGATACCTTTACCAATGTACAGGTAAAAAACGGGCAGGTCATGGCGGACGGGGATAAAAATATCGTGGTCGGCATGGCATTTCCGGGATTGTCAGACAGTCTGCGGCTGTCCGATCACGATGCCCTCTCCGAAGTCTCTCTCCCGGATTATGTGGAAGTCACCGCCGATGTAGAAGATTTTTCCCTCTCACTCACGCTGACGGCGGCAGCGACAGGGATGCTTGACGAGGCGGGCGTGAAAGGATTTGGCGATGCGGATGATCTTGAGAAAAATATGGCGGCGCTGACAGACGCTTCCTCCAGGCTGGAAGACGGCTGTGATACCCTGCTGGATGGCCTGGATACGCTTTCAGATTCTTTTGCCGTCTATGTGGACGGCGTTTCTGACGCCGATCAGGGCGCCGGAGAACTGAAAAAGGGACTGCAAACGTTACATTCCAGGAAGAAAGATCTGACAGACGGAGCCGACGATCTGCAGACGGGACTGAAAGCATTAAAGAAGGGAACGAAATCCTTAAAAGACGGAATCCGGGCATACACCGGCGGAGTTTCCAATCTGGAAGAAGGGCTTCAGACTGCGGGAACCGGCGCGGCGGCGCTCGAAAACGGTGCGGACACACTGCAGACCGGGATTATCAATTACACAGACGGAGCGGCCGCTTTGCAAAAAGGGATCGACACCCTCTACACGCAGGTGACGGCTCTGGATAAAGTATCTCTTCCGGATAAAAAAGAGATGGCAGCGGTAAAAGAAGCCGCCTCGAAACTGGAGCAGGACGCGAAACTTCTGCAGCAGAGCGCCGGCGCCATCACAGAGGCGATGGAGAGTGTGCAGCAGATTTCCGCTGCGGTAAAAGAACATAACGAAGAGGTGAAAGACCGCTTTGCGACAGCAAAGGATGCTCTGGAGAAGGTGGACGAAAAGGCGGCCGCCCAGGCCAACGAGCAGCTAAAGAGTCAGAAAGAGGCAATCGGAGAAAAAGCGACCGCTCAGGCTCTCTCTCAGGCAAAGGCGGCTGTCGACGGGCAGGAAGCCCTCTCTTCCGAGGAAAAGTCCGCCCTGAAAGCGGCCCTGGACAACTCCATTAATGTGAGCGTCACATTGGACGATATCTCCATAGACGGAGCGGCAAAAGAGGCCGGGGACGCACTGGGAGACGCCCCGGAGATATCACTGTCTGATGGAAATGTAAACCTTTCGGAGATGGAAAGCCTTCTTTCTGATATGAAAACACAGGCGGCCATACTGGAATCCTTTGCCGGCGATACCGCCGGGCTGGCAGGACTGACTGACAGCCTGCCGACACTTGTGAGCGGGGTGTCTTCGCTGAAAAGCGGCGCCGACACGCTTACAGAAAACAACAGCGCGCTGCAATCCGGCATAAAGACATTAAAAGAAGGACTCGGGAGCCTGTCCTCCGGTATTGCCACCATGCAGACCGGCGCTGCGAAGCTGACAGGCAATAACAATACCCTCAACACCGGAGCGGCTGCCGCGGATAAGGGAGCGGGACAACTGCAGGACGGAAGCAAGACGCTGGCAGAAGGCATTGGCGCCTACACCAAAGGGGTGGCGGCCGCCGCGGGTGGCGCGGACCAGCTTGCCGACGGCACGGCAAAACTGCACGGCGCCGGCAGTCTGCTCACAGACGGGATCGATCAGCTCGTTGCCGGAGCCGCAACCCTGTCTGACGGAATGACAGAATTTAACGACAGGGGAATCCGGAAAATATCAGACCTTGCCGGCGATGACTTACAGGAAGTCCTCCACCGCATGAAGGCCGTCAAAAAAGCAGACAAACGCTACGACTCTTTTGCCGGAAAGAAAGAGGATGCCAGCGGAAGCGTCCGGTTTATCATAGAAACCGGGGCGGTGGAGACGGAAGAGGGAAAATAAATAAATGGATATCGCTGCGAAGTTTTCTTTGCTGATAGTATGATAAAAAGAGGCGGTCTGTTATAAAATACTTGAGAAAAGTGATAAAGATGGGTATCATGATACGGAAAGAGTGATTCATTGGAATGAGGAAAGGATTATTTTATGATACGAATATCACAGCTGAAGTTAAAGATCCCTCACACGGAGGAAGCTCTGGAGGCGGAGATCATCCGACGGGCGTACGGACAGAAGCCGGTAAAGTGGCGGATCGTCCGCCGCTCCATTGACGCCCGGAAGAAGCCGGAGCTTTATTACATTTACACAATCGACGCGGCTTTTGCGCACGAAAAGAAGGTGCTCCATCACAGAAACAGCAAGTGGAGTGAGAGCCGGGAGGTAAAGTATCGGTTCCCGTTTCGTGTGGAAAAAAACTGCGGCGGGCGACGGCTTCGGGAGGAGGAGCGCCCGGTCGTCATCGGGTCCGGCCCGGCCGGGCTTTTTGCGGCGTTGATGCTTGCCCGGGGCGGTTTCGCTCCGGTTCTTTTTGAGCGGGGAGACGCGGTGGATCTCCGCTCGGAAAAGGTGGAGAGATTTTTCCTGGACGGTGTGCTGGATGAGGAGTCCAATGTGCAGTTCGGGGAGGGCGGCGCCGGTACATTCTCTGACGGGAAGCTCAATACAGTGGTGAAGGATAAGTCAGGACGCAACCGATTTGTACTGGAAGAATTTGTGCGGCACGGCGCGCCGGAAGAGATCTTATATGAGGCAAAGCCGCATATCGGGACGGATATCTTAAAAAATGTGGTGGCGTCCATCCGGGAGGAGATTTTATCGCTGGGCGGTGAAGTGCATTTCCGGACGAAGCTGGTGGGATTGATGACGGAGGATGACGGGACCGGGGAGCGGCATCTGACCGGGATCCGGCTGGAGACAGAAACCGGAACGGATGAAGAAGAAAAGGACACGGTGCGGTGTCGGACGGACAGGAGCGTCGGGAGAATGACAGCAGGGAGAGATACCTGCGAGATAGAGAGAGTCTGCCGCACAGTGATTCTCGCCATTGGTCACAGCGCCAGAGATACTTTTTCCATGCTGTATGAGCAGCGGGTGCAGATGACGCCAAAATCCTTTGCCATCGGTGTCCGGGTGGAGCACCCGGCGGAGATGATCAACAGAAGTCAGTATGGAGAGGGGTATCCGGAAGGGCTGCCGACAGCCAGCTATAAGCTGACTCACCAGTGCGCCAATGGGCGGGGTATCTATTCTTTCTGTATGTGCCCCGGCGGCTATGTGGTGAATTCTTCTTCGGAGCGGGGAAGACTCTGTGTGAACGGTATGAGCTATCATGGCAGAGATGGTCACAACTCAAACAGTGCGATCATCACCACGGTGACGCCGGAAGATTTTGCGGCATTGGCTCTGCAGCCGGATACAGGGGCTGCATCCGATGGCAGCGTGACAGGATCAGGAACCGGCATGACAGGATCCTGCCATCCACTGGCCGGTATGGCGTTTCAGCGGCGCTATGAGGAGCTGGCGTATCGTGTTGGGGCGGGAAAGGTACCGGTACAGCTGTACGGAGATCTCAGACAGGGGGCGGTCAGCAGTGGGTTTGGGGCTTTTCAAACCTGCATGAAGGGACAGTGGCAGTTTGCCAATCTGCGGGACTGCCTGCCCTCCTATATTGTGGAGTCTCTGCTGGAAGGAATGGAGGCCTTCGGTCATCGGATCCGGGGGTTTGACCGGGAGGATACGATCGTTTCCGGTGTGGAGACCCGGACGTCTTCTCCGGTGCGCATAGAGAGAGATGAGAGCGGACAGTCTTCTCTGCGGGGACTGATCCCGTGCGGGGAGGGCGCCGGATACGCCGGCGGTATCACATCGGCAGCCATGGATGGTATCCGCATGGCGGAGGCGGCCGCTTTACAAATTCTGTCTTTTCCTTTATAATGACAGAGTACCTGCGGGCAAAGTCAGGATGATGTGAGAAGGACGGCGGACGCTCTGCGTCTGTCAGATGGAACTTACACAAGAGCAGGATTCGTGACGTGCGGCAGGGACAAAAGGATAGAAGAAGGAGAATGAGATGGATCATAAGGATATAGAGAGAATCAATGAGCTGTATCACAAGTCAAAGAGCGTGGGGCTTACGGAGGCGGAGGCAGCGGAGCAGAAGAAACTGCGCCGGGATTATATTCTGGCGATCCGGCGGAATCTGCGGAGTGAGCTTAACAATATTTCCATTGAAAATGAGGATGGAAGCATCACGAATCTGGGAGAAAAGTACGGTAAGAGGTACTCAGAGAATTAGATCTTGGAAAAATCGTTCTGAGAAGAGGCCGGCGGCCGGGAAAGGCGGGGCTTCTGAGGCGGAACAGGAAGGAAGCAGGTGATCATATGTCACAGAAAGGGAACAAAGAAGAATTACGAAAGGTTATGCGGAACAGGCGAAACAGCCTTTCTCTGAATGAGATTTACGCGCAGACAGAAAAGTGTTTTATGCATCTTCAGACCATGCCGGAGTTTCAGGAGAGTGCGTGGATCTACAGCTATCTCGCGATCGGTTCGGAGGTGGATACCATCAGCCTGGTCTCCCGGTTTATCAAGATGGGAAAAAAGGTGGCGGCGCCGAAGGTGGAGAGAGACGAGATCGCCTTTTACGAGATCGGTTCGATCCGGGAGTGCCGTCCGGGTGTCTTCGGGATTCTGGAGCCGGCTTCCTACAAGGCGCCTGCGGATGAGAAGGGGCTGATCCTCCTGCCGGGGCTGGCTTTTGACATGAGCGGCAACCGGCTGGGGTACGGCGGGGGCTTTTATGATAAATATCTGAAGAGCCATCCGGATTATCCGTGTGCGGCGCTGGCGTTTGAACTGCAGATCCTCGACGAGGTACCGCATGAAGAACATGACAAAACGGTGGATTATATCATTACACCGGAGCGCATTATCGTCTGCCACTGATGAAATTGTCGGCTGTGTTTAGATAAATTGCACAAAATAGATAAGTATATTTATATATTTTTTTACAAATGTGCAGAAAATAAAAAATGTGCTTATGAAACTGTCGTTTTTGTGATATAGTGACAGACGTCGAGCGCTGTGCCGACGGGCTGCCATACTGCGGACAGAGAAGCAGGAGGGATATGCCGGTCGTCATCAGGTGGCAGCGCATTTGAAAATAATATACAGGCTAGATGAAAATGGTAGTGAGATTATTTCCGTAATCGCAACGAAAGTTATGAACAGGGATAGTCTCACTATTTTTTTGTCGCAAAACAGGCGCACGGCGCCGGGAAAAAAGAGAGGAGATTAGAAAATGCCAAAAAATAAGTTTCAGGATGTGATCTTTACGATCATGATGGTTATCGTGATGGTGTACGGAATGGTGGTGTACAACATTTCCATTGATAAGGGAGGACTGACAAATGAGGTGTTTGTCCTTGCCCTGGGAGAGCTGGTCATTATGGGAGTGGTCGGATTTATTCTGGAAATGTTTATCGCCGGACCATTGTCCAAAAAACTCGCGTTTCGTATTGTGACACCGGGACAGGACAAAATGATCTTTGTGATCCTGGCGATCTCTGCCATGACGGTTTGTCTGATGTGCCCGATGATGAGTTTTGTGGCCACTGTGTTATTTAAAGGGGTGGACAGCCAGATCATCGCCAAATGGCTGCAGACTTCCGCGCTGAATTTTCCGATGGCGCTCTGCTGGCAGGTGTTCTTTGCGGGACCGTTCGTGCGTTTTCTGTTCAGAAGGATCTTTCCGGAAAAGGAAGAAAATACAGCGGAAAACTGAGAAAAGATCACCGGAAAAACGGGCCGATTTTTTTTAAAAAGAATTTGTGAGCAAAATATTACAAAATGAAAGATTGTGTGATGCAACCTTCAAAAAAATGAGAGAAAAATGGATAAAAATGCAGATGCGTAAAATCTCAGAAAGAGTAATTGTGCCAAAAATATATACAATAATTTTTTTATGGAATAAAAAACACACAACAAACGGGTAAAAATATCAAGGAAAATCATCTAAATATACAAAAAAACCGGAAAAATGGTGAAAAGCAGTTGAAAAAATTTTTTTTCTTAATAATTCTGTAAAAAAACAGGTTGACTTTTTATTAGAAAGAGATATGATTAAAACAACAAAAGCTGGACTACAACTTTTGCCATTTTCAAATAAAAAATGAAAAAGGAGGTTGTAAAAACTGCAAAAAAGACAAATAAGTGATTTGAGTTTCTAAGAAGAAAACAACGAAGGAGGATATGCCGGTGGAAGCGCTCGTAGAACAATTGATGGAAGAATTGAATTGCGAGACCGTCTTTACAATCCCGGTACTGGGAGGGATCCCCGTATCAGAGGCTGTTGTCGTATCCTGGATCATCATGGCTGTTTTATTTCTGGTCTGCATCATCTTCGTCAGAGGATTTGATGTGATGCACCCGGGCAAAAAGCAGCTTGTTTTGGAAACTGCCGTTTCCGGTATTTACCGTTTCTTTGACGGGATACTGGGAAAAGACGGAAGAGAGTATGTGCCGTATCTCATGGCTGTCGCCATCTATGTGGGCTGTGCCAATCTGATCGGGCTTTTTGGTTTCAAGCCGCCGACAAAGGATATCAATGTGGCGGCTGCCCTGGCGCTGATGAGTATCGTGCTCATTGAGCTGGCCGGTATCCGGAAGCGCGGCGGAAAAGGATGGGTGAAGAGCTTTGCGGAGCCGATCGCCATCGTCGCCCCGATCAATGTGCTGGAGATCTTTATCCGGCCGTTATCTCTGTGTATGCGACTGTTTGGAAATGTACTCGGTTCCTTTGTCATCATGGAGCTTATCAAGCAGGTCGTACCGGCAGTCGTGCCAGTGGTATTCAGCGCATATTTCGATATCTTCGACGGCATCATTCAGGCATACGTGTTTGTGTTCCTGACAGCGCTGTTTGTAAAGGAAGCAATTGAATAAGTTTTTCCACAAAACAGGTAAGACGGTGAGAGGGCGGAAAGCCCTGCGTATCGCGAAAACCAGTAAAAACAAAAATAAAACGAAAGTAAAAGGAGAAATATATTATGGCAACATTATTAGTAGCAATTGGAGCAGGTATCGCAGTATTAACAGGTCTTGGAGCAGGTCTTGGTATCGGAAAAGCAACCTCTTCCGCAGTGGATGCGATCGCAAGACAGCCGGAGGCAGAGGGCAAGATCAGCAAATCCCTTCTTTTAGGATGTGCGCTGGCAGAGGCAACCGCTATTTACGGTTTCGTTATCGCTTTATTGATCATCCTCTTTTTGGGATAATAAAATTTTGAATGCAGGTGAGGGTATATGCTTAGTTTAGATGCATGGACAATATTTTTTACTGTTCTGAACGTACTGGTCTTATTTATAGGCCTGAAGGTCTTTCTGTTTAAGCCGGTGCTGAACATCATCCGTCAGAGAGAAGAAATGATACAGAATCAGCTGGCGGAGGCCGCGGACAGAGAGAAGCAGGCGGAACAGTTAAAAAATGATTATCAGGAAAGATTAAAGAACGCCGACCAAAAGGCAGAAGATATCATTGCCATGGCAAAGAACAGAGCGGCCGAAGAGCGGAGCCTTGCCGTTGCCAGAACAAAAGAAGAGACAGATAAGATGCTTGCGAGAGCGAGAGAAGAGATCCGCATGGAGCAGGAGCTGGCAAAGAAAGAGGTGGAGGCTGACGTGGCCATGCTGGCCATGGAGGCAGCAAGAAAGATTTTAAAGACAGGTGATGTTCATGATGCAGCAGGCAATTAATTATGCGAAAGCATTGTATGAGCTTATTCCCGACAAAGACGCAGTGGACGCGGTGAAAGAAATGTTCACCGGGACTCCACTGCTCGCAAGAGTGCTGGAAGATCCGATGGTCTCTTTAAAGAAAAAGCATCAGATCATCGAGGACCTGGCCCGGAAAACAGAGCTTGCAGGGCATCTGAAGAACTTCCTGAAATACTTGTGTGACCACAGGGATGTGCATATGCTTCCGGCAATCGCAGAGGAGTACGATGCGCTGTGGGAGGAAAAACATAACATATTACAGGCGACGCTTCTGTATGCAAGGTCTCCGGAAGAGAGAGAGTTGGATGAAGCCAAAAAATTTCTTAAGAAGAAATATCCGGATAAGGAGATTCATACAACGCTCTGTATTCAGGAAGAACTGCTGGGCGGGCTCTGTATCCACGTCGGACATACGGAATACGACTGGAGCTATGAAGGTCGGTTAAAAGAGCTTGAAAGAAAGTTAACAGTGAGGTGAAGATTGTGGGTGCAATCAGTGCGACAGATATTATATCCATTATCCGCAGTGAGATAGAGAATTATGACTGGGACATGGAAAGCCGGGAGACCGGAAAGGTCATCTGGGTGGGAGACGGCATTGCCACGATTTACGGCATTGACCACGCCATGTACGGTGAGATCATCGTCTTTGAGAACGGAGTAAAAGGAATGGTACAGGATATCCGGGAAAATGAGATCGGATGTATCCTGTTTGGTAAAGATACCGGGATCAAAGAGGGAACAAAAGTAACAAGAACAAAGAAGAGAGCCGGCATTCCGGTGGGCGACGGTTTTATCGGAAGAGTCATCAACGCCCTCGGCGAACCGATTGACGGAAAAGGTGAGATCAAAGAAGAAGGATACCGTCCGGTAGAAGAAGACGCGCCGGGCATCATCGACAGACAGCCGGTCGATACGCCGATGGAGACCGGTATTCTGGCTATTGACTCCATGTTCCCGATCGGACGGGGACAGAGAGAGCTGATCATCGGTGACCGGCAGACCGGAAAGACATCCATCGCCACAGATACCATCTTAAATCAGAAAGGAAAGGATGTTATCTGTATCTACGTTGCGATCGGGCAGAAGGCGTCCAGCGTGGCAAAACTTGTCTCCATGCTGGAAAAACACGGCGCCATGGATTACACGATCGTGCTCAACTCCACGGCCAGCGACCCGGCATCTTTGCAGTATATCGCTCCGTATGCCGGCACGGCTCTGGGCGAGTACTTTATGCACAAAGGAAAAGATGTCCTGATCGTATATGACGATCTGTCCAAGCATGCGGTGGCATACCGTGCCATCTCCCTGCTTCTGGAGCGTTCCCCGGGCCGTGAGGCGTATCCGGGTGACGTCTTCTACCTGCACTCCAGACTGCTGGAGCGTTCCAGCCATCTGAGTGATGAGCTGGGCGGAGGTTCCATCACTGCGCTGCCGATCATCGAGACGCAGGCCGGTGATGTATCCGCGTATATTCCGACAAACGTCATTTCCATCACAGACGGACAGATTTTCCTGGAGAGCAACCTCTTTAACGCAGGTATGCGTCCGGCGGTCAATGTCGGACTGTCCGTATCCCGTGTGGGCGGCGCAGCGCAGACAAAGGCCATGAAAAAGGCGTCCGGAAGTATCCGTATCGATCTGGCACAGTACAGGGAGATGGAAGTATTTACGCAGTTTGCTTCGGATCTTGATGAGGCGACCAAAGCGCAGCTGAAACACGGAAGTGTTCTCATGGAGCTGTTAAAGCAGCCGCTTGGCTCTCCGCTGTCTCTGTGGGAGCAGGTAGTGACACTCTGTTTTGCCAACGACGGCGTATTCGACAAGGTAGAGACAAAGAAGGTCAAAGAATACCAGAGAGAGATCCTCGATTATATGAGCGTGCATTATAAAGAGCTCTGCGACACCATCGAAAGAGAAAAGGCGCTGACAGAAGAAGTGCAGAGCGGACTGAAAGAAGCGGAAGCGCAGTTTCAGACCACGCAGACAGAATAATGAGAGATAAGCGGGTGTTTGTATGGCAAATATGAAAGAAATCCAGGAGAGAATGAAAAGTATCCGTGATACGATGAAGATCACGAATGCGATGTATATGATTTCCTCCTCCAAATTAAAAAAAGCGAGAAAAAGCTTAGAGGATACGGAGCCGTATTTCTATACGCTGCAATCAACAATGGCCCGTATTCTCCGCCACATTCCCGAGATGGAAGATGTTTACTTTGAGAGTCCTGCCAGAGAGAAAAAACAGGAAGATATCCGGGCAGGATTTATCGTGGTAACTGCCGACAAGGGAATGGCAGGCGCCTATAACCACAATGTGATCCGGCTGGCAGAGGAAGAGATGGCAAAATATAACGATCCCCGTCTGATGGTCATCGGAGAACAGGGCAGACATTATTTTGAGCAGAAGAGCAAGGACATTTATAAAGAGTTCCGCCATACGGTACAGAGTCCGACTCTGCACCGTGCCAGAACGATTCGGAATGAGATCCTTTCCCATTATCTGAATCATGAGTTGGATAAGATCTTTATCGTTTTTACCAGACAGGTGAATGCGATGAAGACAGAGGCGGATATCATGCAGCTTCTCCCTCTGAAAAAGGCGGACTATAAGATGCCGATCCCTCCGGGTATCACCGTGTCGGAACTGCAGCTTCGTCCTTCGCCGAACGAGGTGATGGATAAGATCGTGCCAAACTATATTGTGGGATTTATATACGGAGCTCTGGTTGAGGCTTACTGCAGTGAGCAGAGTTCCAGAATGGCAGCAATGGAATCAGCGACATCCAGTGCCAAAGATATGCTTCATGAATTAGATATTCTCTATAATCGTGTGCGTCAGGCAGCGATCACCCAGGAAATCACAGAGGTGATCGGCGGTGTCCGGGCACAGAAAAAGAAAAGAAAATAAAAATACGATCGAGAGGAGGCCACAAATTGAACATCGGAAAGATCGTGCAGGTTATGGGACCTGTTGTGGATGTGGTATTTGAAGATCAGGATCTTCCGGCCATCGAGGATGCGCTGGAGGTTGATAATAATGGAAAAATCAGTGTCATGGAAGTGGCACAGCATATAGGAAACAATGTAGTGCGCTGCATCATGCTTGCGCCAAGCGAAGGTCTGCACCGGGATATGGAAGTGCGGGCGACAGGAAGCGGCATTCGGGTCCCGGTCGGAGAGCAGACGCTGGGACGTCTTTTTAACGTCCTCGGACAGGCGATTGACGGTGATGCGCAGCCGGAAGGTGAAAAATGGGTCATTCACAGGGATCCACCTTCCTTTGAGGAACAGAGTCCTGCCGTTGAGATCCTGGAGACAGGTATCAAGGTTATCGACCTGCTGGCGCCTTACGCAAAGGGCGGTAAGATCGGTCTGTTCGGCGGTGCCGGTGTCGGTAAGACCGTGCTGATCCAGGAGCTGATCCGAAACGTGGCGACAGAGCACGGCGGATATTCTATCTTCACCGGCGTCGGTGAGCGTTCCAGAGAGGGAAATGACCTCTGGAGAGAGATGAAGGAATCCGGTGTTCTGGCAAAGACCGCCCTGGTATTCGGACAGATGAACGAACCGCCGGGAGCCCGTATGCGTGTGGCAGAGACCGGACTGACCATGGCGGAGTATTTCCGTGATGAGAAGAATCAGGATGTGCTTTTGTTTATCGATAACATTTTCCGTTTCACACAGGCCGGTTCCGAGGTATCCGCTCTGTTGGGACGTATGCCGTCAGCCGTCGGTTATCAGCCGACACTGGCAACGGAGATGGGCGATCTGCAGGAAAGGATCACTTCCACAAAGAACGGTTCCGTTACTTCTGTGCAGGCGGTCTACGTGCCTGCCGATGACCTGACGGACCCGGCTCCGGCCACAACGTTCGCGCATCTGGATGCGACGACGGTACTGTCCAGAAAGATCGTGGAACAGGGTATTTATCCGGCGGTTGACCCGCTGGAATCCACTTCCCGTATTCTGGAGGCAGACGTGGTTGGGGAGGAACACTATGCCGTGGCGAGAAAAGTACAGGAGATTCTGGAAAAATACAGAGAGCTGCAGGATATCATCGCAATTCTCGGTATGGAAGAGATTTCCGATGAGGATAAGATCACGGTATATCGTGCCAGAAAGATTCAGAAGTTCCTGTCCCAGCCGTTCCATGTGGCAGAGCAGTTTACCGGCATTCAGGGTGTCTATGTGCCGTTAAAAGAAACGATTCGCGGCTTCAAGGCTATCATTGACGGAGAGATGGATGAATATCCGGAGAATGCGTTCTTCAATGTGGGAACCATCGAGGATGTGAAGAAGAAAGCTAAAGAGCTCGAAGCACAGCAGACAGCGTAGAGTCCGGGAGGTGTTCGGATGGCAAATTCATTTTATCTGCAGATCCTGTCGGTGAATCGTCAGTTTTTCTCCGGCCGCTGTGAGGCCCTGATTTTTCAGGAAGAGGACGGTGAGCGGGAGATTCAGGCTTATCACGAGAACATGATCATCGCTGTGCATGAGGGTGAGATCCGTTTTCGCCCGGAAGGCAGTGAAGAATGGCTGTACGGCGTTGTCGGCGTCGGCTTTGTCCAGATTGCCAACAACAGAGTGACGCTTCTGGTGGAGACCGCGGAGAATCCGGACGAGATTGATATCCGCCGGGCGGAGGAGGCAAAGGAACGTGCCCTGGAACAGCTTCGTCAAAAACAGAGCATTCAGGAGTACTACCGGAGCAGCGCTTCCCTTTCCCGTGCCATGTCCAGACTGAAGGTGGCCAAACGGTTCCGTCACTAAGTGCGGACCTGTTGATGTTCGGCGCGTCGTCCCCTCTGTTTGCGGTATGGGGATCAGGTGTGAGGTCTGCTGTCACCGTTACAGGAGATACAAAAGAGAGAAGAAAGAAAATAGAAAAATACAGATTCCCGGCGCAGTTTGTGCACTGCGCCGGGGTGTAAACGAGAGAGCATTTGTGTGCTCTCTTTTTTTGTTGTACAGGAAATTGTGTTCCTGTGCAATAAAAACGCTCCGAGAGGATCGCACTGCGTCGAGAATCCGTTCCCCGTGAGAAAATAGAGGTGCTTTGTGTAAAGAAAAACAATTATTTTTACATTTGATAAAATAAATAAATAAAAATTCAATTAAAATACAAATGTAAAATAATCACTGAAAAAATGATAAAATAATCAACTTTTTTTATTGACAATGACAGTGGACTGCCGTATAATCAGAAGAAAGGAGGGGGAAGGGATGAAAAAGGTTGTGGACGATGTCCGGCTGATGACCAAAGTATGTGATCTGTATTATAATCAGAATGTCAGTCAGCAGCAGATCGCCTCCATGCTGAGCCTCTCGAGGCCGACGGTTTCCCGTCTTCTTTCTTCGGCCAGAGAGCGGGGGATCGTGCAGATTTCTGTCTCTAATCTGGATTTGATCCGGTACTGGGAGATGGAGCGGAAGCTGGAAGAGATGTATGGCCTGAAAGAGGTCCTCATCGTGGATTCGGTGGAGGATGCGGACGAGCAGAAGAAGCTGATCGGCAGAGCTGCCGGACAGTATGTGGAGAACACGATCCGGGACGGGGATGTGGTGGGTCTGTCCATGGGTTCCACTCTGTATCAGGTGGTCGCGCACATCATGCATCCCGCGGCGGACCATGTCACATTTGTTCCTCTGATCGGAGGGATGGGGCAGCTTCGGATGGATCTTCATGCGAATTATCTGGCAGAGACGCTAGCGTACATTTATGACGGACGATTCGTGCCGCTGCATGCGCCGGCGCGTGTGTCCGGGACGAAGATCCGGGAGCAGTTCATGAAGGAAGAGAGCCTGGCGGAAGCATTTCGCTGCGCGAAGCATCTGAATATGGCTCTGGTTGGTATCGGAGATCCCTATGATATCCATTCGTCTATTATGGCTACCGGCTATTTTAAGGAGAATGAGAAAGAGTCTCTGCGGGCGAGGAACGCAGTGGGGGATATCTGCATGCAGTTTTATAATATAGAAGGAGATACTGCTCCGTTTCAGAAAGATAATAATGTTATCGGTATTGACATACACCGGCTGCGGGATGTTCCGTATTCCGTCGGCATTGCGGGAGGGATGGATAAGCTTGCTGCGATACAGGGTGCTGTCAGGGGACGATACATTAACATATTGATTACAGACATCCGGTGTGCCAGAGCGCTGGCTGCCGGGGATGCCTGCCAGGATTAAAGGAGGTATATAACCATGAATGAGATTCTTAACATGAACATTAACGAGATGCCGCAGACAGAGTTTGACTGTTCCTGCGGACGCCATCACAATTTCAGCGTCCACGCCATGGAGATCCGCAAGGGCGCCATTGAAGAGCTGCCGAAGATGGCCGCTCCGTTTAAAGATGGAAAGGTTCTGGTAGTTTTTGATAACCATACTTACAAAGTAGCGGGAAAGAAAGCGGTAGAGTTGCTGAAGGCAGACGGTTTTAATGTAAAAGAGCTTCTCTTTGATACCGGTGATGATATTCTGATCCCGGATGAGAAGACGCTGGGAAGAATCCTCCAGGAGCAGGATCTTGACACAAAGCTGATGGTCGCTGTCGGTTCCGGTGTTATCAATGACTCTGTGAAGTTTGTCACCTCCCGTACCGGACTTCCATACATCATTGTAGCTACAGCGCCGTCCATGGACGGTTATGTGGCAGATGGCGCTCCGATCATCTCCCACGGATACAAGTATTCCCCACAGGCACATCTGACCTACGGACTGATCGGTGATACCGATATTCTCCAGACTGCGCCGCAGGATCTGATCCAGGCAGGTTATGGTGATGTGATCGGCAAGATCACTGCCATCGCTGACTGGGATCTGGCAGTGAAGGCAAACGGCGATTACCGCTGTGATACCTGCGTGACTCTTGTAAAGCGCGCGCTGGACAAATGTTTTGACAAGGCGGAAGGTCTGAAGACGAGAGACGCGGAGTCCCTGGGCGCTCTTCTGGAAGCGCTGACACTGACCGGCGTCGCCATGGCCCTTGTAAACATTTCCCGCCCGGCATCCGGAGCAGAGCATATGTTGTCCCATTTCTGGGAGATGGATTACATTGCCCGTGGTTTGAATCCGAACCATCACGGTATCCAGGTTGGCGTGGCAACTCCGGTCATCGCCCGTTTCTTTGAAGAGCTGGAGGATATCCTTCCGGAAGGGACAAAAGAGCTCTGTCCGTCCGCAGATGAGATCAAAGCACTGCTGGAGAAAGGTGGCGCTCCGACCAGCCCGAAGGAGATCGGTATCGACAGAGAACTGTTCCGTCAGAGCCTGTTAAAAGGTTATACCGTTCGTCCGAGATACTCCGTTATGCAGTTTGCCAAAGACAACGGCCGTCTGGAAGAGATCGCGGAGAAGATCACAAAAGAGATTTACGGATAAGAGGTACATATTATGATGAAAAAAGAAGAAGCGCTCAATGGTGTGAAGTTATTTGTTCTCGACATGGACGGTACTGTATATCTGGGCGACCAGCTCATCGACGGCGCGCTGGATTTTATCCACGATGTGGAACAGTCTGCGGACAGAGATTTCATCTTTTTCACGAACAACGCTTCCCGGGTACCGTCTGTGTATGTGGAGAAGCTTCATAAACTGGGACTGGATGTGGACGAGAGCAAGGTAGTGACTGCCGGCGATGTCTGCGCGGAGTTTCTGAAAGTGAACTATCCGGGAGCCAGAGTGTACTTAAACGGCACGCCGGTTCTCGAGGAGAACTGGAAGGCGAAGGGGATCCACCTTGTGAAAGAAGATCCGGATGTGGCTGTGCAGAGTTTTGATACGACTCTCACTTATGAGAAGCTGGACCGCATCTGTCATTACGTGCGAAACGGAGTACCGTTTATCGCCACACACATGGATACCAATTGTCCGACCGAGTACGGATTTATGCCGGACTGCGGCGCCATGTGCAGTCTGATCACAGATTCCACCGGAGTGAAGCCTCGTTTCCTCGGCAAGCCGTGGAAGGAGACGGTGGACATGGTGGCGGAGATCACCGGTTACAAGGCAGAGGAGATGGCCTTCGTGGGCGACCGTCTCTATACGGATGTGGCGACCGGCGTCAATAACGGGGCGAAGGGATTTCTGGTACTCACCGGTGAGGCGGACATGCAGACGGTGGCAGAATCCGACGTGGAACCGACCTGCATTTACGATTCGCTGAAAGAAATGCGCAAATATCTATAATTATTGTACAAAATCACCAAAGGTTGTGGTATACTTATAAGTATCTGAGGCTTTGGAGATTTTCCGGGGCTTACCCCTCATAGAAAGGAGATAAAAACATGAAGATTGTATTTGGATGTGACCCGAACGCGGAAGAATTTAAGCAGCAGTTGATGGAGTATGTAAAAGGACTCGGACACGAAGTGACAGATTTTGGAAGCGATGATCCGATCTACGCGAACGTTGCGATCAAATGTGCAAAGGCAGTCGCTGCAAAAGAATATGACAGAGGAATCGTTGTGTGCGGAACCGGTATCGGCGTTTCCATCGCAGCCAACAAGGTAAAAGGCGCGTATGCCGCTTGCATCCATGATGTATATCAGGCACAGAGAGCGGAGCTTTCCAACCATGCCAATATCATCACCATGGGTTCTCAGGTGATCGGCATCGAGCTGGCAAAATGTCTCGTAAAAGAGTATCTTTCCTGCACTTATGATCCGAACTGCAGATCCAAAGACAAGGTACAGAGAATTATTGATTTTGAGAGCGAAGAGCAGTAAAAGAGAATAACCTTTATTGAGAAAAGAAAATGATTTCCGTTTCCGTTGGATTTTTGGCTTTTCTGACGGAAGCGAAAATAAATAAAAGAATTATAACGGAGAAGGGAGTCTAATTATGGCAGAATATTTAATGGGTATTGACGCAGGTACGGGTAGTGTGCGTGTTGCGCTCTATGATTTCCGGGGACAGAACCGTGCTTATCATATCGAAGAGTACGCGACCACCTATCCGAAGAACGGATGGGCAGAGCAGGATGACAAGGGCTGGTGGGCAGCGCTCACCAAAGCGATCCCGGAATGTATCAAGAAGGCAGGTATCGGGCCGGACAACATCGCTGCGATCACCTGTGACGCGACGACCAATACCCTCGTTTACCTCGGCGAAGATGATGAGTCCGTTCGTCCGCCTATCCTCTGGATGGACGTTCGTGCAACAGAAGAGGCGTCTTTCATCGATGAGATCCGTGACGATTATGAGGCGACCAGATTCTACAAACCGAGCTTCCGTGCCGACACCATGGTACCGAAGTGTATGTGGGTGAAGAAACATGAGCCGGAGAACTGGGCAAAGACCAAGACCATCATGGAGTTTGAGGACTGGTTAAACTGGAAACTGACCGGAAAGAAGAGCGTTTGTATGTCCATCGCCGCATTCCGCTGGAATTACGATGACAAGAATGGCGGATATCCGGTAGACTTCTACAATGCGGTAGGTCTTGACGATGTCATTGATAAGTTCCCGAAAGATATGTACAGAGTCGGCGAAGTCATCGGAAATGTCAGCCGCGAGGCAGCGCAGATCTTCGGACTGAGCACGAAGACGGTCGTTGTGGAAGGTACTGCGGATTGTAACGCATGTATGTTCGGCGTTGGCGGCGTTCGTCCAAACGGTATGACGCTGATCGGAGGAACTTCCACCTGTCTTCTTGGCCTTTCCGAACAGGATTTCCATGTAAACGGTGTAAACGGAACCTATCCGAACTGTATGTACGAGGGAACCAGCCTTCTGGAAGGCGGACAGACCGCAGCCGGTTCCATCCTTACCTGGTTCAGAAATAACCTTCTTCCTGGTACCTGGGCACAGGAAGCCATGAATAAGGATATGAATATCTACGATTACATCACAGAGAAGGCAAAAACCGTGCCGATTGGCTGTGACGGACTTGTCATGATGGATTACTTCCAGGGCAACCGTGCGCCGTACTCCGATTCCAAAGCCCGTGGTATGTTCTGGGGTCTTTCCATCGGTACAACTACCGCACATCTGGCAAGAGCCATCTACGAAGGCGTTGCTTACGGCGCAAATCACTGTATCGTCAGCATGAAGGAAGCCGGCTATGACGTAAAAGAGATTTATGCCTGCGGTGGTCTGGCACTGTCTGATTTTTGGATGCAGATGCATGCGGACATCATCGGTGTTCCAATGTATACGACCGTAGAGAACCAGAGCGCAGGTTGTCTGGGTGACTGTATCATCGCAGCGACCGGTATCGGCGTTTACTCGAGTTTCGCAGATGCAGCGGACAGCATGGTCCGTGTGGACAAAGAGTACATCCCGAATATGGAAGCGCACAAAGAATATCAGTTCTACATGGAGCGCTACATGGAGACATGGCCGCAGATGCGCGAGATCGTACATAAGACTGTAAACCATAATAATAAATAATTGTTGCCCTATGCCGTCCGGCGTCAGCCGGTGACATGGCGGTAAAATAAGGGAAGGCTGTCACATAAAGTGTATTTTATGGGGCAGCCTTTTCCTTTTGAAATGATTTTTCCATAAAAAACAGATGCGCCTATATAAAATAGAAGAAATTTTTTCTCTCACAATCCATTTTATAAAAAGCAAAAAATGTAGAAAAATTACAAGAAAACAGGCAGGAGGACAGACATGAACGCAGAACTGGAATTTATGATCAGGGAGAATTATTCTTCTCTTCGCAAATCGGAAAAGAAAGCGGCGGACTTTTTGCTGCAGTATGAGGGGGAAGGACGGGAGCTGACGCTGGATCAGTTTGCCATTGGCGCCGGCGTCAGCCAGCCGACAGTGCTGCGGTTCATACGGGCGCTCGGCTATCAGGGATTTAAAGACTTTCGGTACGAACTGGTAAAAGAGGAAGACGAAAAGGAGAGCGGATACTTCCTCTATGGGTCATCCATTTCCAGAGAAGACACCATCGCGGAGCTGCCGGCCAAACTGATCGGGACGGCCATCGGGCAGTTGAAGGACGCGCTGAAAAGTATCTCTGCCGCCCAGCTGGAAAAAGCGGTGCGGGCGATCACCGGCGCAAGGAAAATCGCCGTGTTTTACGTGGAAAATTCCGCCTGTACTGCCAGCGATCTGGTGACAAAGCTCATGTATCTCGGCATTGACTGCTGTTCATACCCTGACGTTTATTTGCAGACAGTGAGCGCGGGTAATCTGACGGAAGAAGATCTGGCCATCGGTATCTCCTATTCCGGCTGTTCCGTCAGCACGGTGGACGCCATGCGGATGGCGAAAAAGGCGGGCGCCAAAACGATGGTCATCACCAATTTTGAAAACACTTTGCTGGAGAAATATGCGGATATTGTTCTGATCACAAGCGGACAGCAATTCATTTACGGGGACGCTATTTATTCGAGAGTGTCGCAGCTTGCGGTGGTCGATATGATCTACACCGGTATCCTCCTGAGCGACTATGAGAAATATACGGCCATTCTGGACCGGAGCAGCAAGGCGATCCAGAAGCAGGCCTATGAGACGCCGCCGGAAAAATAAAAGGCGAATGCTGCGGACAGCAAAATTTTACAGAGATTTTGTTGCATAAAGCCTTTCCCGGAGCTGTACGATATCGCATTTTGTATAAAAACAAGTATATATTTTTCGAGAATTATGTAGAATTTCTACAATTTTTTTACATTTAATTTACAAAACTTTCTCCGAAACATGATAGAAAGGCATTTTATTCCTGTGTTATCATGCGGTTGTTTCACAAAGCGGACACGGCTGTCAGACGAGACGAAGGTGGACTCTGACAATCAGCCATAAAAGCTGTGCCGGAACGTTGGTTTGGTTTAAAAAAGGAGAAAGTTATGCTGGAAATTAGAAATCTTAAAAAATCATATGACGGAGTGACAATCTTACATGATATCAATTTAAGTATCGAAGACGGCGAGATTGTCTCCATTCTGGGTCCTTCCGGATGCGGAAAGACCACCTTATTAAATCTGATACTCGGCCTCACGGATGCCGATGAGGGCGAGATTCTCTTTCAGGGAAAAAATGTGCTGGACATTCCGATGGAAGCGAGAGGTTTTAACATCGTATTCCAGGATTACGCGTTATTCCCAAATCTGAACGCCTACAAAAACATCACCTACGGATTAAAAAATAAGCCGGATATCTCCACGAAGCAGGAAGTGGAAGATATGATCGATCTGCTGGGGCTCCGCGAGCATCTGGATAAAAAGATCGAGCAGCTCTCCGGCGGACAGAAACAGAGAGTGGCTCTGGCAAGGACTATGGTCATGAAACCGAAGATCCTTCTTCTGGACGAACCGCTTTCCGCACTGGACGGTGTTATCAAAGAATCCATCAAAGATAAGATCAAACAGATCGCAAGAGAGTTTAAACTCACGACGATCATCGTAACCCATGACCCGGAAGAAGCGCTGACCTTATCGGACAAGGTGCTGATCGTCAATAATGGTACGATCTCTCAGTTCGGCGCGCCGGATGAGATCATCCAGACGCCGGATAATGAGTTTGTCAAAGAATTCATCCTCAATCAGCTTGTCATCAAGAAAAACAATATCTTCACTCTGTTTAGCCAGGGGATGGAACCCCGGGTGGCGATGTAGGCAGCAATGATTCCGGAACGGGAAAGAGTCCGGTATTTTGATAAAGAAAAAATTCATGATGATATAAGGTGAAAAACAATGAGTACACAGAGAAAAGAAAAAGAGATTAAAGGGATTTTTGTGGTCGTGATCGCGCTCTTTCCTGTATTTTTGCTCATACCGATTCTGCGGCTTTTGGTAAAATCCTTTGAAGAGCAGGGCGGTATCTCCCTGGCAAACTATGTGGAAGTGCTGACCAGTCATGGTTTTATGAGCGCATTTGCACACAGTCTGATCATTTCTTCGGTCAGCGCGGTGCTGACGACGATCCTGGCCTTCTTACTGGCCTACACGATTCATTACACGAACATCCCGAAGGCGTACAAAGGATTTATCCGAAAGGCGGCGGTGGTGCCGATGCTCCTTCCGACGATCACTTACGGGTTTGCTATCATCTACTCCTTCGGAAAACAGGGACTGATCACGCAGCTTCTGGGAAGGCGGCTTTTTGAGATCTACGGATTTAACGGACTGCTTCTTGGCTATGTGATCTACACCCTGCCGATATCCTTCCTTCTGGTGTCCAACACCATGCAGTATATTGATAAAAAGTTCACGGTAGTATCCCGGATCATGGGGGACAGGCCACTTACCACCTTTGCATCAACGGTCGTGCGGCCGCTTCTCGGGACGCTGGCAGCTTCCTTTGTGCAATGCTTCTTCTTATGTTTTACCGACTACGGTATTCCGGCGTCGGTGGGTGGAGAGTACGATGTGGTGGCGACGGTGCTTTATAATGAGATGCTCGGAAGCATTCCGAACTTTAACACCGGTTCCGCCGTGGCGATGTTGATGCTCATCCCATCCGTCGTGACCATCGCACTGCTTCATTATCTGGAGAAATACAATATCCGCTACAATAAGATATCGAACATCGAGATTCGCAAAAATGCGCCTCGCGACATCATTTTCGGTGGTCTGAGCGGCCTGATCCTGCTGGCAGTGCTCTCCGTATTCTTCGTCATCTTCGCGGTTCCGATGGTAGAAAACTGGCCGTATCAGATGAACTTTACCTGGGAACATGTGCAGGCAGTCTTTGCGGACAGAAGTCTCATCAGCGTGTATGAGAACTCCCTGCTGGTGGCAGTGCTCACCGCGCTGCTTGGATCCCTGCTGACTTACGGGGCGGCGCTTACCACGGCGAGGAGCAGACTGCCGGGAAAGGTCAAGCAGGTGATCGAGAATATTTCGCTCATTACAAATACAATACCGGGTATGGTAATTGGTATCGCCTACATGCTCATCTTCTCCGGCACGCCCCTGCAGAACACATTGGCCATCATCATCGTGTGTAACGTCATTCATTTCTTCTCGACGCCATACCTGATGATCAAAAATTCTCTAGAAAAGATGAACGCTTCCTGGGAGACCACGGCCATGCTCATGGGAGATACCTGGCTTAAAACCATCGTCCGGGTGGTGACGCCCAACGCCATGGGAACCATCCTGGAAGTATTCAGTTATTACTTTGTCAACGCCATGGTGACGGTGAGCGCGGTCATCTTCATTGCCGGAGCGAGGACGATGGTCATCACCACGAAGATCAAAGAGCTTCAATATTATACGAAGTTTAACGAGATCTTTGTATTGTCCTTGTTGATCCTGTACACCAACGCCGACGACGAGGCCATCGAGGCCATGAAGAGCACTCTGGACGAAAACGGGTATTCCGGCCAGTACATTGTGCAGTCCTTTGGTACTTCGGAGCTTGGCGGCAAGCTTCTGGCAGAGGGAACCAACATCGAGGCCGATCTGGTGACGATGAGTTCCTTCTATCTGGACAGCGCTCAGGAACAGCAAAATATGTTTAAAGATCTGACCTTTGACCCTCATGCGCTGGAAGAATATCCGTCCTCTACACGCCAATCACCGCCCAGGAGGGAGCGATCCTTCTCAACACAGAGATGATGGCGGAGAACAATCTGCCGACGCCGACAAGCATCAAAGACCTGGCCAATCCGGTATACAGCGGTTTTATCCGGTGGGAGAGATGGGCATCGACTTCCTCATCAGCAGCGCCAACAAATGTATTCAGGGCGTGCCGGGATTCTCCTTCATTATCTGTAAAAAAGATGCCCTCATGGCATGTAAAGGCAAGGCAAGAAGCCTCTCCTTAGACCTTTATGACCAGTGGGAGACGATGCAGGTCGACGGCAAGTGGAGATTCACTTCTCCGACCCATGTGGTGCTGGCCTTCGCGCAGGCGTTAAAAGAGATGGAGAAAGAAGGCGGTATCCCGGCGAGAAACAAACGCTATACAGAAAACAACCGTCTCCTGACCAGCCGTCTCCGTGCCCTCGGTTTTGAAACCTACGTGGGCGATGAACATCAGGGTCCGATCATCACGACATTTTTCTACCCGGCCGACAAAAACTATACATTCCAGGAAATGTATCAGTACATCAAGGAACGTGGTTACGCCATCTATCCGGGCAAGGTGACCGACGCAGAAACCTTCCGCATCGGAAATATCGGTGAGATTTATCCGGAAGATATCAACAGAGTGTGCGATATCATTGAGGAGTTTCTTCACATTAAAAGAGCAGCGGCATAATCAAGTAAGAACGATACAAGAAAGAGAGATAACAATGCAATACGAGGCAATTATTTTTGACTGGGCCGGAACGACCGTAGATTACGGATGCTTCGCGCCGGTACAGGCGTTCATGGAGATATTTAAAGAGTATGGCATCACGCCGACTATGGAAGAGACAAGAAAGCCGATGGGAATGTTAAAATGGGACCACATCAAGACAATGCTTTCCATGGAGAGAATCCGCGAAGAATTTAAGCGCATCCACGGGAGAGACTTTACCGATCAGGATGTGGACGAGATGCACGAAAAGTTCGCTGCCAGTCTCATGAAGATTCTCGATCAGTTCTCCGACCCGAAAGATTATGTGGTGGACACCGTTGCAAAACTCCGGGACGCGGGACTTATGATCGGCTCCACCACCGGCTACACCGACGCCATGATGGAGATTGTCACAAAAGAGGCGGCAAAGGCAGGTTACAAACCGGACTGCTGGTTCAGCCCGGACTCCACCGGACATATGGGACGCCCGTACCCGTACATGATCTTTAAAAACATGGAGGCGTTAAAAGTCACCGGCGTGGACAAGGTCATGAAAGTGGGCGATACCCTCTCCGTCATCCGCGAGGGTAAAAACGCCGGAGTCTTCACAGTCGGGATTATTGAGGGCAGCTCCGAGATGGGACTGACCAAAGAAGAATACGCCGCGCTCTCCCCAGAGGAAAGAAAGGCAAAGGTGAAGGCAGTGACAAAACGGTATATGGATGCTGGCGCGGATGCGGTCGTGCAGGATATTCGGGGTGTGCTGGAGCTGATCGGATAGGCCAGATCATGGGCAACCAACTTGCGCCCGGACAGCCGGTGCGTATAAAATAGTGTTATGAATCAAGGGGCAGAGTCAGCGTAAGCTGGCGCTGTCCTTCTTTCATATCACATCAGGATTGACCTGGCGCAGGGAAAGGAGTAAGATAGAGCGGTGTGTAAAATTAGTGGAAAGGGATGAATGAGACTTGAAGAAGAATAAATACGAAATTGATATGGTCAATGGCTCCATCATGGATAAGCTGATCTCCTTTTCTTTGCCGCTGATGGCGACGAGCATCCTGCAGCTCATGTTCAACGCGGTGGATATCATCGTGGTGGGACACTTCAGCGGCAGCGACGCCCTGGCGGCGGTGGGGGCCACCACGGCGCTGATCAACATTTTTACGAATCTGTTTATCGGAATCTCCATGGGGACAAATGTGCTCTGCGCCCGCTATTATGCCGCCGGTCACGATAAGGAGATGTCCGAATCCGTACATACGGCGATCGCGCTGGCGCTTCTCAGCGGCGTCCTCATGGCGGTGGTCGGTTTTCTTCTGGCCGGTTGGGCGCTGGGACTTATGGACACGCCGTCTGATGTCATCGGGCAGTCCACGCTTTATATGAAGATCTATTTCCTCGGGATGCCGTTTTTTATGCTCTACAATTATGGCGCGGCAGTCTTGCGGGCAGTGGGAGATACGAAGCGGCCGCTCTTTTTCCTTCTGTTTGCCGGCATGGCAAATGTGGTGCTGGACCTTTTGCTTGTCATTGTGATCCCGCTGGGCGTCGCCGGTGTCGCCATCGGTACGGTTGCTTCCCAGATGGTATCCAGTGTGCTGGTACTTCGCTGTCTGTATCAGTCAGAAGGGAGTTATCAGTTCCGGTTTAGAAAATTATCCATCAAAGGAGTCTATGTGAAACGCATTTTCCAGGTGGGGATCCCGGCAGGAATCCAGAGTACGGTCATCAATTTTTCCAACGCCCTGCTGCAATCCTCCGTGAACTCTTTTGGCTCCATCGCCATGGCAGGATATACGGCAGCCAATAACATCCTCGGTTTTCTGTATGTTTCGGTCAATGCCGTCACCCAGGCATGCATGAGCTTCACCAGCCAGAATTACAGTGTAAAGAAGCCGAAACGGATGGACCGGGTACTTTTGGACTGTATCTTTCTTTCCGCCGGAATCTCCGCTGTGCTTGGAATCGGAGCCTATGTGTTCGGCACACAGCTTCTCGGAATATATACCTCTGACGCGGAGGTCATCCGGTGCGGACTGGAGATTGTGTCCATCACGACGGTGCCGTACTTCCTCTGCGGCATCATGGATCTGTTCCCGGGCGCCATGCGGGGGATGGGATACTCAGCAGTTCCGATGGTGCTGTCTGTGATCGGAACGGTCGGGACGCGGATCCTCTGGATCTACGGCTTCTTCCCGCAGAACCGCTCCCTCCATTTTCTGTTTATCTCGTATCCGGGTTCCTGGATCGCGACCATCGCCATGCAGGCAGTCTGCTTCTACTTCGTGCGGAAACGATGCCGGAAGGTGCTGGGAGTGTGAAGCGAAAATCCCGTTATATCCGCATCATCTCCGACATGATGCATCCGCCGGCAGCCCCGCAGGAAAGTATTTCCGCAAGCTGGCCGGTGCCAAGATGAATGCCGCCGATGGCGTACACCGGCGCCGGGGACATCTGGCAGATTTCTTTTAAGAAGGAAAGTCCCCGGGGCGGCACGCCTTTTTTGCAGTCAGTACTGTAAATGTGTCCCGCTGTCAGATAGGTGGCGCCCAGCCGCAGCGCTTCTGCGGCTTCCTCTCTGGAATGAACGGAAGTGCCGACAGTCGTGAAAAAGGAGAGAGATGCGGCATACTGCCGCAGAACCGGAAGAGGAAGATGGATTTCTTTGACTCCGGCGGCCCGGGCGGCTTTTGGGTAGGTGTGGTAAATACACCGCACGTCATAGCGGCGGCAGATGGTCAGTACCTTTTCGGCCAGGCGGGCGTATTCTTCTTCCGGAAGGTCTTTTTCCCGAACGATCACCGCCGCCGGGTGAAAGCGGCAGATACGCGCGATCTGTTCCTCGTAAGGGCGGGCGGAGAGAGCGCGATTGGTGACGGCGATGGTGACACGGTTTTCCGTCTGCCGGATGTGAGGGGCGCTCATACGTAAATGTACTCCGCCATGACCGGCTGCAGATGTTCGGCCGCCAGGGCGTCATAGACTTCCCGGACGGAGCGGCCATCGGAGATTTCAAATTGTTCGTCACCCTTATCTTTTACTTCCTCGCCGTGTTCGCCGATGCCGGTGCTGACGCCGGCGGAGATCTTGGTGGCTGCGATATTTACCAGATTGTCCCGCACTCTGGCACATTCGCGGCTGGAGATGGTGATGCTGGCAAACGGCATGAACAGCCGGTAAGCACAGACAATCTGCAGAAGCTGCGCTTCGTGCACATCCATCGGGTTGATTTTGTCGTTGTTGATGATGGGCCGCAGCCGCGGGCAGGAAAAGGCAATCTCTGCATGGGGATACTTTTTCTGGAGAAGCCAGGCGTGCATCCCGGTGGCGAAGGCGTCTTTCCGGAAATCATCAAGACCTAAGAGGGCGGCGAAGCCTACGCCACGCATCCCTCCCATGAGCGCCCTTTCCTGGGCGTTGAACCGATAGGGAAAGATTCGCTTGTGTCCGGCCAGATGGAGAGTCTCGTACTTGTCAGAGTTGTACGTTTCCTGAAAGACGGTGACGTAATCTGCTCCGCACTGATGCAGATGAGCGTATTCGTCGGAGTTCATCGGGTAAACTTCCAGACCGACCACCCGGAAATATTTCCGGGCGATCTCGCAGGCCCGGCCGATGTATTCCACCGTGGAGCGCTTCCGGCTTTCCCCGGTGAGAATGAGAATTTCCTGCAGACCTGTTTTGGCGATGGCGGCAAACTCTTTCTCAATCTCCTCTTCGTTAAGCTGCGCCCGTTTGATGTGATTGTGACAGTTAAATCCGCAGTAAATGCAGTAATTTTCACAATAGTTGGCGATATAAGCCGGGGTGAACATGCAGACGGAATTGCCGAAATGTTTCCGGGTCTCCGCCTGAGCGGCCTGGGCGATGTCCTCCAGCAAAGGCAAGGCAGCCGGGGACAGCAGCGCCTTGAAATCTTCCAGAGAACGGTTATCATGCGCCAGGGCGCGCCGTACGTCATTTTCCGTGTAAATGTTATAATCATAGGCGTTCATGGCGGAAATTACCTGATCCATCACCTCAGAACCGATGTCCTCCATATCCGGCAGATAAGTCATGTGGTCGATGCGGTTTTCTTTCTGATGTTCGCGGATCTCATCATTTAAAATACTTTCATTGATGTGAGTTTCTGTGTTCATTTTTTGCTCCTTCCAACTTTTGAACATAACTTCTGGCAATCGTCCGGAGGAAATGGGCTCCGAAGCCGGAAGCGGATTTCCTCCCGTATGGGATGCAGAGACGTCAGTCTCTCAGATAGCCGGTGAGAGGAGAGGAAGCGCTGGCTCCCTTTGTTCGTACCGCTCCCATACCGGCCAGATAAGCGGCTCTTCCGGCTTCTACAGCCTTTTTCATGGCGCCGGCCATCTGTTTTACATCACCGGCGGTGGCGATGGCTGTGTTGGCCATGACGGCTGCGGCGCCCATTTCCATGGCTTCACATGCCTGGGACGGACGGCCGATGCCCGCATCCACAATGATCGGCAGGTCAATCTCGTCAATGAGGATCTGAATAAATTCTTTGGTGCAAAGTCCTTTGTTGGAACCGATCGGCGCGCCCAGCGGCATGATGCAGGCGGCGCCGGCCGCAGCCATATCCCTGGCCATATTTAAGTCCGGGTACATATAAGGCATGACGATGAAGCCCTCTTTGGCGAGGATTTCTGTTGCCTTGATTGTCTCGTAATTATCCGGAAGGAGATATTTGGTATCCCGCATGATCTCGATTTTAATAAAATCACTGCCGCAGACTTCTCTGGCCAGCCTGGCAATGCGGACGGCCTCATCGGCGTTTCTGGCGCCGGAAGTGTTGGGAAGAAGAGTGACTCCCTCCGGTATGTAGTCAAGAATGTTGGCAAGTCCCCCTTCGTTGGCGCGGCGCAGAGCCATGGTCACGATCTGTGCGCCGGCTTCCTCCACGGCGGCTTTGATGAGTTCCAGGGAATATTTGCCGGAACCCAGTATAAATCTGGATGTAAATTCGTGGTTTCCTAATTTCCATGTATCGTTTGTCATTGTATTGTCCTTTCCTTTCTATTATTCTTCCCGCTTTCTGATAAAAGGGAAGTTTATGCAGGATTACTGTCCCTTCGTTTCTGTCTGTCTCAGAATCAATTCCGCCACCAGGTTCGCCTGGTGAGCCGCACAGAGCGCCACCCGTGGCGCCATCAGACCGTAACCCTCACGGACTTCCGAGGTTTCATCTCCGCAGAGGTAAAAATGCGAAGAGATTTTTCTCGTGCGGATCCGATTGCTGTCCCCGTAACCTGCCATACCGCTGGCGGCAATGAGGTATTTGTCCGGAAAATATTCCAGAACCGCCTCAGCAAGCATGGCTTTATTTTCCGGCACGTCAAAGGCTTCGCAGATATACGTGTCATCCCGGAAGAGAGCCGGTACATTTTTTTCAGTGACCCGCACGCAATCTGTCCGAATCGTCAGATAAGGGTTGATGGCGAGAAGTATCTCCTGGAGAGCCTCGGTCTTATCCATGCCAATCTGATGAATAAAATACTGCTGTCGGTTTAAATTGGTGATATCCACCCGGTCAAAGTCAATGAGATGCAGATGCTCCACGCCCATGCGGGCGAGAAAGACGGCGATATTAGAGCCGAGGCCTCCCAGCCCGGCCACAGCGACCCTGGCCCCGGACAGGAGATTCTGTACTTTTTCTGTGTGGCGGCAGACGAGGGCCGCCCGGATCTCTGACTCAGAGGGCTGTCCGGAATGAGCCGCTCCGGTGAAAACTGCACCAGAAGCGTTCTCTTTGCAGGCAACCGTCCGGGTGATGGATGAGATATCTTTTTGATCATGCGGTGTATTCATATCTTTTTCATCCTCCTCCCACAAAACTTACGATCTCAATGTGGTCGCCGTCTTCGAGAACTGTGTCCGCGTATTCTCGTTTTGGCACGATGGTTCCGTTTCTTTCCACGGCAATGCGATCTGTCCGGTAACCGTGTCGGGAAATGTAATCCTGAATCGTCAGGTTTTCTGCCGGAACTTCTTCCTGTCCGTTGACTTTTATCATAAGAATCCTCCTTTCTGTGGCCGTGTGATCTCGCCTGCAGGCCGTTGTCCCCTGCAAAGAAGCGACAGCCTCTGATTCGCCGCAGAACTTTTTTTGCAATAGGAAATGTTGTCCCTTTGAGATGAAAAAAGGTTCACGAAAGTATACACCCGCGGTGGTGCACCCCTTCATGAACCTGTGTTATGCTGCGGCTGCACTGTACATTCAAGTCAAATGTATAGCACCCTGACAGTAAAAGACTGCTGTTCAATCACAAACTCTGCCTTATTTTATTGTTGTAAATCACCCGATTCTTTCAGAAACAAAAAAGAAGATGGCATCTGCCATCTTCCGCAAGTATCATCTTCTAATCCCTACGTTGGCATTATCCAAATCAGGTCTCCGGGTCGAAGTGTACAACTTCCTCTCAGCCTGTCTGCAAGCTCCCCGTTTTTTGTTTACATTTAATACTATAAGTGTATACGGTGCATTTGTCAAGAAAAAATTTATTGATCACAAAAACAGGATTGACAGCATATATTATAAATGTTATTATAACCATTGTAATAAATGAGAGGTGACAATATGAAAGATTCCTCAGATATACGCAAATTCAATATGTTGAAGATCAAAAAAATACTTCGGCAGGGCGGCGAGTACACAAAGCAGCAGATTGCCAATATAACGGGACTCAGCGTCGCGACCTGCAATACGCTGCTCAATGAAATGCAAGGCTGCGGCGAAGTCCTTGGCGAAAAGAAGCGGCTTCACGAGGTGGGGCGGGAGAGCGTCTGTTACCGGATCAACGAAGATTTCGAGACTTTCCTTTGTCTGTTTCTTGAGCTGCATGGAGAAAAGAGACGATTATTCGCCTGTCACCTGTCTGTCACGGGGCGCGTGATGGAGCAGAAGGAAGAATGGTATACATTTCTGGATGCGGCCGCCATCGCAGATGCTGTGGCAAAGATGTGCGGGGGAAAGGCAGCCATCACGCAGATCGTTGTCGGTATCCCCGGTATCGCGGAGGGCGACGTGGTGCGGCATTGCGATATTCCTGAGCTGGAAGATGCAGCGCTGAAAGAATCATTGGAGAATCGCTTTCATATTTCCGTCCACCTGGAAAATGATATGCATTTGAAGGCGTATGGCTATTACCGAAGATGCGGGAGCCCGGATGAGATCGTCACGCTGGCCTATTTTCCGGAACACATTTTGCCGGGAACGGCAAGCGTACACAAAGGAATGGTCCTGCAGGGAAAGAATCAGTTTGCCGGTATGGTGGGATTTCTTCCCTACGATGTGGACAGAGAAGAAGAACTTTCCTTACTGAAGAAAGATACCTGCCGTCCGTTTATCTCCAAGGCAGTGACGGCGATCATCGCCATCGTAAACCCCGGCATTATCGTGCTGACCGGCGAGCTGCTGGATGAAGACAGTATGAAATGGATTCGGTCAGACTGTCTTCGGCATATCCCGGAAGAATATATGCCTGTCTTTTGTTATGAGGAGAGTCTGGATTCTCTTTATGTGGAGGGAATGTACCAGCGGGCGCTCGATTGCAGGGACAAAATGTAAAGGAAGACGATATCCCCGATGGGGATAAGATAGATATAAACTATGAGAATCATGGGAGGAATAACAGTATGGACACAAAAGCATTTCGCTGGATCAGAGAACCAAAAACGTACAAAATCGAGGAGAACAGAATTGAGATCACCACAGAGCCGCACACTGATCTGTGGCAGAGAACATATTATCATTTCCGCAATGATAACGCTCCGGTTCTGCAGATGGAGACAGAGGAGAAGTATTTCAGCTTCATCGTAAAGACCGAGTTCACGGACAGCCATCATCGTTTTGACCAGTGCGGGATTGTCATGTATCTGGATAGCGAAAACTGGGTGAAAGGCTCCATCGAATACGAAAATGAACAGTTCCAGCACCTGGGCAGTGTCGTGACCAACCACGGATACTCCGACTGGGCGACGACGGTCATTGACGCATCCATCAAATCCATGTGGTACCGGTTCAGCAGAAGAGAAGACGACTATTGTATCGAGTGCTCCACGGACGGCGTGCATTTTGATCAGATGCGCATCTGCCATATGCATGAGGGCGGCGGAAAGATTCAGTTTGGTATCTATGCCTGCTCCCCGGAAGACTCTTCGTTTACCGCCGTGTTTACGGATATGAAGATGGCCGAATGTCAGTGGAAGGCGCATGACGGTCAGAAACCGGATGAAGAATAAGACAGACGAAAGGCAGGAAAACAGCGATAAAGATATCCCCTGGTATGACAGTGATGTCATGACAGGGGTTTTTTCATGCATCAGTGTAAGCATTCAGTTAGTTGTATTAGAAAAAATCAGCCAGAAACTGCATTATAATTTCTGATTTTGATAGATAAGAAAAGTGATATGTGGTATACTCAAAAAAACAGGATTATTAAAACTATTCTTTTCTGCATGTTACTAAACATGAGGAAATGTACAGGGGAGGCGTATTGGATGAAATGGATACCATTGCCGATTGGCGTAGACAGTTTTGAGAAAATAATCAGAAACCACTACTATTATATAGATAAAACGCTCTACATTAAAGAATTACTGGACAGAAAGGGGGAGGTGAATCTTTTTACCCGTCCCCGTCGGTTTGGAAAGACTCTGAACATGAGTATGCTCCGGTACTTTTTTGAGAAAGGTGATTATGATAACGCGGAGCTGTTTCAGGGACTGAAGATCATGGATGCCGGGGAAGAGTACCTTTCCCACATGGGACAGTACCCGGTCATCAGTATCTCTTTAAAGTCCATGAAGCAGTATTCCTATGAGCTGTCCTATGATATGATGCGAAAAGCCATCGAGGGGGAGTATTCCAGACACTGGAAAGAGATTGATGAGAGTGGTAAATTAGCAGAGATAAAAAAGGAACGATATTTAAGGATCCTCAATCTGAAAGGTTCGGAGAGCGACTATGCGGATGCCCTGCGGTTTTTGTCTGAGTGTCTGTATACCTGCACCGGGCGTCGTTCCATCATTCTTATCGATGAATACGATGTGCCTTTGGAGAATGCGTATTTCGGCGGCTTTTATGACAGGATGGTCAGCCTGATCCGATCCCTCTTTGAGTCTGCCTTAAAGACCAATGATTTTCTGGAGTTTGCCGTGGTGACCGGCTGCCTCCGCATCAGCAGGGAGTCGATCTTTACAGGGCTGAATAATCTGAAGATTATCTCCATCACATCAACAATGTATGCGGAACATTTCGGTTTCACGCCGGAAGAGGTGGAACAGATGCTTGCAGACTATGACTTGTTGGAGAACCTTCCTACTGTGCGGAAATGGTATGACGGCTACCGGTTTGGTGACACCGAAGTGTACAATCCGTGGAGTGTCATCAATTATGTGGATTCCTGTTATAAAAATAAAAAGACGTTTGCGAAGCCGTATTGGTCCAACACCAGCTCCAACAGCATTGTGCGGGAACTGATCGAACATGCTGATCTTTCCGTTCGGCAGGAGATCGAGGGGCTGATCGAAGGGGGAACGATCACGAAGCCGATCCATGAGGACATCACCTATGACGATATGCACTCGACCCAGGATAACCTCTGGAACTTCCTGTTTTTCACCGGGTATCTGAAAAAGATCCGGGAGGAACAGGAGGACGAGACGATCCGCATGGAGATGGCAATCCCTAACAGTGAAGTCCGGTATATTTATAAAAATGCGGTACTGCGCTGGTTTGAGAAAAAGACGGAAGAGAAAGAGCTGACCCCGCTCTACGAGAGCCTGTTCGCCGGAGATACGGAGCGGATGGCGCAGATCCTGTCGGAAAACCTGATGGAAACGATCAGTTTCTACGACTATCAGGAGAGCTATTATCACGGATTCCTGACAGGGATGTTAAAGCACATCGGGAACTATATCGTCCAGTCCAACCGGGAGTCGGGCTGCGGACGGCCGGATATCCTGGTGCGCTACCCAAGTGTCAGGGGCAAGGCAATCATCATTGAGATCAAGGTATCAAAAACTTATCAGGGGCTGGAAGAGAAATGTGACGAGGCGCTCCGACAGATCGAGGAGAAGAAATATGAAGAGGGGCTTCGGCAGGAAGGGTATCAGGATATCATGAAGTACGGCGTGGCCTTTTACCGGAAAGAGTGTATGGTGAAGGTTGCTTCCGGCGGGGAAGTGTCAGGGGAGAAGAAATAAGACGGAGGACATTTTTACAATCTGGCCGGTATGATCGGCAGCTTTCATGTAATCTACGGCAGTTATCTGCGGGACAGAATCACCCGATATGGCGATGCCACACACTATAATGAGATGAACGTTCTTTCCATGCATGCGCTCATCGGCGCTTACAAGCCGGAGGGCAGCGAGTGGCTTCATGAACTGCGGACGGTGCTGGAAGAAAACGCGCGCTATTCCGTTACGTTCATCAAAGAACATTTTAGAGGCGTCGATGTGACCATGCCGCAGGGGACATATATGATTTTCCTTGACTGCACGGAATACTGCCGGAAAGCAGGGATGACCATCGAAGAACTGCTCCGGGCAGGCTGGGACGTGGGCGTCGGCTGGCAGGACGGAAGACCTTTCGGCGGAGCCTGCCATATCCGCATGAATCTGGCGTCTCCGATGAGCCGGATAGAGGAAGCCTTCGCGCGGCTGCAAAAATATGTGTTTCTTAAAAATTGATCTGATAAAAAGTAAATAGAAAATGATTTCGGACAGGATAAGATCCTGTCCGTTTTTTTTACTTTATCGGACAAAATATTACAAAAAACATTACATTTTCTTGATGAGAAAAACACAACGTTAAAATTGGAGAAACAGTATTAAACGACAGTCAGTACACTCTCACGCAGAATCCGGAAGATGCCTGTGATTTTGAGATCAGCCTTGATCTGGCGGCTCTTTATAATGCGGATGTGATCACAGAAGCCGGCTTTGGTGTGACGCCGATCACTGTGACTTATACAGCGACTGCCGTACATAAAACGGGAATAGAAAATGTTACAAGCCCAGCTCTTTCATTGCCTCTTCGGAAGATACGAAAGAATGACAATCTGGATCATTTTCAATCTCTTTTAACATCTGGAGATCAATCTCATCAGGTTCAACTTCTTCGATATCATCCCAGCTTTTTGGTAAAATAATATAGCGGTTCTGGATGAGGTTCCAAAAGACCTCTGCTTCTTTGTCACTCATCAGGGACACAGCCCCGATAATCCTTTCCTTGATTGCCGTCATAGTATCACACACCTGCCTCTTCTAATTATCCATAGGTCTGGATTCCAGCTCTTTGATGCGGTTGCTCTTTTGAGCTAGTTCTTCAAAGCGGGTTATTTCACGTTCTAAAATAGTATCCACAGTTTCCTGCCCATATGAGTCTAATAAAATATTTTGTTCGGACATTTTGCACTTCTTTATGTATCCCATAGTAACATTATTTTTTGCACTGTAAATAATATTATTTTAATACTCTGTTAGCCTTAAACAAGAGAACCGTATATCAGACCAAAAGGATTTTCCGTTTAATGCTATTAATATCTTCACGAGGATGTACAGGAAGATCCTTGACATACATCCGAGTTCGGACTATAATGCTTAATGTCCGAATTCGGATATTGAAAGGAGATTACTATGGATGATAAGGTAAGGGCAATGATCGATGTGATCAATCACAAGATAAAGGAGCTGAATTCTCTTTATCATATGGCAGCGAACAAATCGGACATTTCTGACGGCGAAGTGGATATATGGTCTGCCTTACTGAATACGGAGGAGGAATTATCTCAACAGGATTTATGTGAGCGTCTTTTTCTGTCAAAGCAGACGATCAACTCTCTTGTCTCAGGAATGGTAAAAAAGGGATTTGTCTTTTTGGAACATTCTCCGGGAAGCCGCAACCGGAAGATCATTCATTTGACGGAAGATGGGAAAAAATACGGAAACGAAAAGGTCAGATGGATTTTTGAAGCGGAACAGCGGGCGATGGAAGACACAGACCCTGTGGAAGTGCAGGCATATATCTCCATGCTGGAAAAATACATGCAACGATTTAGGGAGGAGATCGAGGAAAGTACCCCTCAATCGGAAAAAGACAATGAATGAAAAAATTTTTAAAATACTGGAATATGACCGAATCCGGCAGATGCTTGAGAAGTTCGCAACTTCCACACCCGGCTGTGAGATTTGCCGGAGTCTCATGCCGGAAACAGAAATTGAAAAAATCAATCGCTTAATGGACGAAACAACGGCTGCCAGAGAGCGTATACGGCATAAGGGCAAACCATCTTTTGCCAAAGTTACAAATCTTGACCGTGTTCTTGACAGTCTTGAAGACGGAAATGCCCTTTCGGCCGCTGACCTTTTGAGGGTATATGACTTGCTTGACGCAGCGGGCAAAGCGAAAGATTATGGCTGTCGTGAAATTCCCGAAGAAGAGAAAGACCTGCTTGATGGAAGATTTAATCAGCTTTCTCCCTTGAAAAAAATACAGGAAGAAATCCGACGGTGCGTAAAAAACAATCAGGAGCTTTTTGATACGGCAAGCCTCGGTCTTGAAAAAGTCCGAAAGAAGATGAAAAACACAGAGGACAGTATTCAAGGACAGCTTCGCACTCTTGTCAGCGGGAAATACCGTCCCTACTTGTCGGATACTTTTATCAGTCAGAGAAACGGCGCTTACTGTTTGGCAGTAAAATATGCCTGCCGTAATAAAGTTTCCGGTATTGTTCAGGGTCAATCCGGCTCAGGTGGAACAGTATTTATTGAGCCTTCCAGCGTTGCGAAAGCAAGTGCAGTACTCCAGGACTTGCAATATCAGGAAAAGATAGAAATCGCAGTGATTCTTGATGACCTCTCCAACATGGTCAGGGCGCAGCTTAAACATGTGCGGAAAGATTACTCAATTTTGACCGACCTTGACTTTATTTTTGCAAAAGCCGGGTTTTCGGAATCCTATAACGGAACGCCCCCAGCATTTAATACGAAAAAGTATATCAAATTGAATCAGGCCCGCCACCCGTTGCTTGATCCCGGAAAGGTTGTGCCAACTTCACTTGAGCTGGGCGGTGAATATGATATGCTTGTCATTACCGGTCCCAACACGGGAGGCAAAACATTGACAATGAAAACAGTCGGTATGATGACTTTGATGGGGCAATCAGGGCTGCATATCCCTGCCCTGGAAGGTTCCGAACTTTCTGTATTTAAAGAAGTATTTGCCGATATAGGCGATGAACAAAGTATTGCACAAAGCCTTAGTACCTTTTCCGCCCATATGACGAATATCATCCGCATTTTGGACCTTGCAGACAGGGACTCCCTTGTTTTAATTGACGAACTGGGCTCCGGCACCGACCCCGCGGAGGGCGCAGCCCTGGCAGTGGCGATCCTTTCAAGGCTTCATAAGCGCGGTATCCGCACTCTCGCCACAACCCATTATGTGCAGATTAAAAACTTTGCACTCACCACAGATGGCGTTCAGAATGCCTGCTGTGAATTTGATGTGGAGACATTAAGTCCGACTTACCGCTTAATGATCGGCGAAGTTGGCGCCAGTAATGCTTTTGCCATATCCAGGCGGCTTGGATTAGAGGATGATCTCATACAAGACGCCAAAGATTATCTCGCGCATGAGCAGGGCATTTTGTAAAATTTGTTCTGTGCACTGATCAATGAAAATTACAGGAGAAATGGAAATGTTCAACATTTTGATCGTAGAAGATGATAATGAATTAAGACATCTTTTTCAGCGTGTTTTGGAACAGAACGGATATTATGTGAAAGGTGTGGAGAACGGGGAAGAGGCGCTTGCAGCGCTGGAAAAATCCTTATGATCACGGCAAAAGACGCCTTTGACGATATGCGCAGAGGATTTCTCTCGGGTACGGACGATTACATGGTGAAACCGGTCAATGTAAATGAGATGGTGTTGCGGGTGGGCGCTTTACTGCGCCGCGCGCAGATGATCAATGAGCGAAGGCTGGTTTTGGGCGGTACGGAGCTGCTACTGGATTCTCTGACAGTCATCACGGAAGACAGTTCCTGCGTACTGCCCCAAAAGGAGTTCATGCTCTTATATAAGATGGCGTCTTCTCCGGGGCGCACATTTACCAGACAGCAGATCATGGATGACATATGGGGATATGAGGCGGAAAGCGACACCCATACCGTCGATGTCCATATCGGAAGGCTCCGGGAGCGTTTTCGGGAGAATCCGGATTTCCGGATCGTGACCATCCGGGGCGTCGGGTACAAGGTGGTGAAACTGTGAAACAGGCAGCAAATTAAGCGAGATACAGAAATTGTATGGAGACTTTAATCTGATGGTCAAGGAGCTGGCGGCGACAGAGACATTGCAGATGGACTTCGTATCTAACGTTTCCCACGAGTTCAAGACGCCCATCAGCGCCATAGACGGATATGCGACGCTCCTTCAGGGAAATCCGCATCTTACTAAAGAGCAGACGGAGTATACGGACAAGATCATATACAATGTGAGACGGCTTTCCGGTCTGGTCAGCAACATTCTTCTTTTGTCCAAAATAGAGAATCAGGCGATACCGGTCAGAAAGGAGAAGTTCCGGCTGGACGAACAGATCCGGCAGGCGATTTTGGCGCTGGAGACCAAGTGGGCGGAAAAAGAGATCGATCTGGAGGCGGAGCTGGAGAACATTTCCTATATCGGAAATGAGACGCTCCTGATGCATGTCTGGCTGAATCTCATTGACAATGCCGCCAAGTTCAGTCCCAGAGGGGGAAGCATACGAATCCGGTTGACCGCCTCCGAACAAAATATCCTTGTTTCTGTGCGAGATCATGGATGTGGGATCTCTGAGCCGGAATTAAAAAGGATTTTTGAGAAATTTTATCAGACGGATACCGCTCACAAAGAAGAAGGAAACGGGCTTGGTCTGGCGCTGGCGCACAGGATCCTGCTCATCCATCACGGAAGAATTGAAGTGGAAAATTGCCGGACAGGAGGATGCCGCTTCCTTGTGATTCTTCCGGTGATAAAAGAAAATGAAATACTTGCTATATAAATGAGAAGCCAATGAATTTGTGGAAATCTGCAGTTTATTGGCTTTTTCTTTTTGAAATGAAATATCATTACTGTTTACATTTTGGATTGGCTGTGAACGGTAACGAAATGTCAACAAATGTTGAGGTTCTGTTGAAGTTCAGTTGAAAAAACAAAGGTATGCTATCTGTATCGGAAATGTACAAAAACAGAGATCTTTCATCAAAAATAAGGAGAAAAAATGGACGGTTTATTAAGGTGCATCGGTTATCTGGTGATCTTAGGAGTATCAGCTTTTCTGCTGGGGCGTATCCTTCCGCCAAAATGGTTCCATTATGACCAATTTCCCTGGCGTCTGTGGAAGCTGGAACAGGGAGGGGACATTTACCGCAAGATCAGGATTTATAAATGGAAAGAAAAATTTCCGGACATGAGCAAAATCTTTCCGGGCATCCTGCCGTCAAAAAAGCTCCCCCATCATTTTCACAAGGAACAGGTGGAGCGGATGATCGTGGAGACCTGTATCGCCGAATGTATTCACGGCATTCTGTGTTTTGCCGGATGGGGATGCCTGTTCCTGTGGGACGGGGCGGGAGGAATCTGCACAGCGATTCTTTATGCGCTGGGCAATCTTCCGTATTGTCTGATCCAGAGGTATAACCGTCCGAAGTTGGTGAAGATTTTGGAATTTTTAAAGGAAAAAGAGAGAAAAGAAAAACAGGAGGAAATCGATGAAAAGAGTGCTTATCTTAAGCTGCAGTACCGGACAGGGACATAATTCCTGCGCCCGGGCAGTAAAAGAATATCTGGACAGGGAACATATAGATTGTACGATGGCAGACGCTTTTTGCTTTGTGTCAGAGAGATTCGCAGGATGGGTGGAAAAAGGACACAGTTTCATATACTGTCATATGCCGTGGCTGTTTCGATGGGGTTATGAGTACAGCAAAAAGCACCCGGTGCTGTTTCAGGAAAAATCTCTGATACACAGGATTTTGGCATCCGGAGCCTCGCGGATGTATCAGTATATAGAAAAAGGTGCATTTGATACCGTGATCTGTACCCATGTCCTCGCGGCAATCATGCTGACCCATGTGCAGAAAACATTTTCACTTGCGCTGAAAACGGCGTTGATCATGACCGATTATACCCGCCATCCCGGAATGGAGGCAACCGATATGCAGATCTACTTTATTCCGGATGAATCCTTAACGGAAGAATTTGTGGAGGGCGGGATTCCCAGGGAGAAAATTGTAGCGGCGGGAATCCCGGTGTGTAAGAGTTTTTATAAAAATGTAGAAAAAGCAGATGCAAAGCGGCTGCTGGATATCCGGGCTGAACACAAACATCTTCTCGTCATGTGCGGCAGTATGGGATGCGGGCCGATGGAAAAGATGGTGAGACGACTCTGTCAGAACTTGTCAGAGGATATGGAAGTATCGGTTATCTGCGGAACCAATCAGAAACTGCAGAAAAAACTGGAAAGAAAGTATGCGGATACAACGAATATTCACATTGCAGGGTATACGAAACAGATGTCTCTCTACATGGATTCGGCAGATCTTTGCCTGATGAAACCGGGAGGCCTGAGCATCACAGAGGCGGCGGTGAAGAAACTGCCAATGGCATATATCAATGCGGTAGCGGGGTGCGAGCAATATAATATCGAATATTTTGTAAAAAAAGGCGGAGCAGTTTTCACGGACTCTCCCGAAGAACTGGCCGATCAATGTATCAGGATTCTACAGTCGGAACACAAACAAAAAGAGATGGTGAAAGCGCTGCAGGAATACAGGAAGGAAGATGGCGCAAAAAAGATATTGGAATCTATGGAGGCACTCAAAATGTCAAAAATTTGCTGGAAGGATACGGTTTATGTGGAAAGAAAAAGCGAGGGATTATCGCAGGTTTCGGCTGAACAAATTAAATACACCAGAATTTGAGCACCTGAAATATCTGGTATTCGTGGTCGGTTCCGTGGCGGTCATGCTCTGCGGGTGGGACTGTAAGAGCCTGAACACAGCAGGCTGGAAAACATTTTTTGGAATTTCTGCATTTTTGATTTCCATATCGACCGTGTTTTTAAAACAACACTCGGTATTGGATATCATTGCAGCAGTTCCCGTATGCATGGCCGCATACCTCGTGGCATATCAAAATGACAGGAAAAAAAGAAAGGGAAAGATGAGCGATGAAACAGAACATAGAAATCCGCAAATTAAAGAGAAGAGATACAAAGGAATTAAGCCGTCTCTTAAGAAGACAGGAAGGATATGATGAATTTTTTACAGAGGAAAAAGATGCGGATATTTTAGCAAGAGCAGCGGCAGAGAGGAGTTTGACCTTCGCGTATGGAGAAGCCGCCTTTTTGGACGGTCAGATGATAGGGGCTGTCGTTGGAGGCAAAAGAAAAAAAGGAGCATTTTTTCAAAAATACGGGAAAAAATGTATTATATAAGACCGAAAAAGAAAAAAGGAAATGAAGATGCGCTGAAATGTTTGACAGAACTGGAAAAGATGGAAGCGGAGATGCTTGAAAAAAATGAGATACCGCCATCGAATCTGATGTCGCTGTTCATAATAATACACCGGTATCAAAAGACAATGATTTCAGAGTCTCTGCTGAATAATTGGGAGAACTATATCAAAGAACAAAAAAGTAGTCATTCTTATGTCGTGATCAACGGAAAGAGAGAACCGGAATATTTAGACGGGTACGAGAGACAGGACGAGAAATACATCATGATCCAGCCAAAGATCAGGCGCTTCCGGTTTTATAAAACTCTTTATTTAAAGAATTATGGAATAGAGAAAATACAGGAGGATTGTTAGATGAGGAATTTAAAAAAATTGTTGGCAGGAACAGGAGTGATCGCCGGTGCGATCGCTGCCGCAGGAATCGTTTCTTATAAGATCACAAAAAAGCTGGTGGCGATCGCATTGGACCGCGGAGAAGAAAACACCATTGATGCCGATACTGGCAAAGAGCCGGAATCTCCGGAAATCCAGTATTTCATGGTGGAGAGAGAACGGGCCGCGAGAGAGCTGGAGAAAAAGGAATGTGAGAAAGTGGAAATCATTGCCCACGATGGGATTCATCTGGTGGGGCACTGGTGGAAATGCGACGATGCCAGACGGGTGATCATCGCAATGCACGGCTGGCGTTCCTCATGGACGAGAGATTTTGGTCTGATCGCAGATTTTTTTCATGAAAATCAATGCCATGTCCTGTTTGCTGAACAGAGAGGGCAGAACAACAGCGGAGGGGAATATATGGGATTCGGTCTGACAGAACGCTATGACTGCCTTGATTGGATCAAATGGGTAAACCGGCAGGACACAGGCAGTCTTCCAGTCTATCTGTGCGGTATCTCCATGGGTGCATCCACTGTCCTTATGACAGCCGGATTTGAGCTGCCGTCCAATGTGTGCGGGATCATTGCGGATTGTGGATACACATCTCCGCATGATATCTGGAAACATGTTGTGGAAAAAGGGCTGAACCTTCGATATAACATCCTGGTCAGCTCGATAGCGGAAGATATCTGCCGTTCCAAAATACAGATCGGGCCTAAAGATTATTCCTGTGTCGATGCCATGACTGCCTGTAAAGTGCCGGTTTTATTCATTCATGGGACGGATGATGACTTTGTGCCAGTGGAAATGACCTATGAAAACTATAAGGCATGTGCGTCAGAAAAGAGACTGTTGATCGTTCCGGGAGCCGGACATGGAATGAGCTATGTGCTCGATAAAGAAGAATACGAAAAAGCCGTATTGGAATTCTGGAAGGACTTTGACAGAGAAATACCGCAACCGAATGGGGAATGATTCCCATGCCCCACCACGACTGCGATCGTAAAAACTTTCCTTGACCAGTATATTTCTTTGGGATACAATGAAAATGATACGATTCGACATGAAGGCGGGAGAGGAAATAATGTTAATTCAGGATAAAATGCGAAAGCCCATGCTGGAGGCGAAATATTTGAATGTAGAGAATACAGACAGGTATCGCCCCATCATGCGGCTTTTTTATTTGCAGTATGAAAAATTGAAATACTGGATGTATCAGGAAGAAGTATATGAAGAGTTGAAGGAAAATCCGGAGTTTTCTGATTACACCATGGAACAATGCCAGCAGGACCTGACGGCGCTCAAAGAGTGGGGAAATCTTCTTACCATACAGGACACAAGAAAGGTAACGTCCATTGAGGAGTTTAAGAGCAGAAAGTTTCGGTATCAGCTCTCTGAGATTTCCGTGGAGATTGAGCGAATGGTTCTGCGGATTGAGAATCTTTTTATTGAGGGATCCTCGCTGGAACCGTCTTTGCTGGAACGGATTCGGGCAGCCCTTGAAAAGACAGAGAAAATCGCCGGGGAAGAAGCAGGGAAGGTCCATGGATGGTGGGATGGGCTGACCACGGATTTTGTGCGGCTGAATCAGAATTATCAGGACTATATGAGAGAACTGAACAGTGTGCGGGCTGAGGAGATGATGAAAACCCGGGAGTTTTTGTTGTTTAAGGACAGGCTGATCGAATATCTTCGTTCCTTTGTACAGAGTCTTCAGATGCATGTCCCTGTCATTGAGGAGCGGCTGAAAAAAACAGATGTGGCGGCTGTGGAGCGGATTCTTGCAAAAGAGACGGAATACGAGCTGTCGATCCCGAGGCTGGAGACCGTGAATGAAAAGTTGCTGTCCGAGAATATCCGGGGTCGGTGGAAGAGTATTCTGGAATGGTTTTCCGGCAGCGGAGGACGGGAGTCGGAAGCGGGAAAGGTTTTTGATACGACCAACGATATTATCCGGAAGATCACCCGCTATGCCACCCGGATCAGTGAGATGAGCAATCAGGGGGCAAATCGGAGAGAAGAATACCGGAAGCTTTCGGAATTATTTTATGGGTGCAGAGATATTCACGAGGCCCACCGATTGTCTGCCATGGTATTTGGAATGGAAAAACCGCTGCATTTGAAGGGAGAATTCCGAAGAGAGACCGACAGCATCAACAGTGGCATCTATGAGGAGAATCCCCATGTGGTGACTTTGCGGCCCCGGGTCAGATCTTACAGAGAAAAGGCCAGAAGAAGCGCAGTTATCGATCATACGGAAGAAAAAGAGGCGCTGAAAGTGGAAACCATCCGCCGGCAGGAAGAGGAAAGAAAACTGTGGAAAACGTATATTAAAGACGGACGGCTGGTTTTTGACAGTCTGCCGGTAATAGAACCGGCGGTGCGGGATGTCTTTTTGTTATGGCTGTCCAAAGCGCTGGAAAATAAAAGTCACCGGGCAAAGACGGAGGATGGGCAGATGTATCATATCGAGGATATACAGGTGAAACAATACTGTATGCTGCAATGTACGGATGGCAATCTGTGGATGCCGGCGTATACGCTGATTTTTGAATAAAGTAGTTTTACAGTAGGAAAAGGGGAAAAAATGCGGACATTGGAAGTGTTGCTTGGAAGACGCTGGATTTTAAAAGCAAGGGACAGGGAACTGTATTATCAGATAAAAGAACAGTTGGCATCGGGGAAAGAAAAGAAATTTCTCAATGAAAAGCTGGGATATCAGCTGATCGTGAATCCTTATCTGATCAAGGTGGAGAAGATTCCGGCTGCGCCGGAAAACTGGATGGGTATTCAGGATTTCAGGGAGCCTATGGAATATGTATTTTTCTGCATCGTACTCATGTTTTTGGAAGATAAAGAGACGGAAGAACAATTTGTACTCTCGTCGCTGACGGAATATATTCAGAGCCAGTGCAGGATGGAGCAGATTGACTGGACCATTTACCGTTATCGCAGGCAATTGATCAAGGTATTGAAATATTGCGTGGCCTGCGGAATATTGGATGTGAATGACGGAAAGGAAGAAGATTTCGCCAGAGACATCGGTGGAGAAGTATTGTATGAAAATACCGGCGTCTCAAAATATTTTATGCGCAATTTTACCACCGATATCATGGAGTATACTGCTCCCGAAGACTTTGAAAAGGCGGAATGGATCGATGTGGATGAAGACCGGGGAATCGTGAGAAGGCAGAGGGTGTACCGGAGACTGTTGATGACCATGGGAATGTATCGCAGGAAGGAGACGGAAGAGGATTTTGCCTATGTGAGAAATTACAGAAATATGGTGGAAGGCGAACTTTCAGAGTTGTTTGACTGTGAGCTTCACGTCCATGGCGCGGGAGCGTTTCTGATACTTCACAACGACTGCCATCTGGGACGGTGCTTTCCGGAGGAGAATACGTTGTCGGATATCGTGCTGCTCTTCAATCAGCTTTTAAAGGAATATATGGACGAAGGGAAGATTCCTGTGCCGGCAGATGAGAGAATCCGGATGCCGAAGGAGAATTTTCAGGGGCTGGTGGAAGAATGTAAAAGGAAGTTTGGCGGCGGATTTAATAAAACGTACCGGGAAATGACCCTGGCGGAGTTTTACCGGGCGGTGAGCGCCTATATGGAAGAATTGTCGCTCATAGAGATGGGAGAAGATACGGTGATGATCAATCCGGTAGCGGGTAAGATCATCGGACGATACCCAAAAGATTTTCAGGGGGCCGTCGAATGAGAGCGAGGGAAGGAACCGGAAAGGTTCGGGAAGAAAAAAGACTGAACGAAAAATGTTGCGTGAAAGAGGATAGTGTGAGGAGAATGGGATATGAATGGCAAATGGCAGTTAAATAAGGTGGGGCTTCTGGATTTTTGGTATTATGATGAGGAAGAATTTACATTTTCAGACGGAAGGATGTTGCTGCGTGGAGCCAACGGTTCCGGAAAATCCGTGACTATGCAGAGTTTTATCCCGCTTCTTTTAGATGGAAATATGCGGCCGGAGCGGCTGGACCCTTTTGGTTCCCGGGCCAGAAAAATGGAAAATTATCTTCTGGAAGAGGGAGATGAGCGGGAGGAGCGCACCGGATATCTTTACATGGAGCTGAAACGTCAGCAAAGTGAGGAGTATCTTACTCTGGGGATTGGAATCCGCGCCAGAAAGAACCGAAAGCTGGAATCCTGGTATTTTTGTATTACAGACGGACGGCGGGTGGGAAAAGACATTTATCTATATAAGGACACCGGCAGTAAGATCACCTGCTCCAAGGGGGAACTGAAATACAGAATCGGTGATGGCGGAAAGGTGATGGAAACCCAGGGCGAATATGCCAGTCTTGTCAACCGGCTGTTGTTTGGATTTGAGACACAGGGAGAATACAGGGAATTGCTGGATCTTCTGATTCAGCTTCGCACGCCGAAACTGTCCAAGGACTTCAAACCCACAGTGATCAATGAAATCCTGAGCAGTTCCCTCCAGACTCTCTCCGAAGAAGATCTGCGTCCGATGTCAGAAGCTATCGAAAATATGGACAATCTGAAAACCAATCTGGATACGCTGAAGGAGGGAATCCATGCGGCAAAGCAGATTGAGCGGGTGTACGATCAATATAATCAGATTGTCCTTTATGACAAAGCACTTCTATTTATGGATGTTTTCCGCGCTTATGAGGATTCCCGGAAGTATGGGGAGGAGCTTCTTAAAAAGCAGGAAGAAAATGTGGAGGCAGTTCATCGGGAAGAGGAACATTACGAACAACTGAAAAGAGAAGAAGATATCCTGAAAGAAGAAAAGGAGAGCCTGCATCAAAGTGACGCCGCAAAACTGAAGGAACAGGAGATAAAGGTTTCGGAAGAATTAACGGCAAAACAGGAAGAACGGCAGCAGAAGGAGCGCCAGGAAGAAGAAAAGAAAGAGAAACGTCTGGACGCAGAAGAAAAAATCAGAGAGGAAGAAGAGAAATCAGAAAAAAACTGGGCGGATATTGAAGAACAGCTTTATGAGATGGAAGAAGAGCTGGGCGAGATTCCCTTTGATGAATTTGCTTTTTTCAAAAAAGAACTTTGTGAGGCCCGGGAGGATTTCCCTGCCTTTTCGACTCACCGGAGGCTTCTGGAAGAATACATGGCAAAGGTAGAAAACGGTGAGAAGATTCTGCTGAAAGAAAGGGAACAACAGAGAAAATATGATGGATATCTGGTAGAACTGGAACAGGCCCGGGAAAAAAGAAATCAGGCAGAGAGGGAATTTCAGCAGTTTGAGACGTTGCTTTACGAGATCAAATCAGAGCTGAAAGAGAAAATGTACCTTTGGGAGAAAGAAAATGCTGTGCTTCATCCGGATACGTCTGTGATGCAGGAAATGTCCCGACGCATCGAAGAATATGAGATGGGAAAAGACATCTCGGAAATCCGGGATACGGCAAGAAATACAATGTTTGAGATGGAGCGTGGGCTGGAAAGAGAAAAAGGAGTGCTGGAAAAAGAGAAAGAAGATGTGGAAAATCATCTGTCAGAAGCGCGGACGGAACTTGCCCAGTGGACGAGCCTAAAAGACCCGGAGCCGGAACGGCCGGACAGTGTGAAAGCAAGCAGAGAGTGGCTGCGGGAAAAGGGAATCCCATATCTTCCTTTCTACCAGACGTTGGATTTCGCGGAGCAGATGAAAGAGGAAGAACGGGGAAGACTGGAAGAAGCTCTTTTATCCATGGGAGTGCTGGACGCTTTGGTCGTCTCAGAAGAATATCGGGATGAGATTTATGCCATGGAAGATGGTCTTTGTGATAAATACATTTTCAGCGATGTGGAGACAGTGAGGGATAACCTCATGGAAGTGCTGCAGATTGACAATGAAGATAATGATATCCTGCTGTATCAGAGTATTTCGCGGGCATTATCTTCCATCGGATGGAAAAGCGCTCCATCCGGTGGGCCGGATGCAGGAGAATCCGGGCAGACAAAAGACGGCCGGCCTGTCTTGCCAAATACATGGATCAGGAGCACGGGAGGGTACCGTCTCGGAATACTGGAAGGAACTGTCACAAAAGAGTATACGGCACATTTTATCGGAGCGCAGTCGAGAGAACGTTACCGTCAGGAAAAGATCAGGGAATGGACGGTGGTTTGTGAGGAGCTTTCCCGAAAGGATAAAGAACTTGCCGGAGCGTTACAGGAGAACCGCAGGCGTATGGAAACACTCCGGCAGGAGTGGAATCGTTTTCCGGCGGTGGACGATTTGAAAACCGCGGCAAAATCCTGCGCGGACAGCGAATATGCGCTGGAACAGCGAAACAGCGATGTACGCAAATGGCAGGAGGAGACGGAGAAACAGAGGAAAGAGCTTGATAATGTCCGGATAGAGGCCAGAGAAATCTGTAAAAAAGCATATCTTGCGCCAAGGCTCGATGTGTTTCTTGACGCTCTGGAGGCTTTAAGGAGATATAAAGAATCGCTGGCAAGTATACAGGTCAGTCACGGACGGTATCAAAACAGCCTGCGGTATATGCAGATGCAGCAGGAATATCTGGAAGAGCTCGCCCGGGATCTGGATGATATTCTCTACGAAAAAGGAAGAATATTATCCAGAGAAAGAGAATTGGAGGAAATGCTTGTCTCGGTGAGAAAGCAGCTTTCCATGACGGATTACGCACAGATTCGGGAAAGGCTGGATTATTGTCTGCTGCGCCTTGGAAGTCTGCCGAAAGAAAGAGAGACTTCCGTGGGACGTCAGGCGGATCTGCGAAAAGAAGGAGAGAATCTCAGAGAAAAAAGCGAAGAAAATGCCCGGAGAGGATTACAGCTTCTGGAAAAAAAGGAAAGATATCAGCAGATTTTCGAGGAAGAGTACAGACTGGGGTATGTAAAAGACATGCAGGCAGAACCGGAAGAAAAGCACATTTTTACAGAAGGACACACCTCCATAGAAGAGGACGTTTCCATAGAAGAAAAGGCGCAGAAAATATGCGCTGCTTTTGCCGGCACTTTTGGCAGCCGGAAACAGAGCGATCTTTTTGGCAGCCTACAGGAAGTGTATCATCAGAACCGGGCATATCTGCTGGATTATCACATCACCCTGCATACGCTGTTTGAAGAACTGGATGAAGATACGGACTTTACAGAAGTTACAGCAAAAAGAATCGATATCACGGCGAAGTACCGCGGAACTTCTGTAAAATTTAAAGAACTGCTGGGGAAAATGGACGCCGACGCAGAGATGTTGTCCAAACTTTTAAGCGAGAAAGATCGGGAGTTATTTGAAGATATCCTCGCCAATACCATCAGTAAGAAAATACGGGCAAAGATTCAGGCCAGCAAACGATGGGTGGCGAAGATGAACGAGCTGATGGAATCCATGAGGACTTCCAGCGGATTGAAGCTCAGTCTCAGATGGAAAAGCAGAAGGGCGGAAAAGGAAGAACAACTGGATACCAGGGAACTGGTGGCGCTTCTGGAAAAAGATGTGGAGATCATGCGGAGAGAAGAGATTGAAAAACTTTCGGCTCATTTTCGTTCCAAAATCGAGGAAGCGAGACGCCTTCTGACAGAATCCGGCTCGGTGCAGTCCTTCCATGCCACCATGCGGGAAGTCCTGGATTACCGGAAATGGTTTGAATTTCAGATTGAGTGTCAGAAAACAGGAGAAAAGAAAAAAGAGCTTACCGACCGGGTTTTCTTTACATTCAGCGGCGGAGAGAAAGCCATGGCAATGTATGTTCCGCTCTTTTCCGCTGTGGTGGCCAAATATGCCGGCGCCCGCCCGGACGCGCCAAAGCTGATCTCGCTGGATGAGGCCTTTGCCGGAGTCGATGAGACAAACATTCGCGATATGTTCCGTCTGATGGTGGAATTTGACTTCAACTTTATGATCAACTCCCAGATTCTGTGGGGAGACTATGACACAGTTCCGGCGCTGGCTATTTATCAGTTGATCCGACCGGAGAACGCCAAATATGTATCTGTGATTCACTATACCTGGAACGGAAAAAGAAAAATCATGGAGACGGGAAAGTAATTTTCAAATCTACCATTATTAACACAGTAAAAGAGTCAGACAAGGAGAAAAAATGGAGGATACAAAAAAGGACAGCATGCGATTGCAGGAATGTCTGGACTATTTTCGGAAACGGCCGGCATTTCGGAAATTGTTTGAGGGTCTGAGAGAAAAATATGCCAGTCTGGGCTATTTAGGAGGAACAGTGATTCTTGATAACCTCACACAAGAGGAAAAACGTGTGTTTGGAGGCTTCTTTCGCAAAGATTATCAGGGAAAAAAGAGAGTAAGCATTTCGGCAAAACAGTTTTGCAGCAGCCTGGCGGAAAGCCGATTTGCCGGAATACCCCCGGAAAGTATTCTGGAAGCTTATTTCGGCGAGCCGTTGATCGCAAAAAAGGAAGAGAGGCAGCGGGACGAACGTCAGAGAGAAACATTTTTTCGGGAACTAATAGCCGCATACAGAGGAACAATCGGGGGAAAATGGCTGGAAACAGTGCTAAAAGAGCATAAAAAAGGATATTATATCTTCCGGCGGCAATACCGGGATGATCCGGAAAAACTCCGGGATATCACAAGACGGGTGATGAACGGTATCAATAGCCTGTCGCTCCCTGCCATCGTGCGTCATAGGAGTACCACATTCGGAGAGATTGATTGGAAAGAAGGCAAGGATAAAAAGAGCCTGCAAATAAAAAGCGGAAGGAACATGTGCTCCCTGGCGGTTTTTGCGGCGAAAGCTTCCGGCAATCCACATAGCTTTGATTCCGGCACAACAGAAGAAAAACTGCTCCTTGCCTTTCTTTCAGATTATTTTTCCCGGAATGATCCTGTGGAAGAACCTGCGCTTCTCTCAGAGACAGAGCAAAAAAACCGTCTGCTTTTTCAGGCGGGCATTCTGAAAGATGATCTGTCCAATATGACGTTGGCATATGGCATCCGGGGCTGGAAAAATGATGGGGAACTCCACAGGGGACTGGAAGGATATTTTCAGGAAAATGAACCGGCACAGATCACACTGCGTACTTTGGGAAATCTGTGTCGTGCCAATGCACAGCAGGAAGACGTCTACGTACTGGAAAATCCGGCAGTGTTTTCCTCTGTCATAGAAAAGTATCCGGTATGCGCCGCCGTCTGTGCAGGCGGACAGCCGGGTCTTGCAACCCTGATTCTTCTTGATCTGCTAAAAGAGAATCATACATTTCACTATGCGGGAGACTTTGACCCGGAAGGTCTGCTCATCGCCCAGAACCTGAAAGAGCGGTATGGAAGCAAGCTTACTTTATGGAATTATCAGGTGGAATGGTATGAAAAATATCTTTCCGATACCGTGCTGGAAGACTTTCGTCTGAAAAAACTGGAAAAAATCTATCTGGAAGAATTGCAGGAGATCAAACAATGTATGCAGAAAGAAAAGCGGGCCGCCTACCAGGAGCGGATGCTTTCTATTTACAGGATAGAAGACAAGAACAGATTTTCCTGACTATAAAATCCTGTATCCAGTTTGAATGTCGGATCGGATGATTGTATTCGACTGTTTTTTATTGTATTATTATAAATAATGAATTGTACCTTAACAATTAACTTTGTGGGTATGTTATATGACGGAGGTAAAACTAAATGGCTGAAAAAACGAATGCCAATATAGGATTTGAAAAACACTTATGGGATGCGGCTTGTGTCTTATGGGGACATATACCGGCAGCAGAGTACAGAAAGGTAATCATAGGTCTTATTTTTTTACGTTACATTTCAGCGGCTTTTGAAAGAAGATATCAGGAACTGTTGAACGAAGGAGATGGCTTTGAAGATGACCGTGATGCTTATACGATGGAAAACGTATTCTTTGTGCCAAAAGAGGCAAGATGGGATACGATAGCTTCAGCGGCACATACCCCGGAAATAGGAACTGTAATAGATAATGCATCCAGCGTAGTCAAAACACTTGTTGAGATTCTTAAACCATTTGATAATTGTAGGGTGTATGATTGCTGTTGTGGATCAGGTGGTATGTTTGTTCAGAGCGCAAAATTTATACAGGCACATTCAGGCAGACGTGGGGCAATTTCTGTCTACGGACAGGAGGCAAATGCAGATACATGGAAAATGGCCAAGATGAATATGGCAATTCGCGGTATTGATGCAGATCTTGGTCCATATCAGGCAGATACATTTACAAATGATTTACATCCAACATTGAAAGCAGATTTTATTCTCGCAAATCCGCCTTTTAACTATCATCCATGGAATCAGGAAAAATTATTAGAGGATGTACGATGGAAATACGGGATACCACCTGCGGGCAATGCCAACTATGCCTGGATTCAGCATATGATTCATCACCTTGCGCCAAACGGGAAAATTGGACTGGTTCTGGCTAATGGTGCACTTTCCACCCAGTCCGGCGGTGAAGGTGAAATCCGCAAAAAAATAATTGAAGATGATTTGATTGAAGGAATTATTGCCATGCCAACACAGCTTTTTTATAGTGTTACTATTCCGGTTACTCTTTGGTTTATTACAAAGGGTAAAAAGCAGAAAGGTAAGACGCTATTTATTGATGCCCGTAAGATGGGGCATATGGTCGACCGCAAGCATAGAGATTTTTCCGATGAAGATATACAGAAGCTGGCGGATACTTTTGAATCTTATCAGAATGGAACGCTTGAAGAAGTAAAAGGCTTTTGTGCTGTGGCTGATTTGCAAGATATTGCAAAGCAGGATTATATTCTGACACCGGGACGTTATGTGGGGATTGAAGAACAGAAAGATGATGGTGAACCGTTTGAAGAGAAAATGGCACGTTTAAAACTGCTATAATCGAAATGTTAAAATATAAGAAAGGGTTCCAGAAAATGGATGATAAAATTTTTACGATAACTGACATTAAAGCGTTAGTAAAACCTATCGCTGAAAAATATCATGTAGACGAAATATATTTGTTCGGTTCTTATGCGAGAGATGAGGCGAATCAAAACAGTGATTTGGATTTTCTTGTATTTGGCGGACAAAATTTCAAACTTACATTGATTTTTTCACTGGCAGAAGAATTGCGTGCAATTTTGAATAAAAAAGTAGATGTGTTTGAAATAAACGAAATAAACCAAGACAGTGAGTTCTATAGGACAATTATGAAAGAAAGGCTGCGTGTGGCATGAAATATTCGGATGAGCAACGTATCAAAAAGATTTATGAAAATGCAGTAAAATTGCATAATTATATTGTAGAAAATAATATCAAGAAGGAAGAATTACTCACAAGCACGCCGTTGCAGTGGCTTGTTACAACTCCTCTATACAATATTGGTGAACATGTTTATAATTTGTCTGATAATTACAAAAAAACAAATGATAATATTCCATGGTTGATGATTTCCGGGCTTAGACATCGTTTGGTTCATGATTACGATGGCACAAATTGGAACATTATTGCTGATGTTGTTTTTGAAGAATTGCCGGTTTTGATAGAAGAAATAGAGAAGATTAAATAATCTGTTATTGCAAAGATTACAGTCTCTCACCAACGGCGAGAGTCAATTCAAAGGAACTGCCGTTGATATCGTTCTCTTGTAATAATTAAATGAAGGAGAATCGATATGAAAGAAGAATTAATAACCGGAGTAATGCAACAGATGCTGCCGTATCTTGACAATGCACAGCTCAAACGGCTAAAACAGGTGATGGAGCAAATACTTTTTTACTATGAGATAACTGATGCAGAAGTAAAGCAGGTAGAGGATGATAGCAATGAACTAATGGCGATGTTCATTGCCGCAAAACGAATAGAAGGTTGTTCAGAAAAAACATTAAAATATTACCAGACTACAATTGCCGCAATGATTACTTCTCTTGGAAAAAATGTCCGGCACATTCTTACGGAAGATTTGCGGACATATCTGACAGACTATCAGAACAGCCATCAGTCGAGCCGTGTAACGATTGACAATATTCGTCGTATCCTGTCCAGTTTCTTTTCATGGTTGGAGGATGAGGATTATATCATTAAAAGTCCGGTGCGCCGCATTCATAAAGTTAAAACGGCCAGTAGTATCAAAGAGACATACAGCGATGAAGAATTGGAAAAGATGCGCGATAATTGTGAAGAGCTTCGAGATTTGGCAATGATTGATATGTTGGCTTCAACGGGAATGCGTGTCGGTGAAATGGTTCTTTTAAATCGTGATGATATTAATTTTACAGAGCGGGAATGTAAAGTATTTGGTAAAGGTGATAAAGAACGAGTTGTGTATTTTGATGCAAGGGCAAAATTACATTTACAGGAATATCTGGAAAGTCGGACAGACGACAATTCAGCGTTATTTGTAGCACTACGCGCCCCGCACAGGAGGCTACAGATTGGCGGAATTGAGTATCGACTTCGTGAAATGGGGAAAAAGCTGAATATTCCAAAAGTGCATCCACATAAGTTCCGACGGACGCTGGCAACAATGGCGATTGACAAAGGAATGCCAATCGAGCAATTACAGCGACTGCTTGGGCATCAGCGAATAGATACGACATTGCAGTATGCAATGGTAAAACAGAGCAATGTAAAGTCGGCTCACAGGAAATATATAGGGTAGGATGGTAATGAAATGGCATTAATGAAAATGAAAGATATCTGTACAAAAATAGGAAGTGGCGCAACTCCACGTGGCGGCAAGAAATCGTATACTGATTCTGGAATATCACTAATAAGAAGTCAAAATGTGCTTGATTTTTCTTTTTCGTGTAATGGATTGGCATATATTAATGAAGGACAAGCAAAAAAACTAAATAATGTTATTGTCGAACAAGATGATGTTCTGCTTAATATAACCGGTGATTCAGTTGCACGTGCATGTCTTGTTGAAGAATCGATACTTCCTGCAAGAGTGAATCAGCATGTGGCTATCGTAAGGGCAAATCCAGAAATAGTTATAAGTAGTTATCTTTTATATTTTCTTCAGATGAAAAAACCGTATTTATTGCAGATGGCAGCAGGAGGAGCTACCAGAAATGCTTTGACAAAGAAAATGATTGAAGAGTTAGAAATAGATATTCCGATTCTTGAAAAACAGAAAAAAATTGTGTCGATAATTGATGATTTACAGAAAAAAATCAAGAAGAATAACGAAATAAACGAGAATTTACAGCAGCAAGCACAGGCTCTTTATAAAGAACATTTCATAGACATGCAACCCTTTGATGGTGCGATACCAGAGGGATGGCACCGTGGTACAATTTCGGAGATTATAGAATTGCATGATTCTAAGCGCATACCTCTCTCAAGCCGTGAACGTGCTAATCTTGCTAAAATCTATCCATATTACGGTGCTACCTCAGTAATGGATTATGTGGATAGGTATCTTTTTGACGGAATCTATCTTCTCCTCGGCGAAGATGGTACTGTTACTGATAACAAGGGATTCCCAATTCTGCAATATGTGGAAGGAAAGTTCTGGGTGAACAATCATGCTCACATAATCACTGGTAAGAATGGCTTTACTGTTGAGATACTATATTTACTGTTTAGCTTAACCAATGTCCAATCTATTGTAACCGGAGCTGTCCAGCCAAAAATTAGTCAAGCCAATCTGAATAAAGTGCCTGTCATCATACCATCAGAAGCAGAATTAAGTACCTTTGATTCAATCATACAGCCGATTTTTTCGCAAATTCGCAATCTTCGTGCTGAAAATAATAGGCTTGCTGTCATTCGAGACACCATGCTTCCACGGTTGATATCCGGCGAATTGGATGTCTCCGATGTCCAACTCTAAGCCGCTAAATTCTCGTTTAAAATATAGCAGAAACATAGAATGAAGGGAAATATCTGAATATGAAACAAAAAATATAATAATATAGAGTACATAAGGAGAAAATACTATGTCAGGATTTTACACAGAAGCAGATTATGAAAATTCTATCATAGAACTGTTTCAGAATATGGGTTACCGTCATGTTTACGGCCCGGATATTGAAAGAGATTTTTATAGCCCATTATATGAGGACGAACTTACAGCCGCATTGTATCGGATTAATCCATTAATGCCAGCGGACGCCATAAACGATGCTCTGTTTAAATTGACAAATTTTGAGAATGCTGAGCTGGTTCAGAAGAATGCTGTATTTATGGATTATATTCAGCATGGTGTGGAAGTACGCTATTTTGTAGGTAACGAGGAACGCTCCGGACTCGTTTATATTGTCGATTATAAAAATCCTGAAAATAACTCCTTTATTGTAGCTAACCAGTGGACTTTTATAGAAAATAGTAATAAACGTCCGGATGTACTCTTATTTCTTAATGGTTTGCCGGTTGTGTTAATGGAATTAAAATCCCCCTCACGGCAAGAAACGGATGCTTCAGAAGCGTATGCACAGATTCGGAACTATATGCATGAAATACCATCTATGTTTATTTATAACTGCATCTGTGTTATGAGTGATCATCTGACTTCTAAAGCTGGGACAATTACTTCTGGCGAAGATCGTTTTATGGAGTGGAAGACGAAAGATGGGAACAAAGAAAACACACAGTATGCACAGTTTGATACCTTTTTTGAGGGGATGTTTGAGAAAGAGCGCCTGCTTGATATTATAAAGAATTTTATCTGCTTTTCAAATGAAGGGTTGAAGCAGTATAAGATACTGGCTGCCTATCATCAGTATTTCGCCGTTAAAAAGGCTATCGTGTCTACGAAAAGGGCTATAGAAACTGACGGGAAAGGCGGTGTGTTCTGGCATACACAGGGAAGCGGTAAATCACTGTCAATGGTCTTTTATGCACATCTTTTGCAGGAAGCTCTGGACAGCCCTACGATCGTTGTGCTGACCGACCGAAATGATTTAGATGATCAGTTATATGGACAGTTTGCAAAATGTAAGGACTTTTTACGGCAAGAACCAATGCACGCCGAAAGTCGGGAACATTTGAAGTTGCTTCTTGATGGCAGACAGGCCAATGGAATTATTTTTACCACGATGCAAAAGTTTGAGGAATCTCATGAGCCGCTTTCCGAACGCAGGAATATTGTGGTTATGGCTGACGAGGCACACCGTGGTCAGTATGGATTGAAAGAAAAAGTTGATGCCAGAACAGGAAAAATTAGAGTTGGTACTGCGCGTATTATCCGAAACAGTCTGCCAAATGCCACATATATAGGTTTTACAGGTACTCCGATTTCTATGAAAGATAGAAGTACCCTTGAAGTTTTTGGAAATTATATTGATGTATACGATATGACACAGGCGGTAGAAGATGGCGCTACCCGGCCGGTGTATTACGAAAGCCGTGTAATTAAATTGAAACTGGATGAAGAAACTCTGAAAATGATTGATGCTGAGTATGATATCATGGCAAACAATGCAGATCCGGACGTTATCCAGAAAAGCAAGAGAAAATTGGGGCAGATGGAAGCTATATTAGGTAATGAACAGACGATTGCTTCGCTTGTGGATGATATTCTCGACCATTATGAGAACTACAGGGCGAATCTTCTGACGGGAAAAGCAATGATTGTTGCTTATTCCCGGTCAATTGCTATGAAAATTTATAAACGTATTTTAAAGTTGCGTCCGTCCTGGACAGAAAAAGTTGCTGTTGTTATGACGGAGAGCAATAAAGACCCCGAAGAATGGCGTGAAATTATTGGGAATAAGCGGCATAAAGAGGAATTAGCTAAAAAATTTAAGGATAATAATAGTCCGCTTAAAATTACCATTGTGGTTGATATGTGGCTGACAGGATTCGATGTCCCTTCCCTGACGACCATGTATGTATATAAACCAATGAAAGGATATAATCTGATGCAGGCGATTGCCCGCGTAAATCGTGTTTTTGCGGATAAAGAGGGAGGATTGGTTGTCGATTATGTCGGTATCGCCGGAGCTTTGAAAGAAGCGATGAACGATTATACTGTGCGTGATAAAAAGAATTATGGGGATACTGATGTGACGAAAGTGGCATATCCAAAATTTTTAGAAAAACTTTCCATTTGCAGAGATATTTTTCATGGTTACGATTATTCCAAGTTTACCATCGGAACTGACCTTGAACGTTCAAAGACCATTAGTGGAGCAGTCAATTTCATTGTTGCTGTTGATAAGGAGAGGGCGCGTGAGGATTTTCTTAAAGAGGCGCTTATGCTTCGGCAGGCATTGTCTCTTTGTGCTTCTCTGGTGAAAGAGGCGCTTCGTATGGAAGCTGCATTTTTTGAGTCAGTGCGTGTTCTTGTTATGCGGTTGATGAATCAGGGAGCAGGAAAAAAGATTTCTTTGCCGGAAATGAATGCACGGATCAATGAACTTCTAAAACAAAGTGTTAAAAGTGAAGGAGTTATAAACCTGTTTTCTGATGTGTCTGAGGAATTTTCGATATTTGATCCGAAGTTTCTGGAGGAAATCTCCAAAATGAAAGAGAAAAATTTAGCTGTAGAGCTTCTGAAAAAATTGATTGCTGAGCAGGTACAGATATACCGCCGAACCAACGTTGTCAAATCAGAAAAGTTTAGTGAAATCATACAAAGCGCTATGAACCGTTATTTGAACGGTATGTTGACAAACGAAGAGGTTATTCAGGAACTCCTTAATTTGGCCAGACAGATTGCAGCGGCCCGAAAGGAAGGTGATCAGCTTGGTCTTACAGCTGATGAACTTGCTTTCTATGATGCACTTACAAAGCCACAGGCTATAAAGGATTTTTACGAAAATGAGGAACTTATCGCCATTACAAAGGAATTAGCAGACACTTTGCGGAAAAATCGCACCATTGACTGGCAGAAACGTGACTCCGCCCGAGCGAAGATGCGCATGATGATAAAGCGCTTATTGAAGAAACATCGATATCCGCCAGAGGGTATGGACGATACAGTGCAGACTGTAATGACACAGTGCGAATTGTGGACAGACACTTCCGATATGGGACAGTATGAGCATAAGACGTTCCGTTACTCATCATGTCCTGAACCCAAAATGAGTATGGTTGCTGACAAAACTGTGCCATATGGAAAGAAAAATTAATTTATAGAGGTATAATATGGATGCACGTAAAGGTAATATTTATGAGATTTTAAATGGAAATAAACAATTCTTGATACCAGTCTACCAACGATATTATAGTTGGGACATTGAGCAATGTAAACGACTTTGGAATGATATCGTAGAAATGCAGAAGAAAGGAAAAATGGGGCATTTTGTTGGTTCTATTGTCAATATTGCAGAGCAGGCGATGCCGACCGGTGTTCAGAAATACATGATCATTGATGGGCAACAACGAATGACTACTCTTTCGTTGCTTTTACTTGCTTTACGTGACTATGCCATCAAAAATCCTGATGATACGACAATTAACTCCCGTCGTATTGATAACATGCTCTTAAAAAATGAGTATGAAAGTGGTGATGAAAGATATAAGTTACTTCTTACAGAAACTGATAGAAATACACTAATATGTCTTGTGGATGAAAAAAACATTTCAGATGATACTCATTCTAAGTTGCTGGACAATTATAATTTTTTTGCTAATAAGATTGATAGCAAAGAATTGAAACCTGCCGAGGTGTATGAATCTATAGGGAAGTTGCAGATTGTAAATATAACACTGGATCGTTCTGTAGATGACGCACAGGCTATTTTTGAAAGTCTGAATTCTACCGGTAAAGAACTATCGGAATCTGATCTAATTCGGAATTATGTTCTTATGGGACTGGAGCCTATCGAGCAAACCTATGTCTATGAGCATCTATGGCGTCCGATGGAATTGCTATTTGTTTATGAAACTCAAGCTTCTGCCATGGACCGCTTTTTCAGAGATTATTTGACAATGAAGATGACTCGTATCCCGAAACAGAATCGTGTATATGAGGAGTTTAAGCTCTATCATCTGAATTGTGAATTTGGAAGTATCCGTGAGCTATGTCAGGATTTGCTCATCTATGCCAAGTATTATACAGATATGACATTTAAGCGGAGTAATAATCCGGTACTCAAGTCGCTCTATGAGGATATTAATGATCTTCGAATGGAGGTATCTTACCCTTTTTTGCTTAAGGTTCACCATGATTGCGAAGAGGGTATCATATCTGAGGATGAATTGGAGCAAATCATTCGTCTTTGTATCAGCTATGTATTCAGGCGTAGTATTTGTGACATACCGACCAACTCCTTGAATAAGACTTTTGCTACTCTGAAAAATGAAATTAAGTCGGAGGATTACGTCAATTCCATAAAGGCATTTTTTATTATGAGAAATGATTATAAGGAATTCCCGGATGATGATAAATTTACAATGGCATTTGTGACAAGAGATATCTATAATATGCGTTCCCGTAATTTTATTCTCAGTCATTTAGAAAACTATGGAAAAAAGGCTCCGATTATTATTGAAAATTATACAATTGAGCATATTATGCCTCAAAACAGCAACTTGAATTTAGAATGGCAGCAGATGTTAGGGGCTGAGTGGCGTGAAATTCAGAAGATTTATTTACATACTATTGGCAATTTAACACTTACCGCATACAATTCGGAAATGAGTGATCGTTCATTTATGGTTAAAATGGATATGGAAGGTGGATTTAAGGAAAGCGCACTTCGGCTGAATTCTTATATAGTAAAGCTTACTGAATGGAATGAACAAAGAATCAAAGAACGTGCGGTCTTACTGGCGGATAAAGCAAAACAGATATGGGCTTACCCAGATTTGACTGATGCAGAATTGGCTCCTTATCAGATGGCAGAAAAACCTGCTGAACGTTATAGCCTGGAAACGTATGATACCAATATTTTTACAAAAACATTATTTGAAGTACTGGATCGTCGAATTCAAAATCTATCTCCGAATGTGAAGCGCGAGTTTAAAAAATTGTATGTGGCCTATAAATTGGATACAAATTTTGTGGATGTTGTATTCCAAAAACAACGGCTGCGAATTTCAGTAAATATGAAGTTTTCGGAAGTTAATGATCCCCAAGGCATCTGCCACGATATAACCGGTCTTGGCAGATGGGGCAACGGTGATGTTGAATTATTCATGGAACACACATCTGAGGTTGATCAGATTATGGAAATTGTCAAACAGTCTTACAAGTTTCAGGTGGATGATTAATGTATATGATTCAGGCAGATAATTCTTGCATTGTGATATAATTATAACAATAGTATGCAACGAAATGATATAGATAGAAATGAGGCAGAGCAGATGAGGTATTTGTCAGTCAGTGAAATAGCAGAAAAATGGAATATATCAGAGCGCAGTGTCAGAAATTACTGTGCCCAGGGGCGTGTGCCCGGTGCGTTTCTTACCGGAAAAACCTGGAATATTCCGAAAGATGCCACTAAGCCAGAGCGTAGAAATAGGAGAGGAGAACAGCCCAAAACCTTACTGGATATATTGAAGGATGAGAAAGAGAATAAGTATTCCGGTGGCATTTATCATAAAACGCAGATTGAGCTGACATATAATTCCAATCACATAGAAGGCAGCCGCCTGACTCATGAACAGACAAAATATATTTTTGAAACCAATACCATCGGTTTAGAAAATGAAGTTTTAAATGTGGATGATATCATTGAGACGACGAATCATTTCCGTTGTATTGATATGATTATCAACCATGCAAATGCAACTTTGACCGAAAAATTGATAAAAGAACTGCATTTGACTCTGAAAAATGGCACCAGCGATTCCAGAAAAGAGTGGTTTGCTGTGGGCGCTTACAAAAAGCTGCCCAATGAAGTGGGCGGTATGGAGACTGCGCTTCCGGAAGAAGTTGCCGATAAAATGAAAAATTTGCTGACAGAGTATAATGCAAAAAACGATAAAATCTTTGAAGATATTCTTGAATTTCATGTGAAGTTTGAGAGGATACATCCTTTTCAGGATGGAAATGGCCGCGTGGGCAGGCTGATCATGTTTAAAGAGTGCCTGAAATATAACATTGTTCCGTTTATCATTGAGGATGATCTGAAAATGTTCTATTATCGGGGACTAAAAGAATGGGACAATGAGAGAGGATACCTGACCGATACTTGTCTCACGGCGCAGGATAGATTTAAAGCGTATCTGGATTATTTCAGGATTCGGTATTAGATATCTCTGGAAAAAATGATACATGACTCCACGCAAATCCAGTGAAAAAGCGGTATTTGCGTGGAGAGCGACCGGGTAGTTGCCTGTATATGATCTTGCGATACAGGTCACTCGAATTTCCTGTCATAAAGCAGCGCGGCAATCAGAACGACGAAACAGGAACCGGCATTGTGTACCAGCGCCCCGGTGGTGGGTGTCAGTATTTCCATGAGCGACAGCACGATTGCTGCAAAGTTAATGCACATAGACAGGGTAATACTGGCCTTGATGGTCTTTACCGTCGCATTGGAAAGCCGCTTCAAATACGGGATTTTTGAAATGTCATCACTCATCAGGGCGACTTCTGCGGCGTCAACGGCGATATCGCTTCCCATGCTTCCCATTGCTACGCTTACATCGGCAGTTTTTAAAGCCGGCGCGTCGTTGACACCATCGCCTATCATACAGACCTTGTGATTTTCTGCCTGTAATTTCTCAATATTCTGCACTTTTTCTTCCGGCAGAAGTTCAGCCCGGACTTCGGAGATATCGACCTGCTGTGCAAAATAGTCTGCCGTTTTTTGATGGTCGCCGGTAAGTAAAACGGTACGGGTGTGCATATCTGAAAGACGGGCAACCATGTCTTTTGCTTCCGGACGCAGCACATCGGAAAGGGCGATCACACCGATACATTTTTGACCTTCCGCGACAAGAACAGAGGCTTTTCCCTGTGTGCGAAGCCGTTCTAAAACGGAGTGCACCTTGTTATCGATCGAAACGCCATTTTCAGTAAGGAATTTCTCGTTACCGCAAAGCAGGCTGCGGTTGCCTGCCTCCGCAAAAATCCCCTTGCCGGCAGTCATTCTAAATGCTGTCGATTCTACCAATGGAACTTCTTTTGTCTTTGCATATGCCACGATCGCCTTTCCCAGCGGGTGTTCGCTCCTGGCTTCGGCAGAAGCGGTAAGAGAAAGCAAGTCTGTTTCGCTGATTGTTTCATCAAATGAAATCGTATCGCTGACATCTAAGCGGCCATAGGTTAGAGTACCGGTTTTATCAAACGCGATCATGTCCACTTTGCCCATTTTTTCAAGGGCTTCGCCGGACTTGATGATTACCCCGTGTTTTGTCGCCTGCCCGATTGCCGCCATAATCGCGGTAGGCGTTGCCAGTACAAGAGCGCAAGGACAGAATACGACCAACACGGTGACTGCGGTAACAATATTCCCGGTGAATATATAGGACAGAATGGCAATCAGCAGAGCGACAGGAACCAGCCAGCTTGCCACCCGGTCGGCGATTCTTTGCATGGGCGCCTGTTTATTCTCTGCGTCCTGCACCATGCGGATCAACTTTTGCAGAGAACTGTTTTCGCCAACTTTTGTTGCTGAAATATCAATCGAACCAAAGCGGTTGATGGTTCCGCAAAAAACTTCTTCCCCCACGCCCTTGTCAACCGGCAGGGATTCTCCTGTCATAACAGACTGGTCGACCGAGGTTTCGCCGTTTATGATTGTTCCGTCAACCGGGATCGTTTCACCGGGCAGAATACGCAGAATATCTCCTTGTCGGATTTCTTCTGCCGATATCATTTCTTCTTTCCCGTCCTTTAGCCTGCGTCCTTTTGTCGGCGCAAGACGGATCAGTTTTTTTAAGCCCTTTTTCGCCCGGTTTGTGGTAGCTTCCTCTAAAAGTGCGCCGATTGCCATGATAAACACGACTTCTCCCGCCGCAAACAGATCCCCGATTGCAATAGCGGCGAACATGGCAATACAAATCAAAAGGGCAGACGATATTTTGCTGATGCCGGGATTGTGGATCATCCGCCATATTGCCAGATATAAGAGAGGAATGCCGCTGATAATGATAGTTACCCACGCCGGGTCAAAGGGAAGAAACGAAAGCTGTACCGTCGTGCCACCAAATTCCTCTGTCAAGTGCGGGATCAAATCCAGCAATAGAAATGCACCGGCTACCATCGTCATGGGAAGCCCGGCCAGAAAACACTCTAATTTCTTTAACATAATGGTTCCTCCAATCCGCACGGCGTTTTAAACAGACTCGTCCTTGACACTCGTTTGTTCTTACCGTACAATGAATTTGATAACAAACATTTTGTTCTTTTTAATTGTAAATAAGAACTGAAGGAAATACAACGGATAATATTGCCCTTATGTTTCGTACGGAACATTTTTGGAAAAATGTACGGAAGGAGTTATTATGGACAGACGACAGCAAAAAACAAGGGCGGCTATTTTCACCGCGTTCAGTACGCTCCTTGCAGAAAAGAGTTACAGCAAGATTACGGTACAGGAAATCATTGATGCCGCTAATGTTGGCCGAACAACATTTTATGCGCATTTTGAAGCAAAAGACGATCTGCTCAAAACATTATGCGAAGAACTTTTCGGTCACATTATCAGCAGCGCGTTGGATTGCACCCACACGCACGGATTATACTCTGACAGAAACGTGCCGGAATCTGTATTCTGCCACTTATTACAGCACCTGCAAGAAGATGAGAATAACATCCTCGCATTGCTTTCCTGTGAAAGCAGCGAACTCTTCCTGCGGTATTTCAAAGACAGTTTAAACGAATTGATACAAGATCAGTTTGTCAATCAAAACAGAAAAAACAATACGGACATTCCGCAGGATTTTTTGGTCAATCACATATCGGGCAGCTTTGTAGAAATGGTACTGTGGTGGATTAAAGGCCGGATGAAGCAAACGCCAGAGGAATTAGACCGATATTTCCGGGCAGTCATCGAGCCGATTCTATGAAGGAATCGTTGATAACCCACTTGGAACAAAAGAGGCGGATGGACAAATCTTTCGCGGAGTCTGTTATATTTGCTAAAGTATAAGAAAGGAACGAGTCACTATGGACAGATATGACGTAATCATAATCGGAGCGGGACCTGGAGGGATATTTGCAGCGTATGAGCTGATGAAAAAGGCACCGGAACTTACAGTTGCAGTATTTGAGGCAGGAAATCCTCTCGAGAAAAGAAGGTGCCCGATTGACGGGAAGAAAATAAAGAGCTGTATCAATTGTAATACATGTGCGATCATGAGCGGTTTCGGCGGAGCAGGTGCCTTTTCGGATGGAAAATATAATATTACCAATGATTTTGGCGGTACGCTCTATGAGTATATCGGAAAAAGCACGGCCATTGATCTGATGCGCTATGTGGATGAGATCAATGTGCGCTACGGCGGAGCGGGTACAAAGATGTACTCCACTGCGGGTACGAAGTTTAAGAAGCTGTGTATGCAAAACAAATTAAAGCTGCTGGACGCCTCGGTACGTCATCTGGGTACGGACATCAATTATGTCGTACTGGAAAACCTGTACGCTGAGCTGAAAGAGAAGGTTGCATTTTATTTTAACAGCTGTGTGGATGATCTGGAAGTAAGCGGCGACGGCTACCGGGTGATATGCGGGGATACGGTTTATGAGTGTGACAAATGTATTGTCTCGGTAGGCAGGAGCGGGAGCAAATGGATGGAAAAAATCTGTGAAAGGCTGAACATCTCGACGAAGTCGAACCGGGTGGATCTTGGCGTGAGAGTGGAACTTCCGGCCGTGATCTTCTCCCATCTGACCGATGAACTCTACGAAAGCAAGATCGTGTACCGCACGGAAAAGTTTGAGGACAAGGTAAGGACGTTCTGTATGAATCCGCACGGTATCGTTGTAAATGAGAATACCAACGGGATTGTGACGGTAAACGGACACAGCTATGAAGATCCTGCAAAGCAGACGGAGAATACCAACTTCGCCCTTCTGGTGGAAAAGCATTTCTCCGAGCCATTTAAAGACAGTAACGGGTACGGGGAAAGCATTGCCCGGCTTTCCAATATGCTGGGCGGCGGAGTGCTTGTTCAGAGATTTGGCGATCTGATCCGCGGCAGGAGAAGTACGGCAAAGAGGATTGAAGAAGGATTTGTGCGGCCTACACTTTCAGCGGAGCCCGGAGATCTGAGTCTCGTACTGCCGAAACGTATCCTTGACGGTATCATTGAGATGGTGTATGCGCTCGATAAGATCGCGCCGGGAACGGCAAATGATGATACACTGCTCTATGGTGTGGAAGTGAAGTTCTACAACATGGAAGTACAACTTGATGAGAATCTGGAGACGATACACAAAGGGTTCTATGTGATCGGAGACGGAAGCGGCGTGACCCACTCCCTGTCCCATGCATCAGCCAGCGGCGTCTATGTGGCAAGGAAGATCGCGGGAGAGTAGAGATTACGATAGGTACTTGACTGTAAAGTCCCTTTATCCTTTATAATCGGGTATTATATACAGGAGGAAATGTCATATGAAAATCAAAGAGGTGGAAGAATTGTCAGGAATGACAAGGGCCAATATCCGATTTTATGAGAAAGAGGGACTTCTTTCTCCACAGAGAAAATCTAACGGATACAGGGATTATACAGAAGAAGACGTGGAAACGTTAAAACGTATCCGGCTTCTCCGGTCTATTCATATCAGCCTTGAGGATATCAGGACATTAAATGAAAATGTCTGTGAGCTGACCGAGCTGCTGCCGACACATTTGATAAAATTAAAAGAAAAAAATCAGGATCTGGAACAGTCCAGATTCATCTGCGAACAATTGTGTGGCGCGCAGGCGTCTTACCGCAGTTTTGACGCACAGCACTATCTTGATATGCTGAACCACTCTTTATCGGAAGTCCCGTCGGAACTGAAAGAGGACTCGATGCCAAAGGTGACCGCGCCGTGGCACCGCTATTTTGCCCGCATGATTGATGAGAGCATCTATGCGATTTTGTGGGACGCGGTTCTCGCACGCTTCTTTCATGTCAATATTATGGAAATGAGCTGGCTGAGCTGGGTTGTGGAATTAATAATGACTACATTCATCCTGCTGTTGATTGAGCCCACGCTGCTCTCGTGTTTCGGCACAACTCCAGGAAAAATATTGTTCGGTCTCAGGGTGTCAGCAGAAAGCGGCGCGCGCCTCACCTGGAAAGAAGCTTTCCAAAGAACGTGGATAGTGTTGGGCAAAGGTTCCGGTTTCCATATTCCGGTTTACCGGCTCATCCGGGAATATAAATCGTACCGGGATTGCAAGGCGGGAGAAAACATGGAATGGGAAGAAGAAAATGTACTCTGGCTGAACCGGCGATATGCGCCGGCAAAGGCAGTCGGTGCGGTCTTTCTTATGTTGCTGCTGACCGGAACAACATTTTACATATGGCAGGCAGGCGCAATCCCGCAAAACAGAGGGAACATAACCGCGACCCAGTATGCCGAGAACTTCAACGGGATGCAGACATTTTATCAGACAGACCGTCAGCTGAACCTGCCGGAATTTTATCTGACGCCGGGCGGAGATTCCAGCTTGCGGCTGACCGACAGCGGAACATGGGAGAAAAGAAACGGAGGAACCTATATTGTCGATACAGCTAACATTTATGCCGCCCTTCCGCAGCTTCATTTTGAGGAAATGGACGGCGTGCTGACCGGAGTTTCCTTTTTTGCAGAATATAAAAATGAAAACATAGAAATTGCATCTTACGGAGACTTGATGGCTCTGACAGCGCTGTCTTTTATCTGCGCGCAGGATGGCTATAATCTGACCGCTGCCCCGCCATCCCTGCTTTACAGACGAATCAAAGAAAGCGCCGATACATTTCAGGACTTTACATTTTCAGAAGCGGGAATCACCGTGGAGGCTGCCTTCCGATGCCAGGGTTATGAATTCCGTCAGGCTCAGTACAGCAACAACGAGGTGCTGGTGCCGGTATACGGGGAAGAGCCGTATTTTCGGGTAGAGTACAGGGTGTATAAAAGCGGAGATGAAATTGCTATAAATAATAAATTCTGATTAAAATAAAGGTTTTCTGTGATAAAATAATAAATCATAGAAAGCCTTTTATTATAATATAGAGTACCGTCAGGGAAGCTCTGTGGAAGAAACTGGCTGATTGGTACAGCCTTTCGGTTTCTGCCATCAGAAAGATTATTTATCTGAAAAATGTCATCACGAACCCCAATATTCTCATGATCGGAAAGTTCAGCTCTATTGCCTGCGGGGCGAAGTTTCTGTTTAACAGCGCCAACCATACGCTGGACTCTTTATCTACCTATACTTTTCCGCTGTTTTTTGAGGAATGGGGACTTCCATGGGATAAGATGAAAGACGCCTGGGATCATAAGGGAGATATCATCATAGGAAATGATGTATGGAACGGCTAAGCAAGGCGAAAATATTTTATGTAGGAGGACACTTTGATGCTACGAGTACAGCTTTATTTTCTATCTAACGAATATTACACTGTCCGTAAGCAAAGCCGTCAGACCGGGAATGAGTTCCTTGATTTGAGCATAGCGTGATGTGTTCACACATAGATCATAATGTTCCTTCTTTCCCCAAACCTGATTTGTATAAAATTGAAGGTATCCGGAAAGGCAAAAAAATAAGCGCTAACTTCGTATCTTCACAGGCCTATCGATACGAAATTAACGCTTCTGTTCTTACCCGGCGGCAAGCAAAACTCTGTATGATGTTGCTCAGTATAACATCCCGTTCGTAAAATGTCAATCCTGTTTTTATTTGTCTTGCAAATCACTGTCAATGTTATTGCCTGTTTTCTTCCTGTTTATCCTGTTTGAAGTTATTTTCCCGGTAGATAAACGCTGACTTTCAGTCCGTGCGGCGTGTTGTCGGCGAAACGGATGGTTCCCTGATGTGCTGTGACGATCTGTGCTGCCAGTTTCAGCCCGAGACCGTGTTCGGTTTTTTCATTGCTTTCCTGCGTGCTTGAAATGTTATTTCCCAGGTTTAGCGATTTCAAAAGGGGCGCGGGGATTCCGACGCCATCGTCTGAAACGGTGCAGAGACAACGACCGTCTGTTTCGCCGACGGACACTGTGATAGTGCATCCCTGCGGATTATGGGTGATGCTGTTGCGGATCAGATTATCAAGCATCCGGAGCAAAAGTCCATCGTCGCCCACAAGGCGAAGGGGGCGTCCCGGCTGCATTTCTGTAAAAGTAAGGGTATAGCGGCTGTCAAGGCCGTTGTTTAGCACCTCGCTGACTGCCTGACGACAGAGCTCGACCCAATCCAGTGTTTTGGGGTGGAGCGGCTGGAGGGCGTATTCCAGTTTGGTGGTGAGGTTCAGGTCGTCAATCAGCCGTTTCATTTTTTCGCTTTCCCGGCGGATGATTCCCGCCTGCTTTCTGGCTTCCGTCGGGAGGACATGGTTGTCTTCCAGCTCGCTGGCGTAGCCGAGGACCATGGAGAGCGGTGTGCGAATGTCGTGGGAGACGCCCCGGATCCATTCTGCTCTGGTGTTGTCCTTTTTTCGCATATAGTCGGCTGCCCGGTTCAGTCCGGCGTTGATCTCTGCCAGTTCTCCCTGTTCCTGAAGACGGTTTGGCCGCCCGTGGCTTAAATCCTGAATCCCCTGCAGGATCGGTGTCATGGCCTTTTCCACTTTGCGCGTGTTTCGCAGGAGTAAAAAGAGGATCAGAAACAGATTGATGAGAAAGACGGCGATGCCGCCGGTAAAAAGCATGCCAATGTACGGCCATTCCAGCGCATAGTAGAATTTTACCAGTGTTCTGGGCTGAAAACCGACGACCGTCAGACAGCCGTCCGCCCGCGTCCACACTTTGACCGGATACCCGTCGAGATACCAGCGGCTGAAGGAAGCGATTTCCGTGCTTGTGTAGGATTTTGGCAAATGTTTTGGCATATCCTGTTGCCAGACGACATCGCCGTTCTCGCTTAATACCATGGCCCAGGCGGATTTCTCCTGCAGCATGGACAAAGCGGTGTCATCGGCCGTCCAGTCCCCGCCCTGTTTTGTGATATGGTCGGAAAATTGCCGGACAGAAAATACCACGTCCGAGTTGCTCATGCTTCCCACGACTAAGATCGTAAAAATCAGCGCGATATTGACAAAGAGAAATAAAAGGACGATGCCAACGGTAGAGAAAATGTACCGGCGGAAGAAACGCTGTATGGTGTTCATCGTGATCCCTCCTTGAGATTGAGCCGGTATCCAAGACCTTTTACCGTAAGCAGAGAAACCGGTCTTGACGGATTTTCCTCAATCTTTTCCCGCAGATGCCGGATGTGCGTGGAAAGCGTGCTCTCGTATCCCTGCCAGAATTCGCCGCAGATCGTCTCGCACAAAATCCCTGTGGTGACAATCCGCCCCGCATTTTGGTACAATTTTTCAAAAAGCTGGAATTCTTTGGCGGTCAGCGACAGCTGCTCTCCGTTTTTCCATACCATCGCGCTGGCAAGATCCACAGTGGAACCCGAAAGTTCCACCATCTCTTCTCGATTTGGGTAGGCGCGGCTTAAGATCGCGTTCACCCGGAGAAGCAATTCTTTTGGTAAAAACGGCTTGGCCAGATAATCGTCCGCGCCGATTTCCAGTCCCTCGATGCGGTCTTCCGCCTCGCCTCGTGCGGTGAGCATCAGGACGGGCACACGGCTTGTCCGGCGGATCGCTCTTAACACGGCAAACCCATCCATGTCCGGCATCATGACGTCCAGCACAATCATATCCGGCTGTTCCTTTTCCCGGATACGAAGCGCATCCTCACCTGTCGAGGCGGTCAGAAGATGGGTGTAGCCTGCCCGCCGGAAGATGGAAACAAGCATTTCCAATAAGCCCTGGTCGTCGTCAACCAGCAGTATTTTATAATCTGTCATAGACACATCCCTCTTTTCCCTTTTTATCATTTCCATTTCTTATCGTCTTACAGCGTAAAAATTCTTTATATCGCATCCCAATCGCTAATTGTATTACCTCGCAATCGTTATCTGTATTATATCGCAAGGAGCGCCCTCTGGCTATCGCGCAGCGAAAATCTCAGAGATAATTCAAGGTTGGCGCAATGTTACCTTAAGGATGGGGTGGTATGCTTAGCTCACAAAGAAAAACTTACACTTCATAACAGGAGGTACTTGCTCATGAATGATATTGTGATTGAAACCCGCGGTCTTACAAAAAAATACGGCGAGCAGATCAGTGTGTCAAACCTTTCGCTCCATGTCCGCAAAGGACGTATCTACGGTCTGCTTGGAAGAAACGGGGCGGGAAAGACGACAACCATGCGGATGCTTCTGGGACTGACAACGCCTTCATCCGGCGAGGTGGAGATTTTTGGCAAACCGCTCCGTGGCAATGAGAAGAAGATTCTGCCCCGCATCGGTTCTCTGATCGAATCGCCGGGATTTTATCCGAATCTGACCGGGACGGAAAATCTGCTGATCTTTGCCACCCTGCGGGGATTAAAGAATCCGAAGTATGTCAAAAATGCTCTGGAAGTTGTCAATCTGCCATACCGGGATAAAAAGCTGTTTTCTCAGTATTCCCTCGGTATGAAGCAGCGGCTGGCCATCGCGCTTTCCGTCATGCACAATCCGGAGCTTTTGATCCTGGATGAACCGATCAACGGCCTTGACCCGATCGGTATCGCGGAGATGCGCGCCTTTATCCGGGAACTGTGCGACGCTGCCGGGAAAACGATCTTGATCTCCAGCCATATCCTGTCGGAAATCTCTCTGCTGGCGGACGATATCGGCATCATCGATCACGGCATCCTGCTGGAAGAGGAGAGTCTTTCGGAACTGGAAGAAAAGAACGGAAAATATATACATTTCCTTGTTTCCGATGCGGCAATGGCGGCAAACCTGCTTCGGAGCAGGCTGGGTATCCGGAATGTCAGGACGGAGAATGCCCACGAACTGACAGTCCGCGACCGGCAGCTGGATATCGGCGCGGCGGTCCGGTTGTTTGTGGAGGCGGGACTTTCTGTCTCTGACGCCCATCTTTATGAAAATACGCTGGAAGATTATTTTAAACAGGTTACAGGGGGTGAGGGAATTGCCTAGACTGCTTCGATGTGAATTTGCCAAACTGAAACGCAAGCCCCTGTTTTTTGCCGCAGCGACGGTTTCCGCGCTGATTCCTCTGGGATGCGCGCTGTTTTTGCCGGAGATGCGGGAGTTCGCAAGCGGCGCGGAGGCGGTGGACCGGCTGATGTCCACCCTGTTTCAGATGAGCGCCTACCTGCTTCTCATGCCTGCGCTGGTGGTGCTTGCCTCCACCCTGCTGTTTGAGGAACAGGACAATGATACTTTAAAGAATTTGATGACTGTTCCGGTGAGTAAACCGGCGCTGGCTCTGACAAAGATGGCGCTGCTCTTCTTATTTGCCATCGCCTTTATGGCTGTCGGGGGCCTTGTCAATCTCGGAATCGTGCTTGCCTCCGGATGGGAGCCGGTCGGTTTCTGGAAACTGTTTTGGGTCGGGATCGGTCAGGGAATCATGATGTGGGCCGGCGCATTGCCCTGTGTGCTTCTGGTGGTGCTTTTGAACCGAAGCTACATTATTTCGGTGATCATCACATTTTTTTATACGGTGGTCAACTATATCTTTGGCACAAACGATTTTTTTATCATGCAGCCCTTCGGAATCAATCCGGGGACGCTGTTGCCAGGACCGCTGACATTTCGCTGGTTCTTTCAGTATCTGGACTCGTCGGGTTCCGGCGGACAGATGGCAGAAATGCTGGAACGGATCAGTCCCTACTTTGTGACAACGCCCCAGGCATTTCTGGTCGTTGTTCTGGAGGCGGCGGTGTTTCTCAGTTTGATCGCGCTGGTCTATAAGCGACAGAACAGTTGAGGAGGTGTGAAACATGTGGAATATTTTAAGAGGAGAATGGAGCAAACTGCGGCGCTGCCAGATTCTGCTGGTCGGTATCGTGGCGCTGGCGCTCTGCCCCGTAGTACAGTATGGGACTCAGCTCATCGTCAATCCGGAAATCCGGGACCCAAACTACGACTTTGTCAGCCTGTTTTCCAATGTGATCTGGGGAAATACACAAATCTTTCTGCCGATTTCTCTGGTGATGATCGGCGGGTGGCTTATTGACCGGGAAAATACCAACGATACCATGAAAAATCTGCGGACAGTGCCGGTATCTTATGCCAGACTGCTGGGAGGAAAGCTGATTGTCACCTTGTGCCTGTCCCTTCTGTTTGGCATATACAGCGTGGCCGTCACCGTGCTCACAGGCAGCATCGCCGGACTGGATGGACTGTCCGCCGCCGTTTTACTGCGGCAGGGCGCGCAGGTGATTGCCGCCGCGTTTACCACCGGTCTTGTCTGTATGCCGATGATCCTGATCTTCGGGCAGATACGGGGCGCTTATCTGGGCGGTTCCATCCTGACATTTTTCCTGGGATACTGCATCCTGTTTTTTAAGAGCGGTTTCCTTCTGTCCGCCTACCCGTTTTCCGCAGCGCTTATCCTCGCCGGATTCGATATGGAGACTTACAATGGAGCCACGCAGCCTCCAAACCTTGGTCTGGCGCTATGTGGCATGGCGGCAATCCTGGTGCTGACAGGAGCTTTGCTGCTGCTGTCCCGCCCCGGCAGTCAGGAGGGAAGGCAGAAGAAGAAAAAAGGCAGGAATAGACGCGTCAGGTAGGGCTCTGCCGCGCATGATATCGAAGAGGAGCGAAAAGGTTTTCTAATGTAACTTTTTCGCTTTCTTTTTTCCCGGGACAATTTTCTATTTCAGTAAAAAATATTGTCCTGAAAAATGTTTAATGTCGGTTTGGAACATACCTTGCTCCAAAGAAAAGCGGACGATATTTGTATCTGTTCCGCCCCAGAGAATACTGTTGCTGTCCAGCAGCAGATGGCAGGATTTTTTCCCCGGAAAGCTGATTTTATAATCATATATGTCGGTATGATCAAAATTCAGGATCACTAAGACCTCCTGCTTTTTTGCTTTTCGCACAAAGGCATATACGGCATAGTCTGCATTCTGACAATCCAGCCACTCGAATCCGTCCCGCTCATAATCTCTTTCAAAGAAAGCCGCGTCTGTGTGGATACTCATAAAGTGCTGTTCCGTCATATTGCAGCAATGCATAATCATTGACCGCAAAATGGACGGAAACAAAATCTAAAAGTACGCCGATATTTTCCGCATGACATCGATCAATGAAATACCGAAGATCATCCGGAGTTCCGTATCTGGACGTGGGACTGAAAAAACCGGTGGCCTGATACCCCCATGATTCGTCACATGGATACTCGTTTAATGGCATGATTTCCACATAATTATAATGATTTTGAGTCAGATACGGTATCAGTAAGTCGGCAAGTTCACGATACGTATAAAAATCTCTTTCCTTTTTTTCCGGTTTTCTCCATGAACCGGCATGAATCTCATAAATATTAAGAGGAAGACGATCGGTATTTTTTCGTTGTCTTAAATACGTGCTGTCTGAGAATCTGTAATCCGATAAGCTATATATGATGGATGCTGTTTCCGGACGCAAATCAGAGTAAAAAGCGTAAGGATCGCAATGATCTAAAAAATGTCCATCTTTGTCGTAAATCCGATATTTATACCTCATACCCTGACGGGCATTATCGGCAAAACACTCCCAAAAGTTTCCGTCATAAATCTGTTTCATCGGAACTTCCTCCCACTGACTGAAGTCTCCGATCACCGAAATTTTCAGGGCATTGGGAGCAAATGTACGAAAGATGACCCCGTTTTCTTCCAAATGCGCTCCTAAATAAGAATAGGATTCAAATTCCTGCCCCATATAAAATCCATAAAAATCCATGATAAGCCTCCTTCATAAAATAGACATCAGTTGTTTTTTGTATTATACTATAGGCAAAGATCAGTCCGAAACCGTCGATATTTTTCATAGGTTGGAAAACCGACGAATTTACAAAATCGTCCAATATAAAGGAGTACTTGTTATGGATATACGAGTGGTAAAAACAAAGAGGAGTATCATCAACAGCTTTTTGGAGATTCGCTCTAAGAAGGCGATTGAAAAAATAACGGTAAAAGAGTTATGCGAAAAAGCAGAGATCAACAAATCCACATTTTATACCCATTTCAACCTATGCCGCGCAGGAGCATCTGATACGCACGGTCTTTTCCGGCAGCAGAACAAATATGCTGATCGTACAAGTTGAAAACAGTTTAAAATCCTGTATATTTTCATTAAGACCAGACTATAAAGAAAACATTACGGCAAATATATTGTTCACTTTTTCTATTTATGGAAGCTTTTATGCGTTTGAAAAATGCCGGCATCTCGGAGAAGATGTGGTGATCGACACTATATCCGAGATTAGCCAAAAAATCATGGTATTACTCGATTGAATTTTAAAGAAGAACGGTTATGTGCGGTGATTTAGCAGAACAAACAAAGATCAACAGAAAATTGATGGAGATGTTACATCTGGAATTGGACCAGTGGGTATATTTTTTGGAAATACCTCGGCAGAGTTGTCTTACTACGCACAGATGGCGATTTATGTCTTTATGGGGCTTGTGATACCAGCAACTACCCAAAGTTCACATTTTGTCCCTTGTAATTCGGAAGGCAGACGGATACAATAGTAATATCATGTGGGGAATGGAGGAAAGATATGAACGAAGTAAAAAGACCGAGAAAACCACTTCTTTATTACTATTTTGTTGTATTGATCTGTCTCATGCTTTTCAATATGATTGCGATGCCATGGATAGCGGAACAACAGATTGAGACGGTGGATTATAATACATTTATCTCGATGACGGAAAAGAAAGATATCGGGCAGGTCAGTATCAATACGCAGGAAAATGTGATCATATTTACAGACAAGGATGAGTCCGCCGTCTACAAGACCGCAATGGTGGACGATCCTGATCTGACGAAGAGATTGTACGACGCCGGGGCTTCTTTTTCCGGGGAAGAGATTAAGCAGATGTCGCCGTTTCTGAGTATCATTCTGACATGGATTCTGCCGATCGTGATCTTCATCGTGATTGGACAGGTCATGTCAAAGAAGCTCATGGACAGAGCGGGCGGCGGAAAAGGCTCCATGATGTTCAACATGGGAAGAAGCAACGCAAAAATATATGTGAAATCGTCCGATGGGATCAAATTTGACGATGTGGCCGGTGAGGACGAGGCGAAGGAAAACCTGGCGGAGATCGTGGAATATCTTCATGATCCGGGCAAATATAAGGAGATCGGCGCGTCTATGCCGAAGGGAATCCTGCTGGTGGGTCCTCCGGGAACCGGTAAGACGATGTTGGCAAAAGCGGTGGCCGGCGAGGCGGACGTTCCGTTCTTTTCCATGTCCGGCTCGGAGTTTGTGGAGATGTTTGTCGGGATGGGCGCTTCCAAGGTGAGAGATCTGTTCAATCAGGCGAAGGAGAAAGCGCCGTGTATCGTTTTTATCGATGAGATCGACGCCATCGGAAAGAAGAGGGATGGTCAGATCGGAGGAAACGACGAGCGGGAACAGACATTAAATCAGCTTCTGACGGAGATGGACGGATTTGAGGAGAATAACGGCGTGATCATTCTGGCCGCCACCAACCGTCCGGAATCTCTGGACCCGGCGCTGACAAGACCGGGACGTTTTGACCGGAGGATTCCGGTGGAGCTGCCGGATTTAAAGGGCAGGGAAGAGATTCTTAAGGTACACGCCAAAAAGGTAAAGATGGCGGATAATGTCGACTATAATAAAATCGCCAGGATGGCGTCCGGCGCGTCCGGAGCCGAACTTGCCAATATCATCAACGAAGCGGCGCTTCGTGCAGTGCGGGATAACCGCAGATATGTGACGCAGGAGGATCTGGAGGAAAGTATCGAGGTCGTCATCGCCGGATACCAGAAAAAGAATGCGATCCTCACGGACAAGGAGAGGAAGATCGTCGCCTATCATGAGATTGGTCATGCGCTGGTTGCCGCGAAGCAGACGAATTCCGCTCCGGTACAGAAGATTACCATCGTGCCGAGAACATCGGGAGCCCTCGGCTACACGATGCAGGTGGAAGAGGGCAATCGTTATCTCATGAGCAAAGAGGAGATGGAAGATAAGATTGCCACATACACCGGCGGCCGCGCAGCGGAGGAGGTCGTGTTCGGTTCCATCACGACCGGCGCTTCCAACGATATCGAGCAGGCCACAAAGCTGGCGCGCGCGATGATCACGCGATACGGTATGAGCGAGGACTTCGACATGGTGGCAATGGAAGTGCAGACGAACCAGTATCTGGGAGGAGATTCCTCCCTTGCCTGCTCGGCGCAGACGCAGAAGATCATCGACGAGAAGGTGGTGGAACTGGTAAAGAAACAGCATGAAAAGGCGACGCGGATTCTTCTGGAGAACCGGGAAAAGCTGGATGAGCTTGCACAGTATCTCTACCAGAAAGAGACGATCACCGGGGAGGAGTTTATGAAGATCCTGAACGCCTGAATTCAGTTATTGACGCAGTCAATGCGTCAGGGAAGGAGAAAAATGATGCAGGCAGTTGTTTTTGATATGGACGGTGTGATTTTTGATTCCGAGACGCTTTTGACAGAGTGCTGGGTGGAAGTGGCCAGAGAGCATGGGATTCCTGATGTGGAGCATACCAATTATCTCTGTCTCGGCGTCAACGACGTGGAGACAAAAGAGATTTTCCTTCATGTCTATGGACAGGACTTTCCGTATGACACTTATGAAAGGGAAGTGATGCGATTGTTCCGGAAGAGGGCCAGCGGAGGTAAGCTTCCAAAAAAACCGGGTGTGGAAGAACTGCTCTCGTTCTTAAAAGAGCAGGGTGTGAAAGTAGCACTTGCCACCTCGTCCAGAGAGTCCATCGTGATGGATGAGATCCGGGAGGCAGGTCTGCTGTCGTATTTTGACGCCATTGTCTGCGGAGATACCATCACAAAAAGTAAGCCTGATCCGGAGATCTATCTGAAAGCCTGCGAGCGTTTGGGTGTGGAGCCGGAAAAGGCATACGCGGTGGAGGATTCCTTTAACGGCGTGCGCTCCGCCACGAGAGCCGGGCTTTCCTGCATCATGGTGCCTGACATCAAGCAGCCGGATGATGAGATGCGTTCGCTTGCCTGCTGTATCCTGCCGTCGCTTGTGGAAGTGAAAGAATACTTAAAGATTGCCAGATGAAAAAGAAAAAAGAGTGAGTATCTCGTGCCCCGGGCATCGGGGCGCTGCCCTTTTCGGGCAGATGAGATAGTCACTCTTTTTATATTTTTTATTTTTGCCGTCTCTCTTGGAATATCGGCATCAGATGGCCATGATTCCATGATCGGGCAATAGTTGCTTCTCTGTTATTCCTCCACCGGAATCCGGGAGTTAAAGGCATCCAGTGCCAGCGCAGCCACGATGCCGACCACGATACAGATGATATTTACAATGGCGGAACCGGCTGATACGGTAAAGCTTTTTACCGGAATGATCATGATGGTAGCGGCGATGACGATACCGATGATAGCGTGGAACGCATACGGATAAAAATGGTCAAACAGCGCATCCACAGCCCGCGCCAGACAGATAACCGTCACGACAGCGCCGATACCGGCCGGGATCAGAATACTTATATCCAGATTGCCAAGACCGTCGACGAACGGTGCGTACAGACCGAGCGGCATCAGCAGCGTGGAGAAACTCATACCCGGAGCGATGACACTCAAAGCCAGGCAGAAGCCGCAGAAAACGTACCATCCGAAGTTTGGTGTGATCACAACGGAGAAAAGGTTTAAGGAGATCAGCAGCGCCATGATGACGATAAAGGCGATCACCAGCGGAACCCAGCAGTTCTTCGGACGACCCTGTTCTCCGGCCTCACGGAAAAGTGACGGCAGCATACCGGTGATCAGTCCGATAAACAGGCATACGGAAGGGTCCGGATATTTCTCCAGGAAAAATGCGAGGATTTTCGCCACGCCGAGGAAACCGACCGCGGCGCCTATAATGACCGGGAGCAGTCTGGGAACGTGAGTCTTAAATCTTTTGAACGGGCTTCCTAAAAGTTCCATAACCGGTTTATAAATGCCGAAGACCACGCAGAGCACACCGCCGGAGATGCCGGGCAGCACTGCGCCCACTCCGATCAAAATACCCTGCAGCACCCGGAGAATCAGGTGCAGAATACCAGGATTCTTATTTTTCATAAAAATCTGTCCTTTCTTTCCTAAGTTTAGTCAATAATAAATCTATGCGCGGCAGGTTAGCCGCAATACATTTCAATATACCACACCTGCCAGGACAAGACAAGGCAAAAAAAGAAAACGCACAGCGCAGAAAAATATTTTTCTTACGCCGCGCGTCATTATTCCTGTCATGCCGGTGCGGGACCGGAAGAATCTACTGATTTGCCATAAATTCCTTTACGGCATCTTCCACCATTTTTTTGGTGACAATCTCCACGGTATCGCGGCAGATCATCAGTTCTTCGTTTGTCGGGATACAGATAACCTTTACGCTGGAATCCGGGGTGGAGATGATACGTTCCTGGCCATGCATCTTGTTGGCCTCATCGTCCAGGCGGATATTCAGATATCCGAAGTGGTCCATGATAGCGGAACGGATGACATCGTCGTTTTCTCCGATACCGGCGGTAAATACGATGGCATCAACGCCATTCATGACGGCGATGGAACTTCCGATATATTTTACCACAGAGTGGCAGAAGATCTTGAGAGCAAGAGCTGCCCGGTAGTTGCCGCTTCTTGCAGCTTCGTCCAGATCACGGAAGTCAGAGGAGATGCCGGAGATACCGAGAACGCCGGACTTCTTGTTGACGATTTCCATCACCTGTTCGAGAGTCAGATTCTCTTTATGTGCGATGAACTCGATACAGCTTGGGTCGATATCACCGGAACGTGTTCCCATAACGAGACCTTCCAGAGGAGTCAGACCCATGGAAGTATCTACGGACTTGCCGCCATCCACTGCGGAAAGGGAAGAACCGTTGCCCAGATGGCAGACAACAATCTTTAAATCTTCCGGTTTCTTGCCAAGGATCTCTGCGGCACGGAGAGAAACATATCTGTGGGAAGTACCGTGGAATCCGTAACGACGTACGCCGTATTTCTCATAATACTCATATGGAAGACCATAAATGTAAGCTTCCGGAGGCATGGTCTGATGAAAAGCGGTATCAAAAACGCCAACCATCGGAGTGTTCGGCATGAGCTCTCTGCAGGCAGCAACGCCGACGAGGGTCGGAGGATTGTGAAGAGGAGCGAGGTCGTTGAAAGATTCTACCGTTTTTAAAACCTCGTCCGTAAGAAGTGTGGAGCAGGCAAACTTTTCACCGCCGTGTACCATACGGTGTCCAACGGCATCAATCTCGTCAACGGAGGTGAGAACGCCGTTTTCCGGGTCGGTGAGCTGTTTTAATACAAGCTCAACTGCCTGACGATGAGCTGGCATCGGAGCGTCAAACTTGATCTTGTCCCTGCCGGCCGGCTGATAAGTCATGCGGCCATCGATGCCGATACGCTCACAGAGGCCCTTTGCCAATACGTGCTCTGTCTCAGAGTCAATAACCTGATACTTGAGGGAAGAGCTTCCACAATTGATAACTAAAACTTTCATGTTCGTGTCTCCTTTTGAAAAAATGATTATTTTGTAAAGCGAAACCATAATTTCACTAATTATAAATCTACTATACAAAAATTATAGTATGAAATTATCGTTTTGAAAATGCACTATATTGCAGAGATTCCGGGCTTTTTTTGTTATTTTTCTCGAAAACCCTTTTCATTTTCACCGGAATTATTGTTTCAAAATTAACAATAATCGATTTTATTCGAAAGTAAATACAATTCTTTTTGTACTTGTAAAAATACAATCCGACAGAGGGGACTTGTTATTTTTATTAATTTCAGGTATGATAAACCGGCAGACAATGAACAGGCGAAAGGTGGGACAGACAGTGAGGACAGCAGGTATTATCGCGGAATATAATCCCTTTCACAGGGGACATCGGTATCACATGGAAGAAACCCGCCGGCAGACCGGTGCAGATTACATTATAGCGGTCATGAGCGGGTGTTATGTACAAAGAGGGGAGCCGGCGGTCGTGGATAAGTATGTCCGTACCAGAATGGCCCTTGACGGCGGCGCGGATCTGGTGTTGGAGTTGCCGGTCGTCTATGCCACGGCGAGCGCGGAATATTTTGCTTCTGCCGGGGTGAGATTGCTCGACAGCCTGGGATGCGTGGATGTTCTGTCCTTTGGAAGCGAGTATGCGGGAGTGGATGACTTTGCGCCTCTCGTTAAGATTTTGTCAGAAGAGCCGCCAATTTATCAAAAAAAACTGCGGGAAGCTCTGAAGTCAGGCAAAAATTTCCCGTTGGCACGAGAGGAAGCGATGCGGGGGTGTATGGAGGCGATATACCCGGCGGCGGATGCTTCCGTGTGGGAGATTTTGCGGACGCCGAATCATATCCTGGGGCTGGAGTACTTAAAGTGCCTTCATCGGCTGCGTTCCGGGATCTTGCCGGTGGCGATAAAAAGGCAGGGAGCCGGCTACCATGATACAGAGATTGGAACAGAGTATCCATCTGCCTCCGCCATCCGGAGATACCTTTCGGAAATGGATGACCGGAAGGGAAAAGCGGACGAGAAGCAGGCGGACAAAAAAACGGCTGACAGGGAAAAAACTCTTTTTACAGCTATGGGAGAGGGAGCGGAACTGCTCTGTTCATGCTGGAACCATGGCGATACTGTCGGATGGAAAGATCTGATGCCATATCTTGATTATGCTGTTCTCATGGAGGAAGAGCAAACAGAAGCGTTTTTCGGATTTGACGCGGACATGGCCGCCCGGTTTCAGAAAATGTATCGCCCGTCTGTCTCCTTCACGGAGCTCTTGTCATCCCTGCACACAAAGCGGCTGATCGATGCCGCCTGGAGACGGGCGTTGCTGCATCGGGTACTGCATATAAAAAAGGAGGATTTTCTGCAGCGGGCAGCGGAGGTACCGGTTCCATATGCCCGGGTACTGGGATTTAAAGAGCGGGCAGCGCCCCTGCTGAAGGAGATCCGCCGGACTTCTTCAATCTCGCTTTTGCAGAGACCGGTACAGGGAAAACAGTTTCCGGACGGGAGTGCGGCGGCAAAGCTGTTTGCGGCGGATATCCGCGCGGCGCAGCTGTATGAGCAGGTGGCGGCCGGACATTGCGGGCGCATTCCGGTGTCGGAGTGGGTGAGACAGCAGGTGATTGTTTCGCTATAGGAACTGTGTTCAGGAGACGGTGCGTCTCAGGAGCAGAACATAAATATTCTTATATAATATAATAGGAAGAAAGCAGGTGTAAGTATGTTATATCAGGCAGGATTGGTTTTAGAGGGCGGCGGCATGCGCGGAGTGTATACCGCCGGTGTGCTCGATGCATTTTTAGAGCAGGACATAGAGTTTTCAAAGATTTACGGAGTGTCAGCGGGCAGCTGTCATGCCTGCAGTTACATGTCCCGTCAGCCGGGCCGGGCGTACCGGGTGGCAGTGGATTATCTGGATGACCCGAATTACTGCGGGGCAAGGACATTTCTTCGCACAGGAAATGTGTTTGGTGTGGATATGCTGTATTCTCAGATTCCAAATGTGCTTGATCCGTTCGATTATGAAGCATTTAAAAAGTATCCGGGCAGCCTTTATGCCGTCATCACTGATGTGGATACCGGGGAGCCGGTCTATGTGAGGGTGAAAGATCTGAAAAAACAGATGTGGGCCATCCGTGCTTCCAGTTCCCTCCCTCTGGTGTCCAAGTCTCTGAAGGTAAACGGACACACTTATCTGGATGGCGGTGTGGCGGACAGCATTCCGATCGGCCGTTCCATGGAAGATGGAAATAAAAAAAATGTAGTCGTGCTGACCAGAGAGGAAGGGTATCAAAAGGAGCCAAACCGTTCCATGCGCCTTTTAAAAATGCGGTATCCGCACTCGAAAGCTTTCGTGAGAAAGATGGCGAACCGGCATATCCGTTATAATGATACGCTGGCATTTCTGGAAGAGGAAGAAAAGGCCGGACGGGTCTTCCTCATCCGTCCGAAAGAGAAAGTGACAGTGGGCAGGATTGAGAAAAATAGAGAGAAACTGGAAGCTCTCTACCGGACAGGCCTGGAAGATGGAAGAAATTGTATGGCTGCAATGAAAGAATATCTGAAAAAATGACGAAAAGACTATAGAAGTTTTGACACTTTTTTGTTAAAATAGTACCAGTATACTGTACCGTTCCTGTTTACATGAGGATGATACAGCACGCGAGGCGCCGTGTTCCGCCCACAGATGAGTGGGAAGGATACTGTGCCCGGAATTATTATATAGAAGGGATTTGTGTAAAATGAGCAGAAAAAAAATAGTGGTGGCGCTCGGACACCGGGCGCTGGGAACTACTCTGCCGGAACAGCATGAGGCCACAAAACGTACGGCGAAGATTCTTGCCAACCTGGTGGAAGCGGGAGCGGATATCGTGATCTCTCACAGTAATGCGCCGCAGGTGGGTATGATCCACACCGCCATGAATGAGTTTGGCGCGAAGCGAGAGGAATATACGTCGGCGCCGATGTCTGTCTGTTCTGCCATGAGCCAGGGGTATATCGGCTACGACCTGCAGAACGCGCTCAGAGCGGAGTTGTTAAAGAGAGGCATTTACCGGCCGGTCTGCACGATCATCACACAGGTGATGGTAGATCCGTATGACGATGCATTCTCGGAACCGGTCAAGGTGATCGGACGTCTCCTCACGAAAGAAGAGGCGGACAAAGAAGAGCGAAACGGCAACTATGTCACAGAGGTGGAAGGCGGGTACCGCCGGATCGTGGCGGCTCCGAAGCCGCAGGGTATCATTGAGATCGACTCCATCCGGGCGCTTGCAGACCTTGGTCATGTGGTCATTGCCTGCGGAGGCGGCGGGATTCCGGTGCTGGCGCAGGGCGTACAGTTAAAGGGCGCCAGCGCGATCATCGAGAAGGATTATGCCAGCGGCCGTATGGCAGAGCTTCTGAATGCGGATGAGCTGATGATCCTCACCAGCGTGGAGCATGTTTCCATCGGATACAATACTTCAGAAGAGACCCCGCTTTCCGAGATCACTGTGGAGCAGGCAAAGCAGTATATCGCGGAAAAACAGTTTGAGCCGAATACCATGCTGCCAAAGATCGAGGCGGGTGTCTCGTTCCTGGAGAAGGGAGCCGGCCGCCGGGTGGTCATTACTTCCATCGATAAGGCGCTGGAGGGATATCTCGGAAAGACCGGAACCATCATCCGGTAACGGGAGGTGATAAAGTTGCCTGTGGACAACACAAGAGAAGGAGAGATGTGTATGAAGAGAGAAGGAAGATGGCAGCGCAGGCTGACTCTTGCCGCTGTTTTATTTGGCTGTGTGCTTGGCTGGGGGATGATCGCTTCTCCGGCTTTTGCCGCGCAGGCGGGGGATACCGTGATGGCAGGCTGGAACCGGGTCGCGGGAACCTATAACGCACAGGGACAGATCGTGATGAATGTCTGTACGGAAGATTATCAGACGAAGAGCGGCACTGTCATTGAGGCGGACCATGTGAACTCCAATGCACTGGAAGCACTCTGCAGCGGAGATGCGCAAAAGACGATCGTCATACCGGCAGGCTCTGTTGTGGAGCTTATGAATGTGGTACATCCGGGAAGCAACACGACGATCATCGCTGACGGCGCCACGCTCATCATGAATGAAGCGCACAAAGGTATCCTTGCCAATCGGCCGAAGGCAGTGAATTATCAGTCTCTGCAGAATGTCCGGATTCAGGGCGGTACCTGGAAGCTAAGGAATGAGACGGACAGCTGTTCTGTGTTTCGATTCAGTCATGGCAGTGATCTGGTCATCGACGGCGTGACCATTGTTTCCAATTATGAATCGCACGCCATCGCGCTGGTAGCGATGAAGGACGCCACCGTGCAGAACTGTATGCTGCAGGTGCAGGGCAGGAAGAACAGCAATTCGGTGGAGGAAGCGCTGCAGATCGACGTTGCCACCCCGAAAACAGCGCCGGCGCTGGTGCAGTTTGGTTCCCGGTATGTGCAGGGACAGACCTGTAAAAATATCCGGATACTGAATAACACCATCGAGGGAAGCCGGGGACTGGGTGTGAACTTTGACGGCAGCGGCGCGAGAAAATATGTGAATCAGTTCCATGACAAGATCACGATTATCGGCAATACCATGACCGGTTACAGCGCGGAGGGCTGTGTGATCTACAACACGCTCAATGCGGTTGTAAAAGACAATGTGATCACAAGTCACAGCACCCGCAGGAAAAAGTCTTACTCTGTGGGACTCAATGTCACCATCCAGGGTAAGGCGCAGAAAAAGAAAATGAAAAAGGCGAAGCTTCTCGTGGAGGGCAACACCATCTACGGTGTGCGCCAGGGGATGCAGCTGGTATCCATGACCTCTTCCAAATATAAAAAGGCCACGGTGAGAAATAATCAGTGTTATGCTCCGAAGAAGAAAGAGGCGTTACGGCTCAGCAAAGGAGCGGCAAAAAAGATCGTCAATGTAAAGAATAAACTGTACAAACGGTAGTCGTGTGTACAGAAAAGCATTTTTTTGCAGGAGGGAAAAACTATGAGTTACTTAAAAAGAAGAACAGCAAACGGTAGATTTTTACGCAGCACACTTCTGGGAGCTGCTGCCTGTTTTGTGATGGGGGCATGTCTGTTTACGGCGGCGCCGGCAGCGGCAGTGCAGGCAGAGGAGTATGTGAGCGACAGCTGGATGACCGGTCCGGGGACTTATAACGCGCAGGGACAGATCGTCTTAAACGTCTATACGCAGGATCAGGTCGGAAAGAGAGCCGCAACATTAAATTCGCAAAACCTGAATGAGCTTTGCGGCGGCGACGAGCCGAAAACGATCGTCATCCCGGCCGGTTCCCGTGTGGAGCTTGCCAATATGGTCTATCTGGGAAGCAACACGACGATCATCGCCGACGGAGCGACCATCGTCATGACTTCCGCGGATAAAGGTATCTTTGCCAACAAACCGGATGCTGTCAATTATCAGTCCATCAGTAACGTTCGGATTCAGGGAGGAAACTGGGAGATCACAGATAAAAAGAATTCCTGTTCTGTGATGGCATTTAATCACGGCAGCAATGTGGTCCTGGACAATGTGACGATCCTTTCCAACTATCAGTCCCATGCGATCGAGCTGATCGCCATGAAGGACGTGACGGTGAAAAACAGTACATTGAAAGTACAGGGAAAGAAGAAAAAGACGTCGGTGGAAGAAGCGCTTCAGATCGATGTGGCAACTCCGCGGACCGCACCGGTACTTGTACAGTATGGCAAAAAGTTTGTCAAAGGACAGACTTGCAAGAACATCAAGGTGCTTAAAAACACGATCGAAGGTAGCCGTGGTGTCTGTGCCAACTATGCAACTGTCGGAGGAGAGAAATTAAAGAACAAGTTTCATGAGAACATTGTCATCAAGGGAAATACGCTGACCGGATATACCGCGGAAGCCTGCACCCTTTATAATACTTTACAGGCCACGGTAAAGAATAACGTGATCACGACACACAGCAGCCGTAAAAAAGAGTCTTACTCGATCGGATTGAACATCACCCTGCAGGGCCGTGCTTCCGGCAAAAAGATGAACAAGTCCAGGATCACGGTTGCCGGCAATACCGTTTACGGTTATCGCCAGGCTATCCAGGTGATCAGCCGTTCTTCTTCCAGCTATCGTTCTGTGACAGTGAAGAACAATAAGGCATACGCATCCTCCAGGGGCAGCGCGATCGTGGCACGGGGCCGCAGCGTGAGCAACTCAGGAAACAGCACATACAAACGCTGATGATATATTTGATCGTGTGACAGAGGAGAGATTTTATGAAGATACGGAGGATCCGGGCGGTGTCTTTCAGCCCTACCGGTGGAACAAAAAAGATTGTCCGGCTGCTTGCGGATACGATGGGTGAAAAACTGCATCTCCCTGTGGAAGAGATATCGTTTACTCTGCCGGAGGAAAGAAAGCGGACATATACATTTTCCGGGGAAGACCTTCTTCTTCTCGGATTGCCGGTCTACGCCGGGCGGATCCCCAATAAAATCCTCCCGGATGTGGAAAGCGCCTTTCACGGAAACCGTACGCCGGCTATTGCCGTCAGCGTCTTTGGGAACAGAAGCTTTGACGACGGTTTGATGGAACTGGCTCTTCTTTTGGAAGACCGGGGATTTCTACTTACCGCTGCGGCTGCGGCGGTAAGCCGCCACGCCTTTTCCGACGAGATCGGCGCGGGACGTCCTGACGGACAGGACTTAGAAGAGCTGCGGGCATTTGCCGGGAAAGCTGCGCAAAAAATAAAGGAATTGCAGAAACAGCAACAGCCGGCCATAGGAGCAACAGCCCTTAAAATCACCGGACATAACCCGGTAGGACCGTATTATACGCCGCTTCGTGCCGACGGGCAGCCGGCAAGGTTCCTGAAGGCAAAGCCGGTGACAGATATGGAACGCTGCGTCAGATGCGGCTGTTGCGCGACGGCCTGCCCGATGGGAAGTATTGACGCGGCGGACACTTCGATGGTCAATGGCATCTGTATCAAGTGTCAGGCATGTATCCGTATCTGTCCGGTACACGCGAAGTCCTTTGTGGATGAAGATTTTCTTTCTCATAAAGAGATGCTCAAAGAGCATTATAAAAGAAGAGCAGAGAATGCATTCTTTCTCTGATGAGATTCCCGTTTTGCGGGGATTTGTGTAAAAAAGATCTGTTAATGAATGATATTTTTCGGGACGGCTCGCCGCACATGCCAATTCATAAAGCATGTGCGGCGAGCCGCTTCTGTTCTAATACCTGTTTAGGCAAATATCATCCTTCTGTGCTCTCGGCAGATGACGTCGTGTTGTCCGTTGTACTGTCTGCTGTGCTGTCCGTCGTACTATCTGCCGGAGCGGTCCCATCGTCTTCCTCCGGAATACTTACCACTTTGCAGCGGTCGCTTCCTTCCGTGTATTCAAGTGTGATACTGTCCCCCGGATTATACCGGATGATGGAAATATTGTCTGCCACAGTGACATCGTAGATTGTGTCAGATCCGTCGAGAAGCAGATAATAGTGAGAGTTGCCGTCCACGACGCTCTCCGCGATTTTGCTGATCACACCGGTGATGGTTTTTGTCTCCGCCTCTGTCGGCGCAGTCTCGCTTGTCTCGATACCGTTGTCCGCCATGAGGCTCTTGTAAGCGGCCTCACATTCCACCACGGAGTTGCCGGTGGCGACAATCTGATAATTCTGTACATTGACCATGGCGTACATTTTGACAAGACCGGCGGCATCCTTTAACGCCATGAGATAGGTCGGCTCATTGTCAATATTTAAAAGGAGAGGGAAGGCGGCGGTATAGCCTAAGTTTTGTACCTTTCCTTCCGCCGACGCCATGGCGGAATCCTCAATGGCGCCCTCCACCTCGTAGTAGCGGGTCTCCATGGTCCGCTGATTCATGAGCACAAAGCCCACGTTGGACTGGTCGCTGGTGATGGAGGTGACGCCGGTATATACCCACACATCATCGTCGATGGCAAGGTAATTGTAACCGTTGGTCGTCACCAGACAGTCCCTCTGGCTGATGACACTGTTGATGTAGCCGTGTTTCAACGTGCCGTAATAATCGTAAAGCTGGATGAGCAGATCGGCCCGGTACACCTGGTCTACCCAGGTTGGCACATCTTCCACTTTATAATCGGTACATTCACCGGTGATGGCATTACAGATGACTACGTTGCCGATAGTCTGTCCGCCGAAAAGACCGATGTTAAACTTTTTCGTACTACAAATCCAGTACGGTGTGCCGTCATCATCCACCTCAAAGCTGATGTTGTCAAACATATAGGTCGGATATTTGAAGCGGAGATGCCGGTACAGATTGCGTCCGAAATGGTCATACGGCGTATATTTCATCCCCTCGTCAAGACGCACAAGCTCCGTCTCCTGAGTGGCCATATCGATCATGATATAGGCCGGGATACCCTCGCCGTGGTTGGTAAACCACTTGATGATGTCTGCATACTTGAGCGGTGTGAGACGTACCGGGGTATCATTGTAGTTACTCTGGGTGTAGAGGTTTGCTACCTCAAACTGGGATGCCAGGTCCACGAGACTTCCCATTTTCCGCTCTCCGAGCAGCTCCGCCGACGCCCGGTCCAAAAGCGGGATCTGGTCGTAGGAGATCTGCGTGATCTCTTTGGAAAACTCGCCGGTCTCCACCGTCATGAGCTTCTGATATTTGGAAGCGTTGATGACCGGGGAGGAGAGCAGGCTTCCCGCGCTGTAGATCAGCAGAAGAAGCAGGAGAACGCCGGCAAGAACCTTAAAGACGGCGCTGTTAAAAAGCGTTTTCATCTCCGTCACATTTTTTCTGCCGCCGGAGAGACGTACTTTGGAAAAAACATATAAGATAAGAAGGATCACCGGTATAGCGATGATGAACTTCCAGATGGAAACATCGTGGATGTTGATGGCGGGCAGAGCGAAATAGTAATACACTGCCAGTATCACCAGAATGACCGGTATGAGAAGATATTTTTTGTTGCCTTTTTTCATAATACTCCTTTCTGACGGGAATCCTTTTTGGCAGGAAATCCCTTCGCTGCTGTGCTGAAATCATCGTGTCAGAAACAGGAACCGACACAGATCGATGTTTCAGTAAATATGGTATTGAAAAAGTATAATACTTTCTCCATACTTTGTCCAGATAAAACGGAAGGTTTTGATAAGGTTGGATTCCGTCAGGCACAATCCTCTGTTTTACAGACCGCAGCAGGCATAAATTTGTTTTACAATTTCGAAAAAAAGTGTTATATTATTAAATAAAGTTTTCGAAAAAATGAACGGAATCTTACATGATGATCGCACAGCGGCGGCAGGTCCGCAGCTGTGGCAGCAGTGTATTGGGTACGGGAGGAAGCAGCATGAGAAGAATGGTTTTGATCGGCCGCAGCGAGTGCGGCAAGACGACACTGAAACAGGCACTCAGAGGAGAGAAGATCACTTATCACAAGACACAGTATGTCAGCCAGTATGACTGCCTGATCGATATGCCGGGAGAGTACGCGGAGAATATCGATCTGGCGCATGCCATCGCTCTTTACATAGCGGAGGCAGATGTGGTCGGTATCGTGCTGAGCGCCACGGAGCCATATTCTCTCTATCCTCCGAATGTGGCCTCCGTCAGCAACCGGGAGACCATCGGTATCGTGACAAAAATCGATCACTGGTGCGCGGACCCGGAGCAGGCGGCAGAGTGGCTGAGGCTCACGGGCTGCGAGCATATTTTCTTTACCAGCTCGTACACGGGCGAGGGGATCGAGGAGATTCATGATTTTCTGAAGGAAGAGCATGAGATCTGTACGGTGGATGTGGTGAGTTCAAGAATTCAGGATGAGACATTTGACAAACCGGCGGATCTGAAAGAGTACCACCTGCTGTGATGATGGGAGAGACGTGATTTCGAGAGACTGATTTTGTGATTCCCTTTGTGAGGCAGGTTCTTTGCGGAGGGAATTTTTCTTTTTGGATTGCATGGGGAAAAATACTTGACTAAAAAAGAGATTGTGATATATTGTAACTCAAAAAGTTTGAAACTCAAAATATTCAGACTTCAAACAATATTGATATTAGTGTAGAATAATAAAAAGATTCTGTGAACGGAGCAGCCGCAGGGAGCGGCGGCTTTGGACAGAAAGAAGATGAGGAAAGAAAGAGGATTGCGTATATGTATGTAAAGATTGTGGGTACAGGGTCTTTTCTGCCGGAGAGGGTGGTCGATAACTTTGAGATCGCCCGTATGGTGGACACGTCGGATGAGTGGATACAGACCCGGACGGGAATTAAGACCCGTCATATTGCCACGAAGGAAACGGTTGCGTCCATGGCGACGGAGGCCGCGCGGAAAGCGGTGGCCGATGCCGGTATCAGCCCGGAGGAGATCGACCTGATCATTGTTTCTACCGTATCAGCGGAACAGAGTCTTCCCTGTGTCGCCTGCGAGGTGCAGAAGGCACTGGGGATCTCTCAGGTGACTGCTTTCGATGTGAACTCTGCCTGTAGCGGTTTCATCACCGGTTATCAGATGGCAGCGGGACAGATCAAGGCGGGGCTTGCGAAGACAGCGCTGGTCATCGGAAGTGAGTGCCTGTCCAACGGAGTGGACTGGACGGACCGCGGCACCTGTATTTTATTTGGCGACGGAGCCGGCGCTGCGGTGCTTCGGGCCGACTGCGCACCGGAGGAGCTCTGCATCCCGTGTGTGCTTCACGCTGACGGCAGTCAGGGAGAGGCGCTGACCTGCAGTCTCGGTCATGGAAAGGATAAGGTTCCGTACGATGAGTATTACCGTATGGACGGTAAAGCCATTTTCAAGTTTGCGACGAGGAAGGTGCCGGAGGTCATTCGTGAAGTGCTGGAATTAAGCGGCCATACCGTGGAGGAGATTGACTATTTCGTTCTTCATCAGGCGAACAAGAGGATCATTGATGCCATTGCAAAGAGACTGCGTCAGGATGAGAGCAAGTTTCCGATGAATATCATGGATAACGGCAATATCTCTTCAGCCTGCATCCCGATGCTTCTTGATGATATGAACCGGAAGGGAATGCTCAAACCGGGCATGAAGCTCGTACTGGCCGGATTTGGCGCCGGTCTTACATGGGGCGGTTTTTATCTGGAGTGGTAGAGGACAGCAGAGTGGACACAATACAGGACAGCACAGGGGAGACAGTACGGCGTTTGGGACAGGTAATCACCGGCATGGCCGGATTACATAAATTGCAATGATGACAAAAATGATAACAAAGAAAAAGGATGAAAGAGAGGACAAGTTATGTTCGAGAAAATCAGAGATTTAATTGTGGAAGAAGTTGGCGTAGACGAAGAGCAGGTGACCATGGATGCATCCTTCAAGAACGATCTGAACATTGATTCCCTGGATCTTTTTGAGATGGTCATGACACTGGAGGAAGAGTTTGATGTAGAGATTCCTTCCGAAGATCTCGAAAATATCGACACCGTAGGCGACCTCATCAATTATATCGAAGAACATCAGAATTAGTATAGCGATTGGGAGTAAGATATTATGAAAACAGTAATTACAGAACTTCTTGGAATCGAGTATCCGATCATTCAGGGCGGTATGGCCTGGGTTGGGACCAATGAACTGGCAGCCGCTGTATCAGAGGCAGGCGGCCTGGGTATCATCGGCTCCGGCGGAGCGCCGGCTTCCTGGGTGAAAGAGCAGATCCAGCAGGTAAAAAAGAAAACCAGCAAACCGTTTGGCGTGAACATCATGCTGATGAATCCGGAAGCGGATGCGATCGCACAGGTTATCGTGGATGAAGGTGTTCCAGTTGTCACAACCGGCGCAGGTAATCCGGAAAAATACATGGAGATGTGGAAGGCAGCCGGTGTAAAGGTCATCCCTGTTGTTGCCAGCGTGGCTCTTGCCAAACGTATGGAGAGAACCGGAGCGGACGCTGTGATCGCGGAGGGAACCGAGTCCGGCGGACATATCGGTGAGACGACGACGATGGCGCTTGTTCCGCAGGTAGTGGACGCGGTTTCCATTCCGGTCATCGCCGCAGGCGGTATTGCTGATGGAAGAGGGATTGCCGCAGCATTTATGCTGGGAGCAAAGGCAGTACAGATGGGTACGATCTTTGTCGCTTCCAAAGAGTCCATCGCCAGCGATGCCTATAAGAACAAAGTAGTAAAGGCAAAAGACATCGACACCAAAGTGACCGGAAGAAGTACCGGACATCCGGTTCGCTGTATCCGAAATAAACAGACGCAGGAATATCTCCGTCTGGAGGCTGAGGGAGCGACTCTTGAGGAACTGGAGCATCTGACACTCGGCGGACTGCGGAAGGCTGTTGTGGACGGCGACGTGATCAACGGCAGCGTGATGGCAGGTCAGATCGCCGGTCTTGTAAAAGAGGTCAGAAGCTGTAAAGATATTGTAGAGAGCCTGAATGCACAGGCAGAAGAACTGTTAAAGGGGACGAAGGTTTATGAGTAAGATAGCATTCCTGTACCCGGGACAGGGCGCACAGACTGTCGGTATGGGTAAGGATTTTTATGAGCAGAGTGAACTGGCAAAGAGCGCTTATGAGGAGAGTGCGAAGATTCTCGATATGGATATCCAGTCCATCTGTTTTGAGGAGAATGATCTGTTAAACCGCACGGATTATACACAGGCAGCGCTTGTGACCACCTGTCTTGCCATGACAAGAGAGATCGAGGCACAGGGGCTGAAACCGGATATGGCGGCAGGTCTGAGCCTGGGCGAGTACTGTGCCATCGTGACGGCAGGCGGTATGGGCTATGAGGACGCGGTAAAGACCATCTGGAAGAGAGGATGCCTGATGCATAACGCGGTTCCGGACGGTTCCGGCGGTATGGCGGCAGTTTTAGGACTTTCCGGCGATCAGGTAAAGGCAGTCACAGACGGTGTGGACAATGTTTCCGTGGCCAATTATAACTGTCCGGGACAGATCGTCATCACCGGAAAGAAGGACGCCATTGAGGCAGTAACACCGGCGCTGAAAGAGGCCGGCGCCAAGAGAGTCCTTCCTTTAAATGTCAGCGGGCCATTCCATTCCCCGTTCTTGAAAGAGGCGGGAGATGAGCTCTATGAGACTCTCGAGAAAGTAGACTGGAAGCCGCTTTCTATCCCGTATGTGACGAATGTGAATGCGGAGATCATCACAGACATCAGCAAGACGAAAGACCTGCTGCGCGCACAGGTATCCAGCTCCGTCATGTGGGAGCAGAGTGTCCGCCGGATGATCGCGGAAGGCGTGGATATCTTTGTGGAGATCGGACCGGGTAAGACCTTATCCGGATTTATGCGCAAGATCGATCGCAGTGTAAATATGTTTAAGATCGGCAGCATGGAAGAGATGCATACTGTCGTAGAAAAGATTAAGGAGTTGACAGGATGTTAGAGGGAAAGGTTGCAGTTGTAACAGGCGCTTCCGGCGGAATCGGCAGAGCGATCGCTCTGGCTTTTGGAAAAGCAGGCGCATCTGTTGCGGTACATTATAATGGAAATGAAGCAAAGGCAGCTGCCGTAAAGGCAGAGATCGAAGAGGCGGGCGGAAAAGCAGAGATTTTCCGCTGCAACGTGGCAGACTTTGACGCCTGTAGCGACTTTATTAAGAGTGTTGTAAAAACATTTGGAAAGATTGATATTCTGGTCAACAATGCGGGGATTACCCGGGATGGACTGGTCATGGGTATGTCTGAGGAAGATTTTGATGCAGTGATCGACACCAACTTAAAAGGAAGCTTTAACTGTATCCGTTTTGCCAGCCGTCAGATGATGCGCAAAAAATACGGCAGGATCATCAATATCACTTCCGTATCCGGTGTGGCAGGCAATGCGGGACAGGCCAATTACAGTGCCTCCAAGGCAGGTCTCATCGGTCTGACCAAGTCAGTGGCAAAAGAACTGGCATCCAGAAATATCACTGCCAATGCCATCGCACCGGGATTTGTCAAGACAGAGATGACCGACGTACTTTCCGACGAAGTGAAGGAAGCGGCCATGAAACAGATCCCTCTGGGACGTTTTGCGGAGCCGGAAGATATCGCCAATGCAGCTGTATTCCTGGCATCTGATATGGCGTCCTATATTACCGGACAGGTGCTGCTGGTAGACGGCGGCATGGTTATGTAGAACCGCTTATAGACCACGGATCTGCGGATCCGTCAGCATGAGATTTTGATCCCGGAATTATGAAAAAGCAAGAAAGGGTTGTGTAAATGGAAAAAAGAAGAGTTGTCATCACAGGAATGGGTGCGATCACACCAATCGGAAATACACTGGAAGAATTCTGGAATGGAGTAAAAGAACAGAAAGTTGGTGTCGGACCGATCACCAAGTTTGATACTACTGATTATAAAGTAAAAATTGCCGCTGAGGTTAAAGGATTCGTTCCAAAAGAAAGAATGGATTTCAAATCCGCCAAACGTATGGAGACATTCTCCCAGTACGCCATTGTCGCAGCGACAGAGGCGATGGAAGATGCCGGTCTTAAGATGGAGGAGGAAGATCCGTACCGCGTCGGCGTCATCATCGGTTCCGGTATCGGCGGACTTTCCAGCATGGAAAAAGAGCATGAGAAGATTCTCACAAAAGGACCAAAGAGAGTGAGCCCGATGCTGATTCCTATGATGATCAGCAATATGGCGGCTGGAAATGTATCCATCGCTCTGGGCTGCAAAGGAAAATGTACCAATGTGGTGACGGCCTGTGCGACAGGAACCCATTCCATTGGAGATGCTCTCCGCGCCATCCAGTACGGAGACGCCGACGTGATGTTCGCGGGCGGAACCGAGAGCAGTATCACGCCGATCGCTGTTGCCGGTTTTACGAATCTGACAGCGCTCTCCTCTGCGGAAGATCCGATGAAGGCTTCCATTCCTTTTGACAAAAACCGCAGTGGTTTCGTCATCGGCGAAGGCGCCGGTGTCGTTGTTCTGGAAGAACTGGAACATGCGAAAAAACGTGGCGCAAAGATCTACGCGGAGCTGGTCGGATACGGCGCGACTTCCGATGCTTATCACATTACATCTCCGGCAGAAGACGGAAGCGGAGCGGCAAAAGCGATGGAGCTTGCCATGGAGGAAGCCGGCGTGAAACCGGAAGAAGTGGATTATGTCAACGCCCACGGAACCGGAACACACCACAATGACTTATTTGAGACAAGAGCCATCCATCGTGCCTTTGGCGACGCGGCTGCACAGCTGAAAGTAAGCTCCACCAAATCTATGATCGGACATCTGCTCGGCGCAGCCGGCGCAGTGGAACTGATCACCTGTGTGAAATCCATTGAGGAAGGATATATCCATCCGACAGTGGGAACCACAGAACCGGATGAGGAATGTGATCTTGATTATGTATTAGGCGCACCGGTACAGCAGGAAGTCAATGTGGCTATCTCCAACTCCCTGGGATTTGGCGGACACAATGCGACACTGCTGGTAAAAAAATATGAGGAGTGAGAGGTTTTTGAAAGTGGACTTTCAAACCTGCCCTTATTGACGCAGCAGATGCGTCAGGAAAGGAGAAAAAATGCAGTACGAAGAGATTTTAAAATTGGTAAAAGGCGTTTCTGAAGCAGGCCTTACAAATTTTGAATATACAGAAGGAAACATCCGGATCGTCATGAGCTGTCCGGAGCACAAAGGACCGGCTCCGGCTCCTGTGGTATCCGTACAGGAGGGCGACATGCACATGGAGATTCCTGCTCCACAGCCTGCTCCGGTACAGCCGGAGGCTGCGGCAGCACAGGCAGCCCCTGCGGCGGACGATCAGTCCGGCAACATCGTGAAATGTCCGCTTGTCGGCACATTTTATGAGGCGCCTTCTGAGGACGCCCCGGCCTTTGTCAAGGTGGGCGATACCGTAAAGAAGGGACAGACCCTCGGCATCGTGGAAGCCATGAAGCTGATGAACGAGATTGAGAGCGAGTTTGACGGCGTTGTCAAAGAGATTTACGTGCAGAATGAAGAGTCTGTCGAATACGGACAGCCGTTATTCCGGATCGGATAATACCGCCCGCTGTTTTTGAGAGAAACGGACTGTCTCCGGAAGATACCGGAAAGGATCTCCCGGAGACAGTCTGCGGACAGGATGAAAAGGAGAGAACAAGATGAGACTGGGAATCAAAGAGATCGAACAAATTATCCCTCACAGACATCCGTTTCTTCTGGTGGATTACATCGAGGAGATGGAACCGGGCGTCAGTGCGGTCGGTTATAAATGTGTGACTTTTCATGAAGACTTTTTCCGGGGACATTTTCCGCAGGAGCCGGTGATGCCGGGTGTGCTCACAGTGGAAGCTCTGGCGCAGGTGGGAGCGGTAGCCATTCTTTCTCTGGAAGAAAATAAAGGAAAGACCGCTTACTTTGGCGGCATCAATAAATGCCGTTTCCGTGGAAAAATCGTTCCGGGCGATAAAGTCCGTCTGGAAACAAAAATCATCAAGGTTAAAGGACCGATGGGAATCGGCGAGGCGACTGCCAGCGTGGACGGAAAAGTCGTTGTCAAGGCAGAGCTTACATTTATGATTGGATAAAAGGAGAGAAAGATGATTCGGAAAATATTAATTGCAAACCGGGGTGAGATTGCCATTCGCATTATCCGGGCCTGCAGAGAGATGGGGATTGAGACCGTTGCAGTGTATTCCGAAGCGGACCGGGAGGCACTTCATACACAGCTGGCAGATGAGGCGGTCTGTATCGGACCGGCAGCGGCAAAAGACAGTTACCTGAACATGGAACAGATTATCAGCGCTACGATCGTATCCGGCGCGGATGCCATTCATCCCGGCTATGGTTTCCTTTCGGAAAACAGCCGGTTTGCCGAGCTATGTGAAGCCTGCAACATTACATTCATTGGCCCGGACTCTAAAACTATAGCAAAACTCGGAAACAAAGCCGAAGCGAGAACGACCATGATCAATGCCGGTGTTCCGGTTATCCCGGGATGTGAGGAACCACTGACGGATGACAAGAGAGCGCTGGAGATCGCAAAAGAGATCGGTTTTCCGGTGATCATCAAGGCAGTACTCGGCGGCGGTGGGAAGGGAATGCGCGTGGCTTACTCAGAAGAAGAGTTTTCCACAGAATTCTTAACAGCACAGAAGGAAGCGGCCTCCGCATTTGGTGATAATCATATGTATCTGGAGCATTTCGTGGAGAATCCACGCCATATCGAAGTGCAGATCCTTGCAGATAACTACGGCAATGTCATCCATTTGGGCGAGAGAGACTGCTCGATCCAGAGAAACCATCAGAAGGTCATCGAGGAAGCTCCTTCCGCAGCGGTAAGCGATGAGCTCAGAGAAAAAATGGGAAAAGCAGCCGTGCAGGCGGCAAAGGCAGCGGGATATACCAATGCGGGAACGATCGAGTTCCTTCTGGAAGAAGATGGGACCTTCTATTTCATGGAGATGAACACCCGGGTACAGGTAGAGCATCCGGTGACAGAGTGGGTGACCGGCATTGATATCGTAAAAGAACAGATCCGGATCGCCAGCGGCAGACATCTGTCCTACACGCAGGATGATGTGCATATCACCGGGCATGCGATCGAGTGCCGAATCAATGCGGAGGACCCGAAACATAACTTCCGTCCGTGTCCGGGAACCATCACGGACATGTATCTTCCGGGAGGAAAGGGCATCCGTATCGACAGCGCCATTTACAGTGGTTATACCATTACTCCATATTATGATTCCATGATAGCGAAGCTGATCGTCTACGCGAAGAGCCGGAAAGAGGCTATCGCAAAGATGCACAGCGCCCTTGGGGAGGTTATCATTGAAGGCATTACGACAAACATTGACTTCCTGTACGACATTATGGAGCGGGAAGACTATCAGGAAGGAGATATCAATATTTCCTATTTGGAGAATGTTTTGAAAGAAATGCAGGAGGAGAGTAAATGGATTTAAATAAGATGTTTAAGAAGACTTCCATCAGAAGACCGTCCAGTCATTCTGTGGAAGAAGGAAATAAACCGGAGGCACCGAAAGGGCTTCTCAAAAAATGTAATAAATGCGGAAAAGGTATTTTTACAGAAGAATATAAAAATAATCTTTATATCTGTCCGAAATGTGGAGGATATCTCCGCATGCCTGCATACGAGAGAATCGCGCTGGTAACAGAGGAGGGTTCTTTTGAGGAATGGGATACGGGACTGGTCAATACGAACCCGCTCCGTATGAAGGAGTACCCGGATAAGGTAAAACATTTGCAGGAAAAGACAGGAATTGACGAAGCGGTCGTCACCGGAAAAGCCAGAATCGGTGAGAACGAAGTGGTCATCATGGTCATGGATGGAAGATTCATGACAGCCAGCATGGGAGCGGTTGTCGGCGAGAAAGTTACAAGAGGAATCGAGAAAGCGACAAAAGCGAAACTTCCGGTCGTGATCTTTACCTGTTCCGGCGGAGCGAGAATGCAGGAAGGTATGACATCTCTTATGCAGATGGAAAAGACTTCCGCAGCCTTAAAACGTCACAGTGATGCCGGTCTTCTCTATATTTCTGTGCTCACGGACCCGACGACAGGCGGTGTGACGGCAAGTTTTGCCAGCCTTGGCGATATCATTCTGGCAGAACCGAAAGCACTGGTTGGTTTTGCAGGACCTCGTGTCATCGAGCAGACCATTCATCAGAAACTTCCAAAAGGATTTCAGCGTTCTGAGTTTTTACAGGATCACGGATTTGTGGACCGTATTGTGGAACGGCAGAATATGAAAGAGGAACTGCGCAATCTTCTTGATCTGCACAGACTGAGTGTCAGTCCGTCCGGCGTGGAACTCAAGGACGTCAGCGAAGCAGTGAAGAAGCAGGGGCGTTACAAGGCGCCGTATAAAGTATCCACGGAACATGCGAAAGACAAAACAGCCTGGGAGCGTGTCAGTCTTGCCAGAGCGAAGGGAAGACCGATCGGAGAAGATTACATCAACGGACTGTTTGATGACTTTGTGGAGCTTCATGGGGATCGCTATTTCGGAGACGATCACGCGATCTGTGGCGGTATCGCTCTGTTCCACGGACAGCCGGTGACGGTGATCGCGCAGATGAAAGGAAAGAACACGCAGGAAAACATGGAGCGGAACTTTGGCATGCCGATGCCGGAAGGGTATCGGAAGTCTCTGCGTCTCATGAAGCAGGCGGAGAAGTTCCATCGTCCGATCATCTGTTTTGTGGATACTCCCGGCGCTTATCCTGGAATGGGAGCGGAAGAAAGAGGACAGGGCGAGTCCATCGCACGCAATCTTTTCTATATGTCTGACCTGAAGACCCCGATCCTTTCCATCCTCATCGGAGAGGGCGGCAGCGGCGGCGCGCTTGCCATGGCAGTTGCCGATGAAGTCTGGGCGCTGGAAAATGCGATTTATTCCATCCTGTCTCCGGAAGGCTTTGCTTCGATTCTCTGGAAAGACGCCAGCCTGGCAGAAAAGGCGGCAAAGGCGATGAAGCTGACCTCCTATGACCTGTACAAAGCAGGTTTTGTGGAGACGATCATTCCGGAACCGGAGACTTATACACTGGAAACTATGCTGGAGATCTGCGAAGACCTGGACGAGAAGATTTGTGCTTTCCTGAAAGAAAAGATGAATCTCCCGAAAGAGGAATTAGTGGAAGCCCGTTACGCACGTTTCCGCAGAATGTAACAACAGGGGTGAATTATGGAGAAGAAAACATTTGCCATCGGAAAAAAAGAAGTAAAAATCCCGCTGTTGCAGGGGGGAATGGGAGTTGGCATCAGTCTCGGCGGTCTTGCCGGGGCAGTCGCAAAAGAGGGAGCTGTCGGAGTGATCTCCGCAGCCCATCCGGGGTATCGGGAGCCTGATTTTTACCAGAATCCTGTGGAAGCGAACAAGAGAGCCATTCATAAAGAGATAGAGAAAGCGCGGAGTATTGCGCCGGACGGTATCATTGGCGTCAATATTATGGTGGCGTTAAACCATTATGAGGAGTATGTCCGTGAAAGTGTGAAAGCAGGCGCGGACATCATCGTATCCGGCGCCGGTCTTCCGGCAGATCTTCCGGCCTATGTGGAGGGGAGCGATATTGCGATCGCGCCGATCGTGTCCACAGAAAAATCCGCAAAGGTCATCCTCAAATACTGGGACAGAAAGTATAAGAGGACGGCAGACCTTCTTGTGGTGGAGGGACCTCTGGCTGGCGGCCATCTGGGCTTTCACCTGAAACAGCTGGAAGAGTTCACACCGGAACTCTATGACGAGGAAGTAAAGAAGATCCTTGCGGTTGTGCGTGGATACGAGGAAAAATACGGACATAAGATTCCGGTGATCCTGGCGGGAGGCATCCGCAACCATGAGGATTATGTCCATGCCATGGAACTTGGCGTAGACGGCATTCAGGTGGCCTCACGATTTGTGACGACCGTGGAATGTGATGCCGACGAAAAATATAAAAATGCCTATATTCAGGCCAAAAAAGAAGATATCGAGATTGTGAAAAGTCCGGTAGGTATGCCGGGAAGAGCCATTCACAATGCGCTGATGGATAAAGTGGCATCCGGAACGAGAGTCCCGGCGGTGAAATGCTTAAACTGCATTCACACCTGTGATCCTGCCACAACGCCATACTGCATTACGGATGCTCTGATCCATGCCGCAAAGGGAGAACTCTCAGAGGCTCTCCTGTTCTGTGGCGGCAGAGCATACGAAGCGGACCATATCGGTACCGTGAAGGAAGTCATAGACTCCTATCGTTTTTTTGAAGATTAGGGAAGGAACTGTCCTGTCGGGCCGGGAATATCGCCGGTCCGGCAGGCAAATCCGGATAGAAGATCAAAAGACACATTAGAATAATTGAATTGTCAGAAAAAAGATAATCTGGACTGTATAACAACATGCCGGTACGCCGGCAGAAGGAAGAAGAGAGCAGAACATGCAGAGGAGTACATCCGTGGATGAAGTAAGAAATACTATCAATACCATGTTAGTAAATACATTTCATGAGATAATGGATTTGGAAGAAAAAGCGATAATCACAGATAAGTTCAGAGATATCAGCAGCAATGATATGCACATTATCCAGGCGATCGGAGAGGATTCCGGAGCGAGAATGACGGATATCGCCAAGAAGCTGAATATTACCGTCGGTTCGCTGACGACCTCCATGAACAGTCTGGTAAACAAAGGATACGTATCCAGAAAACGCAGCGAAAATGACCGCCGTGTTGTCAATATTTATCTCCGGGATAAGGGAGTGGAGGCTTACGAGCACCATAAACAGTTTCACAAAGAGATGACAGATGCTCTCTTAAACTGTCTGACGCCGGAGGAACTGGACGTCTGGATGAAAAGTATCGATTCACTGACGGCATTCTTCCAGTCCCATAGAGAAAGTAAGTAGAAAAAGAGAAAAACAAAAGGAAAGCACTGTATCGCGGGCAAGAAATGAGGTGACCGGAATCTCCCGGTCGCTGCGTTGTCACGGCCTTCATCGCAGTGCTTTTTGTGTATCTGTCAGTATCAGCACAAAACCATGAAGAGTGGCAGTGAGCCTCAAGAAAAGCGGGAATGCTATTTCTTTGTGTGCGCGAGACAGTGAAAAGGATGGAAAAACAGTATGCTGGAAAATGATGATAAAAAAGAGCAAAAGCATTATCTTACATATACGGTCACAGAGGAAGAAGAAGGCGAGACAGTCCGCGCGCTGCTGTATGAGAAACTGGAGTTGTCCACCCGCAAAATACGCGCGCTCAAGCGAATCTCCGGCGGTATCCTGCTGGACGGGCATCTGGTCACGGTGCGGGAAACGGTGAAGGGCGGGCAAAGCCTGCAGATATTGCTGGATGATCACTGTCCGTCCGCATCCGGGACAGATTTCAGGACAGCCTCCGATATGTTTTCTGTGCCCGGGAGCGAAAAGAGCAGCAGAATCCTCCCGGCAGAAATGTCGCTCTCCATCCTGTATGAAGATGCGGATCTGCTTTTTATGAACAAACCACCCGGTATTGCCTGCCATCCTTCCAGAGGGCATCTGACGGATACTCTGTGTAACGGAGTTTCCGGATACTTTATGAAGAGCGGCCAGAACGCCTCCATACATCTCTTCGGGCGGCTGGATAAAGATACTTCCGGTGTCATCGGCATTGCCAAAAATAAGGTGATGGCAGAGCGGATGCACACAAAACGTCAGACAGGAGGGTTACAAAAAGAATATCTCGCCCTGGTCCATGGCTGTCCGCCGGCATCCGCCGGAACCATTACGATTCCCATGGCAGAAGACAGAAGCGGAGGATATCTCAGGATGCGGGCAGGGACGGAGGCGGAAGCCAAAAGAGCGATCACGCATTATGAGGTGCTGCGTGTTTTATCTGAGAAACGGGCACTTTCAGATAGATTCCGACACGAATCCGGTCAGGATCTCTGCCGGAAAGCAGGCCTGGCGGCTAAAACAGGCGCAGTGGCCAGGACAGAAGGTTCGGCTGTGGTAAGCCTTTGTCGCATTACGATCGAGACCGGGCGCACACACCAGATTCGTTTTCATATGGCTGCCATCGGCTGTCCTCTGGTGGGGGATTCTTTATATGGAGTCCCGTTGGAAAACGAAGGAACGGGGACAGGGAAGTTTTATGAAAAGGGCAGCCGGAAAAAAGAGGAAGGACTCTGGCCGGAAACCTGCTGTCACCGCGCCGCCCTTCATGCCTGGCGGGTGCGTTTCTGCCATCCGTTTACCGGACAGGAGATTGTGCTGACAGCCGGTCTGCCGGAAGACATGCGGAAGATTCTTGTCACTGCGAGAGAGGAGGAGAAGAAAGATGCGTCCACCGGAAATTGAGAATTCCACGAAAGAGGAGCGGAGACAGTACATTGCCGAGACCTTCCGTTGCCGGAACAACTGCGAACTCTGCGGGATCTGCAGGGTGTACGGCGGGAAGGAGCCGCTGATTGTGTATGAAAATTATATCGAGGGCAGAGAAGAATTCTATGAGATCGCCCGAAGATACCGATAAGATACTCCACAAAGAAAATGTGGATAAAAATATGAAAAAGATGGGAGAATGATAAGGGCACGCTCTATTAAGAGAAAGATGCTGCATTTTACACTGTCGCGAGATCCAGGGCAGGTAATTTTGCAGCATCTGCTTTTTGTATAGGAAATTTTTGTCTTTCACAGAAATTTTTATCGGAATCTCTGTGAAATGGATGAGAGTAAACTCTTTTATTTGGAATTTTTTTCTTCTTCGGAAGAAAACTCTGTCGTTACCAGTTCGTCATAAGGTACCCGTTTTTCCAGTTCTCCGGCTTCTTCCAGAATATCCTGGATCAATGTGAAGCTGTCTTCCCCGAAGAAGGTCGTTGTCTTGAAGCTATCCTGCTCTGCGTAGCGGGCAACGATTTTTTCGATCGTTTTCACATCGGTTTCCTTAAACTGCGGCGCGATGACCTCGGCGACTTCTGCGGCGCTGTGTTCCTTCACATAGTTCTGTCCTTTTTCGATGGCGTCGATGAAGGATTGCAGCAGTTCTTTATTTTTAGAGAGAAACTCTTTTGTGGTGCTGTAAGCGGTATATGGTACATAGCCGCTCTCCGTCCCCACAGACGCGACCACGTAGCCGGCGCCTTCTTCCTCGATCAGAGTGGCGGAAGGCTCGAATTCTACGGTGTAATCCCCGGTTCCGCCGACAAAAGCGCCGGAGGTGTTGGCAAAATCGATATTCTGTACCAGATGGATATCTTTATGCGGGTCAATATTGTGTTTTTTCAGGACGTATTCAAAAACCATTTCCGGCATACCGCCCGGTCTGCCTCCGATCACTTCTTTTCCGATCAGGTCTTCCCACCGGAAGTCCGTCTCATTCTCCCGGCTGACCACAAAGTTCCCTGCGCGCTGGGTGAGCTGACCGAAATTGATCAGATAGTTAGCATTTCCTTCATTATACTGGTAGATGGTCGCCTCCGGTCCCATCAGAGCGATGTCCGCGTCGCCGCTGATAACGGCAGTGGCGCTTTTATCCGCACCGAATCCGGTCTGTACCTCCAGTTGAATACCGGCATCTTCAAAATATCCCAGTTCCATTGCCACATACTGCGGTGCATAAAAAATGGAATGAGCCACCTCATTTAACCGAAGTGTTTTCAGATCGGATCTGGGAGTACCGCATCCGGAAAGATTTGCCGCCGCAGCCAGGACGGCTGCTCCCACGAGAAAAAATACGGCAATCCGCCCGGATTTTGTTTTACATTTCAGATTCTGATTCATGAACAATCCCCTGTGATCTCAATGATGATTCTATCTCAGTGTATGCGGGAAGAGATAACTTGTGAGAAAAATTGCGTGGAAAGATTGCATGCGGAAAGATCACGGAAGGATGAAATCAGAGAAAGTGTACTATCATGTAGTGAGAAGATATGATATAATAATGTTGTTAAACGCAGAAAATGTGATGATAATGAAACCAGGGAGGGATTACAATGGGAATTTATACGATGGAGAATGGAAGATTGACAGTGACGGTCTCTGACCACGGCGCGGAACTTGTCAGCATTTTTGACCGGGCAAATCAAAGAGAGCTGATCTGGCAGGCGGACCCGACGTTCTGGAATCGTCATGCGCCGGTGCTTTTCCCGAATGTCGGCAAATACTACGGCGGCAGTTTCTCGTATGAGGGGAAAGAGTATCCGGAAGGACAGCATGGCTTTGCCAGAGACAGAGATTTTAAGCGCGTGGAGAGCGATGGCGATATGATCCGGCATCGACTGATATCTGACGCGGAGACAAAAGAAAGATATCCTTTTGATTTTCAGTTCGATGTGAGCCACCGCCTGAACGGAAATCGTCTGACGGTACAGTGGGATGTGACGAATACCGGACAGAAGAAGATGTATTTTACGATTGGCGGACATCCTGCTTTTCGGGTGGAGGTGCTGCCGGACACCACATTTGAAGATTATTTTTTGCAGTTTGCCCCGGATGTGGACGAACTGACCTACCGGCTTTTAGATCTGGACAGCGGGACAGCCATCATGGACAAAACATGGCCGCTTCATCTGACAGACCATAAGTACCGTCTGAGAAAAGACATGTTCGATCAGGACGCCCTCATTTTTGACGAGGGACAGATTCAGTGGGCGGCGCTGGCACTGCCGGATGGCACCCCGTACATCGCGCTTGAGAGCAGAGATTTTCCGAACTTCGGCATCTGGTCTAAGCCGGGCGCTCCGTATGTGTGCCTGGAACCGTGGTGCGGACGTTGCGACAACCGGGGATTTGGGGGAGATATTTCTGAGAAACCGGGCATTCTCTCTCTGGAGCCGGGAGATACATTTACAAAGTCATATGACATTATCGTGTTTTAAGAAATAAGAAAGCAGAGGCAGATGTGATCGCGAAAAGTCACATCTGCTTTTGCGGGTAGCGCGCAATAAGGAGGGAAGAAACGTGCGGATTCAGGTCGTGGAAGATGACAGGGCATTAAGTGAAGGAATCCGCCTGGCGCTGCAGGAGGCAGGGCTTACCTTCGCGCAAAGCGCCAGTCTGCGGCAGGCGAGGGAAGACTTTGAAAAGGATGCGGCGGATATCGTGATCCTCGATATTAATCTTCCTGACGGAAGCGGGTATGAGTACCTGCACTGGGTAAAAGAGAATTCGGACGCTCTCGTTTTGATATTGACAGCCAATGACATGGAGACGGACGAAGTGATGGGACTGACGCTGGGAGCAGACGACTATATGACAAAACCATTCAGTCTGGCGATATTGCGGGCGCGGATCCAGCTTTTCCGGAAACGGATCGCGGCCAGAAGGGCAGGCGCCGGAACAGGCAGTCCTGATGCTTTATTCCAGAATAACAGCCGGTATCAGAGAAACGGCGCAGCGGCGGCTGCAGAAGGCGGAAACCTCACTTCCCGGACTGTTTTACCGAAAATGGGCGTCTTTGAGGAAGAACCGTTTCGGTTTGACTTTGGACGTCTGGAATATTACAGGGATGGCAGGGAGCTTTCTCTGAGTGTCAATGAACAGAGACTCCTGCGTCTCTTTGTGGAAAATCCCGGAAGACTCCTCACGAGAAACCTGCTCTTTGACAGGCTCTGGGGTGACGAGGGAGAGTATGTGGATGAAAATGCTCTCTCTGTGACGGTGAACCGGCTGCGCCGGAAGCTGGAAAATAAAAAAGACGGCATATCTTATATCCAGACCGTTTACGGACAGGGGTATATGTGGAAGAAAAAGAAGGAAACGTCGGAAAAGGACGGGCAGCCCAGAAAACAGGAAGGATAGGAAACGCCTGACGGATTCCGATGACAGGAGGATTTCTCGTGTTTGAAAACAGAACGATCCGGCGTCTCGAACAGATGCTCGACGCGGCGCTTTCCGGTGATTTTCAGGAACGTGATTATGATGAGACAAGATTGTCCCGTCTGGAGACAAAGTGGAAACGGTTTCTTGCCACGTCGGTGCTGTCTGAGGAGAATCTGAACCGGGAAAAAGAGAATGTCAAGAGTCTTGTCACAGACATTTCTCATCAGACAAAGACGCCCATGACAAATATCCGCCTGTATGCTTCTCTGCTGGAAGAACTGATTGGTGAAGAACAGGGAATGAACCGTCAAAATGAGGCACTCCTGATGGCTGGTGAGCTGATTCGCCAGACAGAGAAACTGGAATTTCTCATCCAGTCGCTCACAAAAATGTCCCGGCTGGAAAGCAATATCGTGGAGGTACGCCCGATACGGCAGGAAGTGACGCCGTTACTTTCGGAAGTGCTGCAGGAATCCATCATGAAAGCAGAGAAAAAAGGCGTTCGCCTGTGCCAATGCTATACAGGGAGCGCAGAGGCGTGTTTTGATTATAAATGGACAAAAGAAGCTCTTGGAAATGTACTGGATAACGCTATCAAATATTCGCCGCAGGGCAGCGCGGTTACGCTCTCTGTCATCCAGTATGAAATATATCTGGCCATATCCGTGCGGGATGAGGGCATCGGGATCCGGGAGGAGGAGATTCCTGAAATCTTCGGCCGGTTTTACCGGTCGGAAGAGGTGAGCCAGGAGGAGGGCGTGGGGATTGGCCTCTATCTGACAAGAGAGATCCTCCGGAAAGAAAACGGATACGTGAAAGTGAAATCACAGCCGGGCAGTGGTTCGGAATTTCTGCTGTATTTACATCGAGGACAGTAAAAATGCCGTTTCATCAGGTAAAATATGAGGCGGCATTTTTCTATGTGCCTGTTGAGGCAGTAATTCTCTTTCTGCAATACTTCAATCACGGTATCCTTTCATATCTGTTAGATTTCAGAAAGATTGTGGTTAGAATATGAGTGTATGGTAAAAGCAGAGATGGAAGAGCACTGTCGGATATGCTGCCGGCGGCCGCTGTTCTATCCTGCTTTTGTGAATGCATCAGGAAAACAGAAACAATCAGGGAGGCGATCGATCATGAAAGTATTGGAGACAAGGGATCTGAAGAAATATTATGGCAGCGGAGAGAGTCTTGTGAAGGCGCTGGACGGCGTGAATCTCTGCGTGGAGAGAGGCGAGTTTGTCGCTATCGTGGGAACCAGCGGCAGCGGAAAATCAACGCTGCTTCATATGCTGGGCGGACTGGATTATCCGACGGAGGGCAGTGTGTTTGTGGATGGAAAAGACATTTCCGGGCTGAAGGAGGATGCTCTGTGCATTTTCCGGAGGAGAAAGATCGGGTTTGTGTTCCAGAGCTATAATCTGGTGCCGGTTCTCAATGTCTATGAAAATATCGTGCTGCCCATCGAGCTTGACGGCAATGAGGTGGATGCGGAGTATGTGAATCAGGTGGCGGAGGTGCTGGGACTTAAAGAGAGGCTTCACAGTATGCCAAACCAGCTTTCCGGCGGCCAGCAGCAGCGGGTGGCGATCGCCCGGGCGTTGGCGACAAAACCGGCGATATTGCTCTGTGATGAGCCGACGGGGAATCTGGACTCGAAAACCAGTCAGGATGTGCTGAGCCTTTTGAAAGTGACCGGTGAGAAGTTCGGGCAGACGATTGTGATGATCACGCACAATGAAGAGATCGCGCAGCTTGCCGACCGGATCGTCCGCATTGAGGACGGAAAGATCAAAGGTGGTGAGCAGGATGCGTAAGGTGAAGAATAAAAAGGTCATCCGGCGGCTGTCAGACCGGAGCTTCCGGGCGTCCCGGACCAGAAATCTCATGGCGGTCATTGCCATCGCTCTGACCGCCATGTTATTTACCACGCTTTTTACGCTGGGAATCGGCACGGTGGAGAACTTTCAGCGCCAGACCATGCGTCAGTCGGGCAGCGACTGTCACGGCGTCATCAAAAATATCACCATGGAACAGTATGACAAGCTGAGCAAGGATCCTTCCATCGTGGAGTCGGCAAACTGTATTCTGGTGGCGTACAGTGTGGAAAATGAAGCGTTTCTGAAACGGCATCTGGAAGCCTGGTATTATCCGCAGTATCATTATAAACATTGTTTTATCGACATCATTGACGGGAGGGCGCCGGAGGCAGCTGACGAGATACTGATGGACGATGTGTCCATGGACCTTCTTGGGCTTGCGCCAGAGGCCGGACAGCAGGTGACCTTACAGCTTCGGATTAAAAATGCCGATGCAAATGTGATAAACCGTACCTTCACGGTGTCCGGCGTTATCAAGGCGGATCCGGCGCTTGACGTGGGATTTGCCATCGTGTCGGAGGCGTATTTAAGCGCCCATGCTGACGAACTGGTCTATACCTATGATAAAGATTACTCGCCGACTGGCGCCGTCCGGATGGATATCACCTTTTCTAATTCCTTTTCCATTCAGGAAAAGCTCGACAAAGTCATAGAGGATGCGGGCTACTCCACCGACGAAACCAGCCCGGATTATGTGGCAAGCAATGCAAACTGGGCCTATGTGTCCGGCAGCACCGAGCAAGACCCGATCACGGTGGGAGCGGTGGCAGGAGGACTGCTGCTCATCATTCTGACCGGGTATCTGATCATCTATAACATTTTCCAGATATCCGTCATCCGGGATATCCAGTATTACGGGCTTTTAAAGACCATCGGAGCCACGGGACGGCAGATCAAGAAGATCATCCGCCGGCAGGCGCTTCTGCTCGGTATTCTGGGGATTCCGGCGGGACTTGTGTGCGGTTATCTTATCGGAAGCGCCATGATGCCAAAGATGATGGCGATGACTTCCTACGTGGGAAATGAGGTGGGCGTGTCCATGCATCCGCTGATCTTCATCGGCTCCGCGGTTTTTACCCTGCTGACCGTCTGGATCTCCACCGGAAAACCGGCGCGGATCGCGGCGAAAGTCTCTCCGGTGGAGGCGGTGCGCTATACGGAACATGCCGGAGGAAAGAAAAAGGGGAAGAAGTCCACGGACGGAGGAAAACTGCCGAAAATGGCGCTCTCCAATCTGGGAAGAAATAAAAAGCGGACGGTACTGGTCATTTTCTCCCTGTCCCTTGCCATCGTCCTCTTAAACAGCGTGTTTACCGTGACCCATTCCTTTGATCTGGACACGTATCTGAAACGATTTGTTTCCACCGATTTTCAGGTGGCCAACGCCAACTATTTCAATGTGATGTCCGGATATTATGGTTCCTCTGAGGATACGATCCAGGAAGAAAATCTGACAGAATCCTTTGTGGAATACTGCCAGTCTCTGGACGGATATCAGGACGGCGGACGGCTCTATATGACGCAGAATATGGGGCTTCGCAAAGATTCCTGGGAGGCGCCGGCTTCTTTCCCGAGGACGGCGGACGGACAGCCGGGCGAGGAGTTCGGGGGAGAAGTCATGGAACTGAACGAGCTGGACGAGGAGAATTGGCTGGTTTCCTTCTATGGCATGGATGATTTCTTTTATTCTGTCATCGAGGTGTACAAAGGAGAGTCCGATCTGGAAACCTTAAAAGAAAAAATGGACACCGGAAAGTATATGCTGGTCAGCGTGCCGACGGATGATTACGATCAGATCCAGCAAGACGGGATCGTCCACCAGCCGGGCGATAAGGTGATGCTCACCTGTGCCGACGGACAGACCAGAGAGTTTGAAGTGCTGGCGCTCATCAAGGACAACAGCTATGCGCTGACAAACCGGAGTTATATGACGCCGTTTTTCTATTATGTCCCTTCCCGGGTATTTAAAGAGATGGCGTCGGACGAATACCTTATGTGCTTCTCCTTTAACGCCGATGACGATAAGGAAGAGGAGATTGCCGATGAACTGGAAGCCTACACGACGCAGGTGGAGCCGACCATGGACTTTGAATCAAAAGGCTACTGGCTGGAGCAGTTTGACGGGCTGATTGGTCTGTTTACTCTCATTGGCGGCGTTTTGTCTCTGGTCATTGGACTGATCGGTATTTTAAATTTTGTCAATTCGATCTTAACAGGCATCGTCACAAGGCAGGGAGAGTTTGCCATGCTGGAAGCCATCGGCATGACAAAACGCCAGCTTCGGAAAATGCTCATCCTGGAGGGCCTTTATTATGCCATCGCGACCATTGGTTTTTCGCTGGTGTTCGGCGCGCTGTTTTCCTGCACCGCGCTGCGGGTACTCTCCGGCGGCATGTGGTTTATGAAATACCATTTTGTGATCTGGCCGATGCTTCTTGTCTTTCCGGTGCTTCTCGTGCTGGGCGCTCTCGTTCCGGCGGCAGCTTTCCGGTTCTTTAAGAAAGAGAGCGTGGTGGAACGGCTGCGGCGGTTTAACGGATAAAATGAGAAATGTACATGGATCCCGCGCCATCATGCTGCGCACCAGGAGCAGCTCTCCCGGACGATGAGACGGCAGGGCAGCTCCACGCGCACGGCGTCCTTATGTCCGCCGCGGATATGGTCGAGGAGGAGAAGGACCGCATGGTGCGCCATCTCCTTCTTCGGGATATCGATGGTGGTGAGCATGGGACTTGTCTCCTCGGATTCCTGAATGTTGTCAATGGAGATGACCGAGGGGATGTAGCCCTTCCGGCGGTGCTTTTTCAGACAGTCAAAGACACCGAGGGCAGTGCTGTCGTTGGCACAGAAAATGGCGGAAGGCAGCTCATTTTTCTGCAGGATCACCTGCATCATCTGCATCCCCTCCTGCCTGGTCTGGCTGGTGGGATAGACATTGGAATAATCCAGCGGCAGATTGTGATTGATCAGAGACTGATAATAACCGATATATCTCGCCTCATAGGAGCAGTCTCCTATGTAGGCGATTTTTTTATGCCCGAGAGAGATGAGATAGTTCATGGCGGTGACGGCGGCGTCCGTGCCGTTGCAGACCACCTCGTCGTAGTCAAAGTCCGTCGGATTCCGGTCAATGCCCGCCAGGTGATGGTAATAATTCCGGAGCGGGGCGATCAGCTCCGAGGGACATTTGCCAAGAAGAATCAGTCCGTCCGCCCGCTTTTCCTTGCCGGAAATGCCGGGCGAAGTCTGAAAGAGCGCCGACACATCCGGGGCGGTCAGGAGCTTTCCGAGGAGACAGCGCTGCTTCAGAAGCTCCCGCTTCAGGTCATCATAAAGCTCCCGGAAAAACAGATCCTGATCAAGAGAGGGAAAACGGGTCAGAAAAATGTCAAAGCAATACGGCTTTTGTTCTGTCTCCTGCACTGGCGTGCCTCCCTTTTGCAGCGCCCGGGCAGCGGCATTTGGCAGATAGGAAAGCTCCTTCGCCGCCTGCCAGATGCGTTTCGCAAGCTCCGGGTCGGAACATTTATAATTTTCGTTATTTAATACGCGCGAGACGGTGGAGACGGACGTCCCCGCCCGTCTGGCGATTTCTTTTAATGACATAATGTGATACCTCCTAAAACTCGAAACGGAATATTAAAAATGTGAAAACGTTTTCTACAAAATTGGTTATACATTAAAAAATGTACGGATTTTAATACAAGTATATCGAAAAGACCACATAAAAACAAGATATTTTTATAGAAAACGTTTGCAAAAACCTTCGTTGTAAGAAAGCACATTTTTTCATAAGATATAAGTAAGATACGGGAGCATATGGCGATGGAAGAAAAGAGCGCATCCGTATCCGGGAGAGAAAGATGCACAAGCGACAGGAAGAAAATGTATCGCAAGCATGGATATTTTTGTTGTGGAGCATGAAAAAGGAATAAAAATGGAGGTTATGAAAAATTATGGCAAAGATAAAAGCATGGAAAAAAATAGCAGCAATAATGGGGGTTCTCACACTCACGGCTGGTCTTGCCGGTTGCGGCGGAGGCGGCAATGACGATAATGAGGTCAACATCGGATATTTTAACAATGTGACCCACGCCCAGGCATTATATATGAAGGCCAATTGCACGCTGGAAGAGGCCTTCGGCGAGGATACGAGCGTGGCATGGACGGCATTTAACGCAGGACCGGCCGAGGTGGAAGCGCTGTTTGCCGGTGATATTGATATCGGATACATCGGACCGGTGCCGGCCATCAGCGCCAACGTTAATTCCGAGGGGGATGTGTCGGTGATCTCCGGTTCCACCCAGGCGGGCGCCGAGCTTGTGAAAGCGCCGGGCTCCGATATTCAGTCAGTGGCGGATCTTGACGGCAAGACCGTGGCAGTGCCACAGATTGGCAACACCCAGCATCTGTGTCTCTTAAAGCTGTTATCCGATAACGGACTTTCCACCGTGGAAGAGGGCGGAACGGTCACAGTGACCGCCGTGGAAAACGCGGATGTGCAGAACCTGATGGATCAGGGCAACATCGACGCGGCAGTTGTACCGGAACCGTGGGGTTCTCAGCTGGTGCAGGGCGGCGCGGAGATCGTCCTCGATTATGATGAGCTGTATATGAACGGCGATTACCCGGTGGCTGTCGTGGTCGTGCGGAATGAATTTATGGAAGAACATCCGGACATTGTCAATGAGTTTCTGGCGCAGCATGAGGCCGCCACAGAAGCCATCAACGCAGATATGGCCACGGCGGCGCAGACGATCAACGAGGAGATCAACGCCGCCACCGGCAAATCTCTGGAACTTGACGTGCTGACCAGCGCGTTCCAGAAGATCATTGTGTCCACAGAGATCAATCCGGAAGCCATGGACGATTTCGCACAGGTATCTCTGGAGCAGGAATTCATTGACGAACTGCCGGGAGAGAACCTGATCGTCACCGTAAATTGATAAAAAGATATCCTTGACAGAGCAAAGAACAGAAAATAGCAGATATCGGAAGATCGCAGAGCCAGATGCAAACGGTTCTGCGATTTTGAGAGAAGACAATAGAAAGGAAATTCTCATGTCACTTGTATTAAAAAATGTGAGCAAAACCTTTGATGATACCAATCAGGCCACATTAAAAAATGTGAATCTGGAAATCAAACAGGGAGAGTTTTTATGCGTGGTCGGACGGAGCGGCTGCGGAAAGAGTACCCTTCTCAATCTCATCGCCGGACTGGAAAAGCCGACCTCCGGCGAGATCCTCTTAAATGGAAAGCCGGTCACAGGACCGGGAGCCGACCGGACGGTGATGTTCCAGGAACACGCCCTGTTCCCGTGGCTCAATGTCATTCAGAATGTCAAGTTCGGCATGGAGATGACAGGCGTGCCGAAAGAAGAGCAGGAGAGACGGGCGGATAAATATCTGGAAATGATGCAGTTAAACGATTATAGAGAATACGCCATCCATCAGCTCTCCGGCGGTATGCGCCAGAGGGTGGCGCTGGCAAGAGCCTTCACCATGGATTCGGAAATCCTTCTGATGGATGAACCGTTTTCCGCGCTTGATAAGCAGACCTCCAATCGTTTGAGAAAGGAGCTGCAGGATATCTGGATGCAGACAAAGAAAACGATCTTTTTTATCACCCACAGCGTGGAAGAGGCTGTCTTCCTGGGCGACCGGATCGCGGTGATGTCCGCCGCAAAAGGCAGCATCCGCAATATCGTCGATGTGGAACTGGACCGCCCGCGGCATGTGTATGATGAGAAATTTATCGAATACCGACACAGGATTCTTGATGAGATACAGGGGGAGGATGAGAACGCATGAAAAAAGGAAGCAAAAAAGCAGCAATCATACAGGAAATCGTCTTCCTGGCAGCCATTGTCGTTTTGTGGCAGATCATCTATGTGGTCGGCGTGGACGGACTTTCCATCTGGAAAGGCTACGCCATGCCGTCGCCAGCCGGCGTATGGGAGAGTTTTCTTGACCTGATGGAAGACGGAAGCCTTCTGACCTCCATCGGTTACAGCCTCCTCCGCGGCGCCATCGGCTATGTGATCTCACTGGTGCTGGGAGGAATCCTGGGCATCCTGATGAATCATTTCGGATTCCTTCACAGGAACCTCCGGCCTCTGATCATGGGCGTGCAGACCCTCCCGAGTATCTGTTGGGTGCCGTTTTCCATCCTCTGGTTCGGCCTGACCCAGACCGCCATCATCTTCGTTGTCGTGATGGGTTCTGCCTTCAGCATCGCCATTGCTGTGGATAACGCCATCAATAACGTGCCGCCGATCTACAAGAAAGCGGCGCTCACCATGGGCGCCAACCAGAAGCAGATTTACTGGAAAGTCGTCTTCCCGGCCGCTCTGCCGGAGCTCATCGCCGGCATGAAACAGGGCTGGTCCTTCGCGTGGAGAGCGCTGATGAGCGGCGAAGTCATGACCACATCCATCGGACTGGGGCAGACGCTCATCACCGGCCGTAACCTGGCGGATATCAATCAGGTCATGCTCGTCATGGTTGTCATCGTGCTGGTAGGTATCTTCATCGACCAGGCCATCTTCCGCACCGTAGAAAAACGGGTGCTCCGCAGACGGGGACTGGAGAATTAAAGTACTTCTGGCTGCCACGGAGATTTCATGGCAGCCAAGCGACAGTTTTTCCTCATCATCTGCTGAAAACTTGCCCCGATTGTGTTATCATAGATAAAATATGAAGAAAACAGGGGAGAGGAGAAGACAGTAAGAATGTTATTGGAGAGGTTACGGGAGGAAGAACGATTTACCAATCACGAGAGGGATGTGGTGCATTTTATTCTGGAGCATATGGACCAGGTGCCGTCCATGTCCACCGGGGAGCTGGCGCGGGCGGCGCAAGCTTACGCCGGCCCACAGGACGACAGATACCGGGATGAGGAATATAAAAATCTGGAACACCGCAAGCAATGAGAGCTCCCCTGCTTTTTTGTACATTTGCTGTGATTTGAGGAGTGGTTTTGTATGTTTTACTATAATTCCACACATTCTGAACCTTCGTTTCAAAGACGGGGGTTCTTTTTTTTGTGCTTTTTGAAACGATGCACCTATCGGTTCTGAACCGATTGTACGGCGAGGAGACCGCGTGCTATAGTAGGCACATCAAAAAACAAAAGAACTTGTAAGTCCAGCTAAGAAATGTCAAGAGGTGATATGAAAAAATTAAATTTATTACAGTAGAGCGAAAAAGGGTAACCTTAACAGACCATTCCCCAATATAGGACTGGTCAGATACTAAATATTCAGAATGCTGT